>JAAYCM010000079.1 GCA_012729765.1 Chloroflexota bacterium | reverse complement strand
CTCACCTCGGCGGCTCGCACCGGCTCGATGGCGCAGCGCACGCCCGCCTGCTGGAAATAATCGCCCAGGTAGCGGATCGCCTGCACGGCGCGGAAGAACTCCATGTCATCGTACTTGGTAGGCCGTCCCACGGCGCCCGGTGTGAAGAGCACGTAGGTGCCGCCCAGTTCGGCGCACAGGTCGATGTTGCGCTTGAAGTAGTCGATGCTGCGCTGGGTGATGTGCGGCCTGTTGCTGGACAGTTCCGACTCGGGGGACACCATGCCGCAGATGCCTCCCACCTTGATGCCGTGATCGTCGAGGATCTGCTTGGTTTCTGCCGTCTTGTATCCCAGGTCGGGACCATAGCGGTTGCCGTGCAGCTCGATGTAGTGGATGTTGTTGCGCTGGAGCCGCGCCGCCGTCACTTCCAGCGGCTCGACGCCGAACCCCCAGTTGCTCCACGAGAGTTTCAAGCCCGGTAGGTCGCCCGGATTCGCTTGCCGGAACGCCAGGAAGCGCTGGATGACCTCGCGGTCGTGCTGCTGAAATTTCTGTGGTTTCATGATCGTTCTCCTAACCGCCAAGCAGCTTCTCGCGGAAGAAGCGCGTCGTCTGGAGCGGGTCGCCGGTCTCGATCAACTTGCCCAGCGTGTCAAGGCCCACCTCTTCGACAAACCGGTCGATTGCCTCCATCCACTTGACGCCCTCGAAAATCGACTGGGTCGGGTCGGTGCGGTACGCGAACAGGTCGATCGACATGAACTTGTCGAACCCGGTGCGGCGCAGCCAATAGAACATCTCGATATGCTCGAGGGTGTGCACCGTCCCGAAGACCATGTCGAGATCGCTGGCGCGGTAGTTGTCGTTCATGTGCATGTGGAACAGCCGGTTGTCGTGCCCCTGCGCGATGGAGATGATCTCGCTCAGGTTCTCCAGCCCGTACAGCGAGTGGCCGATATCGAGGCACACGCCCACGTTCTTCCGGCCGATATCGTTGATGAGCAGCAGGGCTTTGGGGACCGTGCTGATGAACGAATAGGCGCGGGGCTCGTTGGGCTTGGGTTCCAGGCCGATGCGAATCGCGGGGTTGTGGTCAGCCAGCTCGCGGATGCCCTCGACCCACCAGCTCCACACCTTCTGGTGGTCCACCTCGAAGTAGTAATCAAATCCATCCTGGCCGGGCCAGATGCCGATATACGGGCAGCCCACCTCGGCGGCGGTATCCATGGCGCGCTTGCACAGGTCGATCGTCTCGCGGCGAATGGCCGGATCCGCGGAGCCGAACGTGCCTTTGGCCTGCCGCCAGTCGCCCCACAGAATCGGGAAGATACCGCAGAGCTGCAGGCCATTGTGCTCCAGGGCGGCCTTCAACTCCTTATGGTTGGATGGACCGACCCCAATCCACGTTCCGGCCTCGTCGCCCGGCTGGAACGGCATCTCCAGCCCGTCGAGAATGCCCTGCTTGCCCGCCAGATCGATCAGCTCGAATACGCCGCGCTGTTCGGACGGGTCGCCATAGCCCGCGGTCAAAAAACGATCGGACGGTTTGTTGTAATTGGTCAGGATGACAGAATACTTGTACTTTCGTTCGCTCATCATCTTCTCCTTTGATATGCGTGCAGCCATTCGGCTCAACGAATCAACATTCCCGGCACCTCGAACGGCCCTGCTGCGGTATCGACCTCGACGGTGGGCCAGTGATCGCCCAGCGAGGGAATTTCCACGCCATTTCCGGTCAGCAGCGTGAGCTCTTCGACTTTGGCGCCCCTGGCCGTGGTGAACCAGCTATACGTCTGTGGAACCTGGACCACTTTGCCGGTTAGGCTGCGCGCGGCATCGACCAGCACATAGCCCGTTGGCCCGCCCTGAAAGTGATAGTTCCACCCGCCGGGGAAGCCAAGCTCGTCGTACCACTGCTTCTGATGCACCAGGATCTCGGCGAAGGGCAGCCCTTCGCGCAGCATCGCCATGATGCGCCCTTCGATGGTCGAGACACAATGAAAGGCTTGCTTCACATCTTCCGGCGGCTCGCCGAAGTGCATGGAGCGCGACACCAGGGCGGTGAGCCCCCAGCGCCGGACCACCGGGCCGAGCAGCAGGTAGCACTGTAGGGGCTTGTCGGTGGCGAGCACGTGCCGGTACTGGTAGATGCGCTCGTCGCTGCCCACGATGGGCACTTCGAGATCCATGCCGCGCTGGATGATCTCGCCGTGCAGCCGGTGCTGGATCTCGCGCTCGGTCATGCCCGGCTCAACGTCGCGCATCACCCGCTCGAGGATCTCGCCCACCGTGCGGCCCAGCCACCGGCTGCGCGCCACCTCGAGCTCGTTCAGCGGCCACTGCAGGTCCATGATGGCTTCACCGGCGAACAGCGTCCCCGCGACCGGGGTGTCCGCGGCGACTCGCTTCCCGGCGAGGCCCAGCGCGCGCAGGCGCTCGTCTCCTTCGTGCCAGAAAAGCGTGACCTGCTCGTACCCCTGTCCCGGCACCTGGTCCTGCAGCAGGCGGTCGCTGTCCATGTAGCACGCGACGAGGTAGTGCTTGTCCCGCGTGATCACGAGATGACCCACGCCGACCTCGGTGCAGTTGATCACGCGGCTGTCGCCGCCGCAGGTGATCCAGGCGAAGTTGTCGCGCCGGGAAATGATGACGCCGTCGAGCTCCGCTTCACGCAGCCAGGCGCGCACTTTCTCGCGCTTTTGGGCCGCGGCATCAACGATATACGGATCGGACCGTTCCATGAACACATTGACCATCTATCATCGCCTTTTCAGGACCTGGAACACCGCACTCATGCATCCCCGGCGGCCGTCACGTGGATTCTCGCGAGCGGGCCGCGCGCGGCTTGAACCGGAACTTCTGGGCCTCGACGAAGATCGCGGCCAGGATGATCGTTCCGCGAATGCCGTTCACCCAGAACGGGTTGACCTGCATCAGGTTGAGGCCGTTATCGACGATCGAGAGGAGCATCACGCCGCTCAAGGCGCCCAGGACCGACCCATAACCGCCGCTCAGGGCAACGCCGCCGATGACCGACGCAGCCACCGTTTCGAGCGTCAGGTTGACGCCCGTCTTGTCGGTCGCCTCACCAATGCGCCCCAGCAGCATCCAGGCTGCGATGGCCGCCAGCACGCCGCTGATCACATACGCCGTGGTGATCGTCCGTTTGGGGGAAAAGCCGGACGCGCGCGCCGCTTCCTTGTTGCCGCCCACGGCGTACAACTGGCGCCCGAACTTGGAGTTGGTCAGGTAGTAGTGGAACCCGACAAACGCGATGCCCGTGAAGATAATCTGGACGGGAATATCGCCAATCCAGCCTAGCAGCGCCCAGATGGCCGCAAAGGCGAAGATGCCCCCGCCGAGATAGGCCGCTGCAATGCCGGCGGGACCCCGGGCGTACACGCGCTGCCCGAAGCTCGAGTTCCGGTAGTACAGGTGAAGCCCAACGACGGCCAGCACACCGATCACGATCAGCGCGTGGGTTTGAGAGATGCGGCCCTCGCCCAGCCAGTTGAACAGGTCCGGGGTGCCGGAGATGTAGTTGCCCTTGTTCAGCATCAGCGCCAGGCCGCGCAGCACGAGCTGCATCGCCAGGGTCACGATGAAGTTGTTCATGCCGAGCTGCGTGATCAGGAACCCGTTGAACAGCCCGATGAACGCGCCCAGCAGCAGGATCACGGGGATAACGATGAGCGGGTGCACTTCCCAGCCGCCGCCGCCGCTCCAGGCCTGCTCGGGCACCATCATCCAGGCGGCGAGCATCGCCAGCAGCGAGACCGTCCCTTCTGCCGACAGGTCGAAGTTGCCGCTGATCAGGCAGATCGCCTGGCCGATCACCATCAGCCCCAGCACG
>JAAYCM010000078.1 GCA_012729765.1 Chloroflexota bacterium | reverse complement strand
GGGTGATCATGTTGTGCATCAGGACCGGGATGCCGGCCTCGTTGGCGACCCGCACGCCCGCGATCATCGCGTCGGCGTTGATCGGGTTGACCGAGATCGCGTCCACATTCTGCTGCACCACCTGCTCCATGATCGCCACCTGCGCCTCGAAGTCCGTCTCGCGCTCCGGCGACTGCGTGATGATGTTCCAACCCTTCTCACCCGCCATTTCGACCGCGCCATCTTGCACGGCGACATGGAACGGGCTGACCAGCGCCGGCGGGATCACGGCGACCGTGTGCTCGTCATCCTGCGCGGAGATACCGGCCAGGGGCAGCATAGAGATTACGGTTAACAGCGTGAATAGCAAAACCAGATTCTTGCGCGACATGCGTGTTTCCTCCTAAAGCCCTAAGTGACTAAGTGCCAGGATGGTGTTTCCGTGCAATCCGCCTGATTCAGTTGGCGTGGCGAGTCTCCTTTCTCCTCACAGTTCGAAAGTCGGCCAGCGATCCTGAAACGAGAGAACTCGTAATATGAGATGGTCAACTGCGGCGCTGCTAGCTGCGCAGCCGCTTGCGGATCGCGTCCAGCGCCACTGCGCCGACGATGATTCCGCCGACCACGACGCGATGCCACATCGCCGGGACGTTGTAGAGCACCAGGGCGTTGCGCACGACGGCCATCAACAGTGCGCCGACCAGCGTCCCCCACACCCCGCCGACGCCGCCCATCAGGCTCGTGCCGCCGATCACGGCTGCCGCCACGCCGTCCAGCGTGTAGGTTTCGCCGTTGGTGTAGTTGCCGCTGTCCAGCCGCACGGACAGGATCACCCCGGCCATCGCCGCCAGGAAGGCGCTCAGGCTGTAGATCGAGATCAGGTAGCGATCGACCTTGATCCCCGACAGGCGCGTCGCGGTTTCGTTGCCGCCGATGGCATAGGCATAGCGGCCCAGCTTGGTATAGCGCAGCACCAGCCACGCCGTGAAATACACCAGCAGCATGATAATGGCGGGCATCGGCAGCGGCATCTTCAGGCCAAGGATTTCCGGCTCGATCTGGATCATCCAGCGCAGCTGGCGCGGAAGCTGCTGCACCGGGGCCGCGTTGGAGAGGACCAGCGCCAGCCCTTGCAGGATGCTCAGGCTGCCGAGCGTCACGATAAAGGGCGTGATCTTCAGCTTGGTGATGATAAGACCTTGCAGCATGCCGTAGAGCGTGCCGAACGCCAGCGCGATCGGGATCGCGATCCAGGGGTCCAGCATCGGCGCCATCGCTTCGGGGAAGGCCAGCCCGCGCCGCGTCATCAGGCCGGCGGCCAGCACGCCGGAGAAGGCGACCATCGAGCCGAGGGACAGGTCGATGCCTGCCGTCAGGATCACGAACGTCTGGCCGCAGGCGACGATGCCCACCAGCGCCGCGTCGAGCGCGATCAGGCGCATGTTGAACCAGGTGCCGAAAACGTCATTATCGAGGGCCAGGATCGTCATCAGTGCGATGAGCACCAGCAGCACGCCGGCTTCATCGATCAGCCGCCAGACCGGAATCCGGCCCAGGAACGATCCTTCGAGATCGGCTGCTTTATTGCGCGGTGATTGAGTTGCTGTGTCCGCCATTCGTCGTGTCTCCACCTGTAGCCAAAGCCATAATGTTTTCTTGAGATAATTCTTCCCGGTTGAGGATGCCCGAAACCGTGCCCTCGAACATGACCAGCACCCGGTCGCTCATGCTGATGATCTCCGGCAGCTCGGAGCTGATCATGATGATGGCGACGCCCTGTTCGGCCAGCCGGGTCATAAACGTATAGATTTCGACTTTCGAGCCAACATCGATCCCGCGCGTCGGCTCGTCAAAGATCAAAACGCGCGGATTGGTCGCCAGCCATTTGGAGAGGACGACTTTTTGCTGGTTGCCGCCCGAAAGATAGAGCGTTTTCTGGTTGAGAGTGGGTGTGCGGATGTTGAGCCGCTCCACATACTCGGCGGCGATCTTCTGCTCCCGGCGGATGTTCACCAGCGGCGTGCGCGTGATGCGGTTGAGAATCGGCATCACGATATTGGCGCGCACGCTCATGCCCAGCACCAACCCCTGCTCCTTACGATCTTCGGTCAGCAGGCCGATGCCCAGATCGACCGCGTCGTGGGGTGCGCTGATCTTCACAGGCCGCCCGTCCAGATGCATTTGCCCGGCCTCGATCTTATCGGCGCCGAAGATCGCGCGCGCCAGCTCCGTCCGTCCGGAGCCGACCAGCCCGGCGACTCCCAGGATTTCGCCGCCATACACATTGAAGCTGACGTCGTGCAGTAGCCCTTTGCTCGACAACCCTTCGACGCGCAGCACTTCTTCGCGGCGGGGAATTTCGACCTTGGGGAACTGCTCATCGACGCTGCGCCCGACCATCATCCGGATCAGCTCGTCGATGGTGATCTCGGCCACCGGCAGCGTCGCCACGCGCAGCCCGTCGCGCAGCACCGTTACGCGGTCGCCGATGCGGTGCACTTCGTCCAGGTGATGGCTGATGTAGATCACGCCGACGCCCTTGGCCTTGAGCTGGCGGATCACGGTGAACAGGTCCTCGATCTCGTTCTGGCTGAGAGCCGAGGTCGGCTCGTCCATGATGATCAGGTCGGCCTCGTGGTGCAGGGCCTTGGCGACCTCGACCAACTGCTGTTTCGCCACGCCGAGATCGCGGACCAGCGTGCGCGGGTTGATGTCCAGGTTGAGCTGTCGCAGCGTCTCGCGGGCGTGGCGGTGCATGGCCGGCCAGTTGAGGACCGGCGACGGCCCCAGCATGATCTCGTCGCCCAAAAAGATATTCTCCGTCACCGAGAGGTACGGGATCAGGGCGAATTCCTGGTAGATCGTGGCGATGCCGTGTTCTTGGGCCTGCTTGGGATTGTGGAAGTTGACCGGCTGGCCGTTTAACAGGATCGTCCCGTCGTCGCGATCGTACACGCCCGACAGAATCTTCATCAGCGTGGACTTGCCCGCGCCGTTCTCGCCCAGCAGCACATGGACTTCGCCCGGATGCAGGTCCAGATCGACATTCTGAAGCGCCTTCACACCGGGGAAGGATTTGGAAATGCTGCGCATCTCCAGCAGAAGCCGGGTCGAGTCGGGACCGGGTGCAGAGGGTGCATCTAGTGTGGCTTGCATTGCGTTGTCCTGAATAAATAATGTTTCTGATGAGAGGCAGGGGACTAGGAATTTATAACCTGTTCGCTGACGATTGTGCTGATGCAGCGATGCGTCACAGGCTCGACGTGCCAAAAATTCGCTGATTTACAGCTTAGTACAGGCGGGGGAAGGGCGTCAATGGATGCAGCGCATGGTTAGTGCAAATGCGGTGCAAAATCAGTGCAAAAGCCTATTTTTCGACTGCAACCGGCAGTGCCTGCGCATTGAACTCGCGATTCACGATCAGGTGCACGACGGCTTCCAGCGCGTCTTTGAGGTTGTAGAAGTACTGGCGGCGGCTGATGCCGAGCTTCTCGGTGATCTCCTCGACCGTCAAATCCTCGACATAGGTCTGATACAAGACCTGATAGCGCCGCCTGGCCCGCGAGTGATCGCCGATCTCGCTCTCGCAAAAGCTGTCGATTGCGCTCAACAGAAGCTGCTGGACTTCCTGCCCGCGCCCGGCGGGATGCGTTTCGCTCACATTCTCGGCGGTATACAGCCACCCCGCCAGCGCGCATTTGCCCAGATAGACTTCGTCCCACAGGTGGCGGAAGGCTTCGCGCGTGTGGCGCAGCAGCCAGCCGCTGTCGAGCAGCCAGGCATCTTCGAGCGGCAGCGCATACTGTCGCGCCAGCTCCATGACCTGCCCGGCAGTCGCCGCGTCGAAAATACCGGTGTAGGGGCTTTGCAGCTCCAGTACGCCGACCACTCGCCCCGCGCAGTGGATCGGCACGGCGACTGCCGACTGCATCTCCGGCTTGATGCGCTCGACGATCACCGTATCGTTCTCGCTCAGGTCCTCAAGCCAGATCGGGGTGCGGGTGTGCTCGACGCGCCTGGCGATATGCTGCGCCGGGCCGATGATCGTCCGGTCGTCCTGGGAGCGGCCCTGCTGGATGAGGTCGCCTGCCTCGCGGTCAACCATATACAGCCGGACATGTTCGCAGGCAAGCTGCTGCTTGATCGCCTGCTGGAGCTTGCCGAACATCTGGAGCAGGTAGGAATCATGATCGTTGGGCGGGCGCTCCATCCGCACCGGGGGATCGGCCTCGCGGACTTTGCGCCGCTCGACATCGGCCAGCGCCGCGAGCAGAACCAGCCCGCCGATCACACCGGTGCTCCACAGCGAGGCGTTGAGCGCGCCCAGCCCGGTATCGACCACCACCAGCAGCAGCACGCCCAGCAGCGATCCCCACGCGCTGCCGGTGCCCCCTTGCAGGCTGGCCCCACCGATGATCGCCGCCGCCACCGAGATCAGCGCGTAGTTTTCGCCGTTGGTATACGCCCCGCTCTCGATACGCGTCATCAGCAGAATACCGGCCATGCCCGCCAGCAGACTGCTCAGCATGTAGACCTGCGTTTTGTAGCGATCGACATGGACGCCCGACATGCGCGCGACCGTCTCGTTGCCGCCGATCGCGAACGAATAGCGGCCCAGCTTGGTATTGCGCAGCGTGTAGGCCAGCGCCAGAAAGACGAGCGCCATCAGCAGGATCGGGATCGGGCGCGGCGACGAGCCGATGCGCCACATCCAGGCGAACGTGTCGTGCGGGATCGGGATCGGCGCGGCGTCGCTGTAGATCAGCGCCAGGCCCTTGATCAGACTCATCGAGCCGAAGGTGACGATGAACGGCGGCAGTCCCCGGCGCGTGATCAGCCAGCCGTGCGCCCAGCCGATGATCAGCGCCGCGCCGAGCGCCACCCCGATCGCCACGATCGGCGGCAGCGTGACCGCGCTCTGCTCGCGCATCAGTTTGGCCGCGACGATGCTCGCCAGCCCGGCCACCGAGCCGACCGACAGATCGACGCCGCCGGTAATGATCACCATCGTCTGCCCGGCGACCACGATCCCCAGCGGCGCGGCGCGCATCAGGATCAGCAGCAGATTAGTGGTGCTGGTGAAATGGCGCGACGACAGCGCAAACACGGTCAGCGCGACCAGGAACACGAGCAGCAGGGCATGGCGGCGGGCCAGATCGAGCGCTGGAATAGCCTGGGCAGCATAGCGGGCGAGCGGATCGCTCCAGGGCGCGCGCCTAGTCATCGGGATGCTCTCCCATCGCGTAGGCCAGCACGAGCGCTTCGTCCGCCTCGGCGGGTGTCAGGATGCGCGCTACGCGGCCCTGGTGCAGCACCAGGAAACGGTCGCACATGCCCAGAATCTCGGTGATGTCGGCGCTGACGATCACGATCCCGATGCCGCTCTCGACCAGCTCGTTCATCAGGCGGTAGATCTCCGTGCGCGCGCCGATATCGACGCCCTGGGTCGGCTCGTCGCAGAGCAGGATACGTGGCCCGGTCGCCAGCCACTTGGAGAGCACAATCTTCTGCTGTGTGCCGCCGGACAGATAGCGCGTCTTGAAGTCGGGATGCGGGGTGCTGATACGAAGCTGGCGGCTGTAATAGGCGGTTAGCTCGGCCTCGTGAGCGTGATCGATCAGCGGGCCGGGCGGCTCGCCCTCTAATGAGGCCAGCGTGATATTCTCGCCCACGCCCATATCGAGCACCAGCCCTTCCTGCTGGCGGTTCTCGGTCAGCAGGCCGATCCCGTGCGCGATCGCTTCCTGCGGCGTGCCGATCTGGACCTGCCGGCGCTGGATATAGAACTGGCCCTCGTCTACCGGGGTGATGCCGAAGATCGCGCGCAGCAGCGCCGTGCGCCCGGACCCGACCAGCCCGGTGATACCCAGAATCTCGCCGTTGTGCAGGGTGAAGTCGATGTCCTCGAACACTCCGTAGCGTGTCAGGTTTTGGACGCGCAGCAGTTCGTCGCCGGGCGGCACATGGCGGCGCGGGAAACGCTCGGAAAGCTGGCGACCCAGCATCAGCGTCGCCATCGTCTCCAGCGTGGTCTGCGCCACGTCGATGCACGCCACGACCTGCCCGTCGCGCAGGATGGTCGCGCGGTCGCAGATCTGCTTGATCTCTTCGAGACGGTGGCTGATGAAGATGATCGCCACGCCCTCGCGCTTGAGCGCCCGCACGATCTGGAACAGGTCGCGCGTCTCGAACTCGGTCAGGCGGGTGGTCGGCTCGTCCATGATGAGCAGGCGCGCGTTCTGGTGGAGCGCCTTGATGACCTGGACCATCTGCTGCTGCGCGACCGACAGGCCGCTGACCCGGACATCCGGCGAGAGCGACATTCCGATTCGCGCCAGCAGGATCGCCGTCTGCTGGTGCATCTGCTTCCAGTCGATCACCGGCAGGCCATACTGCTGCGGCTCGCTGCCCAGGAAGACGTTCTCGGCCACGCTGAGATCGGGCAGCAGGTTGAATTCCTGGTAGAGGATGCCGATCCCGGCTTTTTGCGCTTCGTGCGGCGAGTTGAAGCGCTGCGGCTCACCAAACAGGCAGAACTCGCCGCTCGTCGGTGGATAGACGCCCGCGATCACTTTCGCCAGTGTCGATTTGCCCGCGCCATTTTCGCCCAGCAGGGCATGAACCTCACCGGCGCACAGAGTCAGGTTCACATTGTGCAGCGCGGTGACACCCGGAAACTGCTTGCAAACATTTTTGAGCTCGAGCACAACGGGAGATTGGGCCGCCACTTGTTATTTATTGCTCTCCCACCAGCCGTAATAAGTCACATTTTGTGCTTCATTCTAACGAAGTTTCTGCAAACCTGCCGGAAAAAGACGGAACGCGGGTTCCGCCGAATTTCCCATCGCAAAGCAGGGCGGGACCGACTATAATTAAATAATAAGATAAACAGTATCATGAATATCTAGGGCGGCATAGGCGTTATCAGGCCGCCCGGTGGGCCAGCATGTCGTTCCCCTGGCCCGGCTTCGTTTCATCACTACGTCCAGACCGCAATCATCTGCTCAGGCTTATGTTTCCAGCATACCAAGGAGAGGCACTGATGACCCAGCCGAACGAGCGTCGCAGACGAGCCGTCGATCGGCTGCGCGGCCTGCTGTGGGGCAGACATCTCCGGGCCAGGCCGTGCACCCACCGCGATCAGATTCGGGACGTGTCGCCCGCCTCTAAGGGCTGCGCGGCGTGTATCGAGCTGGGCGATAGCTGGATGCACCTGCGCATGTGCCTGATCTGCGGGCATGTGGGCTGCTGCGACAATTCCAAGAACCGCCATGCGACCCAACATTTCCACGCCACCGGACACCCCATCATCCGGTCCGCCGAGCCGGGCGAAAACTGGATGTGGTGCTACATCGATCAAGTGTTGCTCACCTGATACCGAACGATTTCTTGCCCGCCCGGCGCACACTCGCGCCGCTTAGCCATTGGGAGCACACACGATGGCAAAGCCAATCCTTCTCACGATAGATGACGAGCTGCAGGTTTTGAACGCGATTGTGCGCGATCTGCGTGCGCGGTGGGGCAGCGAATACCGGATTGTGCGCGCCGAATCGGGGGGCGAAGCGCTCAAGTTCGTGCAGGAGTTCAAGCGGCGGGGCGACGCCGTCGCGTTGTTTCTGGTCGATCAGCGTATGCCGGGCATGACCGGCACCGAGTTTCTGATTGAGGCGCGCAAGCTCTATCCGGACGCGCGCAAGGTGCTGCTAACGGCGTATGCCGACACCGAAGCCGCGATCCAGAGCATCAACGCGATCGGCCTCGATCACTATCTGATGAAGCCCTGGGACCCGCCGGAGCAGAATCTCTACCCGGTGCTGGACGATCTGCTGAGCGACTGGCAGGCGACGGTCGAGCTGCCCTACGAGGGCATCCGTGTCTACGGGACGCTGTGGTCGCCCACCAGCCACACCGTCAAGGATTTTCTGAGCCGCAACCAGATTCCCTATCGCTGGTTCGACGTTGAGAAGGATGCCGAGGCGCGCGAGCTGATCAACCGTCTCCAGCCGGACGGGCACTGGCTGCCGGTCGTGATCCTGCCCGACGGCGAGACGCTGATCCAGCCGGGCAACCTGGCGCTGGCCGAGAAAGTCGGGATGCACACCAAAGCCTCGCAGCCGTTCTACGATCTGATCATCGTCGGGGCAGGGCCGGCGGGTCTGGGCGCGGCGGTGTACGGCGCGTCCGAGGGGCTGCGCACGATCATGATCGAGAAGGAAGCGACCGGCGGTCAGGCCGGGACCAGCTCGCGGATCGAAAACTATCTCGGCTTCCCGAACGGCCTGAGCGGGGCCGACCTGACGCGGCGTGCCGTGACGCAGGCGCGGCGGTTTGGCGCGGAGATTTTGACGGCGCAGGAGGTCGTCAAGATTCGCGTCGAGGACCCTTACCGCTATGTGCTGCTCAGCGACGGGACCGAGCTGAGCTGCCAGGCGCTCCTGATTGCGACCGGCGTCACCACGCGCCAGCTTGATGCGCCCGGCGTCGAACGGCTGACCGGGGCGGGCGTGTATTATGGCGCGACGCTGACCGAGGCGGCCTACTATCGTGACGAAGAAGTATTCATCGTCGGCGGGGCCAACTCCGCCGGGCAGGCGGCGGTCTTCTTCGCCCGCTACGCGCGCAAGGTCACGATCCTGGTGCGCAGCACGTCGCTGAACAAGGGGATGTCGCATTACCTGGTGGAGCAGATCAAGGCTATCGAGAATATCGAGATATTGACCCGCGCCGAAGTCATCGAGGTGTGCGGGCAGGACAAGCTGGAAGCCGTCATCGTCCAGAACGCCGACACGAGCGACACCCGGCAGCTTCCGGCGGCGGCCATGTTCATTTTTATCGGCGCGGTGCCGCATACCGCGCTGGTGGCCGATGTGCTGATGTGCAACAAGGCCGGATTCATCATCACCGGCCCGGACCTGCTCCAGAACGGCAGGCGTCCCAATGGTTGGAAGCCGAAGCGCGATCCGTTCTTTTTGGAGACGAGCGTGCCGGGCATCTTCGCCGCAGGAGACGTGCGCGACGGATCGATCAAGCGCGTGGCCTCGTCCGTGGGTGAGGGCGCGATTGCTGTCAGCCTGATTCACCAATATCTAAGGACGGTATGATGAACGAGCAAACATTGACCAAATCCCCCCCGATCCGGCTCCAGCACACCGACGTGCAGACGATGCTGCCGCTCTACCCGGAGATGGTGCTGGCGGCAGGCGAGGTCCTGTTTCTGGAAGGCAGCCCCAGCGATTGCGCCTACGTCGTCGTGCATGGTGAGCTGGAGGTGATCAAGGCGACGCCCACCGAGCAGGTGCTCTTGAACGTGATCGGGCCGGGCGAGTTGGTAGGCGAGATGGGTATCCTCGAAGGCCGCCCCCGGATCGCAACGGTGCAGGCACGCACCGACAGCGCGCTGCTGATGATCGACCAGGATCGCTTCGACCAATTTCTCGAATCATGCCCGCTGGTGACGCGCCACGTGATCAGCATCGTGCTCGACCGCTGGCGCAACACCGAAGCACGGCTGCGCCAGCAGGAGACGCTGGCCCAGTGGGGCGCGCTGACGGCCAATATCGCCCACGAGCTGAACAATCCGGCAGCCGCCGTCAAGCGCGGCGCGGCCCACCTGCAAACCGCGCTGGGCGAATATGTCGCCGCTCAGGGGCAGATGAGCCGGCTGGCGCACACGCCGGAACAGGATACGTTAATCCGCGAGGTGCAGCGCGACGTGCTGGAGAACGCGGCCCGCCCGCCGGAGATGGACGGTATGGTCCGCAGCGACCGCGAGGCCGAGATCGAGGCGTGGCTGTCCGATTACGGCGTCCGGGATGCGTGGGAATACGCGCCGGTGTTCGTCAACCTGGGCTACGATACCGCCCGGCTCGAATTCCTGTTCGGGCAGTTCTCCACCGAGCATGTCGAAATCGGGCTGCGCTGGCTGAACGCGAGCTATACCGCCTACAGCCTGCTGGCCGAAATCTCGCAGGGGGCCGCGCAGATCTCGACCATCGTCCAGAATCTCAAGGATTACTCGTTCCTGGATCAGGCTCCCGTGCAGGAAGTGAGCATAACCGAAGGGCTGGACGATACCCTGCTGCTGCTGCGGCGCAAGATCGGCCAGGGGATCAACGTCCGGCGCGAGTATGCCCCCGATCTGCCCAAGATACAGGCGTATGGGCGCGAGCTAAACCAGGTCTGGACGAATATCCTGGACAACGCGCTCGCGGCAGTTGGTGAGCAGGGCACGATCGTGATCCGCGCCTTTGCTGACGGGCCAGACTGGGTCGTGGTCGAGATCGAGGACGACGGGCCGGGCATTCCACCCGAAGCCCAGCCCCACCTGTTCGAGGCGTTTTTCACCACCAAAGAACCCGGCAAGGGCACCGGGCTGGGGCTGAACATCAGCCACAATATCGTGGCCCAGAAGCACCGGGGTACGATCGAGATCGAGTCACAGCCGGGCCGCACGGTGTTCCGTATCCGGCTGCCGGTCGATTTCGAGCAGGTGACAGGCCCGGTCTTGTAGCGCGGCTCAAATCTGCGACTCGCTCGACTCCATGCTGCGGAACTCGATTTGCAGCGTGGCATGCTCGATTGCGAAGCGGTCATCCAGCATGGCGGTGATGGCTTCCAGCACACGCTGCGAGTCGCTGGCGTCGCAGTCTGGCTCAAGCACGACATGCGCACTCAGGCTCACGATGCCGGATGTGATCGTCCAGATATGCAGATCGTGGACCTGCCGCACCTTCTCGACGTCCAGGATCGCTTCCTGCACGGCTGCCAGGGCGATATGCACCGGCACGCCTTCCAGCAGCACATGGGTTGCTTCGCTCAGCAGCCGCCACGTGCGCGGGAAGATGAACACGCTGATCAGCACGCTCATGATCGGATCGGCATAGTACCAACCGGTGAGCCAGATGATCACGGCTGCCAGAATCACGCCCACCGAGCCGAGTGTATCACTGACGACTTCCAGGTACGCGCCCTTGAGATTCAGGCTCTCACCGGCCCCGGCATGCAGCACCCGGATGCTGATCAGGTTGACGAGCAGGCCGACGACCGCGACGATCAGCATCGGCACGCTGACGACTACCGGCGGCTCGCTGAAGCGCTGGATCGCTTCGTAGAGGATGTAGAACGCCATCCCGAACAAGACCATACTGTTGATCGCCGCCGCCAGGATTTCCCAGCGGTAGTAACCGTAGGTCTTGGTGGATGTCGCCGGGCGCCGCGACATCCAGGCGGCAAACAGGGCCAGCCCGATCCCGCCGACATCGGTCAGCATATGTGCGGCATCGGCCAGCAGCGCCAGGCTGTTGGTCAGCAGACCGCCGATCACTTCCACCACCAGGAACGTCAGCGTCAGCGCCAGGACAATCGCCAGGCGGCGGCGGTTGGCGGCGGTGGCGGATTCGAGATGTTCACTGTGCATAGGCAGGCTGGCTAGAAGAACTTGACGACGATATCGTCGATGATATTGGCCGCATCACCCACGCGCGCGCCAGCATGAAACAGGTGGCGGTAGATCTCGCGCAGCTTGAGCATCGTGATCACGTTGTCCAGGTCTTTGGGCTTCTGGAACAGATCGGCCAGCGCTTTGGCATAGAGCGTTTCCATATCGTTGTTGATGCCGCGCGCCCGCACGGCGTGGTTACTGGCGACGTTGGGATGCTCGGCCAACCGGTCCATCGCCAGCTTGATCTCCTCGGCGCCCCGATTCAGCAGCTCGGCCATCTCGGCCAGGAACAGGTTGGGGCTGACGCTGAGGATGTCCATTTCGTTGATGGTGAACCAGGTATCGTCCAGGATATCATCGATCGCGCGCGACAGAGAGTGGATATCCTCGCGGTCGATGGGGGTCACGAACGTCCGGTTCAGCTCGTCGATCAAGATCCGGCGCATCTCGTCCGCTTCTTTTTCCAGGTGGCGAACGCGCTGCGCATTTTTCTTGCTGGGCTTTGCCATATAGTCGATCAGTGCCTGGGTGGCTTCCATATTGATCCGGCACTGTTCCTGCAACCGTTCGATAAACTGGTTGGGGCGGCGGCGAAAACGCTGGCGAACGCGCTCTGGCCCGGTCTTGAAAGTGGTAATAACCCGATCGAGTGCCGACATGTATTCCTCAAACTTGTGAAAGTGAGTATAATCTACGCGAAGATTTAAAAAATTTTAACGTTGTTTCCTGTTTTTAGCCACAAGCTCCTGGCTGTACACCGGAAGGTTACTCATGCCCGATTTATCGGTCGAGGCAATTGCCCTGGTAGTTATTGCGCTGGCATTCGGCTTCTTCAACGGCCTGCACGATTCTTCGAACGTGGTTGCGACGGTGATCTCGACGCGGGCGATGGCCCCGCGCAGCGCGCTTTGGATGGCGGCGCTTGCGAACGGGGTCGGGCCGCTCCTGTTTGGTGTGGCGGTTGCGACCACCATCGGCCACGAAGTCGTCGCGGAAAACGCCATCACCCTGCCGGTGGTGTTCGCGGCACTGCTGGCCGCGATTCTATGGAACGTGGTCACGCTGCTCTTCGGAATTCCATCCAGTACGTCGCACGCCCTGATCGGTGGTATCGTCGGTGCGGCCTGGGCCGGATTCGGCATCGACTCGATTCTGACAGCGGGCATCACCAAAATCCTGCTGGCCCTGTTTCTCTCGCCCGTGCTGGGCATGATCGCCGGTTATGTGATCATCAAGTGGCTGTACTTTCTGGCTCGCGGCGCAAGCCCACGCATCAATGTATGGTTTCAGCGCGGCCAACTGCTGACTGCGGTCGCGCTGGCGCTTTCGCACGGGACGAACGACGCGCAGAAAACGATGGGCATCATCGCGTTGGGGCTGGTCGCTACCGGCGCGCTGTCAACCTTCACCATTCCCCTGTGGGTGATTATGGCCAGCGCGGTTGCGATGGGACTGGGAACGCTCTTCGGCGGCTGGAGCCTGATCCGCACGCTCGGCGGCAAGTTCTATCGTCTGCGCCCGATTCACGGTTTCACGGCGCAAGCCGCTTCCAGCGCGGTGATCCTGGGCGCGGCGCTGCTGGGCGGCCCGGTCAGCACCACCCACGTGGTCAGCTCCAGCATCGTGGGCGCAGGCAGCGCCGACCGGGTCCAGATGGTACGCTGGGGCGTGGTCAGCAGCATCGTGTTGAGCTGGTTCCTGACACTTCCGGCAACGGCAATTGTGGGCGCGCTGCTCTACTATGCGATTGACGCCCTGTTCTAGAGGCTGTTATGCACTTTTACCCCCCATCCCCCGGCCCTTCCACGTTTCACGGAGGGAAGGGGGGTACGATGGCGTTTTTCAAGTCCTTCCCTCATTTTGGGGGAAGGATTTAGGATGGGGGGACGTGCCGTTCGCCTCGTTCAGCGTTCCGAAATGCATTCTCGCTCTGAGGATCAGGCATCGCTCGGAGCTGTCAGACGGACCAGCAGATTGCGCACGAAGTCGATCTCGTCCTGGTTGACAGTGTGCCCCAGGCCGGGATAGAGCCGCATCGTAACCTCACCGCCCAGCCGGCCCAGCACATCCGCCGACTCGTGCACCCGCCCCGCCGGGATGTGTGGGTCGGGGTCGCCGCAGCCGAGAAATATCGGCGTGCCAGACAGCGAGCCGGAATAATCGCGCGGGGTGCCGTCTGGCCCGATCAGCCCACCGCTCAGGCCAATGACGCCGCCATAGTGCCACGCATGGCGCGCCACGTATTCCAGGGTAAGACACGCGCCCTGCGAGAAGCCGAGCAGGATGGTGCGCTCCAGTGGGATGCCGGCGGTTTCAACATGCGCCACGACGCGCTCAAGCGTGGCCAGCGCCGACGACAGCCACGGCTCATTTTGCTCCGGGGGGGCCAGAAAGGGCAGCGGATACCATGTGTTGCCGGTGGCCTGGGGTGCCCGGTAGGCGACATGCGGCACCTGGAACTCGTCCGCCAGCGCCAGGATGCTCTCGGCGGTTGCGCCGCGCCCGTGCACCAGAACCATCGCGGCACGGGCTGTCCCCAATGATTCGCCACCTACGATCACAGGCTGACCACGATGCGGATCGGATGCGTTCATCGCTGCTCCTCTCGTCGCTGCCAGACCGCGCGGGACTGGTGCGGTTTACTGGTGTCCTAACACGGGATGCGGCTGGTATGGCTCTTCAAGAAACGCCATCTCTTCGGGTGATAGCTCGAAATCGACGGCAGCCCCGCCTGTTCGAGATGCTCAATCTTGCTCGCGCCGATGATCGGACTGGTGATGCCGGGGCGGTGCAGCATCCAGGCCAGGGCGACCTGCGCCGGGGTGCAGCCGCGCTCGTTCGCCACCGACACCACGCGATCGACCACTGCGAAATCATCCTCACGGTAGTACATATCGTGCGCGTACTGATCGCTGCGGCTGCGCGTTGTGTCGCCGTTCCGGTCGCGGGTACGGCTGCCGGTCAGGAAACCGCGCGCCAATGGACTCCAGGGGATCACGCCGATGCCCTGATCGATACAGAAGGGGATCATCTCGCGCTCTTCTTCGCGGTAGATCAGGTTATAGTGATTCTGCATCGAGACGAAGCGCGACCAGCCGTGCAGATCAGCGATATAGAGCGCCTGGACGAACTGCCAGGTATGCATGCTCGATGCGCCAATATAGCGCGCCTTGCCCGCCCGCACGACGTCGTTGAGCGCTTCCAATGTCTCCTCGATCGGCGTCTCGTAGTCCCAGCGATGGATCTGATAGAGGTCCACATAATCCATGCCCAGGCGGCGCAGCGAGGCATCGATCCCGTCCATGATGTGTTTGCGTGACAGGCCGCGCGCGTTGGGATCATCACTCATGATGTGGTAGACCTTGGTGGCGACTACGACTTCGTCGCGCCGGGCAAAGTCGCGCAGCGCCCGCCCGGTGATTTCTTCGCTGACCCCCAGCGAGTACATGTCCGCCGTGTCGAAAAAGTTGATTCCCGCTTCCAGCGCGCGCTGGACAAAAGGGCGGCTCTGCTCTTCATCTAACACCCAGTCGCGCCACTTGGGGGAGCCATAGGTCATCATGCCCAGGCAAATGCGCGATACCTTCAGGCCGGTCCGCCCCAGATTGACATATTTCACGGTGGTGCTCCTTTCGAACAAGCGAGTGAAGTTCTAAGGGATAAGCCTATTATAACCCGTTGACGTACACAGGCCTGGTCATATGGCCTAGATCTGCTTCATCCGGCTGGCCTATGCCAGAACCCACCATTTACCTGATGTAAATCACCGGGTTTCGCCTTACGATCATATAATCATCTCGTGGGCTTGCCGTTCGATGCTGTTCCCATGCCTGGGTCCCCTACAGTCGGCGGCGGCCTCTGACTGCCATGTAAGCGGGTCGGAGAAGGAGCAAAAAATGAACGAGCGAATTTACTATAGCACGCGGGCCGAGCGCATCGCCAAACGGCAGCGTATGCTGGTCGCCGCTCTGTTTATGGCGCTGGGGCTGACGGTGGGTGCACTGCTGGCCCTGCTGTTTGCGCCGCAGTCGGGCGAGAAGATGCGCAAAGCGATCACCGGCGAGATCGAGGGCGGGCTGAAACTCAAGCGCAGCCGCGGCAACGGGACGCGCCACCGCATCGAATACGAGTACCGTAACCTGCGGCGCGAAGTTGATAGCCTGCTCGGCAGCGTCAAGCGGTAACGCGTGGCATTCAACCGGATCGGCAGGCCGCTCGCTGACAGCCTGCCGCTTTTTGTGTCTATCCCTTTGGTGATGCTGGAATGGAACCACTTTAACGAGGTGCTGCATGGCTAAAAAAGATTCAAAGTCTTCGCGCGGGGCCGGATTAACTGCCCTGGTATCGGCGGCGGCAGGACTGGCGGCAGGCTGGATCGCCTACAGCCGGCTGGCGGTCGATCACCAGATGGAGTTGCCGCCCGCGCTGGGGGCCAATCGTTATGAGATCGAGTCGCCGCGCGCAGGCCGCCTGAGCTACTATGTCGATGTCAGCGGCACGGGGCGCCCGCTGGTGCTGCTGCACGCGATCAACGCGGCGGCGTCGGCATTTGAGATGCGCCCATTCTTCGAGCGCTATCGCGGCCAGCGCCCGGTGTATGCGCTCGATCTGCCGGGCTTCGGCTTCTCGGAGCGCTCGAAGCGGGAATACACGCCGGAGCTATACACCGACGCGATTATCGCCCTGCTGCGCGAGGTAGTCCAGGAGCCGGCGGACGTGATCGCGCTCTCGCTCACCGGCGAATTTGCCGCCCGCGCCGCGCTCGAAGCGCCGGACACGATCAACTCTCTGGTGCTGATCTCGCCGACCGGGCTTCAGGCTGAGGACAACCGCAGCAGCAGCCCCGCCACCCACGCGCTGCTGTCCTTCCCGGTGTGGAGCCAGGCCTTCTTCGACTTCCTGACGCTCCAGCCAGTGATCAGGTATTACCTTGCCAAGAGCTTTGTCGGGCCGGTCGATGATCGGCTGGCAGGTTACGCCTACCGGACCGCGCACCAGCCGGGGGCACGCTACGCCCCGCTGGCTTTCGTCAGCGGCAAGCTGCATACGGCAGGCATCCGCGAGTCGGTCTATGAAAAGCTGACCCAGTCGGTGCAGGTGTTGTTCGATCAGGACCCCTACACCAGCTTCGAGGCGCTGCCGACGCTGCTGGCGCAGTACGACAACTGGCACGCCGAGCGCGTCGTCCCCACGCGGGGGCTGCCGCACTTCGAGCAGATGGACCTGACGGCGGTTGCGGTGGAGCCGTTCTGGGCCGCGCTTGAGACGGAGCCTGCGCCGCCGGAAGCGCAGACCTGATCGGGACGTTGGACCACCTGAAACGACAGGGGCGACTCAAGCGGTCGCCCCTTTTTGATTCGTCTCTGTGGATGGACTCATCAATCTTCCGCACTTGCGGCGGCGGTACCCAGCCGCACACGGATCAGGTGCTCCCTGCCATCGTCGTGCAGGGGCATGCGGCTACCGGCCACCGGCTCACCGTCGAGCGTCACCTCGCCCATGCCGCCACTCGCGCCCTGCGGATTCTCGACCTGAATCCGGTAGGTGGTGCTCCCATAGCGGTAGCTGGCACGGAAGCCCGGCCAGTTGTGCGGGATGCACGGCTCGACACGCAGATGATCGCCCTCGCGCCGCAGCCCCAGGATCGCCTCGACCGCCAGCCGGTACATCCAGCCGGACGAGCCGGTATACCACGTCCAGCCGCCGTGCCCGACATAGGGCGGGATGCTGTAGACATCCGCCGCGACGACATACGGCTCGACGGTGTAGCGCGCCGCCTTGTCGGGCGTGTCGCTGTGCTCGACCGGGTTCAGCAGCCGGAACAGCGCGCCCGCGCGGTCGCCGTCGCCCAGCTCGGCCCAGGCCCAGACCGTCCACAGCGCGGCGTGCGTATACTGCCCGCCGTTCTCGCGCACGCCGGGCGGATAGCCCTTGATATAGCCCGGATCGCGCGGGGTGTCGTCGAAGGGCGGCGTGAAGAGCAGCAGCAGGCGGTCGTCCTCGCGCACCAGCCACTCCTCGACCGACTCCATCGCCTGCCGCGCGCGGTGGGATTCGGCTGCGCCGGAGAGCACGCTCCATGACTGGACCAGGCTGTCGATCCGGCACTCCTGGTTCTGGGCCGAGCCGAGCGGCGTGCCGTCGTCGTAGTAGGCGCGGCGGTACCACTGCCCGTCCCAACCGTGCTGCTCCAGCGCCGCACGAAGCTGCTCGATCCGCTCGCGGTAGATGCTGGCCTGCGCGGTGTCACCCATCGACTCGGCCAGCGGGATGAAATTCGTCATGGTCGTGATCAGGAACCAGCCCATCCAGACGCTTTCGCCCCGGCCCTCGATCCCGACGCGGCTCATCCCGTCGTTCCAGTCGCCCGCGCCCATGAGCGGCAGGTCGTGCGCGCCGGTGCGGTAGCCACGATCCAGCGCGCGGCGGCAGTGCTCATAGAGCGGCCAGTCTTCCTCGGTCGATTCGTAGAAGCCGTAGCGCTCCTCTTCTTCCGGCTTGAGCGGTTCGCCCTTCAGGAACGGGGCGCGCTCGTGCAGGATGTCCGCGTCGCCGGTGGTCTGGACGTAGTGCGCCACGACGTAGGGCAGCCACAGCAGATCGTCCGAAAAGCGGGTGCGGACACCGCGCCCCGATGGTGGGTGCCACCAGTGCAGCACGTCGCCCGCCTCGAACTGGTGACGCGCCGCCCGGAGAATATGCTCGCGCGCGATCGTCGGGTGCACGTGCAGCACGGACATCACGTCCTGAAGCTGATCGCGGAAGCCAAACGCGCCGCTGGATTGGTAAAGCGCCGAGCGGCCCCAGATGCGGCACGAGAGCGCCTGGTAGAGCAGCCAGGGCACGATTACGTTCATCGCCGGGTCGGGCGTCTGGATCGTGACCGAGTCGAGCGTGTTGCGCCAGAAGCGCTGCGCCGCCTGCCAGGTTTCCTCGATCGCGGCGGGGTCCTGGTAGGTCCGCGCCACGCGCAGCGCCGCAGCGCGATCCGGCCCCGCGCCGAGCAGGAATGTCACTTCCTGCGCTTCGCCGGGCGGGAGATCGACATGAAGCTGGATTACCGCGCAGGGATCAAGCCCGGCCTGGACTGTGCTCGCCAGCCCGATCCGGTCCAGGGCTGCCGGGTGGTGCAGGCTGCCCAGCCGCCCCAGGAACTCGGCCCGGTCCGCAGTCACGCCGTGGAAGCTCTGGCTGGCGGTCACGAAGGCGTAGTGCCTGCCGAACTCGATGCTGTAGGGGTTGCGCGCCAGGAGCGTCTGGCTCTCGGTATCGAAGGTCGGGATGAGATACTGCTGCGTGACACCTTTGGCCGTGCCGAGCACCCACTCGACATAGTAGGTGACCGTGATCCGGCGCGGGCGCTGCCAGGTGTTTTCCAGCCGCACGCGTACCAGCTTAACCGGGTCATCCGGCGCGACAAACAGCGTGGTCTGCTGTTTGAGGCCGTGACTGTGGTGCTCGAAGACGGTATAACCGACCCCATGCCGCACCAGGTAGGGGGCCGGGGCGGGCGCGGGCAGCGGCGTGGGCGACCAGACCTCGGCGGTTTCCTCGTCGCGCAGATAGATCGCCTCGCCGGGCCGGTCCGCCACCGGATCATTATTCCAGGTGGTCAGGCGGTTCTCGCCGCTGTTGATATACCACGCGAAGCCCGATCCGGCCTCGGAGACGGTGAAGCCGAACTCCGGGTTGGCGATCACGTTGATCCAGGGGGCCGGAGTCCACGCGCCCGGCTCCAGGTAGATCACATATTCGCGCCCGTCGCTGCTGAAGCCGCCCAGGCCGTTGTCGAAGCGCAGCCCCTCAGGACGCGCCAGTGGCGGTGTTGGCTCCTCATCCGGCATGGCTGGCCGGGCCGGGACGAAGGGCGGCAGGTGCGGCGGCTGCCCGCGCAGGCTCTCTAGCTGCTGCGCCAGCGGGCCACGCCGGCCATCCAGATCGATCCGGGCGGCGGCGGCCAGCAGCACACGGTCCGGCTCGCTGATCTGGTCGGCGCGCAGGATGAAGATGCCGTCGTGCCGGTTGAGCCAGATTTCGCTGCCGCTGCGCGCGATCAGACGCCATACCTGGTCGTACAATTCCTGGTTATAGCCGGTATCGCGCTGGTTGAGGATCACCAGCGTGACTTTGATCTGCCGGTTGCGCCAGTAGGTGTGCGCCTGCACCAGCTCGTGCACCAGCGCCAGCTCGGCCTCGTCGCTGATGCGCAGCAGAATGATCGGGTAGTCACCCGAAATGCCATAGGCCCACAGCCCCGGCTGGGCGCGCGTATTTTCGGCCAGCAGCGCCGGATCGGCCCGGAAGGCGGGGTGTGGGTAGAGCAGGCCGGAGAGCAGCGTCTGGATGCGCGCCACCTGCGCGATGTCCAGCCCCAACTGGTACAGCTCGCGCTCGCCCTGGTAGCGGGCGTGGTTGAAGGCGCGCTCGATCGCGCTCCATTGCCGGTAGGTGCGCGCCCAGCCCATGATCTTTTCACGCGAGTCGCTGGCGAGCGTCAGGTAGGCAACCTGCACGCTGGCATAGGGAGCCAGCTCGACGGTGCAGCTCAACGCCATGATCGGGTCGAGCGTCGTGCCGACTGTGCCGGTCAGCCCACCATCGCGCTCCAGCAGTGCCGCCGGGGCCTGGAATGTTCCGCCCCGTCCGAGGAATGGCGCGCGGTCGCCCTCATACTGCACCGCTGCGCCCGCTTCGGCTTCCTGTTCCGGAGGCAGCACCAGCGCGTGCGCCATATAGCGCGGCTCCTCGTGGGCCGAACGGGGCCGCCGCCCGTAGAGCAGCAGATTCGACTCCGGCACGTATTCGCTCTCGATGAACAGCTTATTGAAAGCCGGGTGGCGTTGATCGCCATCCTGCGCGGCCAGCACGATCTCGCCATAGCTGCACAGCAGCAGGCGCTGCGGCTGCTCGCCGTGATTGGTCAGCGTCAGCCGCCGGATCTCCAGATCGTCATCCGGCGGGACGGTGATCTCCATCAGCACCGACACATCGCCGTTGCGTCGCTGGAACTCGGCCATGTGGGGATGAAACTGGGCAGTGTGTGTGCCCGACCGCAGGCCCATTGGCTGGGCCGCCGCCGACCACAACGCGCCGCTGGCCTGCTCTCGGATGTAGATCCATGTGCCCCAGTTGTCGAGCGTGGTATCGGGCCGCCAGCGCGTCAGCGCGACCTGCTCCCACTGGCTGTAGCCGCCGCCCGCGCTGGTGATCATGACGCTGTAGCGCCCGTTGGAGAGATAGTGCGCCTGGGGATAGGGCGTATCGACCGGGACCGGCCAGGGTGCGGAGATGGCGCGGACCTCGGTTGCCTCGACCAGCGGCAGCGCTTCCGGCGCGGGCTTCTGAATCTCGACCTGTTCGGGAATCTGCTCTTGCAGCAGCAGCTCGACGCTCTGGATGCGCGGGTCGGCGTGGAAGCGCTCGATCATCGCGCCATCGTGCAGATAGTTGCTGAGCGCCAGGACGATCATGCCCTGGTGGTGGGCCATATATTCCTGCACGCGCGCCGACTCAACGCCCAGCGGCAGGCGGCTGGTGGTATAGTCAATCGCTTCGAACAGGCCGTAGGGACCGAGCATGTCCAGCGCCCTGAAGCGCGAAAGGTTGTCCATCACGGCCTGCGGCGCGAACGGCAGCGCGATCACCGAGGCGTAGGGCGCGATCACCAGGTCCGCCCCCTGCCCGCGCTTGAAGGCCAGCCGGGGCACGCCGAAGGCGCGATACTGGTAGTTCAGGTTGGCATCGAAGGTGTAGTAACCCGATTCTGAGATGCCCCAGGGCGTGCCGTGCTGCTGCCCGTAGACGATCTGGTGGCGGACGGCGCTCTCGCTGCTCTGGTGCAGCAGCGTGCCCTCATAATCGCGCATGAGCAGCGTGGGCATCAGGTATTCGAACATGGTCCCGCTCCACGAAAGGAGCGCCTGGGTGCCGCCGACCTGGGTCAGCGGGCGGCCCAGGTGGACCCAGTGGTTGGGTGGAACCTCGCCGGTGGCGATCACGATCAGGCTGGCGATGCGCGCCTCGGACGCGAGCAGATCGTAGAAGCTGTTGTCCAGCCGCTCGGTATCCACGTTGTAGCCGATGTGGAACAAGCGGCGCTGGCGGTGGAACAGGAAGCCGAACTCCATCGCCTCGAACATTGCTTCGGCCCGTGCCCCCAGATCGTCAAACATAGCGATCAGATCGTGCGCGCCCGCGCGGGCCGCGTCGAGCGCGTCGTCCAGCCGGTCGCACCATTCCAGCGCCGCCGGGATGCGCTCGTCCGGTTTGGCCGAGGCCAGCCGCTCGCGCAGTTGGTCAAGCTGCGCCTGTCCACTGTCGTAGCCCGCGATCATCTCGCCGAATGTCAGCTCACTTGGCAGCGCTTCGACCAACGCCTGCCAGCCGTCCAGCAGATCGGGATCGAGGTCTGCCGCGCCGAACAGCTCCGGCGGCTGGGCCAGGAACAGCGCCCAGGGCTGGAGCAGCTCCAGGTCACGATTCATGCTGAACAGATGCTGCTGCGTGCGGTTGAGATAAGTGTGCAGATCGCCCAGCGTATCCGGGTCGAGCCGGCGCCCCCCGGTTTCCATCCAGGCGGCCCAGGCCGCGCTGAAGTCGCGCCAGCCATCTCCGGCCAGATCGAGCATCAGCCGGGGCCAGTCGGCGGAATCGTCCTGGGCGGCGTGGATCGCCCGCTCCATCTGCGCGATGCTGGCGTGCACCGGCTCCAGCGCCAGCGGCTCGGCGGCCCGCGCTTCGGCCTCGTCCAGCAGCTCGGAGAGGACGCCCAGGGTATCGAGCAGGCCTTGCCAGCGCTGGCGGCGCATGACCCGCCGTTCGGGCAGCCCGGCCAACCCCTGGCGCAGCGTGAGCAGGGACGCGGCCAGGTTGCCGCTGTCCACCGTCGAGACATAGCGCGGCAGGAGCGGGGCCAGCGTCTCGGTGTTGTACCAGTTGAGGAAATGGCCCCGGTAGCGTTCCAGCCGATCCAGGCTCTCGAAGCTGAAGCGCAGGCGCAGCATCAGTTCCAGCAGCCCGATATAGCCGAAGTCGTAGGCGGCCAGCGTGGCGAGCAGCATCAGCCCGATGTTGGTCGGTGAGGTCTGGTGCGCCACGATGCCGCGCGGGTGCTTCTGGTAATGATCGGGCGCGAGCCAGTGATCCTGCGGCCCGACGAACTCTTCGAAATAGAGCCATGTGCGGCGCGCCAGGGTGCGAAGCTGGCGCTGCTGGGCTTCATCCAGCGGCGGGATACGCCGTACCACCGGCTGGCTGAGCGTGTAGGCGATCTGGGACGAGACGGTCCACATCGCCAGCAGCGGCAGGGCCACCAGCAGCGCCAGCGGGTCCAGGGCGCTGATCAGCATCCCCAGCGCCGACGTGAGCGCGAGCGCTGCCGCCATCTGCTGCCAGACGACGCCGGGCCGGATCTGCCCGCTGAGCAGGCGCAGCGTATGAGCGGCGGTCGTCCACTGGAGCAGCTTCCGGCCTGTGCGCAGGCGGTGCAGCGTGACGACAACTGCTTCGAGCGACACCAGCGCTTCGTAGGGCAAGAACACCCACGACAGCGCCCAGCGCTGTGCCTCGATCCCAAACTGGCGCGCCGCCGAACGCCAGGGCGCGCCGCCCGCAATCTGCGTGATGCGCCCGGCCAGATCGGTGATCACCGGCCCGGCAGAGAGCAGCAGCGCGATCAGAGTCCAGACCAGCGGCGCGCCCGGCAGCACGAGCCAGCCCGCGATCAGCAGCGCCAACGTGCCCGGCCTGACCAGGCTGCGGCGCAGGTTGTCGAAGATTTTCCAGCGATCCAGCGCTGTGAGATAGTTCGGGACGCGCTGGCCCGATGCCTGCGGCACGCGCGGCAGCAGCCAGGGCAAAAGCTGCCAATCCCCGCGAATCCAGCGGTGCAGGCGGCGCGTCTGGGCCAGGTAGTGCAGCGGGTAGTCTTCGAGCAGCATCACGTCCGTGACCAGCCCGGCGCGAACGTGCAGCCCTTCGAACAGGTCGTGGCTCAGCAGCCGGTTATCGGGGATACGCCCGGCCAGGGCGCGCTCGAAGGCCGCGACATCGTAGATGCCCTTGCCGACATAGCTGCCCTCGCCGAACAGGTCCTGATACACGTCCGATACGGCCAGGGTATACAGGTCCACCCCCGTATCACCGGCGAAAATCTGCGTAAAGCGGGAATGGCTGGCGGCCAGCGGCTTGACCTCGACGCGCGGCTGCAACACGCCATAGCCCGCCACGACGCGCTGCCCGTCCGGCGCGAACTCGGCCCGGTTGAGCGGGTGGGCCAGCGTCGCCACGAGGCGCTGCGCGCTGCCCTGGGGCAGCATCGTGTCGGCGTCGAGCGTGATCACGTAGCGAATCTGCGGCAGAATGGCCGGATCGCCCACGCGGACATTGAACGTCGTGTCGCTGGCGTCCGATAGCAGCAGGCGGTTGAACTCCATCAACTTCCCGCGCTTGCGCTCGCGGCCCATCCACACGCCCTCGGCGGGATTCCACTCGCGGCGGCGCAGGAACAGGTGGAACGGCGCGTACTCCAGATGGCGATACTTGTGATTCAGCCCTTCGGTGACCTGGCGGGCGAGATCGGCCAGCGCCTCGTCATCGGGCATCCGCGGCTGCGGGGCGTCGGTGAAATCGGCCAGCAGCGCAAACGACAGGCTGCGATCCGGGTTCTGGAGAAAATGCTGCTCAAGCTGCTGGCCCAGCGCGCGCACCTCGGCGGCGTCGCTCAGCAGCGCCGGGATCACGACCATCGTGGCGTATTCCGGCGGGATACCCTCGCTGAAGTCCAGCTTGGGCAGGGTGCGCGGCCTGACCAGGCGGTTCACCAGCGTATTGACGAGATGCACCGCCAGCGCCGAGGCCGGGAGCAGCGCCAGGAGCGCGGCGGCGATCACAGCCAGGGCCGATCCGCCCGCAGCGGCGGTATAGGCTCCGACGGCCAGCAGGCTCAGCGTCACCAGCCCGGCGACGCCGCCCAGGTAGAGCGCGAGGGTGTGGCGGGTTACCCACCGGCTGAGCCGCTCTCCGGCTGAGGGCCGGTAACCGATCCGCGCTTCCAGCGCCGGGCGGCCCGTGTCCAACAGATAGTAGCCGACGTGCAGCGTGCGGTCGCCAGCGGGATCGGGCCGCGTTGGTGTGTCGTGTGCGTGCCCATCACGGCGCGCCGCTTCTTCCGCCAGCTCGACCGCTGCCCGCGCGACTCGTTCCTGATCCTCACCGCTATCCGGGGCCAGCGCCTCGATGGTTTCGCGGTAGCGGTTGCGCGTCTCGAAATCCATCCGGGCATAGACCTGGGCCGCGTCCTGGCGCAAAATCCGCTCGACGCGGCTCACGGTTTCAAAATAATCTTTCCAGTCCTGCGTTGCCAGCATCCGCAGCCCGATGATGGCATTGGCGACGAAGGCCTGGCGATCATTCCCGTCGGGCAGTGGGGCCGATATTGGCAGGAGCGCCTGGGCTTCCGCTTCCAGCCCGGTGAGCTGGCTCGTCGCCAGCGTCACATCCTCGATGATGACGGCACGCAAAAACAGCGGCAGCGCCCACAGCTCGCCCATCGTCAGCGGCGTGACTTCCTGGTACGCCGCCACAAACCGGATCAGCTGGGCCATCGTCAGTGGGCTTCCGGCCTCGCGCACGATAGTCTGGGCCAGGGCGTAGACGCGGGGCTGGCCGTGCAGCGCCGGCGCCGTCAACTTGGGCAGCTCGGCGTAATAGTGGCGCGGCAGACCCTCATCGATCAGCCGCAGCGCCTGCTGGAGCATGTAGAAGCTGTCGAGCAGCCACTCGCCGGCATAGGAGATGACGAACTCTTCTTCCGCGATCTGGGCGAAGTGGTGATATACACGCTGAAGGAGCTGATCGATCTCATCCAGATTTTGCAGCAGCGGCAGCGGCTCGCCGGGGGCCACGCGCGCGGAGCGGTGCGCCTGCGCGGCACGCTGCGCCGCCGTTTCTAATGAGTTCGCCCCTTCTAGCGCACCGTCGGGGCGAAGCTCTTCAGACTGTATATTCACCTGGGTGCCGGATGTGGTCATACGGCTGCATACCTGTTATCGGGCATCTGCTTTTCACGCGGCGAGACATCGCTCTGGCCCAGGTCCGGCTCGACTGCCGGTAGATCCTGCACCACCAGGACCGGCTTGGGGCCATAGTTGATGAAGCTGGTGGTCGTGCTGCCATAGGGCCAGCGCGCCTGGCCGGAATAGCCATGGGCGCTGAGCACGACCAGATCGGCGTTCTTCTGGTTCATCAGCTCGTGCAGCGACGCCACGACATTGTCACCTACCAGCAGATGTGTCTCGACCGGGACGTTAAGCCGGGTCGCAACCTGCTCCAGGTACTTTTCGGCTTCGGCCTGGTTGCGCTCGACAATGCGCGCCACCAGATCGTAATCTTCCTGGGCCAGTGGCGCGCGCCGGGGCATCTCTGGCTTGCGTACGATATGGGCCAGGATCAGCTTACCCTCACACGCCTCGGCCAGCCGCGACGCAACCGGCAGCACACATTCTGCGCGCTGCGAGCCATCGAGTGGCACGAAAATATTCTTGTAACGCACCTCGAAATCTTCGCCCGCGACCTGGCTGGTCGGGCGCACGATCAAAGTCGGGATGTTGGTCTGTGTGATCAATTTGTGGGCCACATCGCTGACTGTGTTGATGTCGCTGGTGATGACGATCAGATCGATGCCGTTTTCCTGTGCATACTTGACGACAAACTCGGTGCCAGAGTGCTCCAGCAGCGCGGTCTGCACTTCCAGACCGTGACTTCTCAGGCGTTCGGCGGCCTGGATCAGGTCCGCTTCACTTTCGCTCTTGCGCATCTGCCAAACCAGCGGATCGACGAAACGATCCTGGATCGTTGGCTCGGGTACAACCCGCACCAGCGTGATGCGAGCTTGCAGGGCATGGGCCAGTGCGTCGGCGTGCGCCAACGCCTGCTCAACCACTGGCGTACCATCACGTGGGACTAGAATATGCTCTAACATGGCAACCCCTGTTCTTCCACGACTTGCTATCGGTGGTATCGGTGATGTAATCAGCAGAAGCGGTAGATGCAGTGTATATAAGAATTGTATAAATGTCATGAGGCAGATGGCAGGTTTTTGCGTAGGATCAAGGTCCTATCTTATCGGCGCCAGGCACGGCACTGTGCAAACATAGGGCGCGGACCGCCCCTGGCTGCCAACTTTGAGGAGCGAAGGACCATGACAACCGGCTACGATTTCCCCGATCAGCGCGCTGAAGTTCTGATGTCGCGCGGCTATCACTGCTCCGAAGCGCTCTTTATCGCCGTCAGCGAGATTCTACTCGGTGAGCTTGATCCTTTTGTCTACAAGATGCTGACCGGGTTTGCGGGCGGCGTCGGCTGCTCGCATACCGAGCTGTGCGGTGCAATCAGCGGCGCAGTGCTGGCGATTGGCGCGCGCTACGGTCGGACCGAGGTCGAGGTTGATGATGCGCGCTGCCAGGCGCTCGTGGCCCAATTCCGCGAGCAGTTCGAAACCCGCTTCGGCGCGACGCAGTGCGCGGCACTGCAACGCCTGGGTTATGGCGCGAACGGCACGACGCCGTGTCGCGTGTTGGTCGGCCAGGCGACGAACCTGCTGCTCGAGCTGCTGGCAGCCGAGGAACCGGCCCGATCGGACGACTGACCCGGCCCGAACGAAAGCGGGCGATTGAGAACAGACTTGCTAAGATCGGCAGGTGGCCTGTCGTCTGTTATTGGATCGTGTCACGTTCTAATGGAGAACCAATCATCCAGGATTGACTCATGTCTGCTGAGTTTGTAGCCCGTACTTTCGAGCATACGGATTATTCCAGCCCACTGCGGTTTGTCTGGTCCCACGTTCGACGGCATCCCATCATCGCCATGATGATGATCATCGGCGCGTTCAGCAATGCGGCGCTGGCCTCGGTCGTGCCGGTGCTGGTCGGCTATGCGGTCGATGCGATCATCGCGGATGAGGACCTGGCCTATGTGCGCTGGATTGTGCTGGTGATCATCGGCAGCCAGTTGGTACGCGGTGCGCTGCAGTTCATGCGCAACTACTCGTCGGAGACGTTTGCCCAGCGCATCGAGCGCGACGTGCGCGACGAGCTGTACGTCAGCCTGCTGGGCAAGAGCATGTCGTTTCACGACTTCCAGCCGGTCGGCGAGATTATGGCGCGCGTGACCAACGACGTGCGCGAGATCAACCTGATGATGAATCCCGGCCTCAACCTGTTCATCGGCTCCGGCATGTTTATCCTGCTGCCGGTGCTGATGTCGCCCGCGATCCATCCCGCGCTGATCCTGGCACCGGGGCTGTTCGTGCTGTCCTACATCATCGTGCAATTCTTCTACGTCCGGCAGCTGCACAAAGTGGCCCAGGAAGTGCGCGCCAGCTTCGGGCGGATGAACGCCAGCCTGGCCGAGTCATTGGATGGGATCGAGGTCGTCAAGGGCACCGCCCAGGAAGCGCAGGAGATCGGTTATTTCAACGGGCTGGTCGATACGGTGCGCAACTGGTTCGTGCGGCAGGGCGATATCGAGGCGCGCTATATCGCGGTTTTGCTGCTGGGGCTGGCGACGGTCGGCGGCTTTTTGCACGCGCTCTACCTGTTTGAGGCGGGCGCGATCGAAACCGGCGATATCGTGGCTTTCATGGGCCAGCTCGGCCTGTTCGGCTTCCCGGTGTTCAGCTCGATCTTCTCGTTCTCGCGCGTGGCTTCCGGGCTGGCGAGCGCCGAGCGCATTTTGAGTATCATCGTCGCGCAGACCGATCTCGACCAGAACGAGCAGGGGCACCACGCCCCGCTTCAGGGCGAGATCGCGTTTCAGGGCGTGGACTTCGGCTATATCGACGGCACGCAGGTGCTCCACGAGATTTCATTCGCAATCCACCCCGGCCAGACGGTCGCCATCGTCGGGCAGACCGGCTCCGGCAAGAGCACGCTGACCAAGTTGATCAACCGCACCTACGATGTCGATGCGGGCACGGTGCTGATCGATGGGGTGGATGTCCGCGCCTGGAACCTGGCGGCGCTGCGCTCGCAGATCAGCATCATCGAGCAGGAGATTTTCCTGTTCAGTCGCTCGATTGCCGACAATATCCGCTTTGGCCGGCCCGATGCAACACAGGATGAGGTCGAAGAGGCGGCGCGCAAGGCCCAGGCCCACGACTTCATCATGTCGTTCCCCGAAGGCTACGAGACGGTGATCGGCCAGCGCGGCGTGACGCTCAGCGGCGGCCAACGCCAGCGGCTCGCGATTGCCCGCGCCTTCGTGACCGATCCGCGCATCCTGATTCTGGACGACAGCACCAGCGCGATCGACAGCGCCACCGAGGACAAGATTCAAAAAGCGATCTGGACGGCAGCCAAAGGCCGTACCACGATTCTGATCACGCACCGGCTCTCGCAGATTCGCTGGGCCGATCACATCATCGTGCTGCGCAAAGGGCGCGTGGCGGCGCAGGGCACGCACGAAGAACTGCTGCGCACGGCTGAATCGTACCGGCGCATCTTCGCGCGGGATGACGACGCCCCGGCCCGCCGATCCAAGCAGGCCGCGCGACCTGTCACCCACCCGACCGATCGCTAGGAGCATATATCATGGGTATTTTCGCCGCACTCGATCAAGACTCCTACGATCGCCAATACAGCGACGGCTACCTGTTCCGGCGCCTTGGCAGCTATCTGACGCAGCAGAAACGGCGGCTGGCCGTGCTGAGCGCGATGGGTCTGGCCGTCGCGGTGGCCCAGGCGTTCATCCCGATTATCATCGCGGCGGGGGTGTCTGTGCTCGAAGACGACAGCCCGTCCCGCCAGTTGATGCTGCTGGTTGGCGCGCTGCTGCTCACCGTGCTGGTGCAGTACTTCGGCAACTGGCTGCGCCGGCGGATGACTAATCGCATCGTGGCCGATCTGACGGCGGGCATGCGCAAGGATGCCTTCTCGGCAGCTATCGAGCGCGACATGGCCTTCTACGATGCCAACAAGACCGGCAAGATTCTCAGCCGCATCACCAGCGATACCGACGACTTCGGCCAGATTCTGATTGTCACGTCCGACATCGTCAGCCAACTGATTCAGGTCGTGATCCTGCTGGTTGTGCTGCTGAACCGGAATATCCCGCTCACGCTGCTGCTGCTGGTCTTCCTGCTGCCGGTCATCGCGGCGACGACGTGGTTCCGCAAGCTGGCGCGCCGGGTCACCCGGCAGGGATCGCGCGCGATGGCGGCGGTCAACGACAATATTCAGGAAACCGTGACCGGCATCTCTGTCTCGAAGAACTTCCGCCAGGAAGCGATGATCTATGCCGATTTCGTAGCCGTCAACCAGCAGTCCTACCGTATCAATATGCGGCGCGGGATGGTGCTGGCGACGGTCTTCCCGGTGCTGAATATTCTCTCCGGCCTGGCAACCGGCGCAGTCGTGTATGCCGGGGCACTGGCGGTCGTGCAGGGCAGCCTCAGTATTGCCATGTGGTACCTCTACATCCAGTCGGTCGATCGCTTCTGGTTCCCGGTCATCAATATCGCGTCCTACTGGAATCAGTTCCAGCAGGCGATGAGCGCGCTGGAGCGTATCTTCGCGCTGATCGACGCCGAGAATACAGTCAAGCAGATCGACAACCGGCCTGCGCCGGACTTCCGAGGGGAGATCACCTTTGACGATGTGGTGTTCGAGTATCAGCCCGGCGTGCGCGTGCTCGATCACTTCAACCTCACGATCCAGCCCGGCGAAAGCGTGGCCTTTGTCGGGCATACCGGCGCGGGCAAGAGCACCATCGCCAAGCTGATCATGCGCCTCTATGAGTTCCAGGGCGGGATGATCCGCATGGATGGGCAGGACACCCGCGCCTTCGATCTGCACGACTACCGCGCCCAGTTAGGATTTGTGCCGCAGTCGCCGTTCCTGTTCAGCGGCACGATCATGGACAACATCCGCTATGGGCGGCCTGACGCGACCGACGCCGAGATCGAGGAGATCGCGCACAGTATCGGGCGCGGCGAGTGGCTGGAGACGCTGCCCAACGGCCTGCAAAGTGACGTGGGCGAGCGCGGCGCGCGGCTGAGCATCGGCCAGCGCCAGCTTGTCAGCCTGCTGCGCGTTTTGGTCCAGAAGCCGGCGGTTTTCATCCTGGACGAGGCGACGGCCAGTATCGACTCCTTCACCGAAATGCAGATTCAGGAAGCGCTCGACCTGATCCTGGCGCAGTCCACCTCGATCCTGATCGCGCACCGGCTGAGCACCGTGCGCAGCGCCGACCGGATCATCGTCCTGCGCGAGGGGCAGATCATCGAGCAGGGCAATCACGAGCAGTTGATGGAGCAAGGCGGCCACTATGCCGAGCTGTACAACACCTACTTCCGGCACCAGTCGTTGAGCTACGTCGAGGATGCGCGGGCGCGCCTGGCGGGTGAGGGGATCGCCTAGAGGCTGTTATGCACTTTTACCCCCCATCCCCCGGCCCCTTCCCCCATGCTGGCGCGCAGGGAAGGGGAGAACGGTTATGCCTTTCAAGTCCTTCCCTCATTTTGGGGGAAGGATTTAGGATGAGGGGCGTGTCGTTCGCCTCGTTCAGCGTTCCGCAGTACCTAACCTGCTATGGTCGGGCACCGATCATGCTAATATCTGCAACAGACCGGGCGCGCTGCCGCAGATGCGAGATAGAGGAGACACCATGAAGACGTACCTGCAACTGGCCGGAGTGGGCTTTATCGCCGGTATGCGCAGCATGTCGGCTCCGGCGCTGGTGAGCGAGTATCTCACCCGGAAACCGACCAAGGAGCTGAAGCATGCTCCTTTCCGTTGGCTGGATTCGCACACCGTGGCGACCGCGCTCAAGCTGGCGGCAGCCGGGGAACTGATCGGCGACAAGATGCCGTTCACACCGGACCGGATCGAGTCGTACTCGCTGCTGGGGCGTGTGATGATGGGCGCGGTATCCGGCGCGGCGCTGAGCGCGGCCAAAGGCAAAGGCTATACGGTGGGGACCGTGATCGGCGGGCTGGGCGCGTTTACCAGCACCTTCGTGGCTTATTATCTGCGGCGCGAAGCAGGGCGGCGGCTGCCGGTCCCTGATCCGGTGGTAGGGGGTGTGGAAGATGTGCTGGTCCTGGGCAGCAGCCTGGGCCTGCTCAATGTGAACGGCGCACCGCACAAATAATCCCTCGACCGGTGCTGATCAGACTCTATATCACCGCATCCCGGCTTCGGCATGCGGTGTTTCTTTTGTCCTCATAAACTGGTGACGTTGCACCGGCGAGGCACAGAAAAATGGTGGTATACTTAATTCATAGTTAAGAAATTGAGGAAAATCGCGCTCGTGCCGGTCCGTTTCCGATTGCTTCGCTCTCAGGTGAAAGGTGCCAGCCTGTCGACGCCACAGCATATCAAGCGGTTCATACGCCTGGCGGCGATGGCTATCGTCGGGGTGCTGGCCATTATCCATTTCTCGTTTGGCCGCGACCTGACCCTGCAGGAACAGCTTATGTCGGGCCTGGTGGCGGCGCTGGCGCTGCTGCTGGGCGATATGCTGCTCGGCTGGCGGCGCACGGCCCGGCGCGCCGCCATTCCAAGTGTCCCGCTGAAAAGCTTCTACAACCTGTTCAATACGGTTGACGACTTTCTGTTCGTCTACGATTTGGACGCCAATATCCTCGAAGTAAACCGGACGGTCTGTGAGCGGCTGGGCTTCAGCCGTGAGGAATTGATCGGCGCGTCGTCCGTGATCGTGCGCCCCCCGGAGCGGCACGCGGAAGTGCTCGCGCTGATGCAGCAGATCGTCCGGGGCGAAGCGGACGGTTGTGCCATTCCGCTCTGCACACGGAGCGGTGAGCATATCCCGGTTGAGACGCGTGTTACGCATGGGGAGTGGGCCGGGCGTGAGGCGCTGTTTGCCATCAGCCGCGACATGAGCCACCGCCAGCAGATCGAGGCCGCCGAGCAGAGTCAGCGGGCGCTGTCTCAGGCGCTGCATAATATCGCCACCGCGATCAACAGCACGCTCAATCAGGATGACGTGCTGAAGCGGATTCTGGCGAATGCCGGGCAGGTTGTTCCCCACGACGCGGCCACCATCCTGTTCATCGAAGGCGACCGGGCGCGTGTCGTCGGCAGCCGGGGCTATGCCGAGCGCGGGCTGGAAACCTGGATCAACAGCCACTACCTTGAGCTGATGGCCAGCCCAATCCTGCGCGCCGTGCTGGATTCACGGCAGGGGTATCTCGCGCCGGATACCGCCGCCGATCCGAACTGGCGGGTGTATCTTGAAAAGGCGTGGGTGCGCTCGTACATCAACGCCCCGATCGTGGTCGAAGGTGACGTTATCGGCTTCCTGGCGCTGGAGAGCGCCACACCGGGCTTCTTCACGCCCGATCATGCCGAGCGGCTGCGGATCTTTGCCGATCAGGTATCGATCACGCTTCGTAACGCCCGCCTCTATACGGCCAGTAAGCAGCATGCCGCCGAGCTGCAAGCGCAGACGCAGCGGCTGGCGCTGATCAACCGCGTTTCGTCCCGGCTGGCGCAGACGCTCGATATGCAGGAAATCTATCGCATCGTGTTATCGGAGCTTCAGGCCGCCGTCGGCGCGCAGTTTGGCGGTCTGCTGTTGTATACGAGCGAAGAATACGGCTACCTCGTGAATGATACACACGAGTACGCATCGGATGACTGCGTCAGGGTGCCGCTCAAAGATAACCTCTCGGTGATGCGCGTGCGGGAGACGCACCAGCCTATCGTGGCAGAAGACGTGCTCAACGATCCGCTGTTCGAGCGCGTCTGGGATCTGCTGCGCCAGCGTGGAACCCGCTCGTTAGTCGTCGCGCCCCTGCTGGTCGGCAGCGAAGTGATCGGCACTCTGGGCCTCGACTTCACTGAGCCACACACCTTCACCGAAAGCGAGATCGAGATCGTGGAGACGGTAGCGAACCAGGCATCCGTCGCCATCTCCAAGGCGCAGTTGTACGCCGCCGAGCGCGATCAGCGCCACCTGGCCGAAGCGCTGCGCGACACGGCCACGATTATGACCAGCACGCTGGAGCCGGATGACGTGCTGCGCCGGATTCTGGAAAATGTCGGGCAGGTGGTCCCGCACGATGCAGCCAACGTCTCGCTGCTGGACCCCGCCACCGGCCAGATGCGCGTCGTGGGCACGCGTGATTACGAGGCGTATGGCGTCCACGACTGGATGCAGGGCTACCAGCGCCCAATGACCAACACCGAATACGCCATGTTCTGTGATGGGACTCAGGCGTCCCCGCTGGTTATTCCCGATACGAGCCTCGACGCGCGCTGGATCAATATGCCCGACAGCCAGTGGATCCGGTCGTTTGCCAGCGCCCCGATTCGCTTGCACGGGCAGGTTATTGGAGCGCTCAATCTCGACAGCGCCACGCCGGGCTTCTTCACCGCGCAGCATGCCGAGCACCTGCAAATTTTCGCCGATCAGGCTGCAATCGCGATCGAGAACGCCCGGCTGTACTCGCGGATTCGTACCCACGCCGACGAGTTGGAGGGGCATGTCGCGGCGCGCACCGCCGAGTTGGAACAGGAGCGCGCGCAGCTTCAGGCCATTCTCGACGCGATGGGCGAAGGCGTGATCTACGACGAGGGACTTCAGGCGCGCTACATCAATCAGGCGCTCACGCAGCTTACCGGCTACAGCGCCGAGGAGTACACCGGCTATCTGGAACTGCTGAAAAGCAGCCGCTATTCGGAGAGCGAATTTGCCGAGCTGGTTACACAGATCGCGCAGCAGGTCCGCGTGACCGGCGTCTGGAAGGGCGAGCTGCAACTGCGTGGTAAAAATGGGAATGAGTTTGACGCGGCGCTCGTCGCCAACCGGATCACCGCGCCGGATGGGCAGTATCGCGGCATGGTCACGCTGATCCGTGACGTGAGCCAGCAAAAACGGCTGCAAGCGCAGCGCAACCGCTTTATCACCAACGCGGCTCACGAGCTGCGCACGCCGATCGCCAACCTGAAGACGCGCCTCTACCTGCTGCACCGCCAGCCCGAAAAACTGTTCCTGCACGCCGAGGTGCTGGAGCAGGTTACCGCCCAGATGACGCTGCTGGTCGAAGAACTGCTGGAAGCGGCTCATTTCCTGGACGATCCCAACAGCCTGACGCGCCAGGTGGTCTGTCTGCAAAACCTGTTGGGAGACGTGCTGACGCTGCACGCCGGTAAAGCGGAGCGGATGCAGGTGCAGATTATGCGCGATCTGCCGGCCCAGCCGCTCGATGTGTCCGTCGATGCCCGGCTGTTTGCGCAGGCGGTGGGCAAGCTGATCGTCAACGCGATCAATCGCTCTCCGGAGCACAGCACGCTGCTGGTCCAGGTAGTCACGCAGGGAAGCGGGCACAGCGAGCGGGTTGTCATCCATATCTGCGACGACGGCCCACCAATTCCACCCGATCTGGTCGCCCAGGTTTTTGAGCCGTTCGCCGATGCCAGCGCGGGGACGTATCCCGGCACGCGCCTGGGACTGAACCTGGCTCGCCGCATTGTCGAGCTGCACGGCGGGCAGGTGGAATGTCATAGTGAGCCGGGGCAGGAAACGGTTTTCAGTATCGTGCTGCCCCGGCCCGAAGTGTAACCCGGTTTAGATGTCGGCCAGCCGCTCGAAGGCGGGCTTGAGCGTGGGATAGAGATCGCGGTAAAGCTGGTAGGCGTCTGCGTATTCCCCGGCCTGTGCGCCCGGCTCGACACGCTCTCCCAGCTTGACGGTGATCTCCGCCGCCGTTGCGACATCCGGCCAGACACCGCCGCCAACGCCCGCCAGCAGCGCCGCGCCATAGGCCGCGCCTTCCAGCGCCTCGGCCACCACCAGCGGTACGTCGAACACGTCCGCGAGAATCTGCCGCCAGACCGGACTCTTCGCCCCGCCGCCGCTCACGCGCACTTCGTTGATCACGCCCGCGTCGCTGTTCCTGATCAGCTCGAAGCTGTCGCGCAGCCCAAACGCCACGCCTTCGAGCACGGCGCGCGTCAGGTGTGGGCGCAGATGCCGCGCCGTCAGCCCGACGAAGGCGCCGCGCGCCAGGGGGTCCGGGTGGGGCGTGCGCTCACCGGTCAGATAGGGCAGGAAGATCAGCCCCTCGGCTCCCGGCGGGATGCTGGCCGCCTCATTCGTCAGCGCGCCGAAATCGACGCCGGGCGCGAGCGTATCGCGGAACCACTGCAAGCTGCCCGCCGCGCTGAGCATCACACCCATGAAGTGCCACTGACCCGGCACGGCATGGCAAAAGGCGTGCAGGCGCCCCTGCGGCTCGTACGCATAGCTGGCGAGCGGCGCGAACACCACCCCCGACGTGCCGACCGTCAGCGCGACGATCCCCGGCCTGACCGCGCCGACGCCGGTCGCCTGGGCCGCCTGGTCGCCGCCCCCGCCTACCACCGGTGTTCCGGCTTTGAGGCCGGTTTCCTGGGCCGCTGCCGCGCTGACCACGCCCGTGATCTGCGGCCCCTCGTGCACGGGCGGCAGCCACGCGCGCGGGATGCTCAGCTCGTCGAGCACCGGCTCAGACCACTGCCGGTCGTCCACGTCCAGCAGCAGCGTACCCGACGCCCCGGCCAGATCGGTCGCATATTCCCCGGTCAGCTTGAAGCGGATGAAGTCTTTGGGCAGCAGGATATGCGCGATCTGCGCGTAGATGTCCGGCTCGTGGCGGCGCACCCACAGAATCTTGGGGGCGGTGAAGCCGGTCAGCGCGCGGTTGCCGGTCAGTTGAATCAGGCGCTCCGGCCCGATCGTCTGCGTGATCTCGTCGCATTCCGCCTGGGTGCGCTGGTCATTCCACAGGATCGCAGGGCGCAGCACGTCGCCGGCGGCGTTGAGGCATACGAGGCCGTGCATCTGCCCGGTGAGGCCGATGGCGCGGATGCTGTCTGTTGACTCGATGTTCGTCACCACCTCGCGGATCGACTGCGCCATCCCGGCCCACCAGTCCGCCGGAGCCTGTTCGCTCCACAGTGGGTGCGGCTGGCTGGACGGGTGCGGCGTGGTGTGGCTGGCGCAGACTACCCCCTGCGCGTCGATCAGCAGCGCTTTGGCCCCGGTCGTGCTGACATCGAGTCCCAACAAATAATCGGTCATCTTTACGTTCTCCCCTGATCAAAGCTCAGCCCGATTTGTCCGGGCCGGGCGCGCAAAATAGCAGAGTCTTGGCACAATGCTAACGCACACCCAGCAGGACCTCAACCGTGAGCTGATCAAGCCGCTCGTAGCGCCAGTCGCGCTGCGCGATCGCCGTCCGGTCGAAGGCCTGATCCTTGAGCTGCCGGGCTTTCTCGGCGCTGTAGCCGCCCGCCAGCCAGCCCAGGGACCCGTCCTCGGCGTGAATCTCGGCCAGCAGCGCTTGAATCTCCGGATCGGCCTTGAAGCGCGCCGCCTTCTCTTTGAGGATCAGATAGGTGCGCATACAGCCGCGCGCAAAATCCTTGACGCCTTCGGGGCCTTCGGTGCGGTAGGCGTGCGCGTCGAAGTGCAGCGAGCCTTGATAGCCGACGTCTTCCAGGAACTTGACCAGGTAGAACGCCTGCTTGATCATCGCCGCGCCAAAGCGGAAGTCCTGGTCATAGCGGCCAAACATCTGATCGTTGAGGTCGATATGGAACAGCTTGCCCGAGTCCCACGCCTGCGCGACGGCATGCAGGAAGTTGAGTCCGGCCATGTGCTCGTGCGCGACTTCCGGATTGACGCCGACCATCTCGGCGTGATCGAGCGTGGCGATAAAGCCGAGCATCGCGCCGGTGGTGGGCAGATAGAGATCGCTGCGCGGCTCGTTGGGCTTGGCTTCGAGCGCGAACCGGAGATCGTAACCCTGGTCGAGGGCGTATTCACAGCAGAAGTTGAGCGCGTCGCGCATCCGCTTGAGCGCGTCCACCGGGCTTTTGCTCGAATCGGTTTCGACGCCCTCGCGCCCGCCCCAAAAGACATACACCTTTGCGCCCAGTTCCACGCCGAGATCGATTGAACGCAGCGTCTTCTGGAGCGCATAGGCGCGCACCTTCGGATCATTGGATGTGAACGCGCCTTCCTTGAAAACCGGATCGGTGAAGAGATTGGTCGTCGCCATCGGGACGACAAGCCCGGTTTCCTGAAGCGCCTGCTTGAAGTCAGCGACGATCCGGTCGCGCTCAACCGGCGTGGCATTGATCGGCACCAGGTCGTTGTCGTGCAGGTTGACGCCATATGCGCCTACCCCGGCCAGCAGGTGCACAATCTCGACCGGGGAGATCGGCGCGCGCACCGGCTCACCGAAGGGATCGCGCCCTGCATTGCCGACGGTCCACAGTCCAAATGTAAAACGGTCTTCCGGCTTCGGATCATACATACCCATGTTCGCTTCTCCTTTGCTTCGGATGAAATGGCAGGCCGTGGGAGCGGCGCGGCAGCCGTGCGGCACACCGCAGCCGGACCGATCCAACCCGGCCCCGCTACTGCTTCTCAAGCTCACAGGAGAGGGGACATACCAGTCCCCTCTCGCATGTAATTATAGGCAGAGCGCCTGAGAGGTTTGCCCAGATGCCCCGCTGGGAGCGTGGGCTAGTACTTGATGTCCACCCGGCGGCCAGACTGCGCCGATTCGATGATGGCGTCACAGATCACGGCGTTCCGGTAGCCATCCTCGAAGGTTGCCCCGTAGGGCGCGACCGGCTTGTCGTTGACGATGGCATCGAAGAAGTGGTGGAACTCGTGGATGAACGAGTGTTCCCACCCGATCATATGCCCTTGCGGCCACCAGTTCGCCCAGTAGGGATGGTAGCCCTCACTGATCAGCACATTGTGGAAGCCCTGCGTCTCCCGCGGCTCGTCCCCCGCCCACAGCACGTCCAGCTCGTTGAGGCGCTCCAGATTGAAGCGGATCGAGCCGTTCTCGCCGTTGATCTCGAAGACCTCGTGATTCTTGCGCCCCTTGGCAAAGCGGGTCGCTTCCAGCGTGCCAAGCGCGCCGCCCTCGAACTCAACCAGCGCCACGAAGGCATCATCAATGTCGGACGGCACCATCCGGCCCGATCCGTCACCGGCGGGGCGCTGGCTGATCCAGTTTTGGGTCATGCCCATGACCTGCTTCGGCTCACCCACCAGGAAGCGCGCCAGGTCGATGATGTGCGATCCCAGGTCGCCCAGCGCGCCGCTGCCCGCCACGCTTTTCTGGAAGCGCCAGCTTGTCGGCATGGTCGGGTCCATGCCCCACTCTTGCAGATACACCGCGCGCCAGTGGTAGATGCGGCCCAGCGCCCCGCTCTCGATCAGCTTGCGGGCCTGGACCACCGCCGGCACGAAGCGGTAGTTGAAGGCGACCATATGCTTGACCCCGGCCTGCTGGACCGCGTCGAGCATCCCTTTGGCTTCTTCGGCGGTGCGGGCCAGTGGTTTCTCGCAGAAGACATGCTTGCCCATCTGCGCCGCCGCGATGCACGGCTCGGCGTGGGCGTCGTTCGGGCCGCCGTTGTCGAAGACCTGGACCGCGTCGTTTTCCAGCATCGCGCGCCAGTCGGTATAGTAGTTTTCGTAGCCATACCGGCGCGCCGCCTCAGCGACCGCTTCTTCGTTGCGCCCGGCGACCGCGACCAGGCGTGGGATCGCCACCGGCGGATACATCATATAGGGCAGCGTCTTGAAGGCGTTGGAGTGGGCCTTGCCCATGAAGGCGTAGCCCAGCATCCCGATCCCGATCTCTGGGGCTTCGCCGGTCGCGCGCGCCCCGGCCATACTCGTAAAGCCGACTTCATCAGACATCGCTTGTCCGTCCTTCTAGTCTTTGGCAAACGCTGCGTCAAATGCCTGCGCCGAGGGGGTGAAGTCCGCACTGCGCACGACCTCGACCGATTCGGCGGCCCCGTGCTCACGATCCATGCCGGTGTCTTCCCACTCGACCGAGAGCGGCCCATTGTAACCGATCCGGTTGAGGGCGCGAACGATCTGCTCGAAGTCCACGTCGCCGTGCCCTGGCGAGACGAAGTTCCAGCCCCGGCGATGATCGCCAAATTGGAGATGCGATCCCAGGATGCTGTTGCGCCCGCTGAGTGTCACGCGCGAATCCTTGATGTGGACGTGATAGATGCGGTCGGGGAAGGCGTCGATGAACTCGACCGGGTCGAACTGCTGGTGCACGAAGTGGCTGGGGTCGAAGTTGAAGCCGAACGCCGGGCGGTGGTTGAGCGCCTCGAGCGCGCGCTGCGCGGTGTAGATGTCGTAGGCGATCTCGCTCGGATGCGCTTCGAGCGCGTAGCGCACGCCCACCTCGTCGAACACGTCCAGAATTGGATTCCAGCGGTCGGCGAATTCCCGGTAGCCCCGGTCGATCATATCCATCGGGGTCGGCGGGAAGAAGTAGATCAGGTGCCAGACCGGACTGCCGGTGAAGCCGTTGACGACATTCACGCCGAATTTCTTGGCGGCGCGCGCCGTGTTCTTGACCTCTTCGGCGGCGCGCTGGCGCACCCCTTCGGGATCGCCGTCGCCCCACAGCCGGTCAGGCAGAATGCCGCGGTGGCGCTCGTCGATCACCGCATCCGCCACACACTGTCCAACCAGGTGCGTGCTGATGGCGAAACACTTCAGCCCGTGCCGGTTCAGGATATCCCAGCGACTCTGGACATAGCTGTCGTCTTCCAGTGCCTTATCGACCTCGAAATGATCGCCCCAGCACGCCAGCTCCAGGCCATCATAGCCCCAGCTCGCGGCCTTCTCGGCGACGGTGTCGAGCGTCAGGTCTGCCCATTGTCCGGTAAAAAGCGTAACTGGCCTTGCCATAATCCTCTATCCTTTCATGCTAAATAGTCTGTCTGGCTCACACAAGCCGCCGCGCGATCCGGCTGCCGCGCCGACACATGCCGCTTCGCGCGTTGGGATCCCCTCAGCGTCACGCGGGCTGCCGGCAGTCTTGCTCAGCCGATGGTCAGCCCCACTCCTTCGGGCGGGCCGCCGACACTGTCACTCGGCTCCGCCGGGGGCAGCGCGGTATAGGTGCCGGCGACTGCCTCGCGCGCGACGAAGTAGAATGCAACCGCTGGCAGCAGGCTGATCAGGATAATCAGGGGCACATTCTCGCGCCAGTACTCGTCCAGCGCGGCGTCGGCAATCGGTTCCCGCTCCGCCTCGTCCATCATATCCCACAACCGCTGGTTCTGACCGTAGGGCGCTTCAGGCTTCACGGCGATCCCGATCACCACCGCAATCACGATCCAGGCGACGACGCCGACGGCCAGCCCCCCAATCTGCGCCCGCCGCGTGATCGGCGGCAGGTCGGTGGTCGTGCGGGACTGCCGGGGCGTGACATGGCTCCAGACGATGAACCACAGCGTCGAAACCAGCAGCAGCAAAAAGCCATACTGGTAGCTGAACAGCTTCCAGGGTTGGAACAGGCCGAAGATCCCCAGCAGGATTCCGGCGATGGTCAACATCTCGATGGGCCGGTAGAGGCGCTGGGGCAGCTTGCCGTTGAACAGGATCGCAATGATCACGATCAGCGTGATGAACGTCAGGATGATCGCCACGAAGATCAGCACGAACGGCAGCGCCATGAACAGCACTTCGTCCTGCTGCTCTTCCGACAGCACGGTTTCACTCAGTGGGGAGAAGAGCGCCCCCAGCACGAGAAAAACCACGATCGCGATTCCCAGCTTCATGAGAGGTCGTTTGTATTGGCTCAGCATAGTGTGTCCCTGACTGTAATCCCAACCCGGTTGGCCCCGCAGCGGGCCGCCTTATGACAGCGTGAAGTCCGGCAGGTTGATCGTCGCGCCGCCCTTCAGGGCCGACTCGTGCGCGAGAATTCCGACACACGTCCAGTTGGCGGACTGGCGCGCGTTCGGGAACGGCTGGCGATCGTCCACGATGCTCATCACGAACTCGTGCGCCAGATGCGGGTGCGATCCGCCGTGCCCCGAGCCCTGGATGAACGAGAGATGCTGCTGATCGCCGCCGTAGACGCCCTTGGTCGTGAAGCGCTGGAGCGCTTCGGGCAGCAGGTGCGCGAAGTCGAGCACGTCGGTCAGGTGCGGCGCTTCGCCGAGATGCACCACCGGGTGATCGTGCTCGATCAGCGGCCACTCGAACGACATCTTGCTGCCGTAGACATCGAAGCTCTCGCGGTACTGGCGCGCCGTGTTGAACAGCGAGCGCATCACCTCGGCCACCAGGTCGGAGTCCTTCATCTTGATATGCGCCGTCTCGATGGCGAACGGCGAGTTGTACTTGGGGATCAGGTGCTCCTGGATGCGCCCGGAGCCGAAGCAGGTGACGGACTCGGCGTCCTTGCCGGCCAGCGCCAGGCACGGGCTGACGACGTGCGTCGCGTAGTGCATCGGCGGCAGCCCTTCCCAATAGCCGGGCCAGCCGAGCATTTCCTGCTGGTGCGTGGCGCGCAGATATTGCAGGCGGCCCAGCTTGCCGGTCGTGTACAGCTCTTTGACGTAGAGGAACTCGCGCGAGTAGATGACGGTTTCCATCATCATATACTTCTTGCCCGATGCCTGCTGCGCCTCGACGATCTGGCGGCACTCGTCCACGCTGGTCGCCATCGGCACCGTGCAGGCGACGTGTTTGCCTGCCTTCAGCCCGGCGATGCTCATTTGCGCGTGCTCGTGGATCGGCGTGTTGATGTGCACGGCGTCGATAGTCGGGTCTTCCAGCAGCTCGTAGTAGTCGGTGTAGCGGTGCTCGACGCCGAACGCGTCCCCGACCTGATCGAGCTTGCCGCGGGTGCGCTGGCAGATCGCGTACATGTTGGCGTGGGGGTGGTGCTGGTAGAGTGGGATGAACTCCGCGCCGAACCCCAGGCCAATGATTGCAATGTTGATTTTCTTCTCGGCCATATTTATCGTCTCCCCTGTCTAAAACTAAGTTGCGCCAAACCCGGTGTGTGTCGTTACGCGAACGCCTTGCGCAGGAAGGCCAGTCCATCCTGGGCGAGTGCGTCCTGGGTGGGGGCCAGCGAGCGCCAGATCGCGGCGGCACGCGCGATGCTCTGGACTTTGGCCGTGAACGACTCGATCACCACCGGGCCGTTATAGTGAATATCCTTCAGCGCGTCCGCGATCTCGGCCCAGGGCACATGACCGGAGCCCGGCGCGCCGCGATCGTTCTCGCAGGCGTGGAAATGCTGTAAGCGCGGCCCAACGGCGCGAATCGCGTCGCCCAGCGATTTCTCCTCGACATTCATGTGGAAGGTATCGAGCATGATCTGGCAGGCGGGGTGGTTGACGCGCTCGACGACCTCGATGGCCTGCGCCGCCAGGTTGATGAAGCTCGTCTCGAAGCGGTTGAGCGGCTCGATACACAGCACCGCGCCGTGATCGGCAGCGTACCCGGCCAGGCTGCCAAGCTGCCGCACCAGCAGATCGAGATCGCGTGCGCGTTCGTCGGGCGTGGACTGCCAGACGCGCCCCACCGCCGAGTAGAGCGGGCCGCAGACGTTTGTGCCGCCGAGCGCCTTGACCGCGTCGATACAGTGGCGCAGATAGGCCATGCCGCTCTGCTGGATCGCGGAGTCCGGGTGGATCAGGTCACGATCCGGGCCCATGGCGGCGCAGACGCTGGTGCCCATGCCGAGATCGCGGATGATCGCGCCGGCGCGGGCATAGTCGATCAGGGATGTATCTTCCAGTGGGACTTCGAACCACTCTGCGCCAAGCTGCTTAGCGAGCGGGGCCAGCCGGGCGACCTCGTCGGTGGTGAGTGGCGCAACCCAGATCCAGGAATTGACGCCGAATTTCATCTCTTGCGCTCTCCTTAAGCAATTGTGGTGGTGCAAAGAAATAAGAAAGCCTTCCAGGGCGGCGCGCCGCTCAGACGCGCTGGCCGTCCAGATCAAAATAGTGCAGCCGCTCCTGGCTGATCTCGAACTGGACCGGGTCGCCCACCGCCAGATCGGTGATGCCGGGCACGATGCTGAGCAGGGTTTGCCCTTCCGACCGGATATGGATCACTGTCTCGACGCCCAGCGGCTCGGTCAGCACGACTTCGCCGCGCAGATCGCCCTGCGCCGATGGCTTGACATCCTCTGGCCGCACGCCGAGCAGAAACATCTGCGGCACGCTGACGCCCTCGCCCAGCGGCAGACGGATCGCGCTGTCGCGCACGTAGAGCGAGCCGTTCTCGCGCGCGGCGGGAACAAGATTGATGCGCGGCGTGCCGACCAGCGTGGCGACAAAGGTCGTCGCCGGGCGGTCGTAGATGTCATCCGGCGTGCCGATCTGCACGATGTGGCCCGCGTCGAGCACGGCGATCCGGTCGGCCATCGTCAGCGCCTCGATCTGGTCGTGCGTCACAAAGAGGGTCGTGCTGTGCTCGGTCTTTTGCAGGTGTTGCAGCTCGACGCGCAGGGCCTCGCGCAGCTTGGCGTCCAGGTTCGAGAGCGGCTCATCCATCAAAAAGATGCGCGGGCGGCGCACAATCGCGCGGCCAATCGAGACGCGCTGCATCTCGCCCCCCGACAGCCGGGCCGTTTTGCGGTCCAGCAGGTGCGTGATGCGCAGCTTCTCGGCTACGTCGCGCACACGCTGATCGATCTCGGCTTTGGGCGTCTTGCGCAGTGGTGAGCGCAGCGGGAAGGCCAGGTTGTCGTAGACCAACATATTCGGGTAGAGCGAATACTGTTGGAACACGAACGCGACATCGCGGTCGGCGGGCGTGAAGTCGTTGACGACCGCGCCATCAAAGACCAGGCTGCCTTCGTCCTGGCGTTCCAGCCCGGCGATCACGCGCAGCGTCGTGGTCTTGCCCGCGCCGGTCGGCCCCAGCAGCACGAAGAATTCGCCATTGTTGATCGAGAAGGAGACATCGTGCAGGGCCTCGACGTCTTTGAAGCGCTTGAAGATATGTTGGAGTACGACGTTGCTCATGCTGGCACCCCTTCACGAACAATGGCCCGCTCGGTCTGCGGGTCGAAAAAGCGCACCATCTCCGGGTTGAGATCGAAGCGCACCGGCGTTCCGATCGGATAGTGGGTTTCGCGGCGGGCGCGCGAATGGACGATCTCGTCGGGACCCAGGCTCAGGTGCAGCATGGTATAGCTGCCGTGCAGGTCGGCGGCATACACCTCGGCGGCCAGCGGGCCATCGCTCACGACGGCTGCCGCTTCGGGCCGGAAACCGAGGATCACGTCGCCCTCGCCGCCGACTACCTGCTGGATCGCGGGCACCCACCGCGCCGGGACCGTGTAGCGGTTGGACGGGGGCAGGTGCAGCACCCCGTTGACATAGTGCCCCTGGATCAGGTTCATGCCGGGGCTGCCGATGAAGCGCGCCACGAACAGGCTCGACGGGTTGTGATAGACTTCCGCCGGCGTGCCGACCTGCTGCACTTCCGCCGCCGACATGACCACGATCCGGTCGCCCATCGCCATCGCCTCGATCTGATCGTGCGTGACATAGACCGTCGTGGCGTGCTGGTCGATGTGCAGCCGCTTGATCTCGGCGCGCATCGTCTCGCGGAACTCGGCATCGAGCGCCCCCAACGGCTCGTCCATCAGGAAGGCCGCCGGACGCCGCACCAGGGCCCGCGCCAGCGCCACGCGCTGCTGGTCGCCGCCGCTCAGCGCGCCAGGCCGCACGTCGAGCAGGTGCTCGATCCGCAGTAGCCGCGCGACATCGGCCACGCGCTGCGTGATCACCGCCTTCGCCTCGCCCTGTGCCTGGAGCGGAAAGGCGATATTCTGCCGCGCCGACATATGCGAGTAGAGCGCGAAGAACTGGAACACGAACGCGATATCGCGCTCGCTGGGCCGCTCCCAGGTAACGTCGCGCCCGTTGAGCAGAATCCTGCCCCGCGTGACTGCTTCCAGCCCGGAGATCATGCGCAGCGTGGTTGTCTTGCCGCACCCCGACGGGCCGAGCAGCACCACGAACTCGCCATCGTGGATCGTCAGATCCATCGGCTTGACGGCATGCATCTCGCCAAACAGTTTTTCGACTTGGACTAACTCAATGGTTGCCATAACTTCGTCCGGTCAGTAGTTTCAAAGACTTTCGATAGACACAAGAAACTGGCGGCGGCCTGCGCTAGCCCTGGCGGATCGCGCCGAACGTCACGCCGCGCAGCAGGTACTTGCGCAGCGTAAACGTCACGATCACCACCGGGATCAGGAAGAACAGCGAGCCGGCGGCGATGGCCGCCCACTCGACCAGCCCGGTCCCGATCATCGACGGGATGTGCGGCGGGGCGGTGCGCGCCTTGTCGGTGGTGAGCATCAGCGCGAACGCATACTCGTTCCAGGCGAAGATGAAGCAGAAAACCGTCGTCGCCGCGATGCCCGTCACCGCCTCTGGCATGACGATCCGTCGGAATGCCTGCATGCGCGTATAGCCGTCCACCAGCGCCGCTTCCTCATACTCTTTAGGGATCTCGTCGATGAACCCCTTGAGCAGCCAGACCGAGAACGACAGATTGAAGGCCGTGTAGAGCGCGATCAGCCCGATATGCGTGTCGTAGAGGCCCAACTCGCGGTACATCAGGAAGATCGGAATCGTGACCACGACCGGCGGCAGCATGCGCGTGCTCAGGATGAAAAACAGCAGATCGCCTTTGCCCGGTATCGGGAAGCGGCTGAAGGCATAGGCCGAAAACAGGCCGAGCGACACCGAGAGCACGGTCGATGTGCTGGCGATGATCAGCGAGTTGCGCAGACGCTTGACGTAGTCGCTCTGGCCGAGAATCGCCTGACCGCTCTTGAGCATCACCTTATCGGCCCAGTTCAGGTCCTCGGTCGCCTCATACTCGGCTTTCTGCGCGTCGGTCATCTGGCGGCGGCGGGTGAGCAGCGTGATGATCCCTTCCATCGTGGGATCGAAGGCGACCTTGGGCGGCGACGCGACCGCGTCCGGGTAGGACTTGAAGGCGGTCATGCCCATCCAGATTACCGGAATGAGCGTCAGCGCGGCGAGCATCACCGCGACACTCGCCCGGATCGACTGCATCGACTGCCAGTTGGGATCGACCTTGTCCACGCGGGCGGAATACGTGACCGGCGCGCGCGGTCCCCCGGCGGCTCCCGCTGCCGCGTCGCGGGCGGCCCCCGGCACGAAGCGCCGCGCAAAGCCCAGCAGCGCCAGCGTGATCGCCGCACTGGCGATCAGCGAGATCAGCGCGCCGAGCATCGGCTGGCCGAGCAGGTCCACCACCGGCTCAAGCGCTACCACCAGCAGCAGGAAGATCACCCCGGCGATCGCACCCACTACAATTCCCGCCAGCGCGCCCAGCAGCGGGTTTTGACCCCTGTGCCGGAAGATGATCGGCGTGGTGCTCGCGCCGACCAGTACCCAGAAGACAAAGAAGTAGGCAATCCAGAACTCCGGGAGTGGAATATCCAGCCCAAACATGCCTACCCCTCCCTCGCCCGGTTGAGGGCGCGAATGTAGAGATTGCTAATGGCGATGATGATGATCAGCACGATATAGGCCAGCGCGCTCGACTCCCCGGTGTTGAACTTGCCCAGGAACGCTTCGCTGTAGAGGCGCACCGCGACCGTCTCGGTCGTGTCGCCCGGCCCGCCCCCGGTCAGGCCCATCACCACGTCAAAGGCCTTGAATGCCTCGATGGTGCGGAACAGCACCGCGATCAGCAGCAGCGGCATCACCTGGGGCAGCGTGATCCGCCGGAACTGGAACCACGCGCTGGCGCGATCGATGGCCGCCGCTTCGTACAGATAGTCTGGGATGGCGCTGAGGCCGGAGAGCACCAGCAGCATCACGAATGGACTCCACATCCAGACGTCCACGATCACGATCGACCACAGGCCAAGCGTTGGGTTCGAGAGCCACTGGTCCCCGGCGCGCGGGTCAAGATAGATCAGATAGTTGAAGATACCTTTTGAGGGATCGAAGATCAGCTTCCAAAACAGCCCGACCACCACCGGGGAGAGCATCATAGGTATCAGGATCAGCGTCGTGATCAGCCCGCTCCCCCTGAATTTTTCGCGCAGCAGCATCGCCAGTCCAAAGCCGATCACGATCTGCAGCCCGACCGACAGCACGGCATAGCGCCCCGTGACGATGAAGTTGTGCCAGTAGCGGCTGCGCTGGTTGGCGAGGATTTCCTGATAGTTCTCAAGCGCCACCCACTCTGCCGGCTCGTTGGCGATCACCGAGTAGTCGTTGAAGCTGAGATAGAGGCTGTAGAACAGCGGGAAGATGTTCATCAGGATCAGCAGGATCAGCGTCGGCCAGATAAAAAGCTGCGAGATGGCCCGATCGCTCATCTGCCGCCGTCGGTGCTGGGACATCCGTTCCGCGCGGGCGGGTAAGGCTGGAGTATTCACTGAGGTCATGAGTGCACCTTCATACCTTCACGGCGATTGTGGGGAGAGCAGACAGGTGCTCTCCCCATGAACAGACGGTCCGATCGGACGATGCTTACTCTTCGATGACTCCGGCGTCCACCAGAATCTCGTGCTGTTCGACAGCCATGCCGTCCAGCGCTTCCTTGGCCGTCCCGACATCACCGACGACATAGGCGTTGATGTAACGCTGCGCCGGCTCTAGCAGCTCGCCGTATACCGGGATGTTCCAGAAGTCCTTGACGAAGGTCATCGACTCGGCGAACGCCCGGTTGTAGGGCGTATTGCTGAGGAACTCTTCGGACTCCAGCACGCCGATGTTGCAGGTATAGCCGCCGACATCGGCCCACTGCTGCTGCACGTCATCCGAGGCGAACCACTTGATGAAGTCCAGCGAAGCCTGCTTGCGCTCGTCGCTGATGTAGTTGAGAACGCTCATGCCCTGCCCACCCAGCGCAACATAGCGGTCGCCGTAGGGGCCAGTGGGGCCGGAGAAGAAGCCGGTCACATCGGCATATGGGTTCTTCTCGGCGTTGAGCAGGTCGGGCAGGAAGGCGAAGTAGTTCATCACCATCGTCGCCTGGCCGTTGACAAACACGGAGTTCATCTCGGTGTAGAAGGCGTTGTTGGTGCCGGGCGGCGCGAAGCTGTACAGCTCCTTGTAGAATTCGAGCGCTTCCACGGCGCGATCGGAGTTGACGACGCCGATCACCTGGTTGTCCGCATCCTGCCAGTCTACGCCCCACGAGAACATCACGTTCTCGTAGCCCATGATCATCCCGTCGTAGTCCTTCTGGGTGTAGACGCCCACGCCGTAGACGTTCTCATCGGGGCGATAGAAGAACTCGGCGATATCGCGCAGCTGCTCGAAGGTTTCGGGCGGGGCCAGCGGATAACCGTACTGCTCTTCGAAGGCCGCCATCTCTTCGGGGTCTTCGAAACGATCCTTGCGATAAGCCCAGCCTACCGCTTCACCTTCGGTCGGGTAGGCCCAGTAGCGGCCTGAGTTCGCCGGGAACTCACCGTAGTACTTGAGCGTGGCAGGCGTGACCGTGTCGATGATGTCGTTCTCGACCATGAAATCGGTCAGCTCGACATAGTGCCCCTGCTCCGCGCCCTGGCCGAGCCACTGGCTGTCGCCAACGACCATGTCGTAAGCGTCGCCCTGCGCGGCCCACTCAACCGACATCTTATCGTAAAAGCTGCCCCAGGGTTCCTGAATGACCGTAACCTTGATGCCGGTCTCGGCCTCATAGCGGTTGCCGATTTCCTGGAGATAGTCGGCGGGCGGCCACTGCGCCCAGAAGATCTTCAGCTCCGTCACCTGACGTTCTGCAGGCGCAGCGCTCACGGGGGCAATTACCATCGCCATCAGGATGGCGATCAGCACCAGCAGGCTACGACTCTTTTTCAACATGTTGCTCTTCCTCCCTGAAAATTGATCTTTTTTCTTTCAACTTGCACGAGCGTTCGACGGTCTACAATGTTGTCCTGGCTTCTATGCTGGCGCCTCCTTTCCAGCAGCAAGCGAGCTTTTGATGGTTGACGCCGCTCATCCAAGCGTGAAATAAGTTTCTTTGCGACGGCTCAGCCCAGGATGCGCCCCGGCTGAGACAGCACCGCCTGATAAACAATCGCCACGCCGCCCATAACACACGCCTCGAAGCCGTGTTGGGCGGGCACAATCCGCATCCCGTTTGCGTTCCAGGGCAGGGCGCGGCGGTGCAGCTCAGCCTCGACGGCTGGCAGGACGAACTCCCCTGCCAGACTGAGGATGTTGCCCACGACGATCAACTCAGGATTCAGCGCGTTGACCAGCGAGGCAATGCCGATCCCCAGATCGTGCCCCACCTGCTCCAGGGCATAGAGCGCCACCGGATCACCGGCCCGCGCCGCCTCAACCACGAGCGGCACCGTCAGCCGGTCCAGATCGCCGCCCGTGCTGGCGCTGAGCAGGCTGGATCGGCCTGATTGGATCGCGTGGCGGATCGTGCGGAACAGTGCCGTCTGGCTCACCTGAGTCTCCCAGCAGCCCTGGTTGCCACAGTTGCAGAGCGCGCCGTCGGGGTCCATCGTCATGTGGCCGAACTCACCGGCAAACCCGGTCGCACCGTGCAGCAGATTCCCGTCGCGGATCAGCGCGCCGCCCAGCCCGACTCCGGCGCTGATGAACAGCACCTCGTCACAGCCGCGCGCCGCCCCAAAAAAATATTCGCCGAGGGCAGCCATGTTGGCCTCATTCTCGACGAATACCGTCACATTCTCAAAACGCTCCTGCAAGATGGCGCGTAAGGGCACATCTTGCCAGCCCAGGTTGGGGGCAAATAGCAGCGTGCCGGTGTCGTGATCGACCAGGCCGGGCACGCCGATCGCTATGCCGAGCAGGCCGCCGCAGGTGCGGCACAACCGCTCGCCGGTTGCTATGGCCTCGTCCAGCAGCGCCAGGACGCGCTCGATGATCGCCTGCTGGCCGTGCCGGTGGCGGGTATCTTCGCGGTAGCGCCAGATGATCTCGGCCCCAAAGTTGGCGCAGCCGATCAGAATGGTATCGACCCCGATCTCGCAGCTCACGATGTAGCCGGCTTCGGGATTCAGCTCCAATAACATCGAAGGCCGGCCTACGCCGCTGGAGCTGAGGCCGACCTCACGCACGATTTGATAATCCAGAAGGTTCTGGATCAGGCTGGATACGGTGGATTTGTTGAGTCCGGTGACTTCGGCCAGGTCGGCGCGAGACAGGGAGTGGTGCTCGAGCAAGCGATTCATAATCAAAGAAAGATTTATTTCTCGAACCAGGGTCTGATCCCCGGTCCGATAGGGCGTTCGCTGGGACATCGAGCGCTCAAACCATTCTTGGTTATTAAAGAATCGGATTATCAGGTTAATTGCTTGACGATGTGCGCTTGCACTTTCTAAATCGGATGCGATTTTATTTTGTTTGTTGCCCCAACCAACTAATATTTTAAGATTAATATCTCTTAAAAGTCAAGCGGCTGGAAGTCCAGCGCAGGTGTGTCGGGGTGCATCCCCCTCAGAGTGACATCCGGCCTCTGGTTGTCTCACGCCGGTTGGGTAGAATAGAGGGCAGGCAGCCACTCCACAATGTCTGGCTACTTAAAACGAAACCCTTAAGTTTATTTACTCCTGAGGAGGTTTTTAATGTCTGCTTACCGGATACCGGAAGTTCGTGAGCCTGAGCCGATTGGGGAAAACGAAGCCATTCTGGTTGCCAGCGGTGACCTGCGCTTACCGGCCAACCAGACCTGCTGGCCGACGCAGGAAGCAATGGAGAAAAAGATTATTGAAGCCTTCGCCAAAGAAGGGATTACAGTCAAGCGCGGCCATCCCTATGATCCCGAAGAGGGGCACGGCTTCATCTCCAGCCAGCGGATGGGCATGGATGTGTTCAAGAATATTCCCAAAAACGCCCGTCTGATCGTGGCCGAATCGGTGTGGCAGTACAGTCACCACGTGCTGGCCGGGCTTGCCAGCCATCAGGGGCCGATCCTGACGGTCGCCAACTGGAGCGGCGAATGGCCGGGGCTGGTCGGGATGCTCAACCTCAACGGCTCGCTGACCAAGATGGGCGTGCCCTACAGCACGATCTGGAGCGAGAACTTCGATGACGAGTTCTTCCTCAACGGCATCCGCCAGTGGATCCGCGAGGGGCGTATCACCCACAACACCGATCACTGCCGCGACCTGTCGCCCGATCAACTGCCCGCACGCCCGGCGGAATTGGGGCGCGCGCTGGCCCGCCAGCTCCGGCAGGAGAAGGCAATTCTGGGCGTGTTCGATGAAGGCTGCATGGGCATGTACAACGCCATCGTTGAAGATTACCTGCTGAACCCGATGGGCGTCTATAAGGAGCGGCTCAGCCAGTCGGCGCTGGTGGCCGAGATGCGCCGCGTAACCGATGCCGAGGCGCGGGCCGTCCGCGACTGGCTGATCCAGCGTGGCATGACCTTCGAAACCGGGACCGACGATGCTACAGAGCTGACCGACGCCCAGCTTCACGAGCAGTTCAAGATGTATATCGCGGCGGTGCGCATCGCCCACACCTTCGGCTGCGCGGCGATCGGCATCCAGTACCAGCAGGGTCTCAAAGACATGGTCCCGGCTTCGGACCTGGTCGAGGGCCTGCTCAACAACGTCGAGCGCCCGCCGGTCTTCGCCCGTGAAACCGGCGAAGAGTTGTACCCCGGCGAGCCGGTGCCACACTTCAACGAAGTGGACGAGGGCGCGGCGCTGGATGCGCTGGTCACCAACCGCATCTGGACGGCGATGGGCTACGATCCGGCCACGACGCTGCACGATGTTCGTTGGGCGGAGTACTATACCGGCGATGGTGTGGACGCTTACGTGTGGGTATTCGAAATCTCCGGCGCGATCCCGGCTTCGCATATCGCCAATGGTTACGCCGGTGCGACGAGTGTGCGCCAGCCGCCGATGTTTTTCCCGCTGGGCGGAGGCTCGCTCAAGGGGGTGAGCAAGCCGGGCGAGATCGTGTGGAGCCGCATCTACGTTATGGACGGCAGGCTGCACTGCGATATGGGCCGCGCCAGCGCGGTCGAGCTGCCGCCGGAAGAAACCGAGCGGCGCTGGAGCCTGACCAATCCGCAGTGGCCGATCATGCACGCGGTGCTGCACGGCATCACGCGCGATCAGTTCATGGCGCGCCATAAAGCCAATCATGTGCAGGTCGTCTACGCGCCCTCGGCGGCTGAAGCTGACGAAGCGTTGGCCGTCAAAGCCGCCATGCTGCACGAAATGGGCGTGGCCGTACACCTGTGCGGTGAGGTGAAGCTCTAGCCGCACCGCTGCTGCATCTTCAGGGTCGGACGGGGCGCAGCGATCCCGCGCCCTGTCCCGCCTTTCGCCTCATTCCGGTTATTTTCTTACACAGCCCGGTTAGAAACCTGATGAAACAAGCCGCCACTGCCAGCTTAATCCGCAGCCTCAACCGTTCCGCCATCCTGAATCTGATCCGCACCGAAGGCCCGATTGCCCGCACGCAGATCGCGCAGCGGCTCAATATGAGCCTGCCAACAGTCATGCGCGCGGTCGAAAGCCTCGCCGCCGAAGACCTGATCGTGTTCACGGGCAGTGAGGCGAGCGGCGGGCGGCGGCGTCCGCTGCTGGCGTTCAACGGCGCGGCCCACGCCGTGATCGGGATCGACCTGGGTGGAACCAAGATGTACGGCACCGTGACCGATCTCAATGGCAACGTGCAGCACCAGCAGCGCCTCGCCTGGGAAGAAGCCGGCGGTGCGGCCCACGCGCTCGAACGGCTCTACACGCTCATTGAGGAGTTATTGGCCGCGCCGCGCCGCGCCGGTCAAAGGTTGCGCGGGATCGGGGTGGGCGCGCCGGGCGTCACGCTGAGCGGGCCGGGCGTTGTGGTGTGGGCGCCGGGCCTGGGCTGGCGCGATCTGCCGCTCAAGCGCCTGCTGACGGAGCGCTTCGGGCTGCCCGTGTGCGTCGAGAACGATCTGAACGCGGCGGCGCTGGGCGAATACGGCTTTGGGGTGGCGCGCGGCACGCCGAACCTGGTGTGCCTCTCGATTGGCACGGGCATCGGCGCGGGCATCCTGATCGCGGGCAAGCTCTACCGGGGGCACAACCAGGGCGCGGGCGAGGTCGGCTATCTGCTGCCCGACCCCGGCTACCTGGGCCGCCGCTATGACGAGTTCGGCGCGCTGGAAGGTGCTGCTTCCGGCCCTGGGATCGCGGCGCGCGCCCAACGCCTGCTGGCCGCCGAGGGTCATGCTCTGGCCGGGCAGCCCCTCACCGCCGAGGATGTGTTCCGGCTGGCGCGCGAGGGCGAAGCCTGGGCACAGCGCATCGTCGGCGAGACGGTAGACTATCTCAGTCAGGCAATCGCCGCGATCAGTGCGCTGCTCGATCCCGAAGCGATCGTGCTCGGCGGCGGGGTTGCGCGCTCCGCCGATCTGCTGATCGAGCCGATCCGGGTGCGGCTGGATGGCGTGGTACCGTTCGTGCCGCGCATCCTGGCATCGGACCTGGGGCCGCAGGCGGTGGTGCTGGGCGCGATCATGCTGGTGCTGGATGCGACTACCGGATATGTGCTGATCAATCCTTAGCAACATAGCGAGCGCTGCGGCCCTCGATGCCGTCCCTCAGATGTCAAATCCCGTCACTATCGCTAGAATCACAGTACAAACGCGATCTAAACACAATTCCCGCTAAGGTGCCGATTATGACCGCTGAGATTCATCCCGGTGCGATCGCCTCACTGCTCAGTGGCGATCACGGAGCACCGTTCCTGCTGCTTGGCCCGCATCCCGCCGGGGAGGGCACGCTCTCGATTCGCGCCTTTCGCCCCGACGCTGCCGCGCTGACCGTCGTGATCGATCAGACCGGCGCGCGCCACCCCATGGCCCGGCTGGACGCGGGCGGATTCTTTGCGGTCACGCTGCCGGATGCGCCGCCCGATCTCGCCTACCATTACGAGCTAACCCCTACCGCAGGCGAGACGGTGACCCTTGCCGATCCCTACGCCTATCCGTCCCAGATCACGGATTACGATCTCTACCTGTTCAACGAAGGCCGCCACCTGGAGATTTATGAGAAGCTGGGTGCGCACCTGATCGAGGTCAGCGGCGTCAAAGGCGTGCTGTTCGCGGTCTGGGCACCCAACGCCTACCGCGTCAGCGTGATCGGCGACTTCAACGGCTGGGATGCGCGGATCCACTCCATGCGCGAGCACGCGCTGAGCGGCGTGTGGGAGCTGTTCATCCCCGGTCTGGGCGAGGGGACTGCCTATAAGTTCGACCTGCGCTCGCGCTTCAACAGCTACCACGCCGAGAAAACCGATCCGTTCGGCTTCTATTCCGAGCAGCGCCCGCGCACCGCCTCGCTGGTAGCCGATCTCGACCGCTACGAGTGGCACGACGAGGTCTGGATGCAGGCCCGCCGGACGGGGAATGCGCTGGCCGCGCCCATGTCGATCTACGAGGTGCACCTGGGATCGTGGCGGCGCAAGCACGACGACGCGTGGCTGACCTACCGCGATCTGGCCGAGGAGCTGGTGCAGTACGCCAAAGAGATGCACTACACCCACCTGGAGTTGATGCCGGTCGCGGAGCACCCGCTGGACGCCTCGTGGGGCTACCAGATCACCGGCTATTTCTCGGCCACCAGCCGCTATGGATCGCCCACCGACCTGATGTATTTCATCGACGTGTGCCACCAGAACGGGATCGGCGTGATTCTGGACTGGGTGCCGGCGCACTTTCCCAAAGACGGGCACGGCCTCAGCTACTTCGACGGCACGCACCTGTATGAGCATGCCGACCCGCGCAAGGGCGAGCATCCCGACTGGGGCACCTATATCTTCAATTATGGCCGCAACGAGGTACGCAACTTCCTGCTCTCGAACGCGCTGTTCTGGCTGCGGAAATATCATATCGACGGGCTGCGCGTGGATGCCGTCTCGTCGATGCTCTATCTCGACTTCGGGCGCAAGGACGGCGAATGGCTGCCGAATGAGTACGGCGGGCGCGAGAACCTGGAAGCGGTGCAGTTCTTGCAGGAAGCCAACGCCGTAATTCACCAGGCGTTCCCCGGCGCGGTCACGATTGCGGAAGAATCGACCGCGTGGCCGATGGTGTCGCGCCCGACCTATCTCGGCGGGCTGGGCTTCACGCTCAAGTGGAATATGGGCTGGATGCACGACACGCTGCAATACATCAGCGAGAACCCGCTCTACCGCCGCTATCACCACCACAAGCTGACCTTCTCGCTGATGTACGCCTTCAGCGAGAATTTCGTGCTCTCGCTCTCACACGACGAGGTGGTGCACGGCAAAGGCTCGCTGATCGGCAAGATCGCGGGCGACTGGTGGCAAAAATTCGCCACGCTGCGCCTGCTGTTCGGCTACCAGTACACGCACCCCGGCAAGAAGCTGCATTTCATGGGGCAGGAGTTTGGCCAGTGGCGCGAGTGGAGCGAGGAGCGCAGCCTGGACTGGCACCTGCTGGAGCTGGACACGCACCGCACCCTGCAAGCCTGGATGCGCGATCTCAACGCCTTCTATCGCAGCCAGCCCGCGCTCTACGAGGTCGATTTCGGCCCTGAGGGCTTCTGCTGGATCGAGGCCAACGACTCCGAGCAGAGCGTGTTTACCTATCTGCGCCAGGCCAAAGACCCGCGCGACTTCGTGATCGTCGCGTGCAACTTCACGCCGGTGCCGCGCGCTGACTACCGGATCGGGGTGCCGGAGCCGGGCTATTACCGCGAGATGCTGAACAGCGACGCGGCGGCCTACGGCGGCGGCAACATCGGCAACCTGGGGGGCCGTCACAGCGACCCGATCCCCTGGCACGCCTGGCCGCAAAGCCTGAGTCTGACCCTGCCCCCACTGGCGATTGTGATCCTCAAGCTGGAACGGCAGCCGGCAGATGTGCCCCTGCTGCCCGCTAGCGCAGCTTCGGGATCCGCTTCAGCAGGAACAGGGTCAGCGTCATAACCAGCGCGAACTGCCCGGCGGTCATATTCGGCAGCGGTGCGATCGGCAGCAGGCGTTGGACCGCAATGGTTTGCGCCTCGGTGTACTTCAGCATGCCCTGTTTGCCATGCCGCCGCCCCAGGCCGGAGTCCTTCATGCCGCCCATCGGCGCATCGACCGAGCCATACGCCGCGCTGTAACCTTCGTTGATATTGACCGTGCCACACTCAATCTGCGCGGCCAGCGCGCGTCCCAGCGCCGTGTCGCGCGTCCAGATGCTCGCGTTCAGCCCATAGCGCGAGTCGTTGGCGGCGTGGATCGCGTCGGGCAGATCGTCGAAGCGGTAGATCGACACCACCGGCCCGAAGGTTTCCTCGGCGGCGACCTGCATCTCTGGCGTGACGCCGGTGAGGATCGTCGGCTCGTAGAAGTAAGGGCCGAGATCGGGCCGGGCACGCCCCCCGGTCAGCACGGTCGCCCCCTTGGCGACGGCATCCTGCACGTGTTCCTGCACCTTGTCGAGCTGTTCCTGCGAGATCAGCGTGCCGATCTCGCCCTCATAATCATAGGCGGCGCTCAGGTGCAGATTGCGAGTGCGCTCGGCAAAGGCCGCGACGAAACGGCCGTAGATCGCGCTCTGGACGTACATACGCTCAATCGAAATGCACAACTGGCCGGTGTTCGAAAAGCAGCCGCGCATCGCGCCATCGACTGCCCGGTCGAGATCGGCATCGTTGAGGACCAGCATCGGATTTTTACCGCCCAGTTCCATCGAGCAGCCGATCAGCCGTTCCGCCGCCTGGGCTGCGATCCCGCGCCCGGTTTCGGTGCTGCCGGTGAAGCCAATGAACTCCACGCGCTCGATCAGCGCCGAGCCGATGATGCTGCCGCGCCCGGTGACGACCTGGATCAGGTCGGCGGGCAGCCCGGCTTCATGCAGCCATTTGACCGCCAGCAGCGCGGTGAAGGGTGTCTCGCTGGCGGGCTTGAGCACGACGGCGTTACCGGCCAGCAGGGCCGGGATCGCGTCGGCGATGGCGAGCGTCAGGGGATAGTTCCAGGGCGAAATGATGCCGACCACGCCCAGCGGATGACGGTGCTCCCAGGTGGCGGTCAGCAGCGGCAGCGCGCCCTTGCGCCGCCGGGGCTTCAGCCACGCCCCGGCCCGCACCGCGTAATAGCGGCTGTTGAGCGCCGTATCGAGCACTTCTTCGAGCGCGTGACGGCGCGCCCGGCCCCCTTCGAGCTGGAGCAGGTCGAGCATAGTATCCTGGCGGTGCAGCAGCAGATCGTGATAGCGCATGAAGATCACCTTGCGCTCGGCGGCAGGGCGCGCGGCCCAGGCTGGCTGCGCGGCGCGGGCACGCTCGACTGCCAACGCGACATCGGCCTCGGTGCACGCTGGCACCGTCCCGATCTCCTCGCCGGTGAACGGTGCACGCACAGGCACCGCCGGGCGCGGCCCCTCAGCGCGCGGTATCATCGCCGCCAGGGCAGGCAGCAGCCCCGGCGGCAAATGGCGCGGCGTCATCACCGTATCAGACTGATCGCGGGCCACCCATGCCGCCGTATTTGTCCCCATCGTGTCCACTCCCTCGTGTGATCCTGGCAGGCGCAGCCGCCGGATATAACGCAACCTGAGCCGCACGCCTGGTGTGCCGGCTCAGGAACGATCGTGATCGGTTGTGGGAGAATTGTCAAACCGGGCGGGCTGGCGCGGCTCAGTCCTCGTACTCCGGGAGCTGCTCGATTAGCTCTGAGGACACCGACAACTGCACCTCGTCTTCCGCGATGGTCTTGGCCCATTCTGCCGGGATCAGCTTGTTCGTCTTCAGGATCAGCCCCTTCGAGATCAGAAAGTGCGTTGCGACATCGCTGTCCGGGTCGGCATAGACGCGCTCAATCTCACCAATATGTTTGCCGTCTGCCGCGACCACTTTCGCGCCCTCTTTCAGCGCAGTCGTGCCTTCCGGGATATTGATCTCCTGCTGGACGAGATAGGGTTCTTTGTTGGTCCCCAGCCCGCTCACGGCTGGGTGGCCGCGCCGGGGCGCTGCGAGCGGCGGGTACCAGAGCATCGGCTGAGCATAGCCGGACTGGTAGGCTGTCATTTCGTCGCCCGCTTCGGGGGTGAAGGGGACATAATAGGTCTGCTCGAACAGCGGCAGGTGATCCAGGTCCTGCACATGATCGCGCAGCACGACGCGATCCTCGGTTGCGCTGTCGATATACTGGAGCGGGGCAACGCGGTCTTCGGGCGAGAGGAAGCTGCCCTGACGGATGATCACATGCGTGATCTCGCGTGTCTCCGGGTTCAGGACCACGCGCTCGACCGACCCCAGCTTGTCGCCATTGGTTTTATAGACTCCAACACCTTGTTGAAACTGCATCCTCTGCTCTCCTGTAGCTCGCGTCCCAGGCTTATAGATCGTTGGTCGCCTCGTCCTCGGTGGGACGTTCCCAGTCCTCGTGTTCGCTCAATTCGTCGATGCGCTCGACGGTATCCTGGCGCTCGTTGGAGTCACCGCTGTCGGTCCAGTCCGGCATATCGCTTTCCTGGGTCGGATTGCTGACAAAATCATCCTCGTCCATCTGCTCGAAGCCGTAATCCTCAAGCTCTTCCATCACCAGGTCGCGATCCATATCTTCTGGGCCGATGGCTTCCAGCCAGGGCGCATAATCGCGCAGCCCTTCCTCGTCTTCATCATCATCATTGGGCGAATTGACCAGCTCCGGGTCCAATTCGTTCGGGTCTTCGTCCGGTATACGATCAGGCTGGGGCAGGATTTGCTCGCTCATCGGGTTACTCTCTCCTGTCGCCGGAAAGTCGGCGTCTGTGCTTGATACAACCGGCCAGGGCCAGCCGCCATAGCCTTACGATAAGCGCAAAACGTGCGCCTTACATCAGGTTAATGGGCGATCTTTGGATGGGTGAGTTGGGGGGGCAGCAGATGGGACGGGTGGCCCGGTGAACAAAAAACCGGGATCACAGGCGCGATCCCGGTTGATGAGTCCGATGCAGAACGGCGGCGATCAGTCGCCGGCAGGCGCGGCGTCGGCGAACGGCTCGCTGGCGGGGACTGGAGCCGGGGCCGGGCGCGTGCGGACCAGCCGCACCGCCTGGGGATACAGGCTCAGATAGCGCACGCCCAGCGTGAAGGCCAGCCAGGTATAGCCGACGATCCCGACGGCGACACCCCATTCGACCAGCGTCGGCGAGTAGCGGTTCATGCCGAAGACATCCAGCACCCCCGGCGACCAGTCCAGCGGCACGGTGAAACCGGAGAGCGTCATGTTCCAGCGGTTGATCACCAGCCCGGCCACGACCATCAGCGCGCCGAGCATCAGCAGATAGCGGTTGCGGCGCAGGCGCGGCCACAGGAAGATGATCGCCGGCAGCAGCGCGCCCATCAGCACCTCGCCCCACCAGAACGTCACGTCATAGGGGGTGTGCTCCTTGAGCAGCTCGATGCCGGTCGCCTGGGCGGGCACGTGGCTATAATAGTTGGTCGCGGCCCAGCTCCACAGCTTGAGATAAAGGTAGGCCAGGCTGGCAAAGCCCACGAAGCGCGCCACGCCGTGCAGCACATCGGTCGGGACCATGCGCTTTTTCAGCACCTCGCCCGCGATCAGCGTGACCAGCATCGTCAGCGCGGGACCTGCCGCAGCCGCCGAGAGGATGAACAGCACCGGCGCGCTGGGCGAATACCAGACCGGGCGGGCGGTCAGCACGCCGTAGGTCGCGCCCAGAGACGACTGGTGCAGCAGCGACAGGCCCAGCCCGGCCAGCGCCACGACTGGCATCACGCGGTGGAGCAGGTGCGCGACAGTGTGCGCCCAGCCATAGCGCGCGAAAAAGCGGCTCTCCAGCACGATCGGAATGAATTCCAGCAGCAGCACGGTCGTATAGAGGATCACGCACATCGTGATCTCCCACAGGACCGAGTGTGGGTTCCAGTACAGCACCGGGTGATAGAAGCGGTCCGGGCGGCCAATATCGACGAACAGCGCCAGCATGGCCGAGCTGTAGCCCAGCAGGCCGATGAACACGGCGGCGCGCGCGATGGCCTCATACTTCTTCAGACCGAAGATATAGACCGCCGCCGAGAGCGTGAACGCCCCCGCGCCCAGGCCGATTGCCGACAGGTCCACTGTGATCCACAGGCCCCAGGGCAGCGCGTTGGTCAGGTTCGTAACCTTCAAGCCTTCGACCAGCACGAACACAATCGACACCGCGCCGACCGTCACCATCGCCAGCAGGAGCATCATCCACAGGCTGAGCACCGGCTTGCGCCTGACCGCCATGGCAGCGGTTGAGATCATCGCTATCATATCGTCAATCCTTCCGGCGGAATGTAATACACGTTCGGGTCGGTGCCCAGGTCTTCTCGCAGGCGGAAGGTGGGCGTCGAGGCCAGCAGCTTCGAGACGTTGCTCTCCGGATCGTTCAGGTTGCCGAAGTAGCGTGCCGTCACCGGGCAGATGTTGACGCAGGCCGGGGTCGCTTCGGGATCAACGCCGGGTGTCTGGCCGCGCGCCAGCCCGGCATCCAGACGGTGGATGCAGAAGCTGCACTTCTCGACCACGCCGCGCGGACGCCGCTCAACTTCGGGCGTGCCCCACTCCGGCACGCGTGGATTGGGTGTGTCGCCGCGCTCTTCCCAGTTGAAGGAGCGCGCGCCATAGGGGCAGGCCACCTGGCAGTAGCGGCAGCCGATGCATTTGTCGTAGTCCATGACGACCAGGCCGTCCTCGCGCTGGTAGGTCGCACTGGCCGGGCAGACCGAGACGCACGGCGCGTGATTGCAGTGCAGGCAGGGGCGCGTCAGGTGGAAGATGTTGCCGGTTGGCGTCTCGTCCATGATATGCACGTTCCAGCGCATCTCATCCGTTACATCGTTGGTCGCCTGGCAGGCAAAGACGCAGTACTCGCAGCCGATGCACTTGCGCAGATCGATGACCATTCCCCAGCGCGGCCCCGTGCTGGCGGGCGCTTCTTCGGCGTTGACCTCGGTATCGGTGCCCAGCAGCGATTGGGCGACCGAGTTCAAGGGGTCGGCCAGCACTGCGGCGACAGCCACCGTTGCCCCGGCCCCCACCATAATCGTTACAAACTCGCGACGTGTCAGGGTTTTTTCGCTGCCGCCGTTCGTTGCGTTGTTTTCACCCATTATGTTTACCGTTACTCACTGATTTGCACGCTACTCGTGCCGGTCGTTCTCAGGATGCGATTCTTCGACTTCTTCATAGTCCGTGCCGCTGCCCCGGTTGAGGCGTGGCACGATGATCAGGAGCGCGATCACGGCCAGGCCCAGCCCTACAATCAGGCCCTGGATCAACTGGACATAGTCCACGCCGCCGCCCGCCTCTTCGACGTTACGGGCCGAAACCTGGTGTTCCAGGGTGGCGACCTGGCGGCGCAGCGCGTCGCGCTCGATCTCGATCTGCTGGCTGCCGCCGGTCAGCGCGTCCCAGTCGCCGCTGGCCTGCAATTCCTGGTGGCAGTCCACACACGAGCGCGTCTCGACCGCCATACGATGATCGATCGGCTCGCTTTCGGACACCAGAGAAATCGTTGGGTGCAGCGACATATGGCAGCTCGCGCAGGTCACGTCATATTCGCTGTTGAGATGCTGCTCGTGCACGGCGATATCCGAGGGCACCTTGTGGCACGTCAGGCACAACTGGTTGGTGTTCTCGATGCGAAGCTGCTGCCCGTGCGGCAGGTGGCAGACGGCGCAGCCCAGCGATCCCATATTGGCGTGCGGGCTTTGGCTCCACTCCTCAAAGGTGTTGGTATGGCAGTCGCCGCACACGTTGGAAACCAGCGTCGGCTGATCCTCGGTGGCGGGTACGTCGTGCGCGCCGTGACAATCGACACAGGTCGCGGCTTGCAAGTTGCCGGCGGCGATGGCTTCCAGGTGCGCGCTGTCGGCCAGCACCTCGTTGTGGCAGTCCGAGCACAGCGCCGACGCCTCGATGCGGTAGGCCCGCGCGCTTTCCGGCGAGGGGCCGCTGTGCGGGAAGACTTCCTCGGTGTGGCAGTCCACGCAGCCCAGGCTGGCATGCTCCGACCGCCCGTGCACCGAGTCCGCGATCACCTGCGGACTGACATACAGGTCCAGCAGGCTGCCATCGGCCAGCGTCATGACGCGGCCCTGCTGGCTGTGGCATACGGCGCAGTAGCTGTTATCGCCGCTGCCCGGCTCTGCCGTCTCGACGGTATCGGCTGAGGCATCCAGCGTGATCTCGACTTCCGGGGGCGGGGGCGTTTCGTCGCCCTCGTCGCCCTGGGCCAGCGTAGGAGAGGCGGTCCACAGAAAAGCCGCGATGCCCGCGAGCAGGAGCGCCAGCCCCAGGCCGGCACACAGTATCAGTTGGATTTGAAGGCGGTTTCGTTCGCCCATACTAAGTTTCCTCACTTGTGTATTTTCACTGTTCCAAAACGCAATTTATCCCTGGCTTCAGCCCCTCGAACTACCGCTTAGGGAGTCACTGCGGGGAGATGTGCTGCGCGCGCTGAAGCGGAATGTTGCCCTAATTATAAGCAGAAACTATAAATGACAGTTGATATCCCGCTTCTCTCCCACACGGCCTGCTCCACGCGCCTTATTTCAACCCCAATTGGAACAATGCACGTTGATATAATAAAGGGCTTTCGCCTGTCCTGGCAGTGACAGAAGTCACTTCCAGATGGGCCGGTTCGCTTTTATTCTAGGAATGCGAGATGCAAATTTTATTAATGAATTTTTTCACAGATTAATCTTAGGCGGTCGTGCCCCAGACTCCCCACCGCGCCGCCTGAACACAACACCCGTCGATCACGCTGATCGGCGGGTGTTCGTTTCTCTGTCCAGTATTCCAACATTTAGCGGAGCGGCACCACCACGACGCGCCGTCCGTCCGTGCCGGTGTGTTCCGTGCCGCCCCCGGTTGGCCGCACCTCATCCGGCGGCAGCACGAACTCGATCTGCGTGTAGGGCAGCGGGTAGCCGCTCTGATCGGCCTGCGCCGCCAGCGCGATCCGGTCCGGCCCGGCCTGCATACTGAGTGTCACTCGTGCGACCACGCCCCGGCGGTATTCCAGGCTGGTGCCGTCGTCCTCGATCAGCATGAAACGCCCCTCGCTGCCGGCAGGATCGGGGAATGCGTACACGCGCCGCACGTCGTCCGGCTGCGCGCCCACATGCTGCATCACCTTCCCGGTCGGGATCAGGCCGCCAGCGGGCACAAACAGCGGGTAGCGTTCCAGCGGCGCGGCGACCTCGATTGCCTGCCCGCCCGCGTGCCACTCACCCGACCAGAAGTCGCACCACGCCGTGCCGGAAGGCAAGTACACTTGCCGGGTGCGCGCGCCGGGCTCCAGCACCGAGGCGACCAGCAGATTGGGGCCGAGCATGAAGTCGAACGATTCGGTCCGGCAGCGCGCATCGTGCGCGAAGTGGTATACCAGCGGGCGGATGATCGGGTGTCCGGTTTCGGCTGACTCGAACAGCAGTGTGTAGAGATAGGGCAGCAGCCGGTAGCGGAAGCGGATCGCCTCGCGCACCAGTGGCAGCACGTCGGGATACATCCACGGCTCGTTAACCGTGCCGTCGGTGTTCCACGAGTGAATCGTGAAGCGTGGGTGAAAGATGCCGTTTTGCACCCACCGCACAAACAGTTCGGCGTCTGGTCTGGGGCCATGAAAGCCGCCGACATCGTGGCCGGTGTTCGGCACGCCGGAAAGACTCAGGCTGAGGCCCATCGGGATGTTGTAGCGCAGCGTGTTCCACGAAGTCGTGTTGTCGCCGGACCACGTCTGGGCATAGCGCTGGATGCCCGGCAGACCGGCGCGCGTCAGCAGGAAGGGGCGCTCGTCGGGGCGGTAGGCGACCGTCGCGGCGTAGGACGCGTGCAGCATCAGCAGGGTGAGCAGCGGGCGGCCCAGCGCCGCCGGGATCGGCTCCCCAAAGCCCGCCAGCCGCGCCGCGTCGTCCACGATCTCGAACTCGTTGTTGTCGTTCCAGGTCACATCGATCCCGTGCTCGAACAGCGCGGCGGTGACGTGCGCCTGCCACCAGTCATAACCGGCGGCGCTGCTGAGGTCCACATACGAGCCGTAATCGAACTCGTAGCGGCCCCCGCTCCAGAAGGGCGCGATCTCCGGCTCGTCGCGGTCCTCCTGCCGGACCAGCCCGCCCTGCGCGGCCAGTTCGTCGTAATAGGGATGCGTGGTGAGCAGGTAGGGCTTGATGTTGGCGGCCAGCCTGATCCCGGCGTCGTGGAAATACTGCGCCATCGCCCCTGGATCTGGGACGCGGCTGTGATTCCAGGTGAAGACGTAGCGCTTGCCGTCCGGCCCGGTGGTGTAGCCGGACGAGAGGTGGAACAGGTCGCACGGGATGTCGTGCTGGCGGCACAGGTCCACGAACTGCCTGAGCTGTTCCTGCGCGTTGGGCGCTTCGGTATAGCTCATGGTCGAGCCGAGATAGCCCAGTGTCCAGCGCGGCGGCAGGACCGGGCGCCCGGTCAGGGCGGTGAACTTCTCGATCACGGCCTCGATGCTCGGCCCATAGATCAGCGTGTAGTCGAGATCGCCGTCATCGGCGCGGTAGGCGCGGAAGGGGCCGCCGTAGCGCGCGTTGACCTCGCGCCCCAGGTCGAACACGCTGTCGGCCAGGTTGTCGTAAAACAGGCCATAGGCGATATCGAGCGCGGGCACGTAGGTGATATAGAACGGGAAGTGCTTGTAAAGCGGATCGCTGGTTTCGGCGTTATAGCCGAGCGCGTCTACATTATGCATCCGCAGGCGCGCTGCGGCCTTGTCGAGCGGTCCGGCCTTCTCCCCGAAGCCGTAGTAATGCTCGTCCGGGTCGCGCACCAGGTAGTGATACACAGCGCGGCCCCGGCGGTCGTACTGGTACGCCTGCGCGATCAGATCGGCGGCGAAGGGGCGCTCGGCAGCGTCGGACCACACCAGCCGGAAATCGTTCAGGCGGATCGTCACATGCAGATCGGCGGTGCGCAGGCGCAGCACGCCATCCGCCGCATCCAGATCGAACGCGGGCAGCGGAAACGGCGACAGATCGTCGCGGCGGCGGCCCTCACGTGGGACATCGCCATCGGCCCCGACCACCATCCAGGTCCGGTCCAGGCGCGGCTGGCCGTCCGGCCAGAGCTGCACGCGGATCAGATCGTCGGCCAGCACACTGATCCGTAGCCGCTCGCCATCCTGCCCGGCGAACTCCAGCGGGTGTGCCGCCCCCTCAATGCGACTCACCTGTCGCGGGCTGACAAGATACATGGCGCGTCTATCCCTTCAGGCCGGTGGTTGCGATGCCGCTGGTGATGAAGCGCTGCAAAAATGCAAAGACGAGCGTGATCGGCAGCAGGGTGAGCACGGTCATCGCCAGGACGTAATGCCACTGCACATTCAGCTCGCCCTGGAACGCGTTTAGCCCGACCTGGAGCGTAAACAGCTCGCTGCGGGTGAGCACGATCAGCGGCCACAGGAAGTCATTCCAGCGCCACATCACCGAGAAGATCGCCAGCACCGCCAGCGCCGGGCGTGCCAGCGGCAGGATGATCTGCCAGTAGATGCGGAACTCCGACGCGCCGTCGATGCGCGCCGCGTCCATCAGTTCGTCGGGGATGGTCAGCATATATTGGCGCAGCAGAAAGACGCCGGTCGGGGTCGCCGCGCCGGGGATGATCACGCCCCACAGACTGTTGTTCCAGCCGATCTCGGTGATGACCAGGAACACGGGCACCAGGATCACCGAGATCGGGATCATCAGCGTTGCGATAATGATCACGAAGACGGTTGTACGCCCCCGGAACTCATACTTGCTCAGGGCGAACGCGGCCATGCTGTTGATCACCAGCGTGATCACGGTGGCGACGACGGTCACGACTACGCTGTTACGTAGATAGGTCAGGAAGTTGAAGCGCTCCAGCGGATCGGTGTAGTTCTCGGTGGCAAGCTGCACGCTGCGGATTTCCTGGCGGTCGTTGATGTGGACGCGGATGATCTCTTCGGGGCTGGCCGGGTCGATCATCTGCGCTTCCAGCCCGATCCGGCGCACCTGGGCCAGTTGGCGCTGCTCACCATTTTCAAGCGTGACGTCGAACAGCGGCAGCGGGTCGTCATAGCCTGCGACCGTGACGGTTTCCTGCGCGTAGGGCAGGATGCTCGGCGGGAACTCGGCCAGTGCTGCCGGGTCCTTGAACGACGACAGGACCAGCCACAAGACCGGCCCAAACATTACCATCACACCGGCGAACAGGTACAGGTAGCTGAGATAATCGGCCAGCTCCGGGCCGCGTCGCCCCCGCCGGAGATTCAAGAAATGGCGAACGGTATCCATGAAATCATATCTCCTTCGTGGGCGCTAGGCCGCATCGGAACGGCGGCCCAGATAGAGCTGGAGCAGCGTGAAGACCAGCAGCACCACGCCCAGCGTCACCGAGGCCGCCGAGGCCAGCCCGAAACGTTGAATCTGGTTGGAGAAGCCGGTATCAAAAATATACTGGACCATATAGTAGGTCGCGGTGCCCGGCCCTCCGCCGGTCAGCACATAGACCTGGTCGAACACCTGCACGGCGCGGATCAGCGCGAGGACCAGCACGACCAGCATGGTCGGCATCAGCAGCGGCATGGTGATGAAGCGGAAGCTCTGCCACTTGTTCGCGCCGTCGATCTGGCCGGCCTCGTAGAGCACCGCCGGGATCGATTGCAGCCCGGCCAGCAGAATGAGCATGAAGAAGCCCATTTGCGCCCAGATGCTCACGACGATCACCCAGAAGGTCGCCCAGTCGCGCTCCAGCAAGAAGAGGACCGGCTGCTCGCCAAACTGGTCGAGCATGGCGTTGATCAGGCCGTAGCGCTGGAGAATCCACTTCCAGATCAGCGCGACGACCACCGGCGAGAGCAGCACGGGATAGAAGAACACGCTGCGGAAGAATCCCCGCCCGACGATCTCACGGTTGAGGATCAGCGCCGTGATCAACGCCAGCAGCACCATGCCGCCCACCTGGAAGGTTACAAAAAAGGCCGTGTTAAAAACTGCCCGCCAGAAGCGATCTTCCACACAGCTATTGGGGTCGAGATAATTGCCGCAGTTGAAGAGCGTTTCGAAGTTGTCGGTACCGACATAGGGGCGGTCCTGGGGGAAAAGCTGTGTGCCGCCCGTCAGCGAATAGTAGAAGTTGAGCGCCATCGGGAACAGAACAAAGATGCTGAAGATCAGCATGTTCGGCAGCAGGAACAGGTAGGCCATCCGCTTGATGCCGATCCAGCGCTGGATCGGGTTGATCACCACCTCGATAGCCGACATAACCACGCCGAAAAGCCGCTCGAAGACTGCGCCTGACGCGTTCTTCAATGAGCGTGCCTGTTTCTGGCCGGACACAGGGCGCACAGAGTGCGGGGCATCGATCTGAGACATGGCTCCTCCCCTGAGCAATAATTTTATGAGCCAGCCAGCCGGGGGTTGGAATGCCGGCCAGCATTCAAAAGCTAGAGGCTGTTATGTACTTTTACCCCCCATCCCCCGGCCCCTTCCCCCACTGCTGCGCGGAGGGAAGGGGAGAACGGCAGCGCTTTTCAAGTCCTTCCCTCATTTTGGGGGAAGGATTTAGGATGGGGGGACGTGCCGTTCGCCTCGTTCAGCGTCCCGAAGTACATAACACGCTCTAGTATTAGGTGTCGGTGATTTCCGGTGCAGCGGCAGGCTGGCGCTCAGGCTAAGCGGGGTCCGCTTGCCGGGCGTGCATGGGCCGCTGATCCGTTCCGGCCCCTATGTGAGACTACTGGCATGCTCCTCACGCTGAGAAGATGCCAGTAGTCAGCAGGATCAGGTTATCACATGCGGCGGAAACTATTCGGTTTCCGTCTCAGCCAGCCCCGCGTCGATGTCTTCCTGCGCCCGCTGGAGCGCTTCTTCCAGCGTCAGCTCGCCGACCATCGCCTGAGTCAGGCGGTCGCGCCACGAGTCGAAGACGATGCGGTTGAAGGCATAGCCCTGCAGGTCATACGCGATCGGGTCAATCTGGGCCACGCCCGCCGTGAAGACTTCCAGCGACTTGAGCGTCTGAGGCAGCTCGGTTTCGAACTCCACACCGCTCTCCGCCACGCCCAGATGGCTCGGCAGGAACAGGGTGCGGGCCGCAAACTCGCTGAACACCTCGGTCGAAGCGAGGTAGTCCATCACCCGCCCGACTTCCTCAGGATGCTCGGTCGTGGCCAGCGCCACGACTGCCGCGCCGCCCGGCATACCCGTGCAGGCCGTGTCGCCGCAGGGGTTCGGGACGGCTTCCCAGTCAAACGAGTCACCGATCAACTGGTTAAACTGGCCGATCTGCCAGCTGCCGGACATATACAGCACGACCTGCCCGTTGATGAAATACTCGTTGGCTGCCGCGTAGCTGCCGCTGCTGCCGGCCCAGACTTCGAGCGGCATGGTGCCGTCTTCGTTCCACTGGAGCAGCATCTCAGAGAAGGCCAGCACGCCTTCATCACCGACCAGAACCGGGCGTCCTTCTTCATTGAAGAACTGCGCACCCATGCTGATCGCCGGGCCAGCCGCACGGTGGCCGGTGCGGTCGATCGCCATCGCAAACTCGGTGCCGGTGGCTTCGGCTACCTGGCGGGTCACTTCGGCCCATTCGTCCCAGGTCACGTTGTCGTTTTCGTCACTGGGCACGGGGATGCCGGCCTGCTCGAACAGGGTCCGGTTAATGTATGGCCCGGTCAGCGTGAGCTGGGTCTGGAAGCCATAGATGCCTGTTTCGTCTCCAGGCGGGCGCAGCCACTCCAGGTAGGGGCCAAAGTTTTCTTCCCAGTAAGCCGGGTCTTCGAGATAGGGAGTCAGGTCGAGATAGTACTGCGACAGGCCGCCCAGGTCGGTAACGCGCGCCATGTCGGGGCCTTCACCCGCCGCGAGCTGGATCGGGAGATTTTCCAGGATGGTATTGTAGGCGACAACATCCATCACGACGCGGATATCGGGGTTTTCGGCCTCGAAGCGGTCGAGCAGCTCACGGGTGACAACGTCTTCGTTGCCGTCGGTGTAATACACCATCCGCAGCTCGACCACATCATCCTGAGCCTGAATTGCAGCCACCGGCAGCGCCAGCGCAACGACGAGCAGCACCATAAAAAGCTTCCGTAGTTTCACAATCATCTCTCCTGAAGCGTATCAGCCAATATTTGTTCGGGGAATTGAACGGGACAACTGGCGATCGAGGGCACCTTCCTTTCGCTTGGAGCGAGTGAGGCGTGCAGCCCACCAGCGGATGATGTGCTGCTGCACGCACGCTCATTATAGCACAATCTGCCCCTGGCGAAAATTAAATAATCCCGGAAATTAATAAAATGTGATGAGTAGATGGCGCATTGCCCTTTGGGCTGAAGTGCATTACATTCAGCGAGCGGGCTGTCTGGCCCCGCCTGTGCTGGCTGCCAGACCTGACTTGAAGGATAAGATCGCTCTATGTCCCCTGTTCGCGTCGCCATCCTCGGAACCGGCCAGATCGCAAGCGCGCATATGCGGGCGCTGCAAGCCGCCGGGGATCGGGTTGAAGTGGTGGCGGCGGTCGATATTGACGCCGCCCGCCTGGACGCATTCTGTGAGCAGTACCGCATCCCGGCGGCTTACGCCGATCCGGGCGCGAT
>JAAYCM010000077.1 GCA_012729765.1 Chloroflexota bacterium | reverse complement strand
TTAGTGAGTTGAGGCAGTCTGTGCTAAACTAGACGCATTGTACCACCGGATAGCGCAGAGGCAAGACGTCCCCCCGGAATCGTGGTGGAAGATGCCGAGCCCGTCGATTGTATTCAGTTTCGTCCTGGCGACACTGTATGGCGCTGCGTTTCACGTGCTCAGCGGCGGCGATGCCCGGCGGCTGGCTCTGTTCCTGCTGGCGGCCTGGTTGGGGTTTGCGCTCGGCCAGGCATTCGGCGAAACGTTCGATATGACCTTGCTGGACATCGGGCCGCTGCACATTCTGCCCGCCACCGTGGGGGCTTGGCTGGCGCTGGTCGTGGCGCGGCTGCTCACCCGGCGGCCAGCGCGGGCGGCCCGATCCAACCGGTGAGGTGCGCCGGGGCACCGGATGATCCTACACCGCCGTACCGTGCGGAGAAATCGAGGTAATGGTGGAGCAACCAACGATTCAGGAACAAGCACCCGAAGCAGAGTCAAAAAAGGGGCGCGCCTGGTATTTCTGGCCGCTGGTGGGGTTGGTGGCGCTGGTGGCTGTCTTCGTGCTGGGGCTGGTGATCGCGCTGGTCGTGGCGCTGGTGACCGATCCGGACGACGCGGCCAACTGGGTGGGCCTGATCCGCGATGTGTTCATCATCGTGCTGGCGATGGAAGGGATGCTGATGGGCATTGCCTTGATCGTATTGATCCTCCAGCTTGCCGCCTTGGTGAACGTGCTGCAGAACGAGATCAAACCGATCGTGGACAATGCGAACGAGACGGTTACGACGGTGCGCGGCACGACGCAGTTCGTCAGCCAGAACGTGGTCGAGCCGGTGATCAAGTTCGGGGCGCTGACGGCGGGTGTGGGCGCGGTCCTGCGCGAAGCGTTGGGCATCCGGCGCGCGCTGCAGCGATCCTCGAATGGCAAGGCCTCCCGCCCAAAGTCCGGTGAGAAAGGATAGAGCATGTCCTGGCGACGGCGCAGTCAACGTGACGAAACATCCACCTTTCTTGCGGGCATGATCATGGGGCTCATCATTAGCGCACCGGTTGCCGCGTGGCTGTCCCCCCGGAGTGGCAGCGAGACGCGCAGTGAGATTCGCCAGCGGGGCGTGATCATCAGGCGCAAGACAGGGCAGGCAGTGCGGCGTCCGATCGAGCAGATCCAGGAACAGATCAGCCAGCTCCAGGCGAAAGCCGGGCAGATCAAAGGCGAGTCGGTGGAGGATGCGCTGCGCGAAGGCCGGTCGATTGCCGCCCGCGCGCTGGGGCAGGAAACCGACTCGCAGTTGTAGTTACTACACGATTTACGATGGCCGCTCGAGCATTGGCGGCCATCGCGTTTTGTTCCTCTCAGCGGCGGGATCGCTCCGCCTGGGCCACCGCTTCCGGCAGCAACTCGAGCACGTCCCCAGCCGTCACGCTGGCGGTGGTTTCGAGCAACTCCGCGGCGCGCAGTCCGGCCAGCCCGTGCAGCCACGACCCGGCAACTGCCGCCTCAAACGGCTGCAACCCTTGCGCCAGCAAGCCCACAATGGCCCCGGCCAACACATCGCCCGTCCCGGCGCTGGCGAGGGCTGCGCTGGCGAATGGCAGCACCGCGATCCGCCCGTCCGGTGCCGCGATCACGGTGAACGCGCCCTTCAGGACTACAGTGCAGCCCCATGCGGCGGCTTTCTCCCCGGCCAGCGCCAGCCGGTTTGCCTGCACCTCGGCGATTTCCAGGCCAGTCAGCCGCGCGAACTCGCCCGGATGGGGCGTGAGGATCGTCCCCGGCGGGACCAAACCCGGCCAGTCCTCGAACGATGCCAGCAAGTTGAGGCCGTCCGCATCAATGACCAGCGGCGGCAGGTCGGCGCCCGGAACGTCTTCTTCCTGCGGGGCGATGGGCACAAAGCCGATCGCGCGCGACCGCCGGATTTCCTCTTTGGGCTGGAGCAACTCGCGTAGGAAGTCGCCGGTGACTGGCTCGCGGCCCCAGCCAGGGCCGAGCAGCAGCGCGCTGTAGCCGTCGATCTCCTTGCGCAGCACTTTGACCGCTGGCTCGTTGATCACGCCCATGTCGTGCGGCAGCAGCAGCCATGTCGCTTCGGGCAGCATGCCCGCCAGCGTTGGGATGATGATCTGCGGGGCGGCCACGGTCACCAACCCGGCGCCGACGCGATAGGCCGCATGGGCGGCCAGATAGGCCGCGCCGGTGTAGTTCAGGCTGCCAGCCACGACCATCGCCTTGCCGAAGGTGCCCTTGTGGCCCCCGATGGGGCGCTCGGGCAGAAGCTGCCCGACGATCGCCGCATCGACCAAGGTCAGGGGAATGTCGTTCAACTCGGGCAGATTGTCGGGCAGGCCGATATCGGCCACATGCAGCACGCCGACCGCCTCTGCGCCAGGGAACGCCAGCAGACCCGGTTTGGCGGCGGCGAAGGTGATCGTCTCGTGGGCGCGCAGCGTCAGCTTATCCAGCTCGCCGGTGTCGCAGTCCAGGCCGCTGGGGCAGTCCACCGCGACGACGAACGGGCCATCGTCCGCCCAGTTCTCGCCGGGCTCCGCCGGGGTGATGTAGGCTGCGCGAGGACGCTCAGCTCGACGCACGACGAGCGCTCGAGCCGCGGCCTGCAGCACCTTGGCCGCATCCCCTTTGATCGGCAGGCGCAGGCTGGTGCCGAAGAGGGCGTCGATCACGACGTCGGCGTTGCCCACCAGATTCTGCAGAACGCGAAATCCGCCTGCCTGGTCGTCGGCAGCGGTGGCGATGAACACCCCGGCATCACGCGCGGCGGAAAAAACGGGATCGTCAGCGCCCCGCGCGGCCAGCAACAACGCGGCAACACTAGCATCGTCGATTGCCTGGGCCAGCACGCGCGCGGCGACCAGCCCGTCGCCGCCGTTGTTGCCGGGGCCCACCAGCACGGCCACGCGCGGCTCGGGCCGGCCCGCCAGCAGCACCTGCACGCGCTCGGCAACGGCGCGCCCGGCGAGCTCCATCATGTCGGCGTAAGTATGGCCTTTCTTGTCGGATGCCTGCTCGATGGCACGCATCTGTTCGACCGTTACGATTTTCGGCATCTACCACCTCGTCTTATTTGTGAAGTGCGGCGCAGCGAGGCGCCCGGTGATGCGTTGATTATACAAAAGTCGCGGGACCGGGGGCACAT
>JAAYCM010000076.1 GCA_012729765.1 Chloroflexota bacterium | reverse complement strand
GCCGTCACGAAAACATACGCCTTTTCGGGCGCGATAACCAGCCCCGCGTCGCCGTGCGTGTCGCTGATCCAGCCGTGCTTGTGCATGACGGTGGTATCCGGCGGCACGCCTGCTTCCAGAAAGACGCCGATCTCGTTAGCATCCATCGCGCGCAACATCTGGCGACATTCCTGCACGGTGAACGCGTCCGGATAGTGCTCCATCAGCAGGCCGGTCCCATCCAGCGCACACTGGTAGATGCCCGCCAGCAGCCAGCCGAGATCGCTGGGGACAACCTGATTAAACGGGTCAGGCTGCGCGCTTGTCTGGTCGGCGCCAGTGGTGATCGTGCTGACGGCCGGGGCGGGCGTGGCGTCCGCAGGCGGCTCGATCCCGGTCGTGTACGGGCTGACGAGGAATGTACCGTTCAGTCCAAGTGTCTGCATGAAGCCAGTTACGCGCTGCGCGCCACGGTATGGGTCGCCCTCACCGATCCATTCGAGCAGGCGATTGGTAGTGATATTCTCGCTGCACATCATTGTATTCGCCAGCCAGTAGGCGTGCTCTTCGGAGAGCGGGCCATCGTGGTGCGCGTAGAAGGTCGCCAGGATCGGGATCTTCGTCAGGCTCATCCCGCTGAACGCCACATGGTCGTTCAGCGCGAAGCTGTCGCCGGTCGTCAGGTCGAGCACGAAGACCGATCCGAAGCGATTGGTGAACGGCGTGAAATTGTGCTCGAGCAGGTAATTGTGCAGATCGAGGCCGAGCGTCTGCGCAAGCTGCCCGCCCGGCAACGCCCCGTCCGACGCGGGGCCGTTCGCCGCGACTACGATCTGCGGCGTGGGCGTCAGCTCCGGCACAGCGAACTGGAAGTTGCTAGTGTATGGCGTCGTGCTGGTGTCGCCTGTGATCTCGACGATGTCCCTGAAGATCCATCCCCCGCCGCCGGGCGCTCCCGGCACGGCGATATGCACCCAGGGGACCAGCGCGTGAAACTCCAGCAACTGATAACTCGCACCGGCTGGCAACCTGGCAATCGGGGGATCGTACTCCGTGCCCGGCCCGTAGCGCAGATTGGCCTCGCCCTGCGTGGTGACGATCGCGCCCGACAGCGTGGGCGTCGGAGCGGCAGGGGTCGGCGTGTCTGGCGGGGCGACCGGCGGCTGCTCCTGCACCTGGGACGGCGTCTCCGCCGCCGGGTCTACGCCCGGCGTGGCGGTGGCGGGCGCTTGCTGCTCGGACGAAGGAAGTGCTTGCTCAGGGGGCAGAGCGGGCGGATCCAGCGGGGAGAGCGGCGTTCCGGTCGGCGGGATGTCTTCGATGGGGGGGAAGTCGTTGGCGAGTGGTACGCTGCTCAGCGACCCGTAGACGTTCACCAGATCGGCGAACACCCACGCCTCATACGGCGCGGCAGCCCGCACGTCGAGGCGCAGCCACGGCACTTGGCTGTGCTGCTCCAGCACGCGATAGCGCGTCCCGGTCGTGATCTCGGCAATGACCGGGTAGTCGATCCCCGGGCCGACGCGAAGATTCGCCTGACCGATCGCTTCGGCAAACACCTCACCGTCAGACGACTGCCGCGCGATCTCGCCTGCCTCGGTGCGCGCCCAGCCGCCTGCGATCAGCGCGATCGCCGCGATCAGACCAGCCGCGACCCACGGAAGTAGAATCCGCCTGTGCATCCGAGCTATCTCCTGCCCCAAATTGTGCCGCGCTTGTGCCGAACAAACAAAAGAGCG
>JAAYCM010000075.1 GCA_012729765.1 Chloroflexota bacterium | reverse complement strand
TGTCCAGCCCCGGCGTGCTGGTCGTGCCGCTCGACGCCGATGGGAATGTGATCCTGATCAACGAGCCGGCCCGCACCGACGGCCAGCGGGTATTGTTTCTGCCGTCCGGCGCGCTGGAAGGGAAGGAGCCGGCAGACGCGGCCAATCAGGAATTGAGGGAAGAGATCGGCTATGAGGCGGCGCGGCTCGACCGGCTGGGCCTGCTGCACCCGCTGGCCCGCCACGCGATCTGGGAGAATACGGTCATGCTGGCGCGTGATCTCTCTCCCAACCGGCAGGAAGGCGACGAGGGCTACGAGATCGAGGTCGTGCGCGTGCCGTTCGATGACTTCGAGACGTTGATCGCGACCGGGCGGCTGACCGATGCGGGCGTGATCGCGGCGCTCTATCTGGCGCGCAGCTTCGTGCAGCGCGAGGCCGCCGGATCGACCTGATCACCGGCAGAGTGAGCGAGAGGGGCCGACCATGACCCAGGGTATTCCCGGTATTCACCATGCGACCGCTATCGCCAGCGATCCCCAGCGCAACCTCGATTTTTACGCGGACGTGCTGGGACTGCGGCTGGTCAAGCGCACCGTCAATTTTGACGACCCCGGCACCTACCATTTCTACTTCGGGGATGGGCTGGGGCACCCCGGCACGATCCTGACGTTCTTCCCCTGGCCGAACGCCCGCCAGGGCCAGCGCGGGACCGGGCAGGCGGTCACGACTTCGTTTTCGGTCCCGGCAGGCTCGCTCGGCTGGTGGCGCGACCGGCTCAGGGCGCGGGAAGTTCCCTTCGAGACGCCGCTCAGCCGCTTCGAGGAAGAGGCGCTGGTCTTTTACGATCCCGATGGCTTGCAGTTTGAGCTGGTCGCGCATAGCGGGGCGGACGATCAGTACCTCTGGCGCGAGGGGCCGATCCCGGCGGAACACGCGCTGCGCGGCTTCTACGGCGTGGCGCTGGCGCTGGAAGGCTACGAGCGCACGGCGGCGCTGCTGACCGAGACAATGGGCTTCCGGCTGCTCGTGGAGAGTGGTAACCGCTACCGCTTCCAGGCGGACGCGGGCGTACCGGGATCGATCCTGGACGTGCTGTGCGTTCCGGTGGGGCAGCGCGGGCGCGTCGCGGCGGGCACGGTGCATCACGTCGCGTGGCGCACACCCAACGATACGGCTCAGCGCGCCTGGCGCGAGCGGTTCGCCGGGCTGGGCCTGAATGTGACGCCGGTGCTCGACCGTAAATACTTCCAGTCGATCTACTTCCGCGAGCCGGGCGGCGTGCTGTTCGAGATCGCAACCGATACCCCCGGTTTCACGCTCGACGAGTCGCCGGACGAGCTGGGCAGCGTGCTCCGGCTGCCGTCGTGGCTGGAGCCGCGGCGCGCCGAGATCGCGCAGGCGCTCCCCAAGCTGCACCTGCCGGGGTAACACGGATTATGAGCCGCATATTGTAGGGGCAGAGCTTGCCTCGCCCGCTGTAAAAGACGGGTAGGGCAAGCCCTACCCCTACAGGACATTCCGCGAGTAGCCGCATCCTCTTTTGAGGAAGGTAAAAAGAGTTGGGATATCGAAGGATGTCCCAACTCTTATGTTACATCTCATACGACTCAAACCCGTTACAGCCGCTCGAAGATGCCCGCCGCGCCCTGGCCGCCGCCGATGCACATCGTCACCATACCATAGCGCGCACCCTGCCGCCCCAATTCGTGCAGCAGTTGGACCGTCAGCTTGGCCCCGGTGCAGCCCAGCGGGTGGCCAAGCGCGATTGCCCCGCCGTTGACATTCACACTGTCGGGATTCATCTCAAGCTGGCGCATGACCGCTAATGCCTGGGCTGCGAACGCCTCGTTCAGCTCGATCAGGTCGATCTCGGCCAGCGTCATGCCGGTGCGCTTGAGCAGGCGCGGGACCGCCGCCACCGGGCCGATACCCATGATCTCCGGCGGGACTCCGGCCACATTGAAGCCGACGAAGCGCGCGATAGGCTCCAGGCCCAGGCGCGCCGCCATCTCGCCTTCCATCACCAGGACTGCCGCCGCCCCGTCGCTGAGCGGGCTGGTATTCCCCGCCGTGACGGTGCCGCCCTGCTTGAAGGCGGGTTTCAGCTTTGCCAGCCCTTCGAGCGTGGTATCGCGGCGCAGGTGCTCGTCCTGATCAAAGGTAACGGTGTGGGCGCGGCGCTGTCCATCGACCAGGCTCACTTCCTCGAACACGACCGGCGCGATCTCTGCGGCGAACTTCCCGGCGTCGGTCGCGGCAGCGGCTTTGCGGTGGCTGTTATAAGCGAATTCGTCCTGGTCCTCGCGCGAGATGCCGTACTGTTCGGCCACGCGCTCGGCGGTGAGGCCCATGCCCATATAAATTTCCGGCTGCTCATAGGTGGTGCCGTAGTCGGGGCTGATCCGGAAGCCGGTCATGGGGACCAGCGACATCGTCTCGACGCCGCCGGCAATGATCGCGTCTGCCCCGTTGGCGATGATCCGCTCGGCTGCGATCGCGATCGATTGCAGGCCGCTGGAGCAGAAACGGTTGACGGTCTGGCCGGGCACATTGTCCGGCAGCCCGGCTTGCAGCCCGATCGCGCGGGCGAGGTTGAGGCCCTGGGGGCCTTCGGGCATGGCGCACCCCAGGATCAGGTCGTCGATCTGGGCGGGATCAAGTTTCTCGCGGGTTTGATCGAGCACGTCACGAAGCACAGCCTTGACCAGGTCCTCAGGCCGGGTAGTGCGGGTCGTGCCTTTTTTGGCGCGGCCCACAGCCGTGCGTGACAGGGCGACGATCACGGCGTCTCTCATCTGGCTCACTCCTTATCCTCAAGCGCAGCGGTATGCGGACGCGCCGCACCTCACACTATCAACTTTCGGATAAATCGAGCAGGACGGCAAACGTGCTGCCCCGGCCCAGCTCGCTTTCGACGCGCAGTTCGCCATCGTGCAGGTGTACGATCTCGCGGGCGATAGTCAGGCCCAGCCCGGCCCCGCTGATCGTCCCGTCGTTGGCGCGGAAGAACGGCTCGAAGACGTGCGCCAGTTGGTCGGGGCTGATGCCGGGGCCGGTGTCGCGGATGCGGATGATGGCCCGCGTGCGATCTGGCCCGATCTCCTGATCCAGCTCGACCGTGATACGGCCCCCTTCGGGTGTGTAGTTGATCGCGTTGGTGATCAGGTTGGTGAATACCTGGCTCAGGCGTTGGAAATCGACCGAGGCACGGATTGGCTCGTCGGGCAGATCGGTGACCAGCGCGATCTGCTTGCGCTCGGCTTCCGGCTGCTGGATGCTGACGACTTCCGTCAGCAGGGTTTGGAGCTCGAGCGGCTGGCGGTAGAGCGAGATCACGCCGCGCTCGAAGCGCGACACGTCCAGCAGGTTTTCGACCAGCTCGGTCATGGTAGCGGTGACGCGCCGCAGAACGTCGAGATGAAGGTCGAGCTTGTCCGGCTGTTTTTCGATCAGGTAGAGCCGCGTTTTCATATTGGCGAGGGGCGTGCGCAGCTCGTGCGAGGCATTGGCGATGAAGCGGTCCTTCTGGGCTTGCAGCGCCTTCTCCTGGCTGACATCGCGCAGGATCGTCACAGCCGCCGCCTTGTCGAGGCTGTCCGCCATGCCGATCTGCGTGATGGTCATGGCAACGTCAAGCTCGACACCATCGGGGCGCTGGACATGCATCACGCCGCGCCAGCTTTCGCCGTGTTGAAAGATGCGCGGGACGGCCTCAACCAGCGCCTCATAGTTGCTGATGACGCGGATCAGGCTGTCAATCGAAAACGGCTCGGCCTGAAACTGCTCGATGCTGTAGCCCAGCAGGTGCACGAATGCCTGATTGGTATACTTGATTTCCCAGCCGACGGTATGCACCACGCCCTCGCCCATCGCGTCCAGAATCGCTTTGAGCTGCTGGCTTTGGGCTTTCAGTTCAGCGGTGCGCTCCTGGACGTGACGCTCCATCGTGGCGGCATGGTGCTGCGCCTCGTCGTAACTCTGTGCATTTTGCACGGCCAGCGATGCTTGATCGGCGAAGGCTTGCAGGCGCTCGGCGTGATGCGCGTTGAAAGCGCCGGGTACATCGCTGTCCAGGTGCAGGATTCCGACCAGGCTGCCCCGCGAGTAGATCGGGGCTTTGACGGTCGAGCGAATCCAGGCTTCTTCATCCCCCAAAATCGCCATCCACTCCGGGTCCTGCCAGGTATCGGGGATGGCGAACGGCCGCCCGGTGGTGATCATGCGCTGCCAGATCGGGATTTCGTCTACCCGGAAGCGAACCGCCTCGATCCACTCGGCCAGGCCGTGCTCGGCGTAGCCATGCCCACGCACGATCCGCGCGACGCCGTCCTCGATCAGCATGATGTTGGCGGCCTGGTGTGGCACCACTCGCCCGACATTGGCCAGGATGCGGTCCAGCACCTCGTTGAAATCGAGTGTGCTGCTGACGGCGGCGGCGGTATCGCGCAGAGCCTCGGCCAGGGCGCGCTGGTCACGTTCGGCGGCGAACAACTGCGCGTTCTGGACTGCGATCGCGGCCTGGTTCGCCAGGATCGCCAGCAGCGTGTTGTCCACGTCGGCGAAGGCGTCGGAGTCCTCGTGCTGCGCGCCGATCACACCAATCACGCGGTCACGGCTGATCAGCGGTACATACAGCGCCGCGCGCATCCCGGCCTTGCCTGCCGCCAGCGCGATCCGGCGCGGCTCGCGTGCCCGGATGGCGTGGCGTGCCGGGCTGCGTTTCAGCTTCACCGGCGTGTACTGGGCCGGATCGACCGGCGTGCCGTGCTGGACCACGAAGCCATCGAGCAGAAGCTCGCGGCTGTCATCATAGAGCGCGATGCTAAAGCGGGATGCCGCCAGCAGGTGCCGCCCGATTTCCTCATACATCACATGGTAAATCTCGTCCAGATCGAGCGTCCCCGTCAGGCGGCGGCCCGCCCCGTGCAGCGCCAGCAGCACGCGGTTGCGCTGTTCCAGCCGCTCGTTGAGCTGCTGCCGGGCGATCTCGGCCTGTTTGCGGTGGGTGATGTTGCGCGCAAAGACTGCGACGCCGACGACCTCGCCCGTCTCGGCGCGGATCGGATTGAGTGCGATTTCGGAGTGAGCATCTGGCCGGTCGGGGAAGTTGTAGTGCTTCTCGATGCTGAAGCGCTCGCCGGCCAGCGCGCGCTCATAGAGCGGTTTCCAGGTCGCCAGCACGTTGGGGGGCATGCGCATCAGCAGCGAGTCGCCGGCAGCCGGTGTGCTGCCCGCCAGCCGCTCAATCTGCCGGACATAAGCCGAATTCATGGTGATCAGGTGCAGATCGCGGTCTACCGACCAGATGTGATCGGCGGTGTTATCGATCAGCGCGATCAAATTGGCGCGGCTCTGGCGCAGCTCGGCCTCGGCCTGCTCGCGGTGGGCACGTGTGCGCAGGGTGCTGATCCCAAACGCGAGATCGTCCGCCAGCTCGACCAGCAGATCGACCTCAGCGCTGTCGAAGGCGTGCGGCTCGTCACTGTACACATTGAGCGTGCCGATCAACTGCTCGTTTATGAGCAGCGGCAGGGCGATGCCTGAGCGGTAGCCGCGCGCCAGCGCGACGGCACGCCCCTTCTCGAACTCCGGATCGGTTTCGATGTCGTGGATGATCGCGGGGCGGTGGGTGCGGATCACATGGGCGGTCGGGCTGTGTTCGCGGGCATTAAGCCGCAGCGACTCGACATAGCCGTCGCTGTACCCGGCATAGGTGACCGGCTGGAGTGTCTGGGCCTCGTCATCCTGGAGATAACCCACCCATGCCATACGGTAGCTGTCCACGCCGACGACGATCTGGCAGATGGTGCTCACCAGCTCGTGTTCGTCGTTCGCGCGCACCATCGCCTGGTTGCACTCGCTCAAAACCCGGTAGGCGCGGTTGGCAGTGCGCAGTGCCGCTTCGGCCCGCTTGCGCTCGGTGATATCGGAAATGATCGTGGCGAGATCGCGCGGCTGGCCGCGCTCGTCCTTGATCAGCAGGATCGTCTGCTCGATGGGGATGATCGTACCATCCGGGCGGCGAAACAGACTCTCACCCTTCCAGAGGCCCTGGTCAAACACAACCGGCAGCACTTCGCGGCGTATGCGCTCAGCCACATCGTCCGGGTAGAAACTGGCGAGCGGCTGCTGTGCAAACGCTTCCACCGACTCCAGCCCGGTCAGCTTCAAGCCAGCCAGGTTGACATAGGTGCCGTAGTAGGGCGGCCCCTGGACCGGGGCCAGCGCGATCGCGTCGCTGGAATTTTCGATGATCGCCAGCCGGCGCGCGTTTTCCGCAAAGAGGCGCGCGTTCTGCACGGCGGTTGCGATCTGTGAGGCTAGAATAGCTTTTACCTGGATGTCCTCGTCGGTGAAGCGCCCCGGATGGTTGTCCTGCACGTCGAGCACGCCGATTAGCTCGCTGCCGACGATCATCGGCATCGCCAGCTCCGAGCGGGTATCGGGCAGCCAGGGGTTGGGCAGAAAATCTGGCTCCGAGGGTGTATCGTTCGAAACCAGGCTGGAGCGGGTGCGGGCCGCGCGCGCCACGAGGCTCGGCTCGAAGTCGAGCGGGATGCTGTGCCCGCTCTCCACCAGGTGTTGGCCGGCCTCGCCGGAGCTGGCCGCCAGTACGAGCGCCTCACCTTTGGCGTCGAGCAGGTAGATGTGCGTGTGATAGATCTGGAAATTCTCGGTGGTCAGCTCGACAATCGTGCGCAGAAGCTGATCGATATCCAGGATGGCGCTGACCTGAAGGCTGACGGCGCTCACCGTTGCGAGCTGGCGCGCGCGCGTTTCGGCCTGGCGCAGCAGCCGCTCGCGCTCCAACTCGGCGTGCTTGCGCTCCGTGATGTCGCGCTCGATCCCCAGTACCAGGTTTTTCCCGTGCAGCCGGACCAGGTTGAGGCGCACTTCCACATCGAATAACGAGCCGCCCGCGTGCTGGTGCTGCCACTGGAAGAACTGTGGCTCACCGGCCAGCGCTGCCTCAATTTTCTGACGCGCAACTTCAGCCGAGCGGCACCCGTCTGGCTGGACCGGCGGCGAAACATCCAGCGGCGTCATGCCGATCAGGTTCTCGTACGGCTGGCCGAAGGCATCCAGCATCGTGCTGTTGCAGTCGATGAGCTTGCCGTCCTGAATCAGGAAAATTATGTCGTTGGCCTGCTCAAACAACAGCCGGTAGCGTTTCTCGCTGTCTCGCAGCGCTCGATCGGCGCGCCGGTGCTCGGTAATATCGCGCACGATTGCCACGACCTCGTCGGCGCTTTGCGCCATGATGCGCGCCTCATAGTCGTGCGACTCGTCCCCGACTGGGAGCCGGTAGGTAAAGACCTGGGTCTTACCGGTCGCCAGCGCCTGGCGGATGGCAGCCAGGGCGCGTGGGGCGATGTCGGGCATGAGGTCCTGAATCCGGCGGCCCACGAATTCTTCGGGCGGCAGCAGCAGCCCCATGCCGGAGGGCTTGCAGTCCAGGAACACGCCAAAGCGATTCAGTTGAAAGATCAGGTCGGGGAGCGCATTGAGCAGCGCACGCTGCCTGGCCTCAGAATACGCCAGGGCGGCGGCCTGCTGCCTGGTCCAATGCGCCTGCCAGCGCAGGAAGGCATATAACACGATGCCGGTCAGCAGCACATACAGCCAGCCTTTGACCGTCTGCAAGCGTGGATCGTCTGTCAGGGCGGCCAGCATCCGGTCGCTGAGCAGGACCCACAAGCCACCGAAAATGAGATAGAGCGCCGTGAGGCGAAGCTCCATCCCCCGCTGCATGATACTTCGGCTGCTTTGATTCCCCGATAACATCTCATAAATCCTATTGACTAAAGCGCTGGGATACTCGTGCAAATTAGTCCAATTCTGATAATTTCTATTGCCCTGTAGTGTACTTCGAAATTTAGTATAGTGCTCTCAAGCACATCAGGGACAAACCTGACGTTTGTCCCTGATGGTGTCCAGTATGATGATGGGCGCGGCAGGTCGCTCAATTACGCAGCGGTTTACCGGTTTGCAGCATATGCCCGATGCGCTCCAGCGTTTTTGGCTCGTGGCACAGCTCGACGAACGCCTCGCGCTCCAGGTCGAGGATGTATTGTTCGGGCACCCAGCCCGGCTCCGACAGATCGCCGCCGCACAGCACATACGCGATCCGGTTGGCGATCAGCGCGTCGTGCTCGGTAGCATAGCCCGCCTCGCGCAGGCTGAACACGCCCATCCGCAGCGCCGCCAGCGCGTCACGTCCGGCGGCCCACACCTTTTGCGGCGGGGGTGGGGTGTAGCCGCTCTCGACCAGGTACCGCACCTCGCGCTGGGCCTCGGCCAGCAGGTGATCCCGGTTCATCACGATCCGGTCGCCGGGCTGCAAAAAGCCCATGTCGCACGCCTGCCGCGCACTCTCTGAGACTTTCGCCAGCGCGATCGCCTCGAACACGGCTTGCAGATGCGGCAGCACGTCGGCGTTGGGCGTCTGCATCACCGGGTTGATCCTGCGCCGGAGCATCTCCTTGCAGCCGGTCCCGGCGGGCAGCAGCCCGACGCCGATCTCGACCAGCCCGATATACAGTTCGGCGTGGGCGACCGTGCGCGCCCCGGCCATCGCAAATTCGGCCCCGCCGCCGAGCGCCATCCCGAAGGGCGCGGTCACGACCGGGCGGGGAGCGTAGCGCATCGCCTGGAACAGGCTTTGCAACTCGCGCGTGATGGCGTCGATCTGACCCCACTCGCCCTGTTGGGCCAGCATCGCGATCAGGAAGATATTGGCCCCGGCGCTGAAGTGCTCGCCCTCGTTGCCGATCACCAGCCCGTCGAAGTCCGATTCCAGGCGTTCGAGCGCCTTCCAGCCCATCTTGATGATGTCGTCGTCGATGGCGTTGGCCTTGGCGTGAAACTCCAGCAGCGCCACGCCGTCGCCCAGATCGTGCAGCGACGCCCCGGCCAGCCGCTCGACCGTCCGGTCGTTGGCGCGCAGGTGGGCGATGCTGATCGCCTTCGGCCCGGCATCTAGCGGGACATACGCGCCTCGCGCCCGGTCATACACGCCCCGGCGCACGCCGTTTTCATACTGGTAGAAGGTCGGATGCCCGCCCGCGAGCATATCCTTGACCCACTGCGGGACCGCGTAGCCGTCGGCTTCCATGCGCGGGATCGTCTCTGCCACGCCGATCGCGTCCCAGATTTCGAACGGTCCCAACTCGTGATTGAAACCCCAGCGGTTGGCGTTGTCGATGGCGGGGATGTCGTCCGCGATCTCGCCCAGGCGGCGCGCGGCATAGGTCAGGTAGAAGGCGTGCAGGTGCCAGAGATACTGCCCGGCGCGGTCGTCGGCGTTGATCAGCGCCCGGATGCGCGGGCCGGTGTCTTCCAGCTTGCGATATTGGCCGACGCTCTCGAAGCGCACTTTGGCCGGCGGCTCATACTCGCGCGTGTGCAGGTTCAATTCCCAGAAGGCTTTGCTGCCGTCCGGCTGATCGACGCGCCTGTAAAATCCCTGGCCGCGCTTGTTACCCAGCCGCCCCTGCACCAGCATGTCGTCGAGCAGGGCGCGCGAATCGGGATGGTTGAGCACCTCGCGCGCTTCGTCGTCGGGAATGGCCGGGTAGAGATTGGTGTTGACGTGCACCATGATATCGGTGCCCACCAGATCGTTGAGGCGGAAGGTGGCGGTCTTAGGGCGACCGATCAGCGGCCCGGTGAGGTTATCGACTTCGGCGACGGTGTAGCCGTGATCGAGCGCGTAGTTGACCCCGAAGGTGCCCGATATGCTGATGAAGCGGTTGGCGATGAAGTTGGGCGTGTCTTTGGCGACGACGACACCCTTGCCGAGCACGTTCGTCCCATAGTGCACCATGAAATCGAGCAGGGCGGGATCGGTCTGCGGATGCGGGATGATTTCGAGCAGCCGCAGATAGCGGGGCGGGTTGAAGAAGTGTGTGCCCAGAAAATGGCGCTGGAAGTCGGCGCTGCGCCCGTCCGCGATAGCCTGGATGCTCAGCCCGCTGGTGTTGGTCGAGACGATGCTGCCCGGCTTGCGGATCGCTTCGAGCCGCTGCATCAGGTCTTGCTTGATGCCAAGCTGCTCGACCACCGCCTCGACAATCCAGTCGGCATCGCGCAGCAGGTCGAGATCGTCTTCCAGGTTGCCGGGGGTGATCAGATGGATGTCGTCGGGGTGAAAGAGCTGTGCCGGGCGGCTTTTTTGCAGGGCGGTCAGGTTCTTGAGCACAATCGCGCTGCGCTGGTCGGGGGGATCGCCGGGGGACGTGCCGGGCGTGGGGATGTCGAGCAGGACCACCGGAATGCCTACCCCGGCCAGCAGCGCCGCGATCCCGCTGCCCATTGTCCCCGATCCGAGCACGGCGGCCTTGCGAATGATATACCTCATGACGCTCTCCTGTGACGTGAAGGTGCCAGATACGCAAAGACTGTGGGGGCTTTAGTCTGATTATGGCATAAACGGCAGTCACAGGTGAAAGAAAACAAAAAACGGGCCATAAGCCCATTTTTTGACGATTGTGGATAGCGGCAAACAATTGACTGCTAGTGGCTGCTCAACTGCCCCCCATCCCCTGACCCCTTCCCCCACGCTTCACGGAGGGAAGGGGAGCAATGGTAGCGTTTTTCAAGTCCTTCCCACCTTGTGGGGGAAGGATTTAGGATGGGGGGGCAAAACAGGCTTCAGCCAAACCCTCGCTGCTACCTATCGTGCAGCGGGGCGGATTAGCCCTGGCGCTGCTTGTGCTTGGGATAGGCCGAGCACATCACGTACAGACGACCGTTGCGGCGCACGAAATAGCACTTGTCGCACATCTTGCGCACAGACGAACGTACCTTCATGGTGAAATCACCTCCTCGACAATAATAACGACGACCGGCACCCCACGCGGCGTGCGGATTGCACCGCCGGGCCGCGCACGATCGCCCGGATTCTCGCATGAATTGGCCCTTAAGCGGGCCTAAGGCCAGCCTATTATAAATGAAATCGCCCCAAAATCCAGCCTGAGTTGGATCTGGGGCGGGGCAGATGCACGGTGGGAATCAGTGGTTGTAGACGCGGTAGCTGATCCAGATCGTGGTATCCTGGCGGTTATCGATTCGCATCACGGCGCGGTGGCCCTCGGCGGTGTACATGCCGATCAGCACGCCCGGATTGGCGCGGTCGGTCCCGATACCGATCGTGTTGTTGATCACCGCCGGCGAGAGCAGGTCGTAGTGCACGGTGTCATATGTCACGCCGGTGAGGATGCCCATCGACGAGCCGTTCTGCATGGCGACGTTGTAGCCGTCCCACAGAAAGTCGATGGTGCCGCCGTAGAGGTCCCAGGGGGTGTTGGCGACAAGCTGGACGCTGGTCTGCTGGACGAAGGTCGGGTAGTCGGCGCGGTAGGTGATGTTGTAGTTGTTATTGTTCTCGTTCAGCTCGGCCACGTCGTTGTTCAGGTCCCCGATCACGGCCACCTGAAAGACGCCGGTTCCGATGATGGTCGCGTTGAGCTGCACCTGCGTGCTCTGGCCGCCCGCCAGACCGTTCACGATGGTTGCAGTATAGACGCTGCCCGGCTCCCAGGTCGCGGCAACGGCGAACTGTCCTGCCGCGCCGCCGCCCGCGTTGCGCACGGTGATGGTCGCGGTGAAGGGCTGGTTAGGGACGGGCTGGGCCGGGCTGAGCACCACCGTATCGATCACGATGTCCGGCTGGGACGGCAGGGTCGGCGTGAAGGTGGCGGCGGGAGTCGGGCTGGCGGGCGGCTGGATGATCGGGACCAGGCTCAGGTTGCCGGAGATCTCGGTGTATTCGGTCCGAACCCAGGCGGTCGCGCCGCGAAAATCGACTGCCAGCCAGGTGAAGTCGGGGTTGGTGCCCAGAATGCGCAGCAGTTCGCCGCCCGGCACCTGCCCGATCTGATCGTAGTTGAAGCCCGGCCCGGTGCGCACGTTCAGCACATTGGCGGTCACAGTCGCCCAGGCTCCCTCACGCGTGGCGGTGGGAAAAGGTGTAATGGTGGGCGGGCCAAGCGTGGGGGTAGGTGGGGGGGTGCCGGCGTCGGCCACCGGCTCACCCCCTTCCAGCGGCAGCCGCTGCGTATCGTCGAAGCGGGCCACAACTTCCGGGCCGCCGAAGCGTCCCAACTCGTACACGACCGCGATCCGCGCCAGATCGCCGTTTTCGAAGTCGCTGGGATGCAGCACGCCCTGCACCAGGCTGAGCGGGTTACCCCCGATCAGGGCATCTTGCAGCGCGTCCGGCTCCGGCCCCTGGTTGATGATCGCCGTGCGCAGGTACCAGATCGCGTCATAGGCGGCGGCGGCTTCCGGCGTGGGGATCGCGCCAAAGGTCACCACGTAGTCGCGCAGGAAAATCTGCGACGCGCGGCTCGGATCGCTGTAGATCCACGAGTTGACGCCCAGCACCCCGGCGGGCAGGGGAGTCGGCAGCACATTGACCTGGGCCGCTTCTGCCGCCTGGTGATAGGCAAATCGACCGTCCCAGCCGGCGCGGCGCAGCTCGCTGAGCAGGTCATAGGCATCGGCCTCGTGGCCCCACATCGCGATCGCTTCAGGGTCCAGATCGACCAGCTCTTCGACCTGATCTTCCAGGTCGTCCGGGTCGATGATGACCGTCTCGCCAAACGGCGCGACGCCCAGCGACTCAAGCGTGTCGGCGAAATCCTGCAAGCCTTCGACCTGGACATCGGTCTGCACGAGGCTGATGGTATTCAGGCCGAGGTCCTCGACCATATAGGTCGCCAGGGCATAGCTGTAGACCCGCTCCGGCGCGCGAATACGGAAGATGATATCGGTCAGATCGCTGTCGGTCAGGGCGTCGAGCGGGGCGGCGGTCAGGATCGGGACTCCGCCCTGGACCAGGGCCTGCACGTTCGCGGCGTCAACCAGCAGATCGTTATCCTGCGGGCCGAGAATGGCGACGACATCCTGCTGAAGCAGCTTGTCCAGCTCGGTGGCGAGGGTGTCGGGTGTGGGCGCGGTCGGGCGCGGGATCAACTCGAACTCGTAGGTGATGTTGCCTGGCCCGACAAAGCCGCCCGCCGCGTTGATCTGGTCTACGGCGAGCTGCGCGCCCAGGGCCATCGGGCTGTTGGCCGCGCCCAGATAGCCGATGCGCACCGGCTCAGCATCGGCCTGCGCGCCGGGCGCCGCCAGCGCGACCGGGACGGCCAGCCCCAGGATCAGCAGCGCGGCGGTGATCAGGCCCAGTCCCCGGCGGGGCCGGATGGTGGGCCGAACGGATGAAGCTTTCCGGTATAGCATGAGTCCTCCTGCTCGGTGAGGGTGAAACAAATCGGGTTTGATCGCGTACTACATAGTAAGGCAGGGCAATCCGGGCAAGCCCGGCTGGTTGTCATAACACTATTATACAAATTCTGTATTTGCTTGGTGTACTCCAATTACCGGCGCAGGTAAAGAGCACTTCGGTCCCGGTTGTCAGGCAAACGGCGGAAAAGCGGCCTGTTCCGCGCTTGCTAAATCCCGCAATCGATGCGAGAATGCATATCCAGGCCGTACCTGAGTACTAGTGTTGGTGGGAGTCAGGATAGAGCGGGTACAACATGAGCCGTGTCTTCGGTCTGTAGGGGAACTCGAGGTTAATGGGGACACACCGGAGACAAAAAGAGCGTGAGGAGGTTATCGTCATGCGCTATCAACAACGGGCACTCCACCATCTGATCGTGCGGGCGCTCAAGCGCAACACCTTTACCGCCGACGAGCCGATTACCGTCGTGCTGCGCGGCAATACTGTCCTGCTCCAGGGGACGGTGAGCGATCCCGATCTGATTCCTGAGGCCGTGGCTACTGTTGAGGCGGTTGCGCCGTTTCTGAGAGTTTACAGCCGGCTGCGGGTGCGCCGGTCGCAGGCGATGACCTTCTGATCCGGCCTGGCCGCGCCGGTGGGCAGCGGCATCTCCAAAGATACAGCGAGGGACAGCAGACGGCTGTCCCTTTTGTGTCGGCGGCTACTGGACCGGCGTCGCCTCGCCGGTTTCGTGCTGCGCGGCCCCTGGCTCTTCTGGGCCGCCGAGCGTGTGCCGCGCCCGGTCGATCTGATAGCCGATGATCATCATGAACGTCACGGCGATGATCGCGGTCAGGTCGAAGCTGATATCGCGCGGGACCAGGCTGGACGCCCGCGTCGTGGCCAGCCGAAACAGGAACGCGACCGCGACATTCTGAAAGATTTTGCCGGCGATCATCGGGATCACGATCTTCCGCCACGAATAGTTGATCATCGCCAGCGGCATGATCACGAAGAAATCGGGGAGCGGGACGGCGGAAACCATCCACACGAAGATCGGGATCAGGCGGGGATGGCTTTCGATGGTACGCTTCGTCCAGCGAAAGAGCGCGCTGGATTCCAGATCGTCTACCTGACGGACGAGCGTATGCGCCACCGCATAGGAGAGCGTCTCGCCGATGCCGCCCCCCAGCCCGGTCGCGGCCCCCAACGTGGCGACTTCCAGCAGCGAGTCGGCGTAGATCACCAGGCTGAACATCGGCAGATTGTAGGGCACCTGGATCACGAGCGTGCTGTTCGAGACGAGGCCGATCACGAACATCCCGGCTATGCCATACTCGGCCAGGGTGTCCATAAAGCTGGTGACGCGCCCTTCCAGCCCGTCGAAAACGTCCTGCGAGGCGAGGAACCCCAACACCCCCAGCACGAGCGCTGTCAGGATGGTCCACTTGATTCCAATCCGGTTTCTACGCAGCCAGTTTAGCAATAGCGAGCCTTCCATTTCGGGTTGCGCAGCAGGCGGTTGGTCCACCAGCGGACAGCGCGATAGAGCAGACTGTATGTAAAACGGCCATAGGTCGTGCGCGGCGGCGGCAGAGGATGTGAGCGCGCCCGGTCATCCGCGATCAGGGCATTCAGCCGGGCGATGAATCGAGTCTGGCTGGTGAAAATATTCAACTCTTTCTGGGTCAGCCCTTCCAACTCGATCATATTAAAAGAGCCGAAACTTGCCCATCGATCATCCACGATGATCAGCTTGGCGTGCGTCATGCCGCCGTCTGCCGCGAAGCCGTAGAGCGCGATATTGGGATGGCTCAGCCGTTGCAGCAGCTTGCGCACCCACAGCCGGTAGAGCAGCTTGTTGCTGCGCCCCGGCAGGACAATCGTCACCCGGACGCCGCGCTCGGCGGCGGCCCGGATGCGCCGCTCGATTTGATCGCCGAGCAGGTAGGGCGATTCGATCACCAGCGTCTGCTCGGCGCGGTCGATCATGCTCAGCACTTCGGCGAAGATCGAGTAGCGCCCGGCGCACTGGTTGAGCACGAAGTCCAGGTTGGGGCGGGGCGTCGCCAGCGCGACGGTATGCCCGTCCCAGGTCGAGCAGAAGTCGCGCGCCAGGTCGTGCACCAGCGGCCCTTCGACGCGGACCATGAAGTCGTGCCAGGCGAAATTGTGGTCGGAAATGTTGATCCCGCCGACATAGGCGATCTGCTCGTCGAGCACGACCATTTTCTTATGGTTGCGGTAGAGCATATAGCGGCCCAGGAAGCCCGGCGGCGCGGTCCGTCTGACGCCGACGCCGCCCGCGCGCAGCCGGTCGAACAGCGCACGGGTGCGCGCCCGCTCGGCCCGCACGGCCCGCCAGCGGTGCAGCAGCAGCGGGTATACGTCGCTCAGCACCACGTCGGTATAGCCATCGACCAGCAGGCGCACGTCCACCCCCGCGGCGGCTTTTTCGGCCAGCAGCGCCGAGAATGCCTGCCCGCTGGCGTCGCCTTCGTAGGTCATGAACTGGGCATACAGGCTGTGATGGCAGCCGGGCAGGTCGATCCGCAGCGCGTGCAAAAAGGCTTCTGCGCCAACCAACAACTCGAATGTGTTCTCCAGCGTGTGCCTCTCTTTTTGCTTGCGAGTCTGCCCGGCAGGTTAGCGCGATACAAAGGGGTTGGCGGTGATCCAGAAGCGCCAGGGGATGCTGAGCCAGGGTTCGGGCACCTGGCCCAACCCAACGCGCGGCCCGGTCGAGATGGCATCGTCCGGCAGCGGCTCGCCCGCCTCGATCCACAGCCCGCAGGCCGGATCGGTCAGATCGGCCCGGTTGTCATCGCCGCTGATGCCCAGCGCCAGCGTCAGGCGGCCCGGCCCGCTGGTCCAGCGTGTCGGCGGATGCCCGGCCCGGCGCGCAGCCATGATATCCAGCCCTTCGAGCGGCTCGATGGCCCGCAGCAGGACGGCGGCGGGCTGATCGACCGGCTCGCACGTCACGTTGAGCAGCCAGTATACCCCGTAGGTCAGGTAAACGTAGGCGTGGCCGGGCGCGCCCCACATCGGCAGATTGCGCGGGGTCCGGCCCCGGTACGCGTGTGAGGCGCCGTCGTCGTGGCCGGTATAGGCTTCCGTCTCCACGATCCGCCCGCTGAGGCGCTGGCCGTCAAGCTGGCGGACCAGCGTCATGCCGAGCAGGTCGCGGGCGACCAGCGTCGCGCGGCGGGCACAAAAATCGCGGCTGACGTTCATACGCCCGTCGTGGCCCGCTGGCCGATGTCGGTCCGATAGTGAACCCCGTCGAAGTGGATCCGCCGCACACCGTCATACACGCGTGCGGCGGCGGTTGGGAGATCGGGGCTAACGGCGGTGACGCCCAGCACGCGCCCGCCGGTCGTCACCAAACGACCATCGGCGGCGCGGCGCGTCCCGGCGTGAAAGAGCAGCATGCCTTCGGGCAAAACCGGCGCCAGGCGGATCGGCAGGCCGGGATCGGAGTGTTCTGGGTAGCCGGCAGTCGCCAGCACCGCCGTCACGGCGGTTCCGCTGTGCCAGCGCACCTCGACTTCGTCCAGGTGCCCATCGACGCAGGCATCCATTATTTCCAGCAGATCGCTGGCAAGCAGGGGCAGCACCACCTGCGCGCTGGGATCGCCCAGCCGGGCATTCAGCTCCAGCGCGTATGGGCCGTCCGCGGTGATCACCAGCCCGACATAGATCACCCCGGCGAACGGCTGGCCGCCGGCCTGTAATCCGGCCAGCACCGGCTCGATGATAGTGCGGCACACCGTCTCGATCTGATCGGGTGCGAACAGGTGCGCGGGAGCATATGACCCCATGCCGCCGGTATTCGGCCCCAGATCGTGATCGTACAGTCGCTTATAGTCGCGCACGGGCGGCATCAGCGCCGTCGTGCGGCCATCGGTGAACGCCATGACCGACAGCTCTTCGCCCACCAGCCGCTTTTCGAGCACGACGCGCCGCCCGGCGGTTCCCAACGCCTCGCGCTCCAGCAGCGAGCGCAGAATCCCTTCGGCGTCGGATTCGCCCGCCGGCAGAAAGACGCCCTTACCGCGCGCCAGCCCGTCGGCCTTGATCACCATTTCGTCGAAGCGGTGGCTGTAGAGATAGTCCATCGCGTGGTCGAGATCGGTCACGACCTCATACGGCGCGGTTGGGACGCCATAGCGGATCATCAGCTCTTTAGCGTAGCTCTTCGAGCTTTCGATCAGGGCGGCGTCACGGCGCGGCCCAAAGACGCGAATCCCGATCGCCTGAAACTGGTCCACCAGCCCCAGTGCCAGCGGCTCCTCAGGGCCGATCACGACCAGATCGACGCGTTCGCGCTCGGCAAAGTCGATCAGGCTCACCACATCGGTCGCGTCGATGTCCACGTTGCGGGCAATCGAAGCCGTGCCCGCGTTACCGGGTGCGACGTTGATGCGGGTGACTTTGGGCGACTGGGCGAGCTTCCACACCAGGGCGTGCTCGCGTCCGCCGCCGCCCACAACAAGCACATGAACCACGGGACATCCTTCTCTTGATCGAGTGAGCGCAGCCAACGCGACCGCGCTCACGCCTGCAGGTCAATCGGTTTTGGGGCGGGCAGCCTACCCCATGATCTGGGCGTAGTGGAGCGTGATCATCAGGCGCTTCTGGGCCGGATACCCGGCAGGCTGGAAGGGTCTGCCGGTCAGCATCTCATACACGCGCTGGTAGCGCTTGCTGATCAGGATGATCATGTCCTCGCTCAGGCGCGGCAGCCGGTCATCGAGGCCATAGCCCTGCGACTGGTACCACAGCCGGACGAACTCGCGGTCGAAGCTTTCCGGCTCCTCGCCCGTTTCGAACAGCTCGTCGTAGGTGTCGGCGCGCCACAGGCGGCTGCTGTCGGGCGTGTGCAGCTCGTCGATCAGCACCAGATCGCCGTTGAGGTCCAGCCCAAACTCGTATTTGCTATCGACCAGGATCAGGTCGGAGAGGATGCACAACTGCTGGCCGCGCATGAACAGCCGCAGCGCCGTCTCCTGGACGCGCGTCCACAGGCCCGGCTCGATGCCCAGCGCAAAGACTTCCTCGGTCGTCAGCGGGCGGTCGTGCTCGCGGCCAAACGCTTTGGAAGTGGCCGTTACGATCGGGCGGGGAAGTTCCTGGTTCTTTTGCAGCCCGTCGGGGAACTCGATGCCGTAGATCAGGCGCTGCCCATCCTCGTACTGCTTCCACAGGCTGGTGGGCGTCACACCGCTGACAAAGCCGCGCACCACGACCGCAATCGGCAGCGGGTTGGCGGTCAGCGCGATGGTGATGTTCGGATCGGGCACGTCGATCACGTGGTTGGGCACGATGTCGGCGGTTTGCTCAAACCACCACGCCGTTAGCTGGTTGAGGATCTGGCCCTTATAGGGCACCTGCCCGACGTGCTGGTTATACACGTTGAAGCGGTCGGTGGAGATCAGGACGCGCCGCCCGTCACTGATCACATAGTTGTCGCGCACCTGGCCGCGCTCCGGCGTCAATCCGGGCACATTCAGGGATTCCAATGCCAGCGGGATGACCGAGCGGATTTGAGCAGGTGTAAGCATCTTATTCTCCGTGTTGCTTGCTAACTGGATAAATCGGTGCGACCTCGTCCGGGTCCGCCGGAGCCGGATATCTGCGCCCGTTGGCCTCAATTTTCTGCAAAATAATTGTTGTGAGGTCGAGCCGCTCGACATTCGCCAACGTGAGGCAGTAGATCAGCACGTCGGCCAGCTCCTCGGCCAGACGCGCCTGCCGGGGGTCGGTCCCGGCGGGAACGTCATCCGTGCCCGCCCACTGGTAGATTTCCATCAGCTCGGCGGCCTCGATCGCGATCGACATCGCCAGATTCTTGGGCGAATGATAGCGCTGCCAGTTGCGCGCGGTATAAAACGCTTCGACGGCGGCCTTGAGCGCGCTCACGGGCGTCTGTTCGTCGGTTGGACTCTGCAAAGTAAAAAAACCCTTTATCGCACAGCGAGCGGTGCATAATGACTGATCCGCAATGGCTACCAATGATAGTGCTGATTTCGTTGTGGGGAAAATCGGCCAAAGGGGCAGGACAGGGGCCACGCGGGAGAGCGCCGGACGGGAGCGCGACCCCCGCCCGGCATGGGACTTCATTTGAACCAGGTTACCGGGCGATATAAGCGCCGTCAACCATGATCGAGCTGCCGGACATGAACGACGCGCCATCCGAGCAGAGGAAGACCACCACGTCGGCGACCTCTTCCGGACGGCCCAGGCGTCCAATCGGGTGCTGGGTTACGAGAAAGTCGAGCACCTCAGGCGGCAGACCCTCTTCGATCATCGGGGTGCGGATGAACGCCGGGCCGACGGCCAGCACGCGGATGCCCTGCGCGGAATATTCCAGCGCGGCGGACTTGGTGAGGCCCATCACACCATGCTTGGCGGCCACGTAGGCCGATGAATTTGCAAACCCGACGCGGCCCAGGATCGACGCCATGTTGATGATCACGCCGCCGCCCTGCTTCAGCATTTCGGGAATCTGGTACTTCATGCACAGAAACACGCCGATCAGGTTGATGCCGATGACCTTGTTCCAGCCCTCGACGCTGTAGTCGGCGACCATATTGCTCTCGCCACCGATCCCGGCGTTGTTGCACGCAAAGTCCAGCCGCCCAAAGGCGTCTACCGTCTGGCGCACGAGATTCTGAACCTGGTCGTCTTTCGAAACGTCACAGGCGACAAAAATGGCCTCGCCGCCCGCCTCCTGAATCAGGCGAACGGTTTCCTGCCCGCCTTCTTCCATCACATCACTCACAGTCACTCTGACACCCTCGCGGGCGAATGCCAAGGCGGTTTCGCGGCCAATCCCGGAGCTGGCCCCGGTGACGATCGCAACCTTACCTTCCAGACCTTTCATGAAAGCTCTCTCCCGAATGGTGATCCATGTGTACTGCGCATGCCCTGCCGCGTTTTAGCCACTGGGCCGCCAGTGTGTATCCAGCCACAGCAATTTCGGAAAGCTGATGGGAGCTGGTCTGGCCGCCCACTAGTACTACAGCCGCACCTGACGTTTTGTTGCCCCCATTCCCCGGCCCCTTCCCCCACTGCTGCGCGGAGGGAAGGGGAGCATGGTGGCGCTTTTCAAGTCCTTCCCTCATTTTGGGGGAAGGATTCAGGATGGGGGGCGATCTGCGGCTGTAGTACTAGACGCGAACAAGGCGCGTCGCTAAAGAGATTTTAGGAACGCGCCTTGCTGAGGGGCAACTGTGAAACGCGAGATTAATGAACTACTTATACTCGCCGGAGCTAAACACGTGCACATACGGCGTGTCGTAGCCGCCATCCGCGCTCCACTGGAAGGCCCAGTGCGCGTCGGTGATGGTCATATTGACGCAGCCGTGACTGTGGCGATAGCCGAAGCCGTCATGCCAGTAGGTGCCGTGCAGCGAGATCGCGCTGTCGTAGTACATCACGTAGGGCACGTTCTCCAACGAATAGAAGTCGGCCTGGCCTTCCGCACCGCTCATGTGGCCGTTGACCTGGCGCGACCAGACGGTAAACGTCCCCTCGTTAGTGGGCCAGTCTTCCAGGCCAGAGGATATCAGCGTGGTAAAGATCGGCATCTCGTCCTCATAGGCGACGAGCACCTGCTCGTAGAGGTCGATGGCGAACCAGCGGCCCTTGACCTCCGGCGGGCGGTCGATCAGCAGCACGCGCGCGACGTTTGTCTGCTTGATCCACGTCTCCGGCCCAACCAGGTACCACTCCCACCCATCGACTTCAGCGGTGGCGAAGATGTTCATGCGCTTGTAGCGCTCCAGGATCGGGCGCGACTGATCACCCGCCGCGCCGGGGTAGGGGCTGGGGTAGCTGGGGATCAGGACCCAGGCCATCGGGTAGCTGAGGCCGCCGTCGATATAAACCCCGGTGAAGCGGCTGGGGCGCGCAACGGCCAGCGCACTGGCGGGCATCCACTGCCCGTCATTGATCTGAATCCAGTCGCCCTGCACGCCGGTCACGGTGACATAGTTGAAGCCCTCGTCGATCTGGCCGATGGCTTCGCCGCCCGGCCCATTGTAGATCGTGCCGTCGCCGACGATGCGGCGGAAGGCGAAGCGGGCCAGCTCTTCCTCATTCACGGCCAGCGGGCGGACATTCGGCTCTGGGTGGAGCAGCATCTCGTCCAGCAGCAGTTGGTATTCGATACTGGGGATTCCGGCGGTGCAGCCGGGTCCAAACGGGTCTTGCTGGCACAGCGCGCGGTCGGGGCCGCTGGCGGCGGCGATCCCGGCTGGGATGCCCAGCGCGAGCAGGATCAGGACGGTGGCGATCAGGCTGCGACGTAACACGGCGATTCCTCTCCAAAAAGGTGGCTCACTGATCGACGCCCGGCAGTGTGCGGTGCGACGACCAAAAACTTTTACGTCTGGCGTTTTTATTCTAGCAAAGTTTGCCGGGGTACGGTAGCTGCGCCCCGCCTACGCCCGCTCTACGACTCCGGCGGGGACGCGTGCGCTTCCTCCTGGGCCAGGCGGAGCACGAAATGGGACACGCGCAGGACGATCTCACGATAAAGCTGGCGGGCGGCCTCAAGCTGTGCCGCCTGGCCCGACGCGATCTCAGCCGGATCGTGCAGCGACCAGTGCAGATGGACCGCCTGGGCGAAGTCGGACACGATCTCCGGCTCGTGCTCGTGTACCCGATCGCAGGTGGTGATCACGTAGTCGAATGGGATATCGAGCATGCTCTGGTACCGGTGCAGTGTCAGGCGCCCGGTTGGGACACCGTTTTCCTGAAGCACCTGGAGCGCCAGCGGTGGCACCTGCGCCAACTGCTCGACCCCCGCGCTGTGCGCGATCAGCGCGTGGGGGGCGAAATGGTGAGCGACCGCTTCGGCCATCTGGGAGCGTGTCGCGTTGTACAGGCACAAAAAAAGGACCCGTCGGGGGCGCTGCAGGGCCGGCAGTGGATGGATGACAGGCGGGTGAAACCAGTGCGTCCACTCGTGCAGGGCGCGGCTGGTGTTGAGATCGATGGCGAAATAGCGGCGGCGCGCGTCGGCGCGGCTCTGCTGCGCGCGGATCAGCCCGGCGTCGGCCAGCACGCTGAGATGATGCGAGAGCAGATTCTGGTTGAGGCCGGTCCTGTCCTTCAGCTCTGAGTTGGTCAGGTCGCTGTTGATCAGGAGTTCGAGCAGGCGCAGGCGGTTATGATCGGCAAGTGCTTTGAAGATATCGGCGATTTGTTCCTGAGACAGCATCCAGGCGTGTTTCCTTCATCCGTGATGGGTGCGGCGTGACGATGCCTCGTCTCCTGTCTGGCGCGCTCAGGGAGTCGCAAGCAGGATGTTATGCAAAGCATCGCGCACCTCGCGCGCGGTGGCGATCCGCTGATCGCGCTCCTTATTCAGCATCTTTTCCAGCAAGTCTACCACACTCTGCGGAACTTCGGGCCGGATGGTGCGGACGTCGGGCAGCGGATTTTCGAGGATGGCATAGATAAACATATGATCGCCGCGCCCCATGAAGGGCAGCGTGCCGGTCAGCATCTCGAACAGCATGATGCCCAGCGACCAGATATCGGTGCGCGCGTCGAGCTTATCACCCCGGCAGCCTTCCGGGCTGAGATAGGGGATCGTGCCGATGATGACACCCGATGGCGTTTCACGCGTGATCCCGCGCAGCGTGGTCAGGCGGGCCACGCCGAAATCGGCCAGCTTGGGCTTATAGTCGGGTGTCAGCAGCACGTTGGATGGCTTGACATCGCGGTGGACGACATTTTTCGTGTGGGCACAGTGCAGCGCGTCGGCGACCTGCTGCGCGATCTCAAGCGCCTGGCGCAGCGGCAGCCGGCCCTGGCTCAGCCGGTTGAACAGCGAGCCGCCATAGATGTACTCCATCACAATATAGTCGAAGTCATCTTCGTTGAACGTTTCGAGCAGGCGCACGATATTCGGGTGTTCAAGCTGCTTGAGCGCGTCGCCCTCGCGCTGAAAGCGCAGCCAAGCGGTCGGGTCGCTGTCTTGCGAGACGGTCAGCTTCTTGATGACCACGCTCTCTTTGGCATTCAGATCGGTGGCGCGCAGCACCGAGCATGTGACCCCAGTCTTGAGAACCTGGTCGATTCTGTAGCGGTTGTGCAGCACGGGTTGGCCATTGGGCGGCAGGGTGGTGTCGGGGCGGGGGCCTGTATAGGTGTGCTGATGCGAGTAGAACACGCTCTCGTGCACCAGGCTGCGAACCATGCAGTTCTCGTGGGTATCGCGCTTGATCGCGCCCTCCAGCCAGGCCGTCATGACCGGGCGCTGCAGCAGCGTGAAGGGGATCGGCTCACCGTGATCGAGCAGCGCGTCGATCAGGTTCGCTACTTCGAGATCGGCCTGGATATTGCGCCACATGCGGCGGAAGAGATCGTCCTGGAACAGGTAGCGGCGCACGGCCCGATCAACATCGTTGATCAGGATCGCGCCTTCAGGTACGTCGCGGGCCAGGTGGGTGCACAGCTTGTGCGTCAGGTAGATATCGCCGTCGGTCCATTCGAAAATGCGGGCCGGCACATCCGACGCGATCTGGCAGCGCTCGTGCCCCAGCCAGGCGATCAGATGGGTGATGCCTTCCAGATCGGCATCGTCCACATAGACCATCTTAGCCACGCGGAACGGCGAGTCGGCAGGGTCGGGGATCAGCTCGTCGGGCACGAAGCGCCCCGACAGCACGAAGATCACGTTGTTGAGCCAGGGGCGGCGGAAGCGCTCAATAAACATCGAGCGCACGCTGGCGAAGAAGCTGTTGCGATATTCCGGCGGCGTGGCCTCGACCTGATCGAGCATAAAGACCAGCACGCGCCCGCGCAGCTCGTTGGCGAGCGCATTGACGATCGCTTCCAGCAGCGCGAGCTGGTGGCGGGCCGGGTTGGTCGGAACCGGCAGCAGGCCGTAGGTTTCCTGCGCGATGTGACGGTGGATATGCGCGTACCAGTCCGGCTCAGGCAGCCCGCGCAGGCTGCCCATCAGCAGGTAGATCGGGATGTAGAGCGACGAGTTGCGGAAGCGGCCAATCTGCCGCATCAACATGCTCGACTTGCCGCTGTAGCGCGGGCCGATCAGGGTGACATAATCGCGCTGGCCGATCAGCCGTTCCAACTCATAATCGGCCTCTCGCATCACATACAGGTGCGCGGCATCGGGGGGCAGTGGCCCTTGAATATAAAACGGTGTATTCGAAGGAAAGGGTGTCGAATAATTCACGGTGCTGGCTTTCCCATCCTGCTAGGCGCAAAGGGACAACGGGCTGGGGGCCACCCATCGCTAATACAAACTAATTTATAGGGCACACCTGCCTGCCCCCCTGCTGGCAAGTGTACCTCAAATCAACCAGAATCAGACAACCGCCATATCTTCAGGATTGGCAAGATATTTGTCGCGGTCAATCTTGATCTGGCGTGTTTTGTCCATCAACATGCTGAGAATCGTCGGGAACTCCATCGGGATCAGCTCCAGCTTGCCCTGCGACTGGGGTCGCACGAAGCAGTACAGCTCCAGGTCCAGGGCTGTGCGCCGCATCAGCTCCGGCGGGACACCGCTCACGCCCTGATCGCGCAGCAGTTTCTCCAGGTCATCGAGCGTCTGGAAGCGCTCGCCGTCGGGCCAGACGAGCGTGATCAACCGGGCGAGCGGGGTCATCTGGCCCCAGATCGTCTCGACGATCTGCTGCTTGAGCTGGTGATTCTTCAGCGCGTTGTCCAGATGCCCCAGGTTGACCAGGTTTGTGTTGCGGCCCTCACGATCAAGCTCGCGGATCATGGCTTCGCACAACATCTGGACGATATTGGGATGCCCGGCGCTGATATTGTAGATGTAGCCGATAACTTCCTCGGCCCCTTCGATCCAGATGTTCAGCGTCTCGAACGGATCGGCCACCAGGCCCTTCACCACGCTGGGTGGCAGCGGCTCCAGGCGGACCCCCTTGGCAAAGTTGAACAGGGCCGAATAGGGGTCGGACGCAGCGCGCATCAGCCATTTTTCGCCGCTGAAGACGAACTGGCAGCGCTGCTCGTTGGAGAGCGAGCGGAAGGTGCGGAAGAGCGTTTCCTTGTTTTCGGGGTGTTGATCGAAACGCAGCAGGTTGTCCACCTCGTCCAGCAGGAAGGCGATCTTGCGGCGCGGGGTGCGCTGTTGCAGTTCGCGCAGCACGCGCTCGAACTCGAAGGGGCGCGTCTTGAGCGGATCGATGTCGATCTGCCAGCGGACGCTGAGGGCGTAAAAGAAGGCTTCGTAGTTGGTGACGCCGGAACAGTCGAGATAGTAGGGGATTTGCTCGGCGTTGGGCAATTGCAGATTACCCTCGAGCCGCTGGAGCGTGGAAGTCTTACCGATACGCCGCCCGCCGATCAGCGAGACGCTGGTGCTCGCCAGCCGCGTGCGGACCTCGTTCAGCTCGCGCTGCCGCCCGTAGAACATATTCTCCGGAACAGGGCCGCCCGTCAGGAAGGGGGAGATCGTCATCAGGTTGACGTGGTCGAGGATAAAGTTTGTCAGGGCGCGGGTGGGCAGGCGTGCGCCAACCAGGTGCTTGACCTCGGTCTCGCGCATCTCCAGAAGCGTGAAGTTGTTGGTGCGGAGCTGCTCCAGAATCACGTCCAGATCGCGCCGTCCGCTGATATTGACAATGAAGGCGAACTGCCGCGCATCCGGCGCAGAACTGACCGTGTTGTAGATCACTTCGGTCAGCTCCGGGGCGTGGTTGCTGGAATAGATGAAGATCGCCAGGCACTTGGGCGGGGGCAGCTTGAGCTGGAAGGGCCGCAGCCGGTAGGTGACGAAGCTCACGCCGTAATGGGCATAGCTTGTGTCGTGTTCCAGATCGATCGCATTCAGCGCGTTGCCGAAGGCGTGGATCAGGGCTTCCAGCGGGGCCGATGAACTGCCCGGTTTGCGTTGGAGAGCGGTCATCAAATTTTCCCAGATAATGGTGATCTCGCGGCGCGCGGTCGAGTGGACGAGATCGGCCATGATCGCATCCCAGCGCCGGTCGATATGCAGCGGGACATTCTCGGCCCCGGCGCGGTCGTAGGCGCGGTGATACAGCTCGCGCAGCGGCGGCAGCGTTTCGGCGGCCAGTCCATGCAGCAGCCGGAAGACCGTGATCTCGTCCGGGTCGGACGACGGGACGGCCACCCGGCGAATCCCGTTGACCGGCGGGCGAATGATCTGAGTCAGGCGCGGCACAGCGCGCACGAACTCATATGGCTCAGCCGGGGGATACCGGTCGTCGCGGTTTGGTGCCAGGGCCGGGGTGGCCGCACCCGGTAGGGCGGTCAGAAGCTGCTGGACCGGCTTCACTTTGGCGTTGGCCATGATGAACTCGTAGAGGTCCTGGAAGCAGAAATTCGGGCGGAGCATCTGGCGCGCCGCGTCGAGCACGCTGCCCAGGAAGCGCGTGATCGCGTCTTCGGATGGCAGATCGCCGGTCGCGCTCCAGGCTTCGAACACCTGGCTCAACAGGGTCTGGGGCGGCACCTGGCCGAAGTTCTTCAGGTCCTTCGTGCCTTCCAGATACCACGCTTCGCTCACCAGGGTGCTGGTTGGGAAGGACGGCGGCTGGCGGGTCGCCTCGCCAAGTGCCCGGCGCAGGCTGTCGGATAGACTGCTCAGCGATTGGCTGATCTTGTCCACCTCGCGCAGCGCGGTCTGAAGCTGCTGGCTCAGCATTTCGATGATCCCCAGCAGGTGAGCGGCGGCGGCGTAACGCGCCTCGGCCAGCACCTGACGCAGCGCGGCTTCCAGAACGGCCTGGCTGTGCGTGCCCAGATCGGCCAGCAGCGTCTTGCGGCTGCCCCCAAAGCGGCTGATGCGCGCGTCATAGTCGCGGGCGCTGCCGAGCAAGGCCTGGCGCTTCTCCGCATAGGCGGTGTGGGCGGCTTTGACCTCTTGCTCGAGGCCGGGCATCAGCCGATCCAGCTCGGCAGAGAGCATCTCGATCACGCGCGTGGTCCAGATCAGCCCATAGCCCTGCCGGTAGGCCAGATCGACGCCCGACGCGAGCAGCTCATCGGACAGCGGCACCAGTTGTTGATCGAGGACGATATCAACCCGGCTGCGCAGCGTATCGGGCCGCTCCAGGACGCCGGTTTCAGAGGCCGTGACTTCGCTTGCCAGCTCCCGGTCGAGTTCCTGAAGGTACGACTCGATCAGGCTGCTCATCGTGCTGGACTGATTCCCGGCGGTGCGCAGCTCCAGGGCGCGGACCAACTGGGCCGGCTGGAGCGTGCTGTTCCACTCGCGCAGCTTGTCGTTGACGGGCTGTGCAGCTTGCAGCGGCGTCTCGAACAGGGCATAGCGCGAGGCCGCGACTATTTCAGACACCCACGCGCCGCCCGGCTGCGCGATCTGGCTGGTCCGCGCGGCTTCGAGCACCGCCTGGGCCAGCCCTACCGACGCCAGATTCATCGCGGCACGGGTTGGCAGGGCCAGCTTACTCACGCCAAATGTCGTATAGCCGTGAAAGCGATCCTCGCCGGGATCGTGCACGACGGGCTGGGGCAGGCTGTGCCCGTTAGGCGGCATCAGGCTGGTTGCGATCCAGGTGGCGACGCATTCGGCCAGCGTATTCTGGGGCGGCTCGGTGCACGGCTCGGCGGCATCGTCGGCCAGCAGGATCATGTCCAGCGCGCGCTGCGGCGTCCCGGAGAAGGGGCTGTGCCCGATCACCGGCATGTTCGAGGTGAACGTCTCCGGGTGCAGCGTGTACGAGTCGATCTCACGCAGCGTGGCGTAGACATTCGCCATCGCCGCGATCTGGTCCTTCTCGCTGCCAATCTCGGTCGGGCAGAGCGAGAACACGCCGATGATCGTGACCGGACCCTGGCGCGAGAGCGCGCGCAGGCGCGAGACGATGTCGAACAGCATCCCGCTGCCTTCGGCCTCAGCCAGCGACGCCAGTACATAGATCCGGCGCGGCAGATTCAACCCGCGCTTGATGCCGACCTGGTACAGCCAGTTGTTGACCAGCATGAACAGCGTCTCGCTGATCAGCCCGGCGTTGTGATACAGCATCAGGCGCTGATAGGCGCGGAGCTGGGTCGGGTCTTCGAGCACTTCGCGCGAGCGCGGCGAGTAGGGCCACCACTGCGCCACCCCATACTGCGCATAGCGGCCTGGTACTTCGCTCCAGGGCACCGGCTCCATATCCAGATGCAGCCGCTCTTCACGCGGCAGGCTGTACTCGTCGCGCAGCGAGCGGAAGTGCGCGATGGCGAGCAGCCGGGTCTTGGCCTGGCGTTCGCGCGGGGCGAGCAGCGTGTCGAGCATCGTGTGGAGCCGGACGACAGCTTGCATACCAACCTGGCCCAGCCCGATCACCAGCGCTGCTTCTTGCAGCTCGGTGGGAAGCTGGCGGGTGCGTTCTCCAAATTCTCCGAGGGAGAGCAGGCTCTGGGTTGGCAAATGGTGATTCGACATACAATTCCCCCCAAAACGTTCGAGGTTAAGTTTTAGTTAGATGGAACAATTGTATAATAACATGCTTATTTGTAGACACGTAGAGCAGGCGTGTGTAAATCCGACAAAAACATATAAAAAAACTTCCGTATCAGCGGCGACACATAGTGCGGAAGGCAAAATCAGCGCGGCTGAGCGGCTCAGCGGCGGGAGAATGGGACGCGTTGGATAAGCATCGGGCGAGGGGCGAACAGGCGGCGGCGGGCAGGTTTTTCGCTTTTATCAGGGCGTGATAGAATGAGTGGCAGACCACGATTGGAGTAAAACAGGTATGTCTCAAGGTGGTGGATTCTGCGAGCGACACGGGCCGTATGATGCGCCCTATGAAACCTGCCCTTACTGCGCGCTGGAAAGCCGCGAGCGCCGCATTTATGGCCCCCCGGATGCCCGGCCTCAGCCCGGCACGGGCCGCCAGTCGATCCCGGAAGATGAAGCGCCCGCCCGCGCCAGCGAGCCGGATGTGCCGGAAGGTATGACCGAGTTCGCGCCGCGCGCCGCGCTCGATGACGAGCTGCCGCCGGGGATGGATTCGGCCCCGCCCGCGCCGATCGCGTGGCTGATCGTCAAGCAGCCCGCTGCCCAGCGCGGCACGATCATCCGCGTCGAGCCGAACCAGGTCATCGGGCGCGAAGCTGATATCCGTCTGAAGGACGCGCGCCTCTCGCGCCAGCACGCCCGCCTGACCCTGGAGCCGCCCCACGACGCGCCCGACGCGCCGCCGATCTTTCATCTGTGGCCGTTCGGGCCGACCAACCCCGTATATATCAACGGGCAGGAAGCGCGCGGCGCGACTCCGCTGCGCGAGAATGACGAGATTCGCCTGGGCGATACATTATTTGTCTTTAAGGTGCTAACAGACTGAGGACACCATGAGCCAGCCGCCGTCACTCATGCCGGTTGTCGTCGTCGCTATGGATACCGACATCGGGCGCAGGCGCAAACAGAATCAGGACGCCATCGGCCACATGGTCCCGCCCGATCCGGATGTGCTGGCGCGCCTGGGCCAGATTTTCGTGCTGGCAGACGGCGTCGGCGGGCTGTCGGGCGGCGATCTCGCCAGCCAGTACGCGGTCAGCACGATCATCAGCAGCTATTACGATCAGGAAGAGGGCGATCCCGCCGAGCGGCTGGCGCGCGCGATTGCCGAGGCCAACAACCTGATCTACGCCGAGGGCCAGGGCCAGGAAACGCCGAGCATCATGGCGACGACGGTTGTTACCGCCGTGCTGCGCGGGCGCGAGCTGGTGATCGGCAGTGTGGGCGACAGCCCGGCCTATCTGATGCGCGACGCCCGTGCCCGCAAGCTCACGCTCGATCACACCGTCGAGTCGATGCAGCGCGAGGCCGGGACGCCGCTGCCGGACGGCGATCCGAGCGGGCGCAAGCTGGTACGCGCCCTGGGCGGGATGCCGTCGGTCAAGGTCGATATTATCTCTGGTCGGGTGCGCGATGGCGATCATATTGTGCTGTGCAGCGACGGCCTGACGCGCTACGTCTCTCCGGAAGAGATCGAGCGCACCGTCAGCACACTGCCGCCGCAGCGCGCCGTGAAAGCCCTGATCGAGATGGCGAATGAGCGCGGCGGCTCGGACAATATCTCGGTGATCGTGCTGCGCCTGGCCGAGTCCGGCGACGTGATCCCGCAGGCGCCGATCCCGACGCTGATCGAGGAATGGGGCGATTCGCGGCGCGAGATCAGCCGCCCATCGGCGCCAGGGGCACGCTCGGCGCGGGCACGCGTGGCAGCGAGCCAGCAGCGCGACAATCCAGTGGGCGACCTGTGGCACTTCTTTCGCGGCAAAGCGATTCTGACCGGGATCGGCCTGATGGTGCTGCTGGTCGCGTTCGTGGCGGTGCTGCTCGTGGTGCAAAGCCTCCTCAACCTGGACGATGAGCCGGCGGGATCGAATGATCCGACGACCGCGCCGACCGATGCCAGAGCCGCCAACATGACCGCCGATTTTCGCACCACAATGACCGCCGAGGCGGTCGCCGTGCTGACCACCGACGCGCTCCAGGTGGCAGAGGCCGCCCAGGCCGCCACGACCGCCGCGCTCTCGATGACGCCGCCGCCCACCGCTGGCCCGCAGATGGTGAAAGATGACTGGTTCCGGCTGCTGCCCGGCGAGCCGGTCGAGACGCGCCAGGAGCCGGACCTGAACGCGGAGCCGGCCACCCCGCTCGAAGCCGGCGCGAACTACCTGATTCAAGAGGTGAATACCGAGGCATGGAATGGTCCCTGGTATTGGGTGGTCGATAACCAGGGGACCGAGGTGCGCTGGGTAAATGCGCCCCGGCTGCACCAGCGCGTGCTGCGTGTCTCGCTGACCGGCGAGCCGCTGCCATCCGAGCAGCAGCCGACCGATATCGCCCCGCCGACGCCGCCCGCGACGCCCACGTCCACGCTGCGGCCCACGATCACACCGCCGCCGGATGCCGATAGCACCGAGCCTGCTTTCGACGAAGGGACTGCCGAGGCCGGTGAGCCGGCGATCCCGCCTGCACCCACGCTGCCGGTCGAATATCCGGCGGATAACTGGCCGGTCGGCACGGTCGTCTATGCCAAGGCGGAATTCAACCTGCGCGAGACGCCGAGTCTGACGGGCGCGGAGACTGACGCGGTGGTGACGAACGAGGCTTCGACGGTGATGCAGGCCCCGGTCGCGGCGGATGGGCACTGGTGGTGGCGTGTCCGGCTGGCCGATGGCCGCACCGGGTGGGTCGCGCAGCCGCTGCTCAGCTTCGCGCCGGTGCAGTAGCGCGTGTGATAAATTTTCACCCCCCATCCCCCGGCCCCTTCCCCCACGCTGTCGCGGAGGGAAGGGGAGCACAATGGCAGCTTTGAAGTCCTTCCCACCTTGCGGGGGAAGGATTTAGGATGGGGGGGAAGCCTGGTGTCGCCTCGTGTAGCGATCCAAAGTTCAGAGCAGCCCTATCAAAACCGCCTATCGCTGCTGCTGGCCGCTACCGCTGGCGGAAGATCAGCATCGAATCCCCAAACTCGATGGTGTCCCCATTGTTGAGGCGCTGGGCGAGCACCGGCTTGCCGTTGACGCGCGTCCCCCGCGAGCTTTGCTGATCCTGCACGAAGAACGAGCCGTTGGCATAGCGGATCAGGAAGTGCCGCCGCGAGACTTTGGGGTCCGCGATCTGGATGTCACAGATCGTCGAGCGCCCGACCAGCGTATCACTGCGTGAGAGGACGGTCTGTTGCCCGGTGAGCGGGCCGCGCGCGCCTTCCAGCCACGCGTGCGGCACGTCGTCGGATTGGCCAATGGGGCGCGGCGGGACCTGGGCACGTGTCGCCCCGGCGGGCTGCGACTGGACCGTATAATCCCCAACGGGCGGGCTGTAGCTGGCCTGACTCGGCGGCGGGGGGGCGGGCGCCGGTGGGACATAGCTGGCCTGCACGGGCGCCGCATAAGGCGGCGGCAGCGGCTCTTGATAGGGGATGGCGCCCGGCAGTGGATAGCGGCAGTTGAGGCAGGCGGCGGTTTCGAGCGGGTTCATATAGCCGCAGTTGGGGCACTGGATCAGGTCGCCGTAGACCACCGGCTCTTCACGATCGCCTCCCCCGATATAACGAAAGTACAGGACCAGCAGCAGTCCGCCGCCCAAAAAGACCGCGATGCCGATCAGCGCGATAACGATCAGAACCAGACCTTCCATAGCTATCCCGACTGCCCCCGCAGCGTGTTCGATAGTTTCACGGTGCGCGCCGTCCTATAACGATGCGGCACCTATCACCAGCGAGTATAAAGGGCTGGCCCAGCCAAAGCAACCAGCAGTGCCCAGGCGCGGGGCAGGCGTGGCCCTGACGTCGATCAGCCGAGGGGCTGGATCAACTCGATGCGGTTGCCGAACGGATCACGAAACTCCAGGCGATCATAGCCGGGAATAGGGACCGATTCGAGCGGCGTGAATCCGTGTGCGTCCAGCCGCGCGCGCCACGCCGCCAGATCGTCCACCTGGTAGGCGAGGTGGGCTTTGGTCGCGTGGCGCTCGACGCCGTCCTCAGTGCCGACATGAAGCTGCTGCGCGCCCAACTGGGCCCAGAATCCGCCCCGCCCGCGCAGCGACTCCGGTTTTTCGATTTCCGGCAGGCCCAGAAACTCGCAGTAGAAGCGGCGCGCCTCGTCCTCGCTGCCGCGCGGGATCGTGATCTGGACGTGGTGCAGGCGCGTGACGGCGGGCGAGGGGCGATTCACGGCCCAGGCAAGCATCCCCGTCCCGGTCGTGCCGGTGCGCTGCATACCGAGCTTTTCCAGCACGCGGATCGAGGGCCGGTTGTCGGGCAGGCAGGTCGCTGTGACCTGGCGCACGGCGGGCTGCGCGAACGCCCAGGCCAGCAGCGCCCGCCCGGCCTCGGTGGCATAGCCCTGCTTCTGCGCCGCTGGCACGACGCTGTAGCCGATCTCGATCATGCCGCCGGAGTCCGGCGCGCCCTTAAAGCCGATATCGCCCACCACCGCCGGATCGTCGCGCCGCACCATCACCCACACGCCCCAGCCCTGCGCCGCCGGATCGGCCTCGAACATGAGCAGGCAGTAGCCCAGGAAGCCGCGCAGGTCTTGCGAGGGCCAGCCCAGCGGGAGCGGCGCGCCTAATAGATGCTCGACTTCGGCGGACGACGCGAGCACGGCGCGCAGCAGCCGCGTCGTGCCGGGAACCAGGCGCAGGCGCGCGGTGAGCAGGATGGGCGGTTCAGGCGTGGTGAGCATGGCATCAGTCCTCGATGTCAACGGATAGGCAGCCGGGCGGCCCCAGTTTTTCCAGCAGCACGTCGATCAGGGATGCCAGGCCGTCCTCGTAACTGTGCCTGACGAAATCGACGTACTGAATCCGTTTGAGCCGGAACGGGATATGGCAGTCGCGGTACAGCACCGGCACGATCGTCTTTTCGGCGTCCAGATAGTAATGCCACTCGTCAGCTACATTGGGTGACTCGGCGCTCTCCGGCGAGAGAACGACCACCATGATCTCGCAAGCATCCAGCGCCAGCTCGACCTGTTCGCTCCAGATGCTGCCCACGCCGATCTCGCGCTGGTCCATCCAACTGTAAATCCGGTTACGCTTCAGATCGTTGGCGAGCTGGCACACGAAGTTCTGATCGCGGTGCGAGTAGCTGATGAACACGCGCGGCGTTTGATCGCCTTCTGGCTGGAGCAGCGACAGCCGGGCCAGCAGGTGTTCTTCCTGGCGCAGCATCCGCTCGATCACGCGGTAGCTGAGGCTGGTGAAGATTTCGAGATTGCATTTGAGATATCGCTCGAAAGAGGCGCGATCGATTTCCAGCACGATCACGCGCTGCGGCACGATGATGTTGGCTGTGCGCGGGCGATCGAGCAGCAAGGCCAGCTCGCCGAACAAGGTCCCGGCGCGCAGCACGTCCACCAGGCACGGGCCTTTGCTGGTGTTCTTGTGGATCTCGACTTCGCCCTCCAGAATGGCGTAAAGCGTGTCGCCGGGATCGCCTTCACGGCACAGCAAATGCTGCGCGCCATATTCCGTGATGTGGGCCGCATCCAGCATTTGCCGGAGCGATTCGGCTGAAACCTGTTGAAACGCCGCGCCCAGAATCTCCAACGCCTTATCGCGCATAGGGGTGTCCTTGTCTCTGGCCCTCAATCGAATTCAGAAGGATGCAACGCGCCTTAGTCCTGCTCGCCGGGCGGATTCTCGAACACAATCGGATAGGCGCTGTCCCCGGCATGATCGGCCAGATAGCCGCGCACGAACTCGCGGTCCTGCCCATAGGCCAACGCCTGATCCTGCCCGGCAAGCTGCGCCCGGATCGTATCTTGCAGCAGGACGCGCTGTGTCTCCAGCAATTCGCGCCGCGCCCGCCCGATCTGCCAGTTCTGCCACACTGCGGCCAGCGTCGCCGCCGTATCGACCGCCGTCTGGAACAGCTCCAATGCCTGCTGCGCGCGGGCGAGCCGTTCGGCGGTTTTGCTGCGGGCAGGCAGGCGTCGCGGCGGCGTGGGGGTGTGAATGATGGGCGGGCGCACCGGCTCTGGGGGCAGGCGGCGCTCGGCGGCATAACGCGGCCACAGGGCGTCCTGCTCGGCTCCCAGACTCAGTGCGGAGAACGGATCGCTCAGGTCGAGCAGCGTGCTCAGGCGTGGCAGGACCGCCTGGCGAACCAGTTCGGCCCCGGCGCGCGGATCGTCGGCATAGGCAGCGTCGAGCGGCATACTGCTCAGCGGCGCGAAGCTGTAGCGCAGCGTCTCAATCCGAATCCGCAGCAGCAAAATCTGCGGCGCGCGCTCGACCTGGTGCAGCGTGTAGAGCCGCACATAGTGGCTGAAAGGCGTCAGAGCCAGATCGTCGTACATCGTGTCGCCTGTCGATCTCCACTCAAACATCACTGTCCCTAGTACTACAGCCGCACCTGATGTTTTGTTGCCCCCATCTCCCGACCCCTTCCCCCACTGCTGCGCGGAGGGAAGGGGAGCAGAATTTGAAGTCCTTCCCTCCTTGTGGGGGAAGGATTTAGGATGGGGGGCGATCTGCGGCTGTAGTACTAGTATAAATCAGTCGGGCGGCGGATGGCAGGGGCCAGACTCCCGCCGCGTAAGGCACGCGCAGGCGGGGCGTCATTGCATTGGCCTGACGGATGATATACAATCGCCGCGCTTTTTCGCTTAAGACTATCGGATGGTTTTTGAGTCAGCCAGACCAACACGCCAGCATCTCGCGCCGTCCTCGACCTGCCTGGAGTGTTTTTGTTTGCGGGCGCGATGGCTGGATAAAAGGAGTGGCACAGGATGATCAAACGACGACACATGAGCTGGCTCGGCCTGGTGCTGATGCTGGCGATCGTGGCCGGGCTGCCGGGGATGATCGTGGGCGAGCGGGCCGCCGCTCAGGACAACGTCAATCTGCTGGCCAACGGCGGCCTGGAGCGCCCATATTACGGCGTGGGTTCAGCGACCCGTACCGCGCCGAACGGCTGGAATCTGTGGGTGGGCGCGGGCGCGCCGGAAGCCTTCCCGCATACGGACGCGACCCAGGTGCGCGACGGCGAGGTATCGTGGAATCTCAAGCAGGGCTATACCGCGTTCACGGCGGCAGGCTGGCAGCGCGTGAGCGGACTCACCGCCGGTGAGACGGTCACGGCGCGCGGCTATGGCTGGGTCTACACCTGCAACAACACCGAGACTTCGTGCATCATCGAGGGCTACCCCTACCGCCGCTCCGATCCGGCGGCGAGCGCGTCGCTGAAGATTGGGATCGATCCGACCGGCGGGACCGATCCGCTGGCGGCGAGCGTGGTGTGGTCGGGCGGCACGGCTCCCTATGACCAGTGGGCCGAGATGACGGTCGCGGCCAATGTCCAAGGCGACGCGGCGACGGTTTTCCTGTATATGTCGCAGGGGCAGGGGCTGGCGCTGAACAACGTCTATTGGGACCAGATTTCGCTCACACGCGGTGGCACGGCGTCACAGCCGGGGGGCACGCCGGGCAGCACCGTCGTCCCGACCCCGCCCGCCGAAGTCCCGTTCGTGGTGCCGCAGGGCGTCCGGCCCGATGGCAGCATCATCCATATCGTGCAGGAGGGCGACACGCTCTCCAGCATCGCCTTTGCCTATTATGAGGACTACGGCACGACCGTTGCCCTGATTGCCGAGTTCAACGAGGGCATCCAGCCCAACACGCGCTTCCTGACCATCGGCCAGGAGATCATCATCCTGCCGCCCGGCTCGGTCGATCCGGCCACCGGCCAGCTTTTGCCGGAAGACGAGCGCGGTACCCCGCGTGCGGCCAGCACGGCTGAAGCGACCGAGGAGTCCGACGAGGCCGGGACCGCCGAGGCGACCGAAGAAGCGACTGCCGCCGCGTCGATAACGCCGGTTGCGACCGCCACGCCGCGCAGTGTCGCGCAGCAGACGACCGTCCCGCTGCCGCCGCTGCCCGGCCAGCCGACCCAGGCGGGAGCCATTGGCGCGCAGGCGGCCAGCACCGCCGAAGCGGAGCCGGAGCCGACCGAGGAAGCGACCGAAGCAGCGGCTGAGGAGCCGGTCGAGACGACGTCGGAGCCGACCGCCGTTGCGCTGGCCGAAGTGCCGCCCGCCGGAGATGCCGCATCTGGCCTGATCGCCGCCGATGGGACGCTGTGCGTCTCGGTCTATCAGGACGTGAATCAGAACCAGGTGCGCGACGAGGGCGAAGCGAGCGTGCCGGGCGGGGAGATCGTGCTCCAGCCGCCGGATGCTGCCGCCGCCAACTATCCCTACACCGAGGCCGACGACCCGCTGTGCCTCGATCTGCCGCCGGGTCGCTACGAAGTGCAGGCCGCGCTGCCGGAAGGCTATGGCATGACGACGGCTGAAACGGCGCTGGTAACGCTGGTGCGCGGGCGCGAGGTGCGCGTTGCGTTCGGTGGGGCCGAGGGCTATACGCCGCCCGCCGTGCCCGAAGCTCCGGCTGAGGACGACGCGCCGGAAGCTGAATCGCTGGAAACGGGCGCGGTCGCGCCGATGGTCGAGGTGTCCGCCGACGGTGACGACGAGGGCCAGTCCGCGCTGGATCGCATCTACGACAACAGCGGCCTGTTCGTGCTGGGCTTCGCGGGCGTGGTGTTGGTCAGCGGTGCGGCCTTGATCCTGGCGCTGCGGCGCTTTGGCCGCTGATCGCAGCTTCCAACGAAATAAAAAATCCAAAAATGCGCGGTCGGGCCTTTTTCACGCCTGACCGCGCATTCGGTTTTCAGCCGGATATTGTTATGTTTCATTCCCGCTCAGCACAGCACTTCGACCGTAAAGCCGCCCGGCGCGAGCACATAAAATGTCCAGGCATGTGAGCGCTGCGGCGGCTCGACCTCGAACCCGTCATCGATCAGCCGTTGGTAGACTGCGTTCACCTGGTCCTCGGATTCCTGCCCGAAGCCGATGTGAAAAGTCGCCGGATATTTCACGTCTCGCCCGGTTTTCATCAGGGTGATCACCATCCCGCCATCGTCGAACAAAAGCTGGAACTTCTGATCGCCGCCCTGGCGCTGCAAGCCGAAATACTTCTCCAGAAAGTCCGCCGCCGCCAGGACGTCCGTCACCGTGAGATTGATGTGATTCAGTTTCATCGATGCGATTCTCCAATGGTTAACTCAGCCTCATTTTTCATTGTAAAGGGTTGGTTGACGTTTGGAGGGTTTGAGCGCGGGGAGCGCGAGCGATTCGGCGGCCAGCGGCTCCGGCAGCGGCCTATCCCGCCAGCGGAAGGCTCCACCACGTAAACAAAGCTCCCATCCCATGATTCCTTCGCGCATGTTGGAAGGGATCAAGGGATGGGGGAGAATCTTGAGGTGACAGTTTTACGGCTGTGCGTCGTCTTCGGCGCGGGTCTTGGGCGCGTGCTCCAGCAGGATGAACGCCGGGCGCCGGGGGTCGGCCATGTTGCCCAGGATCGCGTACCCGGCGCGCGGGTCCTGCCGCTCGACGTTCTGCGTCGAGGCGAAATTCAGGTTCCACAGGAACATCGGCCCCAGGTACGGCAAATCCTGCGCGATCTCGAAGGCGCGCATGATATAGTTGCCCTGATCCCACGCGGTGATGAATGTGAAGTAATCCTCGCCGGGCGGGGGCGGGGCGGGCGTGCCCTCGTTGATGATCAGCCCGTCGTAGGTCGGCCAGCCGAACTCGGTCGCCCAAAGCTGGCGCGCGCCGTCGCCGTTGGCTTCCATGATCGCGCGGTAGTCCTCGATATTGTCCAGGAAGAAGAAGGTCGGGTGGACGTCCCAGCCGCGCCCGCTGCACGTCTCCTCGCCGCACCAGCGCGCATCGGGCGGATTCCACGCGCCGTAGGGGTGCACGCCGATCGCCACGTTCTGATAGCCGGAACCGGCCAGCCCGGCCTGGTACATCTGGCGCAGGTAGAGCCGGTCATCGGTGGCGACCACGTTATCGCTGATGCCGGTCGGGGCCAGCCCGGCGGTGACGATCACGATGCCGGGGCCGCCCTCCGCCGCGCGAATGGCGTGATAGGCGGCGTCGAAGTAGCGCATATACTCGGTCCCGGTCAGCGCCCCGCCGTTCCACTCGCGGCGCAGATTCGGCTCGTTCCAGACTTCGATCGCGTCCACATACGAACGCCCATACAGATCGGCGCGAATCTCGCCCAGCATCCGGCTCAGGAAATCGGCCAATAGCTGTGGATCGCGCGCGGGGCCGTCTTCTTCAACGGTGCTGCGCGCCCAGTCCGGCGCTTTGGCGACGCTGATCAGGACGTTGAAGCCTTCCTGCTTGGCGCGCTGGATGAACAGCCGGTAGCGGTAGAAAACGTCGCTCAGCACACCCTGCTGCGGCTCCACAATCTCCCACGCGAACTGGAACTTGATCCACGTGACACCGGTTTTCTTGAGATACCACAGCGCCAGGTCGAACTCCTGCTCCGACAGGTCGGCGTGCATCTGGATGCCCATCAGGTCGGCGTTGAGGGTGGGCAGCGGTGTGCCTTCCAGGGTGGGCGTAAACGTGATCGTCGGCGTGCCTGCCGCGCCGGTGGGTGTCGCCGTTGGAGTTGTGGTCGGAGTCACCGCATGCGGGGTGGCGGTCGGCGGCGGAGTCAGGGTCGGCGGCGGGGTGTTGGTTGCGAGCGGGGCAGCCGGCGCGCCCTGGGTGGGGGCAGCGGTCACGCTCCCTGGCTGGATGATCGGCCCATAGCTGCCCGGCGTGGGCGACGGCGTTTGCAGCAGCCATTCCAGCGCCGGGGGGACCAGCGCAGGCCCGGCGGGCCGGTGAACCAACACCACATGCTCAGCTACCTGGGCGGGCGGCGCGTCGGTGGGGGACAGGGTGGGCGTCACGTAGACCGCGATCGGTTCCGGGCCGCCGCACGCAGCCAGCAGTAGGCCCGGCAGCGCCAGGATCACGAGCCACAGCAGGGGGCGATAGACGCGAATCAAGCTCATAGGGCAGATTGTCCTACTAGACGGGCGAAAGCAGCGGGAGACTATATATTACGAGGCGGCAATCGGCAAGAAGACGCTGAACGTGCTGCCTTCGCCCAACGCACTTTCGACCTCGATCCGGCCCTGGTGGCTCTCGATGATCTTCCTGGACATAGACAATCCCAGCCCGGCCCCGCGCCGCGAGCGGGCAGGATCGACGCGGTAGAAGTGATCGAAGATGTGCGGCAGATCGTCGGGGCTGATGCCGATCCCGGTGTCGCTGATGGCGAGCATGACATGCCCGTCGCCGTCCTGGCCGGTGCGGACCATGATCGCGCCGGAGTCGGGGGTGTATTCGATCGCGTTCTCAACCAGCTTGGCCAGCGCCTGATGCAGGTAGTTCTGGTCGGCCTGGACATGGGGCAGCTCGCCGTCCAGGTCGCATTTGATGGTGAGATTTTTGCGTTCGGCGGCGGCCTCGTGGCTGTGCAGCACCTCGCGGATCAGGTGATTCAGGTTGAGGCGGTGATACAGATACTCGACGCCGCTGTTCAGGCGCGACATCGCCAGCAGCCCTTCGACCAGCTTGCCGATGTGCTCTACCTGCTTGAAGATCAGATCGATGTGATGCTGCTGCCGCTCAGAGCCAGCGATCTGCTCCAGCAGATAGAGGCTGGTATTGATCACCGAGAGTGGGGTAGCGAACTCGTGCGAGGCATCCTGGATGAAGTGCGCCAGAATCTTGCTGCGTTCCTTTTCGAGCGCCAATTCAAGCGCCTGCTGCTCGGCGAGTTTGCGCTCGGTGATGTCGGTCGCCACGCCCAGGACGAACTGCTGCTCGCCGCCGGGAGAGCCGATCGGCATTTTGATCGTCTGGTACCAGCGCTTTTCGCCGGTGAGGGCGTGGGTCAGCACTTCTTCGGGGATGAACAACTGACTTTGGCGGGCCAGTACTTCCCGGTCGGCGGCGACAAAACCCTCGACTTCGTCCGGGTTGGAGTTGAAATCGGCATCCGTTTTGCCCACCAGCGCCTCGACGGTGGTGCCGTAGGTGGTCGCCATCGTGCGGTTGACCAGGGTGAACACGCCGCGCTCGTCTTTGACGAAGATCAGGTTGGGGTTGGCATCGATCACGGTGTGCAGAAATGCGCGCTGTTTTTTCAGGGCGATATCGGCCTGTTTGCGCTCGGTGATGTCGCGCACGATGGCCAGCATCTCCTCGCCCGGCTTGCTGACGGAGAAGCGCGCTTCAAAAGTGCGCCAGCCGGCGGGCACCTGGAGATCATATTCAAAGATCTGCGTCTGGCCGGTGCTGAAGGCGGCTTCGAGCGCGATCCGCACCATTTCGCCCGCCTCGCCCTCGAGAACTTCGTACATCGTGCGCCCAAGCAGCTCCTCACGCGAGGCGGCCAGCAGCTCCGGAGAGGGCGCATACACTTTGCGGTAAGTGCCGCTGCGGTCGAGCTTGAATAGCAGGTCGGGAATGGCGGCGATCAAGGCCCGCGTGTGCTGCTCATTTTCGCGCAGCTCGGCCTCGACCCGGTGCCGCTCGGCGATCTCCTGCTGAAGCTGCAGATTGGTGCGCTCCAATTCGGCGGTCCGCCGCTGCACGCGTCCGGCGACCTCGGTCTGCATCGTGGCGTGGACCTGCTCGACTTCGGCAGTGCGCGCCTCAACGCGCCGTTCCAGCTCCTCGTGCAGATTCTGCATGGCCCGCAGCAGCGGTGAGATGCTGGCTACGCCTGCCAGCAGGCAGGCCGAAATCAGCAGCCCCAACAGTTCACTGAGCAGGATGTCTGCTGACTCGGACCCGCTGAGCAGCCCGCCCAACAACACCATGCGCCGGATAGTCATGATGACCAGCGCGCCGGCAATCAACAGCCAGGCGCGATGGCGCCCGGTCACGCGTATCAATCTCAGAGCCTCGATGGCTGCTGCAAGCTGCAGCAGAAGCGAAACACCCAGAATCAACGCAACGATCACTGCCTCTACTCCCTGATCCCCGCCTGGCACACGCTGCCACTCATCCTATCCCTATGATACAGGCAAAATGGCCCCCCTGCTGGAAAAAATGATCAATTACCTGACCGCCGGATGCAGATTGGCGAGCCGGCGCGGGCCAGCCGGGTGGTAACTCGAATGGCCTGTGCCTATATTTGGAATCAGGTGTTATGCGCACGTCTCCCACAAGAAAGGTGAGCCACATGGAGTATCGCAAGCTGGGCCGCACCGGGCTGAAGGTCAGCGAGCTGTGCCTGGGCACGATGACGTTTCGTTGGACCAGCACCGAGAAGCAGGGGTTTCAGGTCTTGGATCGCGCCTGGGACGCCGGGATCAATTTTATCGACACGGCGGATGTCTACAGCCGGTGGGCGCCGGGGAATTCGGGCGGCGTCGCCGAAGAGATCATTGGGCGGTGGATGCGCAGCAAGCCGCGTAACCAGGTTGTGATCGCAACCAAAGTGCGCGGGCGGATGTGGAGCGGGCCGAACGGCGAAGGCTTGAGCCGCCAGCACATCATGAGCGCGGTCGAGGGCAGCCTGCGCCGCTTGAATACCGACTATATTGACCTCTACCAGACGCATCATCCCGATTGGGATACGCCGCTGGACGAGACGCTGCGCGCGCTGGACGACCTGGTTACGGCGGGCAAGGTGCGCTATATCGGCGCGAGCAACTACCGGGCCTGGCTGCTGATGAAGTCGCTCTGGATCAGCGATAAATCCGGCCTGGTGCGCTTCGATTCGATCCAGCCGCATTACAACCTGCTCAACCGCGCCGAAGTCGAGCCGGACCTGGCCGCGCTGTGCCTGGATCAGGGCATTGGCATGATCCCCTACAGCCCGCTGGCGGGCGGCTTTTTGACCGGCAAATACACGCGCGAGCATGTCCCGGCGGACGCGCGCGGGGCGGGCAACGACCGTATGGCGCGCTACATGACCGAGCAGAACTTCGCGCTGATCGACGCGCTGGCCGAGATGGGGCAGGCGCAGGGCAAGACGATCACACAGATGGCACTGGGCTGGATGCTGACGCTGCCGTTCATCACCGCGCCAATCATCGGGGCGAACACGGTCGAGCAGTTGGAAGAATCGCTGGGGGCCGCCGGGCTGCGCCTGAGTGAAGAGGAAATGCAGCGGCTGGACGATCTGACCGGCACCGACCGGAACTGGTTCCGGCGCTAGTACTACAGCCGCAGATCGCCCCCATCCTAAATCCTTCCCCCAAAATGAGGGAAGGACTTCAAATTCTGCTCCCCTTCACTCAGCGACAGCGTGGGGGAAGGGGTCGGGGGATGGGGGGTAAAAATGTATAAGAGCCGCCAGGGCAGGGCGGCGGACTCGTCGTCAGCCCGCCGCCATACACCGGATCAATTCCAGCGCCATGCGGCAGTCGCCCACCGCCGAATGCGCATCCTGCACGTGAATCTGCTCCCAGGTGCAGGCAGCCGTCAGGCGGTGCCAGCGGAAATCGTTGTGCCAGGAGTTCCACACACCGCGATAGCGCGCATACTGCTTCATGGCGCAGTCCCAGTCCGTGGCGGCGACCGGGGGCAGGCCATAGCGGCTGCACGCCTGGTGCAGAATCCGGCGGTCGAAGTCGGCGTTATATACGATCACGCGCCGCCCGGCGAGCGCCCCCGCCAGCGCGGGATAGACTGCCGGGAAGCGCGGCGCGCGGAGCAGATGAAGCTCGGAGTAGCCGTGCACCTGGGCCGCGCCCGGCGAAATCGGCTGTGTGGGCCGGACCAGCGTATCCAGCAGCACCGCCCCGGTGTGGTCGATCACGCCAAGCTGGACAAACTCGTCATCGCTGTCCAGGCCGGTCGTCTCGCTGTCGAACAGGACGAATCCCTGGGCCAGAACGTCGCGCGCCCAGGTGACGGCCTCGGCGCGGGCCTGCTCAAAATGCACGTGCATCAAACAATCCCTTCAGACAAAATAGTTTAGCGTCCGTAGTGGCGCAGCTCTTTGCGCAGCGCGTCGAGCGCCTTGTCATAATCGCGTTCGGCAAAGCGCGGGCTGTTGAGCCGCGCCCAGTCCAGCGCCAGTTTGCGCCCGATGATCTGCGAGGCTTCGTCGCAGCGCCAGTAGCCGATGTGGCTGATGAAGTTCCAGCCGGTGAGCCATGTCCCGGCATTGATCGCGCAGTCGATCACGCCCACATCCTGATACGACTCGATCGGCTGGAGCGGGAAGGCGATCGCGTCCTGGCGGTCGTAGAGGTTGAGCCAGAAGCCGTGTTCCGGCTCGACCTGGATCGGCGCTTTCAGGCTTTCGCGGATGCTCTCGCGGTCGCCGTAGGTATTGTCGCGCAGGGCATAGAGCGCCATCGGCGATCCCATCGACACGAAGTTGAGCAGCGAGAAGTGATGATCGCCCAGCCGGTGCGATCCGCGGCCTTCGGCGTGGTCCCAGACGAAATCGGAGCCGATCACGCTGCCCAGGCTGTGCCCGATGATCGTCAGCGGCGCGTAGCCGTTCTCGTCACGCTCGCCGGCGCTGGCCTCACTCAGGCGGCTGACGCAGTCTTCCAGCTCTTTGTGGATCGCCTGATAGACGCGGTTGTTTGGGTTGCGCTCGTAGGCGATCACATCACCGAGCAGGGAAACCATATTGCGCCGGAAGTGGTAGGTCAGGCTCGCGCGGCGGAAGAACTGCAGCCCGCCGAACATCACGCTCAGCAGGCTGTCCTGCGGCTTCTGCGTGACCGGGTCCCAGCAGGCGGCCTCGAAGCGCAGCGCGTTTTTGGCGCGGGCATCCTTGCCGCCGATGTCGCGCAGGCGCAGGCGACCGATCGCGCGGTCGAAGGCGTGGCGGATGCTGTCTTCGAGCGGGCGGGCATAGAGTGTGCCCCGGTTGCCCCACCCGATCCCATGCACGATCAGGACATTCAGCGCGCGCGTTGTGGTCATCGGCCTGGCTCCCTCTCTCGTTTAGGGATGAGTCTAGTGGCCTTGGGCGTGGTGTCAAGCCCCCTGCTCACAGGCATTCCGGCCAGTAGCAGTCGCGCCGTGTGCCGCTGTCCAGCCCGCTGACGGCGACATAGTAGGCTGTGCGCAGCGCTGCCGCCGACTGGAAGCGCGCGTTGGGGTCTTTGGCGAGCGCCCGCAGCAGCACCGCTTCGAGCGGGCGCGGGAATTCGGGATGCAGCGTTGCCGGGCGCGGCACGGGCTGATCGACGTGGGCTAGCGCGGTCATCTGCGGATTTTCTGCCTGGAAGGGCAGCCGCCCCAGCAGCACTTCATACAGGATCACGCCCAGGGAATAGAGGTCAGCGCGATGATCGGCGGGCGCGCCCATTGCGACTTCAGGGGCCATATATTCCGGCGTGCCGATGGCGACGCCCGACGCGGTGAGGGTGGTGTCCAGGCCGGGACGCTTACCCAACCCGAAATCGCTGAGATAGACCCGGTTGCGCGCCCCGTGCGGCTCGATCAGGATATTGCTCGTTTTCAGGTCGCGGTGCAAGACATGGTAGCTGTGGCCGAAGCCGAGCGCCTCGGTGATCGGGCGCATGATCTGCCAGCCGGTGAGCGGCGAGAAGGTCCGGCACTGCAAGATGCGCTCCAGCGATGGCCCGCGCACAAGCTGCATCACCATGTAGAGATAGTCGTCCCATTCGCCGTAGTTGTAGACGGTGACGATATGTGGGTGCTGGAGCGTGCTCATCATCTCGGCTTCGCGCAGAAACCGCGTGCGGAAGCTCGGATCGCGGGCGAACTCCGGCAGCATGATCTTGATCGCAACTGCCGCGTCCGTATCGAGATCGGTCGCCTGATAGACGCGGCCCATTCCGCCGCCACCGATCAGCATCCCGACGTGATACCCACCCACCACCTGTCCGGCAAGCTCTCGTTCCACCACGCCGCCACCATGTATTGAGTCGATCTATCTTTTTAGTGTACACCAGCCGGGGGCAGCGCACCGTCAGAGGATCGTATACGTTGAACGGGAAGAGTCAGCGCAGCAGCGCCAGCGCCACGCCCAGCATCGACGCCAGGATGCCGACCAGCCAGAAGCGCTGGACAACCTGTGTCTCGCTCCAGCCGAGCAGCTCGAAATGGTGGTGAATCGGGGCCATGCGGAAGAGGCGCTGGCCGTGCGTCAGCCGCACATAGCCGATTTGCAGGATCACGCTCACCACCTCGGCCACCGGGATGATCGCAATGACCGGCAGCAGCAGCCATTGGCCGGTCATCAGCGCGACGGTGCCCAGCGCCGCGCCCAGCGCCAGCGAGCCGACATCGCCCATAAACATCTGCGCGGGATGGGCGTTATACCACAGGAAGCCGAAGCACGCGCCGACCATGATGAAGCTGAACTGCACCAGGAAGGTCTGGCCCTGCAGGTGCGCGATCACGCCGTAGGCCGCGAACGCGCTGGCGGTGATGATGCCGGAGAGTCCGTCCAGCCCATCGGTGAAGTTGACCGCGTTGCTGGCCCCGACGATTGCCACCACGGCGATCGGAATCCAGAGCAGCGGGGGGATTTCGACAAAGGTCGGGAAGAAGGGGACATACACGCCGTTGGCGTTCTGGAAGCCGCCGCCGAGGAAGGCCATCACCAGCGCCACCATGAGCGCCAGCACGAACTGCGCCGCGAACTTGGTCCGCGCCCGGATGCCCTCGCCGCGCTCGCGCAGGCCGCGCACGCCCTCGATATCGTCGATCCCGCCCAGGATACCGAAGCTGAGCAGCACGAACAGCGGCAGCAGGATGCTGGAGCCGGTCAGTTGAATCTGGCCCTCGACCAGCCGCGCCAGGTTTAGCCCCAGCGTGATCAGCACGACCGGGACCAGGATCAGGATGCCGCCCATCGTCGGCGTGCCGGTCTTGACCAGGTGTGTCTGCGGGCCGCTTTCACGAATCTGCTTGCCCACGTGCAGCCGGCGCAGGACTTCAATAAACGGGCTGCCCCAGATCGCGGTCAGCAGAAACGTGATCGCACCCAGGGTCAGCGAGAAGGGTAGCTCAGGCGTCATGAAACAAACTGTATCCCAGGTTTCGGCTTAATCGAACAGGCATTGTACGCCGGATGATGCATCCGCCCAAAAACTCAGCGCCATTCCCACACCGACTCGCCGGTCAGAATGCGCCGAATCTGACCGGGGAAGCGGTCGGGATCGAGCGGCTTGCCCAGGAACCCATCGAACCCGGCGGTCTGGGCCTTCTTCATCTCGTCCTCGCTGGCCTCGGCGGTGACGGCGATCACGCGCGTGCTGCGCAGGCGGGGATGGCTGCGGATTTTGCGCAGAGCCTGGTAACCGTCTTCGTAGGGCAGGCGGATGTCCATCAGAATCAGGTCGAGCTGGGGCAGCGTGTCGGCGAACTGGACGACCTGCCAGCCGCTGGTTTTCCACTCGCAGTGATTGACGCCCATATGCGCGAGCAGGCGGGCGATCAACACAAAATTGGGAACGTTATCTTCCACGACCAGAATGTGCGCCTCGTGCGGGTTGGACGCCTTGCGCTCGGACGACGTATTTGGAACGGACATAAAAATCTCCCCTTTGCCTGTCCTGGACCTGCCAGCGGTGCGTCTCAATTCTATCTTCCGCTTAGTAGTATATACCGACACGCGCTAACGCCATAACCGCATGGCAGTCCGGAAACAGCCAGTAAACGCTACATGCAGTGACCCATACGCAACACTTCCACACGCCGGCGTGTGTCAGGCATTTTTGCCTCCCATCCCCCGGCCCCTTCCCCCACACTGGCGCGGAGGGAAAGGGCGCACAGCGGCGGCTTTGCAGTCCTTCCCACCTTGTGGGGGAAGGATTTAGGATGGGGGACAGTGCCCCACCGCCGCTAGTACTCCCGGTTGAACGGGTCGCCGCCCTGCGAAACCAGCTCCATCCGCTTCGAATCCGGCGGGATTTCCATCAGCACGACCAGCCGCTCGACAAGCTCCTGGAAGGTCGGCGCGGCGGTCTGGCTGCCCCAGTAACCTGCCGGACGGTCGAGCTTGATCAGCACCGACACGACCGGATCGTCGGCGGGCAGAAAGCCGATGAAGGACGCGATCGCGGCGTTCGCCTCGTAGCCATACGGGGCCGGAATCTCGGCGGTGCCCGTCTTGCCCGCGACGGTATAGCCGGGGGACTCGAACAGGTCCACGCCGTTCGGATTGTTGATGATCTGCACCATGATATCGCGCGCGGTGTGGGCCGTTTCGGCGCTGATCGGGCGGTGGCTGGCGGAGGGCCGCGTCTCGATGATCTGGTCGCCGTCGATGCGCGCTTTGACGATGTGCGGCTGCATGATCAGCCCGTCGTTGGCAATCGCGTTGGCGGCGGTCAGCATTTGCAGCGGCGTGAGCGAAATACCCTGGCCGTAGCTGTTGTTGAGGAACTGTGCCTCGTTCCAGTTCGGATCGCCGGGCGTCACCAGAATACCCGCTGCTTCGCCTTCCAGATCGATGCCGGTCGGGCTGCCGATGCCGAACTCGCGCAGCATCGGGTAGACCAGGTCCAGCCCCATCTCGCGGAAGATCGTCGCCGTGCCGGTGTTGAGCGAGTCGATGAAGACCTGGGCGAAGGTCGGGTTACCGTGCGAGCGCCGGTCCCAGTTGCAGATCGAGACGCCGCCCGCCTCGAAGCAGCCCGGATCGTAATAGGACCAGGTGAGATCGTGCGTCCCGGCTTCGAGCGCCATCGCCATCGTGACCAGTTTGAAGACCGATCCCGGCTCGTACATATCGGAGATGGCCTGGTTCCTGGCGTTTTGCAGCCCCTCGGCGGAGAGATCGTCGAGGTTGAAGTTGGGATTGTTCGCCATCGCCAGGATTTCTCCGGTGCGCGGGTTCATGATCAGGATCGTGCCGCCGGTCGCGCCATATTCGGCGACCGCCTGATCGAGCACGTCCTGGGCGAGATATTGCAGGTCGCGGTCGATGGTCAGGATCAGGTCGATCCCGTCGCGCACACTGACGGTCGGATTGGCTTCTTGCAGACCGGGGATACTGCTCTGCGTAACGCGCTTGCTCTGCCCGGCCAGCAAAAGCTGGTAATAGCCCTCGACGCCGTAGTAACCCTGGCGCTCACGCGCGTTTTCCGACCCGGCGAAGAAGCCGACCACCTGCGCCGTGAGCGGTCCCTGCGGGTAGATGCGCGTCGGGATCGGCTCGACCAGGATACCGTCGATCTCCAGATCGGCGACCGCCTGCCCGGTTTCGAAATCGACCAGCGGGGCGAGCAGCACATAGAGCGGGTAGATGCCGTTGTCGTCGGGCAAAAGCTGGCGGTAAATCTCGTCTTCGGGCCGCTTGAGGAGCGGGGCAAGCTGCCGGGCGACTTCCTGCCGGTCGTAGACCTGGTTGGGACTGATGCCGATCCGGTAGTCGAAGGAGTTGACGGCCAGCAGATGCCCGTTGCGGTCGTAAATCTGGCCGCGATTGGGCTGGACCTCGACCGTGCGGCTATAACGGATCTGGGCGTTGGTTTCCAGCGTCTCTTTGATTTCCGGATTCATGCGAAACTGGAACGACAGCAGGCGCACGAGCAGCACGCCGCTGATGCCCAACAGCACGATCGTGATCAGCGTCAACCGGCGGTGGAGCGATTCGTCATGGATCATAAGCTACTCACCTGCATCTCGGCGCGGCGGCCTAGCGGCTGCGCCACTCTTCGAACTGCTGTCTGAAGGCGTCCCACTGCTTGCGCAGCCAGCCGCTCAGCGTCTCGTCGTAGACCGGGCCGGTCTGGGTCGGCGCGGGCGTCGGCGTGGGCGTGACGATGGGCCGGTTGTAACGGTAGCCCTCGACGATCACATACTCGATCTCGTCCGGCCCGGCGTCGCGGAAGCCCAGCTCGGCAGCGCGCGTCATAACACGCGGCAGGCTTTGCAACTGCGCGATCTCGGCCCGCAGACGCTCGTTATCGCGCTCCAGCCGCGCGCGGTTATCGCCCATCTGCTGGAGCTGGCGCGCGGTCGTCGTGGTGGTCGTCGTCTGGATCAGGTACAGCGCCGCGATGATCAGGATGACCATCATCACCAGGGCCAGCGAGCTGACCAGCTGCGTCTGGCTGCGCCAGGGCTGCTGGCCGAGCGTGTGCTTCACCCACGACTGTTTTTGTTTGGCGGCGCTCATACGGTGCTGCTCTCTGCGGTCCTTGATGCGTGCTGCGACGTGCGATATCAATCTTATGTCTCAACGGCAGCGCCATCCAACGGCGGGCTGCCGCACCATACTCTATTATAACGTTTGCGCGAGTCCGGGCCAGAGGGCTGTTATGCCCTGATCAGGTGAGATGTGCCAGCGGCAGGCGCTCGACCGCTCCCCCATCCTAAATCCTTCCCCACAAGTTGGGAAGGACTCCAAAGCCGGTGCTGTGTTCCCCTTCCCTCCGCGAAGCAGTGGGGGAAGGGGCCAGGGGATGGGGGGCAAAAGGTGCATCACGCGCTCTAGAGGACAGTGGGCAGGCGCTCGACCACGCGCAGTTTGGCGCTGCGGCTGCGCGGATTGGCGGCGCTCTCGGCCTCGCTGGCCTGGACCGGCTTGCGCGTCACCAGCGACACCCGCGCGTGGTGATCGCAGGTGCACACCGGCTGGTGGGGCGGGCAGACGCAGTCCGTCGCTTCGAGCCGGAACGCCTGCTTGACAAGGCGATCTTCCAGGCTGTGGAAGCTGATCACGGCCAGCCGCCCGCCGGGCCGCAGGTGATCGATGGCGACCGGCAGCACGCGCTCGACGGCCTTCAGCTCGTCATTGACCGCGATCCGCAGCGCCTGAAAGGTGCGCGTCGCCGGGTGAATCTTCTCACGCGGGCCGCGTTGGGCCTTGGCGACGATCTCGGCCAGGGCGCGTGTCGAGTCGATCGGGCGGGCGGCGGCGATGGCGCGGGCGATGCGACGGCTGTTGCGTTCCTCGCCATAGCGGTACAGGATGTCCGCGATCTCGTCCGCGTCCCAATAATTCACGATATCGCCGGCGGTCGGACCGGGCGCGGTCGGGTCGAAGCGCATATCGAGCGGGCCTTCGTGCATGAAGGCAAAGCCGCGCCCCGGATCGTCGAGCTGCATCGACGAGAGGCCGAGATCGAGCAGAATCCCATCCGCGCCGGGTGCATCCCCCAGCCAGCCGGGGACGAGATCGCCCAGGCGCAGATAGCTGGCGTGGACCAGCGTCGCGCGCGCCCCAAACGGCGCGAGCCGCTCGCGGGCCAGGGCCAGCGCCGCTGGATCACGATCCAGGCCGAGCAGGCGCGATTCCGGCGCGGCGCTCAGGATGGCGTGCGCGTGCCCCCCCGCGCCAAGCGTCCCATCCACAAACTGCCCGGCGGGCAGGTCCGCCACACGCAGCACAGCGAGCATGGCGTCGAGCAGCACGGGGATATGCGGGGCTTCTGGTGGGGTCACGGGCGGCGATCCTGTCTGGTGGTCCGGCAATGGCGCGTAGTGTAGTGGATCGGGCGCGCATTTTCAACCACTGCCCGGCGGCATGGGCGAGAATTGGGGCGGGATAAACGCGGCAAAGTACGGTACAATTGAGAACAAATGTGTTAATTTTCCGAGCGTGGATTCAGAGCCAATGGCCGATTACCAAGCCCCTGATCATATCCAGGATATTCTCCACAACCTGCCTGCCGAGCCAGGCGTCTACCAGATGATCGATCCCAACGGCAAGATCATCTATGTTGGCAAGGCGAAGAACCTGCGGAACCGGGTGCGCAGCTATTTCCAGCCGAGCAACTATGATAACAAGGTGCTCCGCCTGCGCGCCGACGTGGCCGATATTCAATTCCTGCTGACCGGCGACGAGCTGAAGGCGCTGATCACCGAGGCCGAGCTGATTCGCGTCCACAAGCCGCGCTATAACATCCTGCTCAAGGATGACAAGCACTATCCGTATATCCGCGTGCGGACCGGCGACCCGTTCCCGACGGTCGAGATGACGCGGCGCATGGAGCGCGGCGACGGGCACCGCTACTTCGGGCCGTTCACTTCGGCGGGCGGCGTGCGCGAGACGCTCGACGTGCTGCGTAAGGCGTTCCCCTACCTGACATGTGACCGCGAGATCACCGGCAACGACGCGCGCGCCTGCCTCTACTACGATATTAAGCTGTGCGGCGCGCCGTGCATCGGGGCGCAGACCCAGGCCGAATATTGGGCCAACATCGAAGGGATCATGCGCGTGCTGCAAGGTCACGCCGAGGACGTGCTGCACGATCTCCAGCGCGAGATGGCCGAAGCATCCGAGGCTCTGGACTTCGAGCGGGCGGCGATTCTGCGCGACCGGCTTCGCGTCGTCGGGCAGATCTCGCAGCGGCAACGGCTCGTGGCCGACATCAGCGCCAATCAGGATGTGATCGCCTTCGCCCAGGAAGGCAGCGATGCCTGCGTGCAGATGTTCCTGATCCGCAACGGGCGGCTGGTGGGCAGCGAATATTTCGCGCTGGCCGGCACCGAGGACGAGCAGGCCGAGGATATCGTCAGCAACTTCCTGACGCAGTTCTACCAGGAAGCGACCGATATCCCGCGCGAGATCGTGCTGCCGCATGATGTCGAAGAGGCGCGCATCATCGAGCGCTGGCTGCGCGACAAGCGCGGCGGCAGGAAGGTGAAACTGACCGTGCCCCAGCGCGGCAACAAGCGTGAGCTGGTCCGGCTGGCCGCGCAGACCGCCGCCGAGAAGCTGCAAATCCTGCGCGCGCAGTGGGCCAGCGACACCGTCAAGCAGGAGACGGCCATGAGCGAGATTCAGGAAGCGCTCGGCCTGCCGCAGCCGCCCAACCGGATCGAGTGTTTCGACATCAGCACGACGCAGGGCGCGGCCATCGTCGCCAGCCGGGTCGTGTTTGTGCAGGGCGTGCCGCGCAAGAGCGAATATCGCCGCTTCAATATCAGCACCGTGCTGCACGAAGGCTCGGACGATTACCAGTCGATGCGCGAGGCCCTGACGCGCCGCTTCCAGCGCTACCGCGACGCGGTCGAGACGCCCGCCGAGGAAGTCCAGCCGGGGGGTAAGGCCGACCGCGATGAAACGTGGCGGCTGCTGCCCGATCTGCTGATGGTGGACGGCGGCAAGGGGCAGTTGGGCGTGGCGGTCGAGGTGCTCCAGGCGTTCGATTTGCTGGACCGCGTGCCGGTGTGCGGGCTGGCGAAGCAGTTCGAGGAAATTTATCTGCCGGGGCGGCTGCGGCCTGTGATCCTGCCGCGCCGCAGCGAGGGGTTGTATCTGCTCCAGCGCGTGCGTGACGAGGCGCACCGCTTCGCGATCACCAGCCACCGCGCGCGCCGTCGCAAGGCGGGGCTGGCGAGCCGCCTGGAAGAAGTGCCCGGCATCGGTCCGGCGCGGCGCAAGGCGCTGCTCAAGGCGTTCAACAAGGATATCGAGGCGATCCGCGCCGCCAGCATCGACGAGCTGATGCACGTGCCGGGCATCACGCGCGAGATCGCGGAGAGCATCAAGGCCGTGCTGGGGGGCTAGGGCGTGTGATGCGTTTTTTACCCCTCCCCCATTCCCCGGCCCCTTCCCCCACTGCTGCGCGGAGGGAAGGGGAGAAACCTGGCGGCTTTGAAGTCCTTCCCTCATTTTAGGGGAAGGATTTAGGATGGGGGGCGATCTGCGGCACAGTGCTCCACCCGCTTGTGTTTTGAAAGGCAGCGGCATACACTCAATGCAGCGTTTATTGTTGCTTACGATTATTGCAGCAGAATAGGTTGAGAAGGTTATGTTCAAATACCGTTGGATAGTTGTCTGCGCGGGTGTGATTGCCCTGTTGGTCAGTCTGCCTGCGCTTCACGCGCGGCTTGTCAGGGCCGCCGATTTTACCGTGACCAATCTGAACGACAGCGGGCCGGGCAGCCTGCGCCAGGCGACATTGGACGCGAATGCTGCTGCCGGGGCCGATGTGATCTCCTTTGATGCTGCGCTGGCCGGCGGCACGATTACGCTGACGACCGGGTCGCTGGTGCTCAGCGATGCGGTGAGCATTCAGGGACCGGCGACTTCGATCATCGTGGATGGCAATGCATCCGGTCGGGTGATTGAGATTGCCGCCGGGAGCACCGTTTCCATTTCTAATCTCACCGTCCGGAATGGTATGGGGCCGGTGGGGGGCGGCATCAGCAACAGCGGCGCCCTGACGCTGACCGGAGTCACGCTCAGCGGTAACAGCGCGGGCGGATTTGGCGGCGGCGCGCTCTATGGAGCGGTCGGCAGCAGCACGACGATCCGTAACAGCACCATTTCCGGCAACGAGTCGGCTAGCTTCGGCGGCGGCATCTACATGAGTGGCAGCGCCGTGCTGGAACACGTCACAGTGACGAACAACAACGCCGATACGATGTTCAACGGGCGCGAAGGCGGCGGGATCGCGGTCACGCGCGGCGGCAGCGTTTCGCTGCTGCACACCATTGTGTCCGGCAACACGACCAGCATATCCGGGCCGCAAAACTGCGAGCGCGCCAACATGGGCAGCGGGGTGGACGGCATCTTGACTTCGAACGGCTATAACCTCGTGGGGGTGAACTGCGCCCCACTCGTCCCCGACACCACCGACCTGCTCGGTGCTGATGCCACTCTCGGCGGGCTGGCCGACAACGGCGGCTCAACGATGACACACGCGCTGCTGCCCGGCAGCCTGGCGATTGATGCCATCCCCGACGCGGCCTGCACGCTGCTAAGCGATCAGCGCGGGGAGCCACGCGGAACCGATGGCAATGCTGACGATGTTTTCGGCTGCGACATCGGGGCTTTCGAGTTGGGTGGCCCGCTGCCTGTTCCATCGACAAACACGCCCACCGCGACGAACACCCCAACCGCTACCGCGACTGCTGGCCCTTCTACTCCCACTGCCACATTGGCACCCTTTCCTGATCAGTCGGATGAAGGCGGACCGAATGCAGATGATCACGTGCGGGCGCAGGCACCGCTGTGCAACCTGATCGGCGGCGGGACGAACCTGATTGTCCGCGCCGATGTGGCGGACGGCACCGTGACTAACGGCAGCGTGTTCTGCCGGATTCTGGCCGAGAACGGGCGATTTGTGACCGACGCGGCGGAGATCGGTAATGCGGACGTGCTGGCTCAAGGTGTGATCCAGGCGGTCGATGTGTTCGGGCTGACACACGGCGGGCAGCCGGTCGCGCACTTCAACAGCAGCGTCGAGGTGTGTCTGCAAGGGACCGGACGCCTGCTGTATCTGGACGCGACCCAATCGCCGCGCCCATTGAGTCTGCTGGCGACGACTGCGCGCGGCGGCTACACCTGTGGGGTCATCCTCAACGCGGGCACGGTCGTGCTGGTTCCCTAGCAGGACGAGGCTATCATTGGAAGAACGGGCGGGGCGCGGCATAGTGCCCCGCTTTTTGTTTTCGCCGGGAAACCCCGCCGAAAAACATACATAATTTATTCTATGAAAATCACGCGTCATGTGAAAAAATAAGGGGCATGAAACTGAGAAAACGAAAAACCACTCGCGGCGAGCAAGAGGACAGCATCCTCAACACCCCGCGGCTTGTCCTGGCGATCATCGCGGTGTCGGTGGCCTGCGGGCTGCTCTATTGGCTGGTGTGGCCCTATCTCAACAGCAGCGAAACGCGCTATGTCGTGGTGCCCTACCAGTCGCCCACGCCGGCCCCCAACACACCGCTGCCCGCAACCGACCTGCCGACCACCGCCCCGACCGCTCAGCCCAGCCTCGCGCCGACCGAAGGCGGCCCGCCCGGCGATCTGCTGCCGATCACCGACGATACCGCGCTGCGGATCGGCACGGTCGCGCAGCTTGCCGGGCACAGCAACGCCGTGAGCAGCGTGGCCTTCAGCCCCGATGGCGAGCTGCTGGCATCCGGCAGCCTGGATGGCCGCGTATACCTGTGGGACGTGGCCAGCGGAGACGAACGCGCCATCTATGAGATCGATACCAACCGTGTCAACAGCGTGGCCTTCAGCCGGGATGGCCGGCTGCTGGCGGCGGGCGGCAACAGCCCGTCCGTGCACCTGTGGGAAGTCAGCTCAGATGGCTCGTTCCCGCCGCTGAGCGGCCCCGGCGGCGCGGTGCGCAGCGTCGCGTTCAGCCCCAGCGGCTCACTGCTGGCGGCGGGCAGCGACGACTCGAACGTCTATCTCTGGAACACGTCCAGCGGCGAATTGATGGCGACGCTCAGCGGCCACAGCTCCTACGTGACCGGCGTTGCATTCAACGCCGATGGCTCGATTCTGGCGTCGGGCAGCGAGGATGACACGGTCCGGCTGTGGAAGGTGCCGGGCGGCGCGCTGCTGGGAGTGTTGCAAGGCCACAGCGCCAACGTGACCGGGCTGGCCTTCAGCCCCGATGGCGTGCAGCTGGCCTCGGCGGGGAGCGACCGCGTGATCCGGGTGTGGAATGTCGCCTCGCGCAGGCAGGTCGGCACGCTGAGCGGCCACACCGAGAACGCCAACAGTGTCGCCTTCAGTCCTGATGGCTCGCTGATCGTCTCGGCGGGCAGCGGGATCGACGATAACACGCTGCGGCTGTGGGATGCCGAGGCGCTCACCCAGGTGCAGGTCTTGTATCCCGATGGCCCGACCAACGCGATCGCGTTCAGCCCGGACGGGACGCTGCTCGCCAGCGGCGGCGCAACCTTCCTGACGTTGTGGGGCGTCCCGCGTGATTCCACCGCCGGGCCGGGCGAGTCGTCTACGCTGTTCCCGACGGCGGCTCCGCCCACGCTGTTCTCCGACGACGAATCCGTGTTCGAAGCGCCGACCGCCGCCCCGACGCTCACCCGCGAGCCGGTCGATATTGCGGACGACAGCACGGTCTGTACGCTCACGCCGCGCTACGACGAGGTGAACACGCGCAGCGGGCCGGGCACCGGCTATGAGATCGCGGGCCAGCTCCGGCTGGGCGATACGATTGAGGCGAGCGGCTGGAACACGGATATCGAGGGCTTCACGTGGTGGAAGCTGGAAGGCGATGGCTGGGTGCGCGCCGACGTGGTGACCTGGCCGCCGGTCTGCCAGACCCTGCCGCGCGTCGAGCCGTAGCGCGTGTTATATGGCCCCATCCTAAATCCTTCCCTCATTTTGGGGGAAGGACTTCCCTGCTATTTGCTCCCCTTCCCTCTGCGAGGCAGTGGGGGAAGGGGCCGGGGGATGGGGGGTAAAAGTGCATTATACGCCCTGGTCCTGACGTGTTCTGCCGGGGCGGGCGGGGCGGCGCTTGTGGTATACTCTGGAACAAGCTGGCACCGCCTGTTCCTTGCCCAAACGCTTGATTTGAGGAGACTGAGTCATCATGGCCGATAAAGTGCGATGGGGCATTATGAGCACGTCTCGCCACGCCGCCCGCGTCCTGATCCCAGCGCTGCACGCGTCGGAGCGCAGTGAAGTCGCCGCCGTTGCCAGCCGGGATGCCGAACTGGCGCGGCAGTATGCCGACGAAAACCGGATTCCGACCAGCTACGGCAGCTATGAGGACCTGCTGGCCGATCCCAACGTGGACGTGGTGTATATCCCGCTGCCCAACAACCTGCATAAAACCTGGGGACTCCGCGCGGCGCAGGCGGGCAAGCATATGCTGTGCGAGAAGCCGTTCGCCCTCAACGCCGACGAAGCGCAGACGATGGTCCAGGCGTTTCGCACCGCCGGGCTGAAGGCGGCTGAGGCGTTCCAGTGGCGGCCCCATCCCCAGGGGCAGCGCACGCGCGAGCTGGTGCGCCAGGGCGCGATCGGCGATCTGCTGCTGATCGATGCCGGGTTCAGCTTCCCGCTCGAACGGCCCGACGACTTTCGCTGGATTCCCGAACTGGGCGGCGGCGCGCTGTACGACATCGGCTGCTACCCGATCTCGCTCACGCGCTTCATCACCGGGCAGGAGCCGCTGAGCGTCACGGCCCAGGCGCACTGGAACAAGTCCGGCGCCGATGACCTGGTCGTGGCGACGTTGGAATTTCCGGGCGGTGTGTTCGCGCACATCAACTGCTCGTTTTTGCTGCCGCTGCGCCGCTATTTCGAAGTGATCGGGACCGGCGGCTCGCTTGAGGTCAACCGCGCCTACAACCCGGTTGATATCGCCGACGATGTGATCACGCGGCGTGGGCCGGACCGTGAAGTCATCGAGCAGATTCCGCTGCCCAAGCAGAACTCCTACGCGCTGATGGTCGAAGACTTCAGCGCCGCCGTGCTCGAAGATCGCGATCCGATGTTCCCCGCCGAAGACGCCGTGCTCAATATGCGCGTGATCGACGCGATCTTTCAGGCTGTGCGCGAGGGCCGCCGCGTGGAAGTCGCCCGGTAGCGCGCAGGGGGCTATGACCGACACGAACCGCTCCACCTCACCCGATCCCCTGGCCGGGCAGCATCTCGTCGTGCTCGGCATGGCCCGCCAGGGCAAGGCGCTGGCCCGCTGGCTGCCGACCATCGGTGCGCGCGTCACGCTCTCCGACAGCCGCCCACCGGATGTGCTGGCCGGTGATGTCGCCGCCTTTGCCGGGCAGCCGGTCGAAATTGTGCTGGGCGGGCATCCCCTGACGCTGCTTGACGATTGCGACGTGCTGGCGATCAGCGGCGGCGTGCCGCTCAGCCTGCCGATCGTGCAGGAAGCGCTGCGGCGCGGCATCCGCGTGACCAACGATGCCCAGTTGTTTCTGGAACGCTGCCCCGCGCCGGTGCTGGGGATCACGGGCAGCGCCGGCAAGACTACCACCACCGCGCTGGTGGGCGAGATGGCGCGTGCTGCCGGGCAGCGGACCTATGTCGGCGGCAATATCGGTGAGGTGCTGCTCGACGTGCTGCCGCAGATTACGCCCGACGATGTGATCGTCATGGAGCTGAGCAGCTTCCAGTTGGAGCTGATGACGGCCAGTCCAACGGTCGCGGCGGTGCTCAACGTCACGCCCAACCATCTCGACCGGCACGGCACGATGGACGCCTACAGCGCCGCCAAAGCCAACATCTACCGCTACCAGCGGCTTCAGGATGTGGCTGTGTTTGGCCGGGACGATCCTAACGCGCGGCAGATGAGCCAGGAAGCGCCGGGCCGGATGGCTTACTTCTCGGCGCGCGAGCCGGTGCTCTCCGGCGCGTATCTGGAAGACGGGCAGATCGTGGTGACGGTCGGTGACAGTGCGCCGGGCCTCGCCTACGAAGTCGTCTGCCCGCGCGACACGATCCGGCTGCGGGGCGCGCACAACGTCCTGAACACGCTGGCGGCGTGCGCGGTCGCCGGGGCGGGATACATTCCGGCGGCGGCGATGCGGGCCGCGATCGAGACGTTTACCGGCGTCGAGCACCGGCTGGAGACAGTCGCGGAGATCGGCGGGGTGCGCTGGGTGAACGACAGCATCGCCACCGCGCCGGAGCGGGTGATTGCCGCGCTGCACAGCTACGCCGAGCCGGTCGTGCTGCTGGCGGGCGGGCGCGACAAGAAGCTGCCCTGGGGCGATCTCGCGGCGCTGGCGGCGGAGCGCTGCCGGGCCGTGATCGCGTTTGGCGAGTTTGGGCCGCAGGTCGCCGGCCTGATGCGCCAGGCCGCGCAGTCCGGGGGGCGGCTGGAAACGGTCGAGCAGGCCGCCGGGCTGGATGAGGCGGTCGCGCAAGCGCAGCGGATCGCGCAGCCGGGCGACGTGGTGCTGCTCAGCCCCGGCGGCACCTCGTATGATGCCTATGTCGATTTTGCGGCGCGCGGCCAGCATTTTCGCGCTCTGGTGCGGGCGCTGGCCGGGTCCGAGAATGAGTAGATTGGATGTACGCACACGAAAGGACAGGCAAGGCGATGCAGTGGTTGAATGAGCCGCCCCGGTGGCAGGAACAGGGCAGCAGCCTGACGGTTACGACCGGGCCAAAGACCGATTTCTGGCGCAAGACGCACTACGGCTTTGTCCGCGACAACGGCCATTTCTACTATCAGGAGATGAGCGGCAATTTCACGGCGACTGTGGAGATCATCGGCCAGTATAATACGCTTTACGACCAGGCCGGGCTGATGCTGCGTGTGGACGAGGCCAACTGGATCAAGTGCGGGATCGAGTATGTGAACGGCGTGCAGCACGTGAGCGCGGTCGTCACGCGCGACTTCTCGGACTGGTCGGTTGTGCCGGTGGCGCAGAACCCGTCGGCGCTGCTGCTGCGCGTCAGCCGGGACGGGGACGCGGTCGAGGTGCGCTACTCGCTCGATGGCGCGAATTATATTATGCTGCGGCTGGCGCACCTGACGCTGGAAGACCGGGTCATGGTCGGGCCGATGGCCGCCTCGCCCGATGGCGACGGCTTTTCGGTGCGCTTCGAAGGCCTCAAGATTGAGCCAGCGTAACCGCCCCCCGCGCGAGCGCCCGCCCGAAGGCGAAGCCCGCCGGGTGATCTCGGCGATGCTGGTGCTGACGCTGATCGTTACGGTCGTCGTGGCGTCCATCGACGCGCTGGATGTCAGCGTCAAGTCGATGATCCTGATCTTCTGGATCGCGGTGATGCTGGCCGTGCTGCGCCGCTACCGGCTGTGAGCGCGGCGCGTATTCGACCGATGGCAGCAGGTGCGTTAAGCTCTGAAACGTTGTTGGGAGTGTGTCAAGGTAAGCGCTGATGGCCGATCTGTCCGGGCTGGAATACATCGAAGAAGACGACGAGTTTAATTATTCGGACGCACTGAACCGGGCCTACGAGCGCCCGCCGACGCCGGCGATGGACGCGCGCCGGGCTGCCGAGCGCCGCCGCCTGTTTGCCGCCGGGTTTGACCTCTACCTCGTGCTGATCGTGGGGGTGCTGTGCGCCGTCGGCCTGATGATGGTCTACAGCGCCTCGATCGATATCAGCTTTCAGGTGACGGGCGACCCCGACAGCACGACCTATTTCTTCGTGCGCCAACTGCGCTCGATGGCGGTCGGCATCGTGGCGCTGATCGTGCTGGCGCGCATCGACTACCACCTCTGGCGGCGGCTGTCGGTGTGGATGATGTTCGGCGTGATCCTGCTGCTGATCGCGGTGCTGCGCTTTGGTGAGACACGCTTCGAGGCGCAGCGCTCGCTGTTCCAGGGGTCGTTTCAGCCGGGCGAGCTGGCGAAGATGACGGTCGTGATCTATATGGCGGCCTGGCTGGCGGCCAAGCGCAGCCGGCTGCGCAATATCACCTACGGCGTGCTGCCGTTCAGCGTGCTGGTCGGCACCGTCGCCTTTTTGATCGTGCTCCAGCCCGACCTCAGCACGGCGGCCAGCATCCTGGCGACGGCGCTGAGCATGTTCTTTATCGCCGGAGCGGACTGGTTCCAACTGCTCGCCATCGGCGGGGTGATGGGGCTGGCCGGGTGGCAGCTTGCGACGCGGCTGGAATATGCCCGCCAGCGTCTCGAAGCCTATTTGTCGGCGGTCGAAGACCTGACGCAGGCCAGCGATCATGTCCAGCAGGCGGTGGCAGCCTTCATCAACGGCGGGCTGACCGGCGTCGGGCTGGGCGAGGGCAAACAGAAATTCGGCAACAGCCTGCCGTTTCCCCACACCGACAGCATCTTCGCCGTGATCGGTGAGGAGCTGGGGCTGCTGGGCACGTTTTTTGTGATCGCGCTGTTTGTGCTGCTGATCCACCGGGGTTTCAGCATCTCACGCGTCGCGCCGGACGCCTTCGGCGGGCTGCTGGCGGCGGGCGTGACGTGCTGGCTGGCGTATGACGCGCTGCTGAACATCGCCGTGATGACCGCGATTGTCCCGCCGACCGGCGTGCCGCTGCCATTCATCAGTTTCGGCGGCTCGAGCCTGGTCGCGGCGCTGTGTGGAGTCGGCCTGATGCTGAGCGTCTCGCGCGCCAGCAGCCAGGCGACCGTCCCCCGGCGGCGGCAGATGCCCGAATATCCGGTGGTGGAACCAGAACGGAGAAGTGGACGTGCGGATCATGATCTCAGCCGGGGGGACCGGCGGCGGCGTATACCCCGCGCTAGCCGTCGCCGGGGCACTTCGTAGACTGTATCCCGACGCCAGACTGCTGTTTGTCGGCGCGCGCGGCGATATGGCGCGCGACCTGGTCGAGCGTGCCAGCGACGAGGTGCAGTTCGATCACTACTACGAGGTGCTGTCCGGCCCGGTGCACGGCGTCCCGCGCCTGCGCCAGTTGATCAGCGGCCTGAAGATCATCATCGGCATCGTGCAATCGCTGATCCTGGCGGTGCGCCAGCGCCCGCACGCCCTGTTCCTGACCGGGGGCTGGGTCGGCTTCCCGATGGCGGTCGCGTGCTGGCTGGTGCGCTGCCCGATCGTGATCTACGTGCCGGACATCGAGCCGGGGCTGACGCTGCGCATCCTGGGGCGCTACTTCGCCAAAGCGATCGCGGCGACGGTGGCCGAAACGGTGCAGTTCTATCCGGGGCGGCACGTGGTCGAAACCGGCTACCCGCTGCGCCGCGAGATTCTCGACGCCGACCGCGCGCAGTCGATCCGCAAGCTGAGGCTGGACCCCGACCGCCGGACGCTGCTGGTGTTCGGTGGCAGCCGGGGATCGCGCAGCATCAATACGGCACTGGGCACGATCGCTCCGGCGCTGCTGGCCGAGGGCCTGCAGATCGTCCATATCTCCGGCAAGCTGGACTGGCCGCAGGTCCAGGCACAGCACGCTGCGCTCTCCGACGATCAGAAAGCGTATTACCAGATATACTCGTTTTTGCCCGACATCGGCCAGGCGTTCGCCGCCGCCGATCTGGTGATCAGCCGGGCAGGGGCAGCCACGCTGGCCGAATATCCGCAGCTTGGCCTGCCCGCGATCCTGGTGCCCTATCCCTACGCGTGGCGCTACCAGAAGGTGAACGCCGATCACCTGGTGGAGCGCGGGGCGGCGGTGCGCCTGGACGACGATAAGCTGGGCGAGGACCTGCTGCCGACGATCCGGGGCCTGCTGAACGATCCGGGCCGCCTGGACGCGATGCGCGACGCGGCGCTGGCGCTGCGCCAGCCGAACGGGGCCGAGAATATCGCGCGGCTGATCGTGGAAACGGCGCGCCGCTAGGGTCTGTCGTGCATTCTTACCTCCATCCCCCGGCCCCTTCCCCCACGCTTCACGGAAGGAAGGGGCGAAATGTAGTGTTTTTCAAGTCCCGCCTTCCTTGTGGGGGAGGGATTTAGGGATGGGGGGACAGGCGCGGGTTTGTCCGCTTCAGAACGCTGAAGCTTCTAATATGTTCCAGCGCTATGGCACGCCAGGGCGTGTCACTGGCGTGAACGGAAACTTGGGTGATACTAGTGAGGGAGCGCGGTATGCCGCGCCACGTCGCTTTTGCTGGCAGGGGGTAACAGACGCATGATCCAACTTTCCAGCTTTTTGTGGCTCATGATCATCCTGTTTGCCGGGATCGGCTTCATGCGCGGCTGGACCAAGGAGCTGGTCGCCACCGCCGGGATCGTGCTGGCCTTGTTTGCCCTCAAGCAGCTTGAGACGCTGGTGATCGATCCCCTGACGAATGGCCAACAGGACTCCAAATTCTATTTGCAGGCCACCATCCTGATTCTACTGGCGTTCTTCGCCTACCAGACTCCGCCCGAAACGCTCTCGCGCCGGCGTGAAGTGCCCCAGCGCGAAGGGCTGCAAGAGGGGATTCTAGGGGCGCTGATCGGCGCAGTCAACGGCTATCTGCTGATCGGCTCGCTGTGGTGGTACATGGACAACCTTGAATACCCGATCAGTCCCCACGTGCTGCCGGTCACGCCCGGCTCGCCCAGCGCCAACATGGTCGATGCGCTGCCGCTGAGCTGGATGCTGAGCGGCGATGGCAGCCTGCTCGCCCTGCTGATGATCGCCCTGTTCCTGTTCGTGATCGTGGCGATTGTCTAGAGGCTGTTATGCACTTTTACCCCCCATCCCCCAGCCCCTTCCCCCACATTTCACGGAGGGAAGGGGAGCACGGTGGCGTTTTTCAAGTCCTTCCCTCATTTTGGGGGAAGGATTTAGGATGGGGGGAAGGGTCGTTCGCCTTGCTCGGCGTTCGGAAGTACATAACACGCTCTAGCGGCCCCGGCGAGCATACGGGGTGAGACTCAACGAAAGATAGCGCGATGCTTCGACCCGGAATGCACATCCATATCGTGGGCGTGGGCGGATATGGGATGTCTCCCATCGCCCACGTTTTATTGCTGCAGGGCTACACCGTCAGCGGCTCGGACCTGCGCGCCAACGATCTGACGCGCGCGCTCCAGCAGGCCGGGGCGACCGTCTACCAGGGGCACGACGCGGCCCACATCACCGGGGCCGATCTGGTCGTGGCGACTTCGGCGGCGACGGATGACAATCCGGAGATCGCGGCGGCGCGCGCGCAGGGGATTCCCGTGCTGTGGCGGCGCGATCTGCTTGGCGAGCTGATGGCGCGCCACACCGGGATTGCGATCGCCGGGACGCACGGCAAGACGACCACCACCGCCCTGATGACGCACGTCCTGATCGAGGCCGGGCGCGATCCAACCTACATCGTCGGCGGGGTGATGCGCCGCACCGGGGCGAATGCGGGGGTGGGGCAGGGGCCGGAGTTCGTGATCGAGGCCGACGAGTACGGCTATATGTTCCTGGGGCTGCGGCCCAAAATCGCGGTCGTGACCAACATCGAACACGATCACCCCGATATCTTCCCGACCGAAGCCGATGTGCTGGACGCTTTCCGCCAGTTTGTCGCGCGGCTGCCGGACGATGGGCTGTTGGTGGCCTGCGCCGACGATCCGAATGCGCGGCAGTTCGCTGAGGCGCGCCGCGCCGCCGATCAGCCCGTGCTCACCTACGGGATTGACGCGCCCCAGGCGGATTGGATCGCGTCCGATCTGGAGCCGGACGCCGCCGGGGGGATGCGCTTCACGGTGCGGCGGCGCGGGCAGATGGTCGGGCAGGTGCGGCTGAACCTGGCGGGGCGGCATAATGTGCTCAACGCGCTGGCGGTGATCGCGGTGGCCGATCAGCTTGGCGTGCCATTTGAACAAGTCGCGGCGGCCTGTGCGAGCTTTGCGGGCACGGAGCGGCGCTCGCAGGTGATGGGCGCGGCGGGCGGCGTGACCGTCGTCAACGACTACGGCCACCATCCGACCGCGATCCGCGTCACGGTCGAAGCCTACCGCAGCCGGCCCGGTGAGGGCGCGCTGTGGGCGGTCTGGCAGCCGCACACCTTCGGGCGGATGCGTACCCTGGCAGACGCCTTCGAGTCCGCCTTCGCCGGGGCCGATCATGTCCTGGTGACGGATGTCTATTCGGTGCGCGAGACGGTCGGGCCGGGGCTGGATGCGGCGGGCATGGCCGAGCAAATTCGCGCCGCCGGGCACCCCGACGCGCAGTATACCGGCGCGCCGGATGCGACCGCCCAAACCCTGCTCGACAGTGTGCGGCCCGGTGACGTGGTGCTGATCCTCTCGGCGGGGGATGCGCCCGCAATCGGTGAAATGGTTCTGAAACAACTGCGAGCGCGAGAGGAGCAGCGCGGATGACGGATGGCTGGCAGACCCTCGCGGACCGTTTTGGCGACGCGCTCCAACGCGACGCGGGGCTGGCGCGGTATACGGTGGCGCGGCTGGGCGGTCCCGCCGATGGGCTGATTACGGTGCGCAGCACGGGCGATCTGATCGATGCGGCACGGCTGGCCCACGCGCACGGCATCCCCTGGATCATCCTCGGCGGCGGGGCGAATGTGCTGGTCGCGGACGCGGGTTATCGCGGGCTGGTGATCGTCAACCACGCGAAGGGGATGCGCTTCGAGGACGGTGGGCCGGTGATCGCGGAGAGCGGCGCGAATTTCTCCACGCTGGGGCGGCGCTGCATGAGTCGCGGGCTGGCCGGCCTGGAATGGGCGGTCAACGTGCCGGGCACGGTCGGCGGGGCGGTGGTCAACAACGCAGGCGCGCACGGCGGCGATATGGCCGCGGCGCTGGACTGGGCGGACGTGCTCGACGTGCAGGACGCGGCGCAGGTCGCGCGCTGGCCGGTCGAGCGGATGAATTACGCTTACCGCGCCTCGGCACTCAAGGGCCAGCGCGGGCGGTATGTCGTGGTCGAGGCCGCGCTGCGCCTGGAACCGGGCCACGATCCGGCGGAGTTGAACGCCAGGGCCGATGAATTTGTCGCACACCGCAAGCGCACCCAGCCGCCCGGCGCGTCATTAGGCAGCATGTTCAAGAATCCGCCGGGTGATTATGCCGGGCGTTTGATCGAAGCCGCCGGACTCAAGGGGCGGCAGGTGGGCGGCGTGCAGATTTCGCCTGTGCACGCCAATTTCTTTATTAACACCGGCGGCGGCACGGCAGACGACTACCGCGCTTTGATCGATCTGGCGCAGGAGCAGGTGCACGCGCAGTTCGGCGTCGCGCTGGAGCTTGAGATCGAGCGCATTGGGTTTGAAAGCTGAAACCAGCGCTTCGAACGGCTCTGGCCGATTGGACAAGCAAACCATGTTGGTTTATAGTGGGAAAGAGTGTGGGAAAACTGGGTTGTCGGTACAATCTGACCCAGGGGAGTGACCGGGTTTACTGCCCAAGAACGGCTAACGAGCAGTAGTGTAAGCAGGCGGATGTACCACCTTGAAAACAAAGCAGCGACGTTCCCAGCGCGATCTGGGCGTTCGTGGTCATGTGCGATCCACCGGGGGGACACGCACCGTCGAGCCGGACGATTCTTTACCACAGCGTATGGTCCCACTCTCGCACGTGCGCACAGCCGGTGCGGTGAATGTCAGCCAGCGCCGTGCCGAACGCCGGCTGCGCAAGCATCGCACGCACACCCAACGCACAGCTCCGACTGTCCGCCGGCGCTCGTCGATGCGCGTGCTGAGCTGGCGCCTGGTGTCGGGGATGATTGTGGTGGGGCTGGCGGTCGTGTTGTACCTGTTTCTCACAGCCAACGCTTTTTTTGTCAACTCGGTGGCTATCGGCGGCGAGAAGTATCTCTCTCGTGAGGAGATCTTCCGCTATAGCAACGTTGCCAAGCGGCATATCTTCTGGGTCGATGCCGAGGACGTCGAATCCCGGCTGGAAGCCGTGCCCAATATCGCGGACGCGACGGTGTACGTGGGCTGGCCGCCCGACATGGTCCAGATTTTGGTGACGGAGCGCGAGCCGGCTCTGATCTGGGAGCAGGGCGTGCGTGTGTGGGTCGATGTGAATGGGATCGTGATGCGCCAGCGCGAGGACCGGCCCGAAATGCTGCGAATCGTGGCGCAGGGCATCACCGAGCCGATCAACGCCGACGCGCGGATTCCGCAAACCATCGTCGATGGGGCGCTGCAACTGCGCAGCCGCTACCCCAATATCGACGTGCTGCTCTACCAGCCCGACAAGGGCCTGGGCTATCACGATGGGCGCGGGTGGACGGTCTGGTTTGGGACCGGCGAAGATATGGATGTCAAACTGCTGGTGTATAACCGGGTGGTCGAGAACATTCTGGGACAGGGCATTCAGCCTGGCGAAATTGTCATGAGCGACCCGGATCGCCCGTACTACACTATTCTGTGGCGCGAAGGTAGCTGAACGAACGATGGGTGAACTGGTCGTAGGGATTGATGTCGGGACAACCAAAGTTTGCACGATCGTCGGCGAAGTCCGCGAGACAGACGTGCACATCCTGGGCGTGGGGATCGAGCCGGCGCACGGGATGCGGAAGGGCATGGTTGTGGACGTGAACGCGCTGAGCGCGGCGATCTCGTCGTCGGTGCACAAGGCCGAGCGCAGCAGCGGGTATGAGATCGGGCGGGCGTTCGTCTCCGTGGCCGGCGGGCATATTGAATCGCTGAACAGCAAGGGCGCGGTCGGAATCTCGAACTCGCGCGGCGTCCAGCTTGGCGATCTGGCGCGGGCGATGGACGCGGCGCGGGCCGTGTCGCTGCCGCATGGGCGCGAAGTGCTGCACGTCATCCCGCGCAATTACAGCCTGGACGGGCAGGTCGGCCTGCGCAGCCCGCTTGGGATGCTGGGCTTCCGCCTGGAAGTCGAAGCGCACATCATCACCGCCGCGACAGCCAGTATCCAGAATCTCGAAAAATGCGTGGAAGCCGCCGGAATCTACGTCGATCGGTTTATCCTCAACCCGCTCGCGTCGGGTGATATCGTGCTGACCGCGACTGAGCGCGAGGCCGGGGTGATGGTGGTCGATGTGGGCGGCGGCACGACCGATCTGGCGATCTTCGTCGATGGCTCGGTGTGGCATACCGCCGTGATCGCGGTCGGCGGGCAGCACATCACCAACGATATCGCACACGGCCTGCACCTGCCGTTCGAGCTGGCCGAGGCCGTCAAGCTCGAATACGGGCACGCCGATCCCAGAGCTATCGATCCGCTGGACGCCTTCCCGGTCCAGCCTTTCGGCGAGGACCTGCCGAGCAAGGTCCAGCGCACCGATCTCGCGCACATCATCAACGCGCGCGCGGCGGAATTATTCGAGCTGATTCTCAAGGAAGCCAAGCGCAGCGGCTACGACAGCCTGCTGCGGGCGGGAATCGTGCTGACCGGGGGCAGCAGCCAGCTCCCCGGCATCAAAACGGTGGCATCCGAGGTCCTGCGGCTGCCGGTGCGCGTGGCTCAGCCGGAGAGCATTACCGGCATGGCCGACGCGCTGAAAAATCCGGCCTATAGTACCAGCGTGGGATTGCTAAAACTGGGGCTGATCATGGATGTTGAAGATGATCGGCGCAAAGCCATACCCAATGGCGCCTCTCACCCCAAAGTTGACATCGGGGGATTCTTGCGTCGAGCGTTCAGCCGGCTGCTGCCGGGCGAGGAAGACGAGGTATAGCTGGTGGAAAATCGAGGCTTGGAACGATCTAAGCGTTCGATTTTTCAAACTTTTGCCCGCAGAGGGCACATGGCATTTTTGCTAACATCTGAAATGCCGTACAATACAACACAGCACGGTGAGGAAGCCAGTAAGGCCGTCCGTAGTAAGACAGGTCCGAGATGCATTTATCAGGCGGCGCGCAACGCGATCGAACGGGTTAGGAGGGCAATAGATGTCTGACTCAATGCCTTTGGGCGACAACTTCGCATGCATTAAGGTGATTGGGATCGGCGGCGGAGGTAACAATGCTGTCAACCGCATGATCGAGGAAGGTCTGGGGGGTGTCGAATTTATTGGGATTAACACCGATGCCCAGGCGTTAATGTTGAGCAAGGCCAAGACGCGCGTCCGGATTGGCGATAAATTGACGCGCGGCCTGGGCGCAGGCGGCAACCCCGAGATCGGGCGCAAGGCCGCCGAAGAGAGTGCCGACGAGTTGTACGAAGTGCTGCGCGGGGCCGATATGGTCTTTATCACGTGCGGCATGGGCGGCGGCACCGGCACCGGCGGCGCATCCGTGATCGCGCAGGTCGCCAAGGAGCTTGGCGCGCTGACGATCGGCGTGGTGACGCGCCCCTTCACGTTCGAAGGCTCGCGCCGCATCCAGTCGGCAGAAGCGGGCATCGAGTCGCTGAAGAGCCAGGTGGACACGCTGATCGTGATCCCGAATGACCGCCTGCTCCAGATCGTGGACAAGCGCGCCAGCCTGCAAGACGCCTTCGGCATGGCCGACGACGTGCTGCGCCAGGGCATCCAGGGCATCTCCGAGCTGATCACGGTCCCCGGCCTGATCAACCTGGACTTCGCCGACGTGCGGACGATCATGTCTGAGGGCGGGGCGGCGCTGATGGCCGTGGGCCGCGCCACCGGCGAAGATCGCGCGCGCAAGGCCGCCGAAGAGGCGATCAGCAGCAGCCTGCTGGACGTGACCATCGACGGCGCGCGGGGCATCCTGTTCAACGTCACCGGCGGCCCGAACATGAGCCTGTTCGAGGTCAACGAGGCGGCGGCGATCATCAAGGAGACGGCGCATCCCGACGTCAACCTGATCTTCGGCGCGGTCATCGACGAGAACATGGGCGACGAGATCCGGATCACCGTGATTGCGACCGGCTTCGAGACGTCGCGCGTGGCGACGCGCCGCCCGGTGAACGCGCGCGACCGGCTGACCCCGGCCAACGCGCCCGCGCCGCGCCAGGCTGCCCGTCCGGCTCCGCAGCAGCAGGAAGCGGCCCCGGCGGCCAACGTGGATGCCGAGGTCGATGCGCCTGCGCCGCAGCAGCCCGCGACGCGCAAGATCGACGAGGAATTTACCTCGCGTGTCTATGATACGAACGACCTGGATATTCCGGCGTTTCTGCGTCGTCGCTAGCCCGAGCGAATCTGCCTGCGGCGGGGCGCGGCAGCGCACCTGCCGAGCAGTCTAGTTTCGTCATCATTGCGCCAGCATTGAGCGCATCTATACCCTCTTGTGGCACTGCCTTCCTATCGAGGTCAAGTCGGACCTGTATGCCTGGATAGGAAGGCAGCGCGTTTTGATTTTCTAACCTCAAAGGGTTTGCAAAACCCCCGGTGTGCTATATACTCCACTCTATAAACGGCGCGACCTGATGCCCCGAAACCGCCATATCTGGCGGTTATCCCACAGATTGCACGCCACATATGGGATTTTGGCGGTGCTGTGGGATAAAGTTGAAACAGGGGACAAAGGTATAAGCCGCGTTTAGTTTCGATTAGTAGAAGCTCGCTTACCAAAGGAAACACCAGCATGAGGTGCCCGTACTGCGACGCGGATAACCAGTCGTATGTGGTTGATACCACCCGCACTGAGGACGGTATCCGGCGGCGGCGGGAATGTAAGACGTGTGGGCGGCGCTTCAGCACACTCGAAAAAGTGCTGCGCTCGACGCCGCTCTTGATCAAGAGCAACGGCGATCGTGAAGCGTTCGACCGCGAGAAGCTGATCCGCGGCATTCAAATCTCGTGTGGCAAGCGCCCGATTTCAGCGGCGGGCATCACCGCGCTGGTCGATCAGATCGAAACGCACCTGCAAAACCTGGGGCGCGACGAGGTGTCGAGCCGGGTCGTGGGCGACATGGTGATCGCCGGCCTCAAAGAGCTTGACCCTATCGCCTATATCCGCTACGCGATCGTGTATCTTGGTCTGGACAGCATGACCAGTGTGAGCGATCTGCTGAACAACCTGTTGGCCGACGAAAACTCACTTTCAGGCGCCAGGTCGCCGGATAAGCTGCCGGTTACGCCGGCTGTGGAGCCGCCAGCCCAGGCTGCCGCGCCCACTTCGACCGGGGCCGAGGCTTCCGCTGAACAGCCGCCACAACCCGTGGCCCAGCCGGAAGCCAGCCCGCCGGAAGAGCCGACGCCCGACTCCGGGCAAACGCCCAACCAGCTTTAACGCCAACTGAAAATCTGTCGAGGCCCTGCCCTACAGCGTGGCAGGACCTGTGTCTTTCGTATTGCCTGTTCCAGATGACCGCACTCGGTGTTGATCGCACAAGGAGACGAGCTATGGCGGATGTAAACCAACGGCAGCAAACCGACCCCCGCACGAACGGTTTTCAGAAAATCCCGCTGCCGCCAGATTTGCAGCGTGAGATCCCGCTCAGCGACAACGCCCGGACCGTGCTGCGCAAGCGCTATCTGCGGCGCGGCGAGGATGGGCAGCCGGTCGAAACCGAGCAGGAGATGTTCTGGCGGGTGGCGTATCATGTGGCACTGTCTGAGGCGGAGCATGGGGGCGAGGTTGAGCCGGTCGCGCGCCGCTTCTACGATCTGCTGACCACGCTGCGCTTTTTCCCTAACAGCCCGACCTTCACCGGCGCAGGTACGCCGCTGGGTCAGCTTGCGGCCTGTTTCGTGCTCGCCATCGACGACGATATGGGCCGCACCGGCTCCGGCATCTTCGAGACGCTGCGCCAGGCCGCGCTGATCCAGCAGACCGGCGGCGGCAACGGCTTCGCGTTCAGCCGGCTGCGTCCCAAGGGTGCGCTGGTCAAGTCGTCGAGCGGCGAGGCGACCGGGCCGGTGGGCTTCCTGCGCGTGTACGATCAGGCGTTTGGGGAGATCGCGCAGGGCGGATGCCTGATTCCGGAAACACTGGTGTTCACCGACAATGGCCTGCTGCGTCTGGACGAGATCGTGACGCAGACCGCGCCCGGCTGGCAGCCGCACGAGATCACCGTTGCGACCGACGAAGGGCCGCGCCAGTCCACGCAGCGCTATCACAACGGCGTCGCCCCGGTCCTGCGTGTGAAAACGGAGATGGGCCTGGATCTGACCGGCACGCCCAACCACAAGGTGAAGGTGATGACCGCTGCCGGCCCCACGTGGCGGCGGCTGGACGAGCTGCAAAGCGGCGACGCGATTCTGGTCAAGCTGGGGCAGCATCGCGGCCAGCTTCAGACGCTCAGCCACCCGGTGCACGCGCACGGCAACCAGATCATGCCCGATCTACCGGCGGTGCTGGATGAGAAGCTCGCCTTCTTCCTGGGCTATCTGGCCGGTGACGGCTTTGTCGCATCCGGTGAGCACGATCACCGCGTCGGCGCGACGGTGGCGCACGATAGCTACCTGATGCGGAAGCTGCCGCGCCTGCTGCACGATCTGTTTGGCGCGCAGATCGCGGTTCACGCCCAGCAAAAAGCGCACGATGCCTCGGTCACGTTCGTGATCGACAACCGCGCCATCAAGGATTTCCTGCTGCTGAACGGGTTGGGCAAGGCGACCAGTACGGCGGTGCGTGTGCCGCGCCTGATCCGGCAGAGTCCGCCGGAGATCGTGGGCGCGTATCTGCGCGGCCTGTTCGAGGCGGACGGCGCCGTGTCGCACGGCTATCCCAGCCTGATGAGCAGCTCGGAAGGGCTGGTGCGCGATGTGGCGGCGCTGCTGATCGGCCTCGGCTGCCCGGTGCGGCTCTCGACTCAGCCGCCCAGCGCCGATCGCTTTGGGCGGGCGCAGATGTGGACTCTGAGAGTGCACGCGGCGCGCGGCCTGGTGGCGTGGCAGCAGTGGATCGGCTGCGATCCCGGCTCGCGCTTCGACGTGTGCCAGAGCTTCGAGCCGGACCTGGCGCGCGAGACAAGTGATGTGCTGTCCTGTCCAGAATACTGGCTCGAACCCGTTTTAGAGGCGACCATTCTCCCGCAGGTTGATCGCCATGCACGCGGGCGCGGGCAGAACTACCGCGCGACCGAGCCGCGCCTGCGGAAGCAGCTTCTGCGCTACACACGCGGCGATCGGCACCTGACGCTGTCGGGTTACCGGCGGCTGGCCGAGAACTCTCCAAGCTTCGCCGCCCATGCGCGCCCGATCGATGATCTGTGGTTTGTCAGGGTGACGGCAGTCGAAGACGCGGGCGAAGCGCTCACGCTCGACATTGAAGTCGAGGACAACCACACCTATCTCGCCGGGGGCTTTGTGACGCACAACAGCCGGCGCGGGGCGAATATGGCCGTGCTGCGCGTCGATCATCCCGATATCCGCGAGTTTATCACCTGTAAGACCGACGAGAACCAGATCACGAATTTCAATATCTCGGTCGGTATAACGGACGAATTCATGCGCGCGGTCGAGGCCGACGATGACTTCGAGCTGGTCAATCCGCAGGATGGCACGGTCTGGGAGACGGTCCGCGCGCGCGAGCTGTTCGACCTGATCGTTCGGCAGGCGCACCACAATGGCGAGCCGGGCGTGCTGTTCCTGGACGCGGCCAACCGCGAAAACCCGGTGCCGCACCTGTATGAGCTTGAGGCTACGAATCCGTGCGTGACCGGCGATACGTTGGTCGCGACTCCGGATGGGTGGCGGCGCGCCGACGAGTTCCAGATCGGCGACGAGATCTGCACGGTGCTGGGGACGGGCGCGGTTGAGCGCATCGAAGTGCACGAGGATATGCCCGTCTACGCTGTGCATTTTTCGGACGGTGGCACCGTTCGCGCCACAGCTTCGCACCAGTTCTATGTCTACGATCCGGCAACCGGCTCGACCGTTGCGAGGCGCCTGGATCGGCTTCAAATCGGCGCACGTGTGCAGGTGTTGCAGCCCGTGATGGCGGGTGCAAGGCCGGATCAAGACCCGGTCGAAGAAAGCGCGCAGGTTGTCAGCATCGAGCCTGCCGGAACTGCGAAGGTCTACGATCTCTACGAGCCGCGCAGCGACACCTGGATCACGAACGGCTATGTGTCGCGGGGCTGCGGTGAGCAGTTCCTCGGCCCCTTCGAGAACTGCTGTCTCGGCTCGATCAACCTGGCGCAGCACATCACCGCCGACCGCCAGGTCGATTGGGACAAGCTGCGCGACTCCATTGAACTCTCGACACGCTTCCTGGATGATGTAGTGACGGCCAACGCTTATGTGCCCGCCGTGCCCGAACTGCGCGAAGCGGCGCTGCGCGTGCGGCGGATCGGCCTGGGGATCATGGGGCTGGCCGACCTGATGTACGCGCTCGGCGTGCGCTATGGCTCGGTCGAAGGGCAGGAGTTCGCCAGCCAGGTCATGGAGTATGTGCGCTATCACGCCATGCGCACCAGCATCGATCTCGCCCGCGATCGCGGCCCGTTCCTGGCGATCGAGGGCAGTCTGTACGATCCCGACAACCTGAAATGGCAGCCGCCGCAGTCGCTCGTGCCCTACGCGCACGACTGGGGCCGCCCGCCGCTGGATTGGCCCGCGATTGTCGAGGGCATCAAACAGCACGGCATCCGCAACGGTGCTCAGTTGACGGTCGCGCCGACCGGAACAATTTCGACCGTCTCCGGCTGCGAGGGCTACGGCTGCGAGCCGGTCTTCGCGCTGGCCTACCTGCGCCATGTCAACGATCAGGGCAAGCGCCTGACGCTGCAATATACCAGCCCGATGTTCGAGCGGACGCTGCGCGAGGCCGGGCTGGACGATACGCTCATCGGCGAGATCGTGGACGAGGTCAACCGGACCGGGACCTGCCAGTATATCGACGCGGTGCCGGAATATATCCGGCGCGTGTTCGTGGTCAGCAGCGATGTGACGGTCGAGGAACATGTCAGGATGCAAGCATCGCTACAAGCGTTCACTGACAATGCCATTAGCAAAACTATTAATGCACCTGCTACTGCGACCGAAGACGATGTGGCGCAGGCGTATAAGCTGGGTTGGAAGCTCGGCTGCAAGGGCCTGACGGTTTACGTCACCGGCAGCCGCGAAAAAGTCGTGCTCGAAACGGCTGAGACGGCGCAGAAGAAGGGCGATGTGCCCACCGAGCAGCCGCGTCTCTTCAACGAAGATAAGAAGCCGCGTCCGCGCCACCTGGAAGGCAAAACCTATCGCGTGCAGACGCCGCTCGGCGCGACATATGTCACGGTCAACGAAAACGGCGAGGGCAAGGGCCAGCCGTTCGAGGTGTTCCTGATCGCGTCGAAGGGCGGGTCGGATACGGCGGCGGTTTCCGAAGCGATCGGGCGGCTGGTGTCGTATATCCTGCGGCTGGCGTCGCCGGTCAGCCCGCGTGGCCGCCTGACCGAAATCGTGCGCCAGCTTCAGGGCATCGGCGGGACCTATCCGGTCGGCTTCGGACCGGCGCGGGTGCGCAGCCTGCCGGACGGCATCGCCCAGGTGCTCCAGGAATATCTGGACGAGAGCAGCGAGGCGGCGGGCGACAGCGAAACCCCGGTCAGCGCCGTGCCCAAACAGCAGCTAGCCCTGCCGACGATGGCCGGCAAGCTGGGCGATCTGTGCCCGGCCTGCGGCGCGGCAACGCTGGTGAACGAGGAAGGCTGCCGCAAGTGCTATAGCTGCGCCTTCAGCGAGTGCTGATCGGCGCGGGGCGTACAATCTGAAAGACGAGGGGAAGCGGTGACAGACCCGGTTCCCCTTTTTTGTGCCATAATCTGCCGGGCGGCGCAACACAGCTTGCATTGGCGCGTACTCGGTGTTACAAGTACCATGTGCAAGCGCGCCGCACGGCGTGTGGTATGGCAGGTGTGAACTCCGAAAGGATGATCGAACGGCATGAAACGGGTGATCGGCGTGGTGATCGTGGGTGGTCTGGTGCTGGCGCTGCTGCTGGCGGGGTGTGGGGGGGATGATCCCGACGAGGATGATCCGGCGGGCGGTGCGGAAGCGGGCGAGGCGCTGATCGTGCCGACCGCGCGTGCTACCCCGGCCATTCCGCCGTCGCGCTACCGCGATATGCCGCCGGGCGATCCGTACACCTTCGAGGCCCCGTTCTCCGCCGGGAACTTTGTGCAGCAGCGCGTCCGGGGGCGGCCTGCGGCGCTCGAAACCGGCGGTTTGCAGGCGATCTATCGCCGGGATGAGGCGGATGTGTACCTGACGATGTTCTACTTCCCGACCGAAGCCGAGGCGGTGCGCAACGTGCACTATATCCTGGACCGGCCCGCCGTCGCGGCCCAGCTTGGGACGCCGTACTTCAGCCCGCCGCTCAGTTTCAACATCGCCCAGAACCGCCAGGGTGACTATCTGGCGGTGTGGAGCAACGAGCGCTGGTTCTTCCTGGTACAGACCCCTGCCGGGCTGGAAACCTTGCAGCAGTTCCTCGACTCGTTCCCCTACTGAGAGCGGAGCCGCCAATGATCGAAGACGTATCCGCGCCGGTATCGCCGCGCGCCCTGAGCCGATCGCGCTACCGCTGGGGGCGGTGGATTGTCCGGGGCATGATCGCGCTGGCCGTGCTGGGCCTGCTGCTGGTCATCGGGCTGGCGATCGTGATCATGCGCTACGGTGTGGTGGATCGGGCCGTGCCCGCCGATGTGATCGTCGTGCTGGGCGGCGGGCGCGACGGAACAGCACGCCGCACCCTGCACGCGAGCGCGCTCTATGACAAGGGCTACGCGCCCTATATCGTGTGCTCTGGCGGCACCGGCAGCCGCTATGGCCCATCCGAGGCGGCACGCTGCGCGCGCTGGGCCGAGCGGCAGGGCGTCCCCAGCAATCGGATCATTCTGGAAGAGATCAGCCTCAGCACCGAGGAAAACGCGATCGAGACGGCAGCGATCATGCGTGCGCGCGGCTGGGACACGGCCATCGTGGTCAGCGACGATTATCACCTCTGGCGCGCCAATCTGCTGTTCGAGGCGGAAGGCGTGACGGTCTACACCAGCCCGGCCCAACACACCGATTACACCATCGAGCGGGGCGAGAAAGCGAAGGGCCTGCTGCGCGAGATCGCCGCGACCGGCTGGTATGTCGCCAAGTCGCTGCTGGGCCTGCCCTATACGCGCGTTGGCGATTGACTCATCCCCTCTGAGCGTGCTCTGTGGTACACTACAAGTATGCAAGCCTCATGCGTTACGGGGCGGCACGCGTTGATTGGAGACAATATTCTGCATGGCCAGTATCCTGGTGGTTGAAGACGATAGCGACTTGCGTTATTTGTATGGAACTGTGCTGGAACGACGGGGACACCAGGTAGCAGTTGCCAGCAATACCGGCGAAGCGATTCAAGTCCTTAATGACCAAACAGTTGATCTGATGATTCTTGATATCAGCATGCCTGACGGCCCCGGCACCAAGCTGATTACTTTTGCTCAAAACGATAAACGCCTGGAGCATATCCAGATTGTGGTCATCTCGGCCAACGATCGCTGGGAAGATCACGTGCGCTCGTTCGGCATCGAGCATTTCATGGTCAAGCCGATCACCAATACCCGGCTGGCCGCTCTGGTCGAGCAAATGCTAAAAAGTTAGCCGGGGCGGAGATGTGGCTGCACCGCTCCCTTGACTCGCATATTTCCACTGCCGCCCCTACACTTCTATAATCAACACTATAGCCCTGAGCAATTTTGTCATCAAGCGAGCGTAGGGCAGACGTGGTACACGCGTCGCGCGCGCTGCGACAGGTCGCTTAGAATGAAAAACAGGGGACTCTGCATTATTTCCTCGCGTTCTGCTTGCTCGTGTCTCATTGAACAAAAGTTGTTAAGGAGACAATCTGGTGATTATGCGACATCGTATCCGCTGGATCGGGATGCTGGGAGCGCTGCTCTTGCTGGCACTCAGCACGGGCCTGCTCCTGGGTGGTCCGATCTCGGTGGCGGTGGGCGCACCCGGCGCCCGGCAGGATGATCCGCCGCCTCAGGTGTTCGATACTATCCCGCTGGCCGGCGAAGAGCTGGACCTGGACGGGGCCGTGACGTTCTACTTCGATCAGGCGATGGACCGCGCAGCGGTCGAGGCCGCGTTCAGCGTGACGCCCACGGTGGCGGGCGATCTGGCGTGGGCCGACGACTCGGCGCTCACCTTCACGCCGTCCCAGCCGCTTGACCGCGCGACCGAATACACCTTCGAGATCGGAGCCGGGGCGCAGTCGGCGGATGGCCTGGCGCTGGCCGAGCCGTTCTCGCTGGCGCTGCGCACCATCGGCTATCTCGAAGTGTCCGAGGTGCTGCCCGCGCCGGGCTCGGAAGCGGTGGCCACCGGCAGCGTGATCACCGTGATCTTCAACCGCCCGGTCGTGCCCCTGGTATCGGTCGAGGATATGGGCGACCTGCCGCACCCGCTCAGCTTCGACCCGCCGGTCGAAGGCGCGGGCGAGTGGCTCAACACGTCGATCTACCAGTTCAAGCCGGATGAGCTGCGCGGCGGCACGACCTATACCGTGACGGTCGAGGGCGGGCTGGAAGACGTGACCGGCGGGGTGCTTCAGGACGATTTTGTCTGGTCGTTCAGCACGCTGCCGCCGGAGCTTCTGGACATCGAGCCTGAGTCCGACGAGACCAAGGTGCTGCTCGAAGCGCCGGTGGAGATCACCTTCAGCCAGCGGATGGACCCGGCTGCCGTCGAGCAGGCGTTCCAACTGGTGAGCCTGGGCACCGATCCGCTGCTGGTGCCCATCGAGCCGGTGCCGGTCGCGGGCACGTTTGAGTGGAACGACACGAACACGGTTATGACCTTCCAGCCGGACGAACGGCTGGAGCTGATCACGACCTACCGGATCACGCTCGACGGCGAGCAGGCGCTCAGCGAAACCGGCGCGCCGCTGGTGGCATCGTGGGAGAGCGAGTTTGTTACGCTGCCGCCGCCGAACATCCTTGCGACCGCGCCCGCCGATGGCACGCAGGATGCCTCGCCCTACGGCGGCTTCCGCATCATCTTTGCCGGGCCGATGAATCTCAAATCGCTGGAAGACAAGGTGATCATCGAGCCGGAACCCTGGCGCGAATTCGACACCTATTTCAGCGACTACAACTACACCTACACTCTGTCGTTCGACACCGAGCCGAGCACGGACTATACGATCACGATCCTGCCCGGTATGGCCGACCGCTACGGCAACACCATCGACGAAGGCATGGTCGTATCCTACCGCACCGGCCCCTATCCGCCGGAGCTGTCGCTCCAGACGCCCAACCGGGTGGGGCTGTACAGTGCCTATAATCCGTCCACACGCCTGTTTGCGACGCATCGCAATATCTCGCGCCTGGACCTGAAGCTGTGGCGGATGCCGCTGCGCCGCCTGGCGCAGATCACCGGGCCGGATAGCTGGGACGCCTGGCAGAGCTTCGTGCCGTCCGAGGCGGACGCGCTGCGCGAGTGGTCGATTGATGTCAGCAGCCAGCAGGACCAGCGCCGTTATGAGCTGCTCTATATCGCCGAGACGGGCGCGAGCGGCATCGCCAATATCGAGTGCCTGGGCGCGCCCGACCCGCAGGTCAAGGTCGGGGATGTGGTGATCGTCACCCGTGAGGACGACCGCCCGCTGAATGTGCGCGTCGAGCCGAACCTGACCGCACGCGCGATCACGCAGGTGCTCCCCGATGACACGTTCCAGATCATCGGCGGGCCGTTCTGCGAGGGCGGCTACCTGTGGTGGCAGGTCCGGCTGGATAACGGCACGACCGGCTGGGCGGCGGAAGGCGACCAGGAAACCTACTACTATGCGCCGCTGGGCGCTCCCCCGCAGGACCCCAACGCGCCGGGCGTCGGTCCCGACGCAACTTACCAGCCGGAAGCGCTGGAGCCGGGCGTCTACTTCCTGCGCGCGCAGTCGCCAGAACTGGAGTGGGAAGGCTATGAGCCGGCGCGCCATGTGCTGCTGGTTGCCAGCGCCAATATCACGCTCAAGTTCAGCCAGGATACGGCGCTCGCGTGGGTGACGGATATGGAATCCGGCGCGCCGCTGCCCGATGTGCCGGTGATCTTCTATAACAGCTCGTTCAACCCGGTGGCCCAGGCGCGCACCGATGCCGACGGCCTGGCGGTGGCCCAGATTCCGCACCTGCCCGATCTCTACCAGACGGTCTACGCGACGGTAGACGAGAATGGTATGTTCGGCTTCACCACCACCAGCTTCTATGAGGGGATGGACGCCTGGCAGTTCGACGTGCCCGCCGACTACGAGCCGGAGAACATGACGGTCTATCTCTACACCGACCGCCCGATCTACCGCCCCGACCAGCCGGTGTACTTCAAGGGCATCGTGCGCGACCGCGCCGATGTGACTTACACCGTGCCGGCGATCGACACGGTGCCGGTCAAGGTCTATGACGACCGGGGCGAGGTGATCTACGACGAGATGCTGCCGGTGACGCCAAGCGGATCGTTCAGCGGGGAGCTGGTGCTCGATCCCGAAGCGCCGCTGGGCTATTACCGCGTCGTGGCCGAGCTTTCGAGCAACTGGCGCGACAGCTTCGGCGTGAGCTTCAGCGTGGCAGAATACCGCGCGCCGGAGTTCCAGGTCACGGCGACCGCCGCCGAGGACGCCGTTGTTCAGGGCGACACGATCGAGGTAATGGTCGAGGCGCGCTACTTCTTCGGCGGCGCGGTTTCTAACGCGACGGTGCGCTACAGCGTGCTCTCGCGCGATTACATCTTCAACTACTCCGGCCCGGAGCCGGGCTACTGGTCGTTTGTGGACCAGAACTATGACTTCTTTGCGCCGGAATACTACGGCCCCTATGGTGAGGTCGTGGCCGAGGGCGAAGCCGAAACCGACGCGATGGGCCGCTTCCTGATCGAGCTGGACGCCGACCTGGGCGAGAAGGTGCGCAGCCAGACCTACACCATCGAAGCGCAGGTGATCGACGAGAGCGATCAGTTGGTGGCGGGCCGCACGCCGGTGATCGTCCACCAGGGGTTGGTCTATGTCGGCTTGCAGCCCGAAGACTACGTGGGCCGCGCCGAACGCGAGAACGTGATCAATCTGCTGGCGGTGGACTGGGACAGCGAGCCGGTCGCCGGGCAGGAAGTCGAATACGAGGTGGTCGAGCGCCGCTGGTTCAGCGTCCAGGAAGAGGACGAGATGGGCCGCACGGTCTGGACCTGGGACGTGGAAGAAGTCCCGGTCGAGGGCGCGAGCGGCACCGTCACAACGGACGAGGACGGCCTGGCACAGCTTACCTTCACACCGCCCGCCGGGGGCGTCTATAAGGTCTATGCGCGGACCGAGGACGCGCGCGGCAACGCGATTCAGGCCAGCGCGTTTACCTGGGTCAGCGGGCAGGACTTCGTCAACTGGCGACAGGAGAACTCGAACCGCATCCAGTTGATCACCGACAAGGACCAGTACGCGGTCGGCGACACGGCCCAAATCCTGATCCCCAGCCCGTTCCAGGGCGAAGCCTACGCGCTGATCACGGTCGAACGCGGCGATATCCTGTCGCACGAAGTGATCTTGATGGAGACGAACAGCACGATCTACGAGCTGGAGATCGCGCCGGAATTCGCCCCCAACATCTTCGTGAGCGTGATGCTGGTCAAGGGCGTGGACGAGAACAACCCGACCACCGCCTTCCGCATGGGCATCGCGCAGCTAAATGTGGACACAGACCAGCTTGTGATGGATCTCAGCGTGCGCTCGAATGTGGATGTCGCGGCGGGCGAGTTTGCCGGGCCGGGCGACACGGTCGAGTACACGATCACCGCGACCGACTGGCAGGGCACGCCCGTTCCCAACGCCGAGATCGGCGTCGGCCTGACCGATCTGGCCGTGCTGACCCTCGCCGACCAGATCGCGCCGGACCTGCTGCCGTTCTTCTACTCCGAGCGCGGCCTGACGGTGCGCACGGCGTCCCCGCTGACGGTGAGCGTCGATCAGGCGACGCAGGTCATCATCGACACGATCAAGGGCGGCGGCGGCGGCTTCGGTGAGGGCGGCATCTTCGATGTGCGGCAGGAATTCGTCGATACGCCGCTCTGGTCGCCGAGCCTGATCACCGACGAGAACGGCGAAGCGACGGTGTCCGTCACCCTGCCCGACAACCTGACCACGTGGCGGCTCGACGCGCGTGCCGTCACGACCGGCGCAGACGGGCCGATGCTGGTCGGGCAGACGACCTTCGATTTGCTCAGCACCAAGCCGGTCCTGATCCGCCCGATCACGCCGCGCTTCTTCGTGGTGGGCGACCAGACGACGCTGGCCGCGCTGGTCAACAATAACACCAATGAGCCGCTGATAACCGAGGTCACGCTGGAAGGCACCGGCTTTACACTGGCCGACGGCGTGACGCACACCCAGACGGTGAACGTTCCGGCCAAGGGGCGGGCGCGCGTCAACTGGGAACTGGACGTGCTCGACGTGCCGCGCATCGACGCGACCTTCTATGCCAACGCTGGCGACGGGGCGTATACCGACGCCAGCAAGCCGCCGCTCGGCCAGGGCAGCGAGCGCACCCTGCCGGTCTACAAATATGAAGTGCCGGAGACGGTCGGCACCGGCGGCACGCTCTACGGGCCAGAAGCCGGCAGCCGCACCGAATCGATCGTGCTGCCGCGCCGCTTCGACGTGACGCAGGGCAATCTGACCGTTCGCCTGGATCGCTCGCTGGCCGCGACGACCATCGACGGGCTGGAATGGCTGCGCAACTTCCCGCACTACTGCATCGAGCAGATCATCAGCCGCTTCCTGCCCAACGCTATCACGGCGCGGGCGCTGGCCGACCTGGGCGTCGAAAACGCCGAGCTTGAGTCGAATCTGCGCGTGCAGGTCAACTACGCCTTGCAGCGGCTCTACGCCCAGCAGAAGGTAGACGGTGGCTGGGGCTGGTTCCCGCAGGACGAGTCCAACCCGATCGTGACGGCCTACGCGCTGATCGGGCTGGTTGAGGCGCAGCGGGCGGGCTTCACCGTCGAACAGGGCGTGATCGACCGCGCGACCGAGTTCGTGCGGGCGTCACTGGCGACGATCCGCACCGAGGACGACACGTGGCGGCTCAACCGGCAGGCGTTCCTGCTCTATGCGCTGGCGCGGGTGGACGCGGGCGATATGAGCCGCAGCGTGCGCCTGTACCAGGAGCGCCTGAGCATGAGCCTGTATGCCAAAGCCTACCTGGCGATGGCCTTCCACCTGCAAGACCCGGCGGACTCGCGCGCGATGGAGCTGATCAACGACCTGGGCAGCGCCCTGATCGTCAGCGCGACCGGCGCGCACTGGGAAGAAGAATATCAGGACTGGTGGAACTGGAACACCGACACGCGCACGACGGCCCTGGGCCTGCTGGCGCTGGCGCAGATCGATCCCGAAAACCAGATGATCCCCAACATCGTGCGCTGGCTGATGGTCGCGCGCACGGGCGACGCCTGGGAAACGACGCAGGAAACCGCCTGGGCGGTCATGGCGCTGACCGAGTGGATGGTCGTCAGCGGTGAGCTGTATCCCGACTATACCTTCGCAGTGAGCCTGAACGGCGAGCGCCAGCCGCTTGAGGACGACAGCGCCACGCCGGACAATGTCAAGGAAACCGAGGTGCTGCGGATCGAGGTGGCCGATCTGCTGGCCGACCAGGCGAACCGGCTGGTCTTCAGCCGCTCTGAGGGCGAGGGCAATCTGTACTACACCGCCCACCTGACGGCGTACCTGCCCGTGCCGGAAGTCGAGCCGATCAATCGCGGGATCATCGTCGAGCGCACCTACAGCCTGCTGAACGACCCCGATCGCACGCCGATCACCTCGGCGGCGGTGGGCGAGGCGGTCCAGGTGTCGCTGACGATCATCGCGCCCAACAACCTGCACTACGTCGTGATCGAAGACCCGATCCCGGCGGGTGCAGACGCGGTCAACCCGAATCTGAACACGACCAGCCAGGTCGGGACGCAGCCGGAGCTGAACCGCGCGCGTCCGCTGAGCGAGGGCTGGGGCTGGTGGTGGTTCTCCAATATCGAGATGCGCGACGAGAAGGTCGTGCTCTACGCGACCTATCTGCCGCGCGGCACCTACCAGTTCAACTACGTGATCTATCCGGGGCTGGCGGGCGTCTACAACGTCATCCCGACCACCGGGCAGGAGTTCTACTTCCCCGAAGTCTACGGTCGCGGGGCAGGGAGCCTGTTCACCATCACCGGCGGGACCGAGTCCGACACGCTGGAGCCTGCCGAGGAGCCGGAGCCAGCCGCAACCGCTGAGCCGACCGAGGAAGCGGAATAGCGGTTAATCCTGTAGGGATAGGGCAAGCCCTACCCGGCGGGCGAGGCTTGCACCGCCCTACCACAAGATAACCGCGTGTGAGGCGCTGTCAGATAATCGGCAGCGCCTCTGTCGTTTTGTGCCTGGTACGGCAGCAGTCGATCGTTACGGCAGACCCGCACCGTCGAGGACGTATCGCTCGAATAGATCGTCCACCAACCCATCGTAGACATCGTGGAAGATCTGGTGAAGGTCCGCGTTGCTCAGTGCGCGTCGTTCACCGCTGAGAATCACCCGCATCGCTTCGTCCAGGCTGCGATCGTGGTCCTCAAGGGTGGTATCCAGCAGGCGTGCAAACAGCGCACCCTTGACGTACACCAGCAGCACATAGTTCTCGTTTTCCTGCTGCCGCTCGGACGCTTCCACCAGACTCGGGGCGGGATCCTCGTCCAACTGGGCGAGCGCTTGCCCGTACTGATCCCAGGCCATGCCTAGTATTTCATCGTTCCAGATTCCCAGGTCGCGCATCATCCGCAGACTGTAGTACTCGGTGAAACCCTCGCGGAACCAGGCTGTCGCGTCCCCGGCGGTGAGGTCGAGCGTATTCCACCAGTGGATCATCTCGTGCGCCACGAAGTGCGGGTCGGCATTGGATGAGATCGTCAGCGTACCGGCGCTGCCCCCATACAGAAAATCTTCGGGGACGATACTCACCGCCATGTGTTCAGCCTGCGGCGCGGACTCGAACAGGTCCGCCATATGCGTCAGAATCTCGATCACGAGCGCAGCAGGCAATCCTGCATCATTCACTGTGCCGACCACCACCTGCGTCGTATCAAACGTGGCAATTTCCGTCACAAATGGCCCTACGGCCAGGTATTCGGTCTGCATGATGCTGCTTGCCGGGATGGGCACGGTGCCATCGGGCGCGGCGGGCCACGGGGTAATCGCTTGCCAACCATCCGGCAGGCGGAAGATCGTCTGGTAGACAAACTCGCCCGGCCCGACGGCAAATGCGCCATCCGGCAGAATGTCCGACGTGCGCAGCACACCCAGTTCGGCGGTCAGGCGGGCAGCGGCGTTCAGTGGCTCGTCGTGCGAATACTGCGGTGGGAAGTACAGCGGATCGAGCGTATAGCGTACTAACAACGATCCGGCGTGATCGGTCAAGCGCACACGCTGCGTCACACCCGGCCTGGTTTCAACCGGGAGTTCCTGCGCGCTCTCGCCTGCCAGCGCTGCCAGTGACTTCAAAGCATCGGGATGATCGGCCAGCATGTGAAAGGACAGATACAGGTAATCGTCGGGCAGCAGCGCCGCCGGATAGGTGATTTCGACTGTGATCAGGCCGCTGGCCGGATCGGTTACGTCGATCACCGTGGGAACCTGGACAATGCCCTGCGCGTGCACAGGGTGTCCGTCGAAGAGGGCGATGGCGAACAGCGACAGTGTGAGCAACAACATCCCCATCCCGAATCGGGCTTTGGTGTTCATCTTATTATGTCCTTGCTCTTCTGTTACAGGGTTATATGATTTCTTACGAACCGGAAGGCGATTGCGTTGCGCATACGAAATGACAGGAATCGCGGGCATCTGATGCCGTGCCGGATGGTCGGCAGCGCCTCTGCCGTTTTGTGGCTAGGCCCACCCGCGTGACGCGCTATAATCGCTCCGGTTCCGTTCGCACCAAAAAAGGCGGCCCGATGTCCCTACACCCGATCACGCCCGCGCCCGACGCCTGGGACGCGTTTGTCCAGGCGCACCCGCGCGCCCACCTGCTGCAAACCGCGCCCTGGGGCGAGCTGAAAGCGGCCTTTGGCTGGCGACCGCTGCGCGTCGCGCTGGCCGATTCCGGCGGCGGGATCGTGGCGGGCGTGCAGTTATTGCTGCGGCGGCTGCCGCTGCGCCTGGGCTGGCTGGCCTACGCGCCCTATGGCCCGCTGGTCGATTGGGCGGACGCGGGGCAGGTGCGCGCGCTGAGGGAGGCGGTCGATCATGCGGCGCGGCAGCACGGCGCGGCCCTGCTGAAGATCGAGCCGGGCTTCGGGCTGGAACACGTCGATTTCGCCGCCTACGGGTTCCGCCCCAGCCCGCAGACGGTCCAGCCGCCGCGCACGATCCGGCTCGATCTGGCGGCGGACGAGGAGACGATCCTGGCGCGGATGAACCAGGGCACGCGCCGCAACATCCGTAAGAGCGAGAAATACGAGGTCGAGGTGCGGCAGGGCACGCGCGAGGACGTGGCGAGCTTCAACGCGCTGCTGGCCGAAACCGGATCGCGGGCCGAATTTGGCGTACATGCGCCAGAATATTACCGGCTGGCGTATGATCTGTTTGTGCCGCGCGGCTGGGCGGCGCTGCTCCTGGGCAGCTACGCCGGGCAGGATTTGGCGGGCGTGATGGTCTTCCGGCTGGGGCGCGACGCGTGGTATCTCTACGGCGCGTCGTCGGAGCGCGAGCGGCAGCGCATGGCGTCCTACGGCGTGCAGTGGGCGGGTGTGCGCTGGGCCAGAGCGCAGGGCGCGGCGCGCTATGATCTGTATGGCGTGCCGGACGCCGCCCCGGAGACGCTCGAAGCGCAGTTCGAGACGCGCGGCGACGGGCTGTGGGGCGTCTATCGCTTCAAGCGCGGTTGGGGCGGTGAGGTGGTGCGCAGTGTCGGCGCGTGGGATCGGGTCTATAACCGGCTGGTCTATACCGCTTACCGGCTGGCGGTGAGCCGCAGCGAATGAGGGCATCCGATGGTCATTGAGGAATTTGGGCTGGAACACCCGCAGTGGGTGGCCTATGTCGCGCACCTGGTGCGGGTCGATGCGGCGCGCTGGGTGCTGGACGATGTCGAGTCGGGGGAGCCGAAAACCGGCTGCCTGTACCTGGGCGCGCTGGAAGGTGAGCAGGTGATCGGGCATATCGCGCTGTTCGACCAGCCGATCATCATCCCGGCGACGGCGTGGAGTGGCAATGTAGCGACGCCGCTCACCGGGCCGGACGGCGTCCAGCTTCGGGAGACGTTCGTGCAGTCGTTCGCGGTCGATGAAGCCTACCGCGAGCAGGGCGTGGGCCGCGAGCTCCAGCTTGCCGCGCTGGCGATGACCGCCGATCTGGGCTGCATCCAGATGCGCTCGTGGTCGTCGCTCGACAAGCGGGCCAATTTCGCGCTCAAGCTCAGCCTGGGCTTTGCCGTACACCCCGCGATTACCGAAACGGCCAGCGGTGAGAAGGTCTGCGGCGCGTACTTCATCAAGACGGTGTGAGCGCCGATGCTGACCCTCAGCCCGATTACCGATCGTGACGCCTGGAACGCGGCGCTGGGCGCGCTGCCCTGTGCCCATATCCTGCAAACGTGGGAGTGGGGTGATTTCAAACAGCGCGAGACGGGCTGGCAGCCGGAGCGACTGGCCTTCAGCGCTGGCAGCGGCGCGACGGTGGCGGCGGCGTCGGTATTGACGCGGCGCGCCGGACCGCTGCGTGTGATGTATGTGCCGAAGGGGCCGGCGCTGGCCTATGATGATCCCGCGCTGGCCGCCGCCGTGCTCGATCACCTCGAACGGCTGGCCCGCCAGCGGCGCGCGATCTGGCTGAAGATCGATCCCGACGTGATCGCGGGCACGGGCATCCCCGGCGGCGCTGATCCCGACCGGCCCCCGCGCGAGCATCCCGCCGGGCAGCGCGTGCTGGACCTGCTGCGCGGGCGCGGGTGGCGCTTCAGCGCGTCGCAGGTGCAGTTCCGCAACACGGTTACGCTCGATCTGGCCCAGGACGAAGACGCGCTGCTGGCCGGGATGAACCAGGGCACGCGGCGTAAAATCCGGCAGGCGACGAAGCAGGATGTGATCGTGCGCCCGGCAGCCGGTGACGCCGATCTGCACACGCTTTACGACCTCTACCGCACGACCGGCGCGCGCCAGGAGTTTCTGATCCGCCCGCTGGATTATTACCGCGACGCCTGGGGCAGCTTCATCGCGGCGGGGCTGGCGCAGGCGTTTCTGGCGGAGTGGCAGGGGCAGGCGTTGGCCGGGCTGGTGCTGTTTCACTTCGGGCCGAAAGCATGGTATTTCTACGGCATGAGTTCCAACGAAGAGCGCCAGCGGATGCCCACCTATCTCTTGCAGTGGGAAGCGATCCGCTGGGCGAAGGCACAGGGCTATGCCACCTACGATTTCTGGGGCGCGCCCAACACGTTCCATGAAGATGATCCGATGTGGGGCGTCTACCGCTTCAAGGACGGTTTCGGCGGAACGGTTGTGCGGCACATCGGCGCGTGGGACTATGTGCCCAATCGCGCGCTGTATTGGGCCTACGAGCGGCTGATGCCGGGCGTGCTGGGCACGATGCGGCGGCTGGCCCGGCGCGGCTAGTACGACAGCCGCACCTGACGTTTTGTTGCCCCCCATCCCCCGGCCCCTTCCCCCACTGCTGCGCGGAGGGAAGGGGGGCAGAATTTGAAGTCCTTCCCTCATTTTGGGGGAAGGATTTAGGATGGGGGGGGCGATCTGCGGCTGTAGTATTAGGGGATGATCAACACCTGCCCGGCGTAGATGCGATAGGGATAGCCGATCCCGTTCGCGGCGGCGAGTGTCGGCCAGCTTACGCCATAGCGCAGGCCGATGCGGAACAGATTCTCGCCCGGCTGGACAACATGCGTGCGCTGGATGGGCGGCTGCGTCGGCGTGCCGCCATAGATCGGCATGCTGCTGATCGGGGTGCTGGGCAGCGCGTAGCTGGCAGCGAGCCAACCAGTGCGCCCATCGGGCAGGACAACCTGTATCCACTGGCTGTCTGCGGTGCGATAGGTGCCGAGCGTCAGCGCCGTGCCCTGTGGGTAGGTGGTAAGCACGGCATAGGTCCAGCCAGGGCCGTTGAAGATCGTCGCGCCGGGGCCAACGTAGACCGTCACAGCGGTTGGCGCGCCGTAGACCGGCAGGCTGCCGAATGGGATACTGGGGAGGACGTAGTTGGCATTCACCCAGCCGGTGCGCCCATCGGGCATCACGACCTGGACCCACGAGGCGTCGGCGTTGCGATAGGTGCCGAGCGTCAGCACAGTGCCGCGATAGAACGTACCGAGCACGGTGTACCACCAGCCCGGCCCGCTGCGGATGTTGAGCGCCCCAGTATTGATCGTGACGAAGCGGCCTGTCGGAGCGGTCGGGACCTGCGGCTGCTGGACGGCCCCGCCAACACAGACAACCTTCATCCAGCCGAGCCGTCCATCGGGCAGCGAGACGCGCGCCCAGATACCGTCGGCGGAGCGCTCGCCGGTGATGTTGACGGTCTGGTTCTGGTAATAGGTGGCGATGGTCTGCGCGTAGATGTCGGGCGCGATCTTGACATCATCCGACGAGCAGGTGACGAGCACCGGCGTTCCGCCTGTCGCCAGGACCGCGCGGCCCGGCACGAGGCTGATCCCCAGCGCGATCACCAGCGCCGCCAGGATGACCCGGTAAGCGGCATTTGTTCCAAATCTGCGATACATGGCCTGATTCCCCCTAAACTTAATCACCTGTCTACCTCTATGGTACGCCCGTTTTCGCCTGTCGCCTGACGCCGATTCGCCGCGCCGCACGTGCCTGAACTACGCCTGGCCTACGCTGCGGCGACGAGATTGGGACCGGGTTTCTTTGCTGTAAGAACACGGTTTGCCGCACCCATCCTGAAAAACGGGTGCCCCTACGTGACTATCTGATCGGGCGGCGGCTGGTGAGGAAAGGCGGCGCGCACGGTGTAACTGAGTCTGGTATACTGCTGGGGAATGCGGCTATAATGGCGCGCCGTACGCGTACCGGATAGAGTGTTGACTCGCGCATGAAAAAACGATGGCCGAGCCTGTTATTGGGCGTGTTAGTGAGTGCAATCGCGCTGGGCTATTTGCTGCGGCGCGACCTGAGTGGGGTGCGGGATGAGCTGCTGAACGCCCGTTACTGGACGGTGATCCCGTGCGTGGCGATCTCAGTTTTCGGCCTGTGGCTGCGCAGCTTGCGCTGGCGGGTGCTGCTCAAGGGGCGGCTTGGCCCGGCGCACAGCTTCCATATCCTCAACGTCAGCTACTTCATCAACGCCGTGCTGCCGCTGCGCGTGGGCGAGCTGGCGCGCGCAGCCCTCGCGGCACGAGTCCGCCCGCCGGTGCCGCTGCTGACTTCGCTGAGCAGCGTGGTGGTCGAGCGGCTGCTGGATACACTGGCCGTGTTCGCGCTGATCGGGCTGACGCTGGCGATCCTGCCGGTGGGGCTGGAGATCGGCGTGTTGGGGCTGGCGATGGGCGTCGGGGCAGTGATCGGCGTGATCGTGCTGGCCGTATTCGCGGCGCGGCCTGCCTGGGCACACCGCGTCCTGAACGTGGGCGGGCGGGTGATTCCGCCGCTGGGACGCGCTGCCGCGCACCGCTGGCTGGATCAACTGCTGGAAGGCATTTTGCCGCTGGCCTCGCTGCGCGCGACGCTGTGGGCGGTGACCTGGACGGCGGCGGGTTGGGCGGCCTCGGTGGTGGCGGGCTATATCATCCTCTACTCGATCTTCGACGAGCCAAGCTGGGCCGCGTCGATGGCGATGATCGCGCTGGCGTCGTTCGTGGTGGCCGTGCCGGCTGTGCCGGGCAACCTGGGACCGTTCGAGGCGGCGGTCGCGTTTGGGATCGCCGGGGCAGGGCTGGTCGAGCAGGCCGGGGACGCGCCCTCAGTCGCGTTTGCCGTGCTGCTGCACGTGGTCAACCTGGGTACGTATATCCTGATGGGGCTGATCGGGTTGTGGTATGAGGATGTCAGCCTGGGCGAGGTGACGCGGGCCGCGCAATCGTTGCGGGCACAGCGCGCGCCGACCGTCGAATTGGACCTGCCCAACGAAGTCGCGCATTAACTCAAGTTGAAACGAAATGTCTGATTCTATTCCCGAAGTCCTGCGTCACAGCGACAGACCGCTGAAAATCCTGGTGGCGCTGCAATATTACCTGCCGCATCTCACCGGCTATTCGATTCACGTCCAGCGCGTGGCGGAAGAACTGGTGCGGCGCGGGCACGAGGTTACGATCCTGGCGGCGCGCCACTCGATCGATCTCCCGCGTGACGAGACGATCAACGGCGTGCGGCTGGTGCGGCTGTGGGCCCCGCTGCGCGTCAGCCGGGGGATGGTGATGCCGGCCTATCCCTGGGCGGCGTGGGGGCTGATCCGGCTGCACGACGTCGTATGGCTGCACACGCCGATGCTCGAAACGGCGCTGATGGCCGTGCTCACGCGGCTGGCCGGCAAGCAGTTGATCGCCACGCATCACGGCGATCTGATTTTGCCGCCGGGGTTCTTCAACCGCTTCGTGCGCTGGTTTACCTTCCAGAATTACCGTTTTATGGCGCAGCGTGCGGCGCGGCTGATCGCCTACAGCCAAGACTACGCCGCCCACAGCTATTATCTCCAGCCGTTTCGTGATAAGGTGTCGGTGATCTATCCCCCGACTGAAGTGCCGGAGCCGCAGCCGGCGCGGGTGGCCGAGCTGCGCGCGCGCTGGCAGAAGGACGGCGGCCCGGTGATCGGCTATGCCGGGCGGTTCGTCGAGGAAAAGCGGCCCGATTTACTGATCCGGGCGCTGGAAGTGATCAACCAGACCTGCCCGAATGCGCGGGTGGTGTTCGCGGGGGAGTACGATATTCGCTACGAGGATACCTGGGAGCGCAACCAGGCGTTGATCCAGCGCTACGGCGACCAACTGATCTTCCTGGGGCAGTTGACCAGTATGCAGGCGATGGCGAACTTTTTCGCGGCGTGTGATGTGCTGGCGATGCCGAGCGATACCGAGTGCTTCGCACTGGTGCAGGTCGAGTCAATGTTGTGCGGGACTCCGGTGGTGATGACCGATACGCCGGGCGGGCGCGTTCCTGTGACCGAAACCGGCATGGGGCGGATCGTGCCGCGCGGCGACTGGCAGGCGGTCGGTGAGGCGGTGGTCGAGATCGTGCAGCACCCGGAGCGCTATATCAAGCCGCGCGCCGAGATCGCGCGTATCTTCAACCTGGCCGAGACGGTCGATCGCTATGAAAAGCACCTGCGGCGGGCGGCGGGACGCGAGGGATCGGAGCGTGATGCATGACGGTTGATCCGCAGGTCGTGGCGCACATGACCCGCAACGAGGCCGATATGGCCTTCAAGAAGCGGGTTCAGACGATCTTCGAGTGGGTGCCGCCGCACGACGAGTGGCGGATTCTCGACTGTGCGTGCGGGCGCGGCTTCTACCTGAACATGTACCGCTATGTCAGCCGGTGCGAGCTGGTCGGGCTGGAGCTGGACGCCGAGATCATCCGCAAGGCGCAGCGCAACGTCGGGCACCTGCCGGGGATCACGCTGACACGGGGCAATATCTACGCGCTGCCGTTCCCGGATGATTATTTCGACGGCGTGCTGCTGTCGGAGATTTTGGAGCACATCGACGACGACGTAGCCGGGCTGCGCGAGGTGCGGCGCGTGCTCAAACCGGGCGGGGTGGTGGCGATCACCGTGCCGAATGCCAATTACCCGTTCTGGTGGGACCCGATCAACAAGACGCTGGAAACGGTGCTTCACACCAAAATCCGGCGCGGGCCGCTGGCTGGCATCTGGGCCAACCACGAGCGGCTGTATGAGCGCGATCAACTGCGGGCGGCGGTCGAGGCGGCAGGCTTCGAAGTTGAGGCCGAGCGCGCCTTCACGCATTACAGCTTCCCGTTCATTCACAACATCGTCTACGGGCTGGGCAAGCCGCTGCTCGAATCGGGCGTGATGCCCGCCAGGCTGGCGACCGCCGCCGACCGCACGACCTTCGACCGCAACCGGGGCAGCCTGCTCAATCCGGTCAACCTGGGCGTGGCCGTGCTCAACCTGTTTGACCGCCCGAACCGGCTGGACGAGCCGCCGGGCCGTAGCACCGTAAACCTGGCTATCAAGGGGCGCAAGCCCGCGCCGTGCTGACCACCTGACCGATCATGAGCTATCACGACCCCGACCCACACCCAGTTCCGCCGCCGGAAACAACCGAGATGCCGCTGCCGGCGCGCGTCGAGAGCGAGCCGCCGGACGTGCCCGATTTCGAAGCGATGACGCTGGCGCAGGCGCTCAATTACTTCTTTTGGCGACCGCGCCACGCCGCGCGCCTGTTCTGGCAGGTGCTCACCGACGATCCCGACCGCCCGCGCGCGCAGGTCCCGCCGCCGGATGATCGGCCCGATCACGATGACGGCGGGCCGGGTGGGGCGGTCAGTGAGTGGTCCGCCCACGAGATCGTGATCGAGGCCGAGGACGAGCCGCCATTCCCGGCGACGGGTGGCGCGGCGCAGGCGATCCCGGCGCGGCCCCTGGCAGCGGCCCGTGCGGCGCGGCTGCGGATCGGCGTGCTGGGGCTGGCGATGCTGCTGGCGGTGCAGGGCGGGAGCATCCTGGCCGGTGCAGCGCGCGATCCGGCGCGGCGGGCGACCGGAGATCCGAACGGGGCACTGGTGTGGCTGGCGGTGGCCGGGGCGATCTATGCCGGGTTCGAGTTGTGGGCGAGCCGTGATTGGTGGGCGCGGCGCTTCCCGCGTGCAGCGGGTTGGCTGCGCATCCACCGCGCCGAAAGTGGGCGTCCCGTGCTGTGGGATACCGGGCTGGGCGCGGCGGCGCTGGTGCTGCTGTGGCTGGCGCTGCTGATCGGGGGCGTGATCCTGCCCGCGATTTTGCTCGCGGCGGCGGCGCTGGCCTGGATCGCGCTGGCGTTGGGCGGCAGCGCCCCGCCTGAGGCGGTCGAGGCTGAGGCGCAAAGCGTGCCCCCCGTCGCGGCGGCGCGGCCCCGGCGGACCCTGGCGGAGTGGCTCAACGTCCACGCCGTGCGCCTGATGCTGATCCCCCCGGCGCTGCTGCTTTCGGTGCTGGCCTATACGCTCAACGTGGCGCGCGATAGTACCGGCAGGATCGGTGACGTGGTGCTGACGCCGGAAGGCGTCGTAAGCTGGGGGCTGAGCGTGGTGCTGTGGCTGGCGATCCTGGGCGGTGCGGCGCGGGGCTGGCGCGTGCGGCGGGCCGGACTCCGCCCGACGTGGACCGGCGCGGTGCTGGCCGGCATCGTCGTGATCGGCGCGATCTTCCGGCTGTACGCGCTCGACGGGACGCCGCCGGAGATGACGAGCGATCACATCGAGAAGCTGCTCGACGCGCTGCGCGTGCACGAGGGCTATTACGCCGTGTTCTTCCCCAACAACGGCGGGCGCGAAGGCTTCCAGATGTACGTGGTGGCGCTGATCGCGCAGTTGGGCGTGGGCTTCAGCTTTACCGCGCTCAAGCTGGCGACGGTGATCGAAGGGCTGATCACGCTGCCGGTCCTGTGGTGGATGGCGCGGCAGGTGTTCGGTGATGCAACCGCGCGCGACCGCCAGCTTGGCAACTGGACCGGGCTGGCGCTGGCCGGGCTGGTGGCGATCAGCTCGTGGCACGTGATGCTCTCGCGGCTGGGGCTGCGGATCGTGCTCACGCCGCTGACGACCGCGCTGGTGGTCGGCTTTCTGGCGCGGGCGCTGCGCCACAACCGGATGGGCGACTATCTGGCGCTGGGCTTCACGCTGGGGGCGGGCGTCTATTTCTACCAGGCCAACCGGATGCTGCCGCTGGTGGTGGCGATCGGAGTCGGGCTGGCGCTGCTGGCCGGAGTCCGCTCGTGGCGCGGGCTGGGATCGCGCCTGCTGGATATCGTCGGGTTTGGGGCGCTGGTGGCCGCCCCGCTGCTGATCGTGTGGTACGGCGGGCGGCTGATGCAGGAATCCGGCAGCGGGCAGGTGGAGATTACCGGCGAGCGGCTGGTGACGTATCTGCCGATGGTGGCGATGGTGTGGTTCAGCCTGCTGGTGCTGGCGGTGCGCGGGCGGGCGGGCGATCGCGTGCTGCAGGTCGGCGGCGGGTCGCTGGCGGCGGCGGCGATCGCGCTGGCGCTGTATGTGCCGCTGTACCACTACGGGCAGTTATTCCCCGAAGACTTTTGGAACCGGACGCGCGGGCGCATGTTCGGTGAAGATACATTTGTGCGGCTTGACCCCGAAACCGATCAACTGGTCGGCTATTCGCCCGGCATCGGCGAGCAGGTCGAGCGGTTCTGGGACCAGCGCGACGTGTTCCGGGACAACTATCTCGACGCGCTGCGGATGTATCATTGGGAAGGCGACGGCGCGTGGATCACCAACGCCGACGCGCACCCGGCGCTCGATCCGCTGACCGGCGGGCTGGCGGCCCTGGGGCTGGTGATGTGGGCGGTGTGGGTGGTGCGGCGGCCCGGTGTGATCGGCGGGCTGATCCCGGCGGGCGCGCTGATCATGCTGCTGCCCTCGGCCATGACGCTGGCCTACACCATCGAGAATCCGAGCTTCACGCGGGCGAGCGGGACGATCCCGTTTGTGTTATTGCTGGCGGCGCTGCCGCTGGGCGCGCTGGGCTGGTGGCTGTCGCAGGCAGGCTGGCAGGTGCGCGGGATCGGATTCGGCGTGGTGCCGGGCGTGATCGTGCTGGCGGGCGTGCTGCTGATCGCGCTTCCGGCCAACTGGGAGAACTTCTTCAGCGACTACCGGCTGAGCTACAGTTATAGCTGGAAGCCGTACCGCGAGATCGCGCGGCCCCTGCGCGAGTTTGCGCGGGGCGAGGGCAGCTACGGCAACGCGTTTATGGTCGCCTTCCCGCACTGGCTCGATCATCGGATTCTCGGTACGATGGCGGGCGACATCCACTGGCCGAACGGGCTGGTCACGCGTGACGAATTGTTCCCGATGATCGAGCGCAACCGGGGCACGCGCTATGAGCTGGATGAGTCCCGGCCTGTCTTTGTGATGTTCCACCCCGACGATGGCGAGACGACGGCTTTTCTCCAGCGGACGTACCCGGATGGCGAGCTGGCGCTGTATGAGTACCAGTACGACACCTCACACGGGATGCAGGCAGGCTCATTCTATATTTTCCGCGCGCCGCCGGACGAGTTTGGATAACCAAACGGTGAGGAATTGCTGCCGGCGGGGTGTACCTGATAGGATAATGCGCACGCGCCTGAAAGCGCGTGTGCCGTATAACCATTCATTCGGTAGTGATAAATTGTTGACTGATCGCATTGATCCCCCCATCCTAAATCCTTCCCCCAAAATAAGGGAAGGACTTGCCGGCTCCCCTGCCCTCCGCGCAGCAGTGGGGGATGGGGCCGGGGGATGGGGGGAACTGCCCGCCTGTCATCAGCCAATGTTTCATCACCCCGAATCATTTGAGCCGATTTGATTCCGTGTTAGTGAGCCAGACTGTTGACTGACCCGCAGTATCCTTCCGATTCCTGGGATATGCCCCCGCGCGACGAGCCGGAGCCGGATATGATCTCACCCGACGCAAGCGCGCCGGAGATGATCGCGCCGCAGCCACACCCAAGGCGCGCCCGGCCTGCGTTCCGCCTCAGCCGCCTGGATGTCGTGTTCTATGCGCTGCTGGCGCTGGTGTTGATCGCGGCGGCGTGGCTGCGCTTCGACGCGCAGAACTGGGACGATTACACCCACCTGCACCCCGACGAGCGCTTTCTGACCGATGTTGCCTCGGTTTTGAATGGGCCGCTCACCTTCACCGATCCGATCCCCGCCGACCAGGAAGTCCACCGCCAGCGGTGCAACGAGCGCTACCCGGCAGGATCGGGCGCGGGGGACGAGTTCCCGGCGGCGCTGGAAGCCGGGCGCGGCGGCTATTTCGACGCCGAGTGCTCGCCGCTCAACCCGAACAACCTCGGCAAGGGGCTGTACGTCTACGGCGAGTTCCCGCTGTTCACGGTGCGGCTCGGCGGCGAGGCGCGCAACCAGCTTTCGCGCGACGTGCACACCTTCCTCGAAACGTTCAACCCCGACGCGGCGGCGGAACACACCATCACGACGCACTGGACCGGCTACAGCGGCGTGCAGTTCGTCGGGCGCACGCTCTCCGGCCTGAGCGACTGGCTGACGGTGGTCGTCGTCTTTCTGCTGGGGCGGCGGCTGTATGGGCGCTGGGTCGGGCTGCTGGCGGCGGCATTCTATGGGCTGGCGGGCTTCCCGATCCAGCAGTCGCATTTCTGGACGGTAGACGCCTTCACGACGTTCTGGGTGGCGCTGGCGCTCTACCTGGCGGTGCGCGCCCTGGACGGTGCCAGCGCGCTGCGCGGGCCGCTGCCGCTGGCCTATCTGGGCGTGTGGGCCGGGGGCGTGATCTGGGAAGCGGTCTATTGGGAGCGCTCGGCGCTCGGTGCGGCCTCACTCGGCGCGATCTTTCTGGCGACGGTGATTATCGCGTGGCTGCTGCGCGGCGGGCTGCGCCGCTTCGGAATCCGCGACGGCGATCTGCCGCTGGCGGCGTCGGGCGTGATCGCGTCGCTGGTGTATCTGCTCGGCTGGACGGTGCTCGATCTGGCCGCCCCGCGTGATTTTCCGCTGTCCGGCTCGATCCAGGCGCTCGGCTTCAGCAGTCTGATCTACGCGCTGGTGACGCTGGTCTGCTTCGCGGCGGCCCAGGCGTTACGCCGCCGGTCACGGCGCGGATCGCTGGCACCGCGTACCGCGCTGGTGGCCGGAGCGGTCGGGATCATGTGGCTGGCGCTGCTGATCGGGCTGCTGGTCGATGGGCTGGCCCCCGGCGCGGCGCTGTTGGTCGGGCTGGCCGCGGCAGTGCTGATCGTGCTCGATCAGAGCGAACTGACCGACTACGCGCTGTTTGGCGTGGCGCTCGGTGGGGCAGCCGCCAGCCGGGTGAACGTCGCGCCGGTGGCGGGCGTGATCGTGCTGGCGGGATTGATCCGGATGCTGCCCGCGCTGGATCGGGCGCTGAACGCTGAGCAGCGGCGGCGGCTGGTGGCCTACGCCGTGACGGGGATGATGGCGGCGGCGCTGGTGTCGCTGATCGTGTTCCGGCTGCTCCAGCCGCACGCCTTCCTGGGGCCGGGCCTGCTGGGGCTGGAACTCAACCCCGGCTGGCGCGAGGACATCAATGAAGCGAACGTGATGACATCCGGCACGTGGGACGCGCCGCCGAATCACCAGTGGGCCAACCGCACGCCCTATTTCTTCCCCTGGCGGAATATCGTGCTGTGGGGCTTCGGGATTCCGCTGGGGCTGGCGGCGTGGGCGGCCTGGGCCTGGGCCGGATTTACGATCCTGCGCGGCGGGCCGAACTGGACGCGCCACGCGATCCCGGTGGTCTGGATACTGGTCTATTTCGGCTGGCTGGGCGGGCGCTGGGTGACGACGATGCGCTACTTCCTGCCGGTCTACCCGGCGCTGGCGGTGCTGGGGGCATGGGGCCTGTGGAGCCTGGCGGCGCGCGCGCGGCAGGCCCGGATCGCGCACCCGACCGCCCGGCGGCGGCTGGCCTTCGGCGCGGCGGCGGGGCTGCTGGTGATCGTGACCGGCTACACGGCGGCCTACGGTTTCGGCGTGCACAACATCCACCGCCAGCAGCTCACCCGTGTCGCGGCGTCGCGCTGGTTCTTCGAGAACGTGCCGGGCGACTTCGGCATCTGGGTCGAGGGCCAGGACGGGCGGCGCGAGCTGGTCAACATTGGGCGAACCTGGGTCGGCGCGCCGCTCTCCGCCGCCCACCTGGAGCCGGACACACCGTATGAACTGACCTTCAACGTGCCCGGCGACGGCACCCTGACCGGGATCACGTTCTACCACCTGGGCGATCCGGCTGAGGACGTGGGCGAAGAAACGCTGCGCGTGCGGCTGTTCCTCAACGATCCGGCCCTGGGGCGGCAGCTTCTGTATGAGACAGAACTGAGCGAGGACCTGTCGCAGAGCGCGTCACCCTACGGCGGGCGCTACGTGCTCCAGCCCGAAGCGGAGATCGCGCTGCAAGTCGCGCCGGGGTTCGCGCCGACCAACGATCACCCCTGGTATGTGCTGGAGCTGACCGTGATTGAGGGCGGGCCGGCGATGCTCGTCCACGACGTGACCAGCGCCGCCGGGCCGATCACCGCCGATCTGATGGTTGGCGTGCAGCTTGACGCGGACGACACGCTGATCGGTGTCGATCTCAGCCTGGACGACCAGCCGCTCCTGACCGGCTATGGCGACGATATCCCCAGCGTGCCGACGATCTGGACGGTGGGCGGCGGCGACACGATCCAGTTCGAAGTGCCGATCGACGGCGTGATCCGCGAGATCGAGATTCCGCACCTGGGCGATCCGCTGCGCGACGCGGGCGAAGAGACGCTGCGCCTGACGCTGGTCGGGCCGGACGGCGCGCAGACGTCGGCCACGATCACCGGCGATTTCAACGAAGATGCCGATCCGCTGGGCCGCCCGCGCATGGTGACATTCGACCCGCCGCTCGACGTGCGGCGCACCGACGCGCAGGGCACCCGCCAGATCGTAACGCTGCTGGTCGAGGCGCAGGACCCGATCTACACGTCCGGCCCGGTGGTGGCCTGGGAAGGCGACTGGGACGATCCGGTGCCCTGGCCGGTGTGTCCGCTGCCGGACGACATGCCCTACCGCGACGATCTGCCGTCGGGGCTGTCGTCGTATACCTGCGCGTCGTTCAACGTCTACGACTCGCACTACCAGGGCCTCAAGCTGTGGATCGTGGCGGAAGACACGCCGCAGAAGCGCGGCGCGATGACCAACGCGCTCAACCAGGCCGATTACCTGGTGATCACCAGCAACCGTTTCTACGACTCGCTGTCGCGCATCCCGATGCGCTGGCCGATGACGCTGGCCTATTATGACGCGCTGTTCGACGGGCGGCTGGGCTTCGAGCTGGTCAAGACTTTCGAGTCGCCGCCGTCGCTGGGGCCGATCACGTTCAAGGATCAAATCCTGCCGACCGACGATCTGCCCGGCTGGCTCAACGATCATTGGGAAGCCGAGGAAGCGTTCCACGTCTACGATCACCCGGTCGTGTTCGTCTTTCGCAAGACGGACGCCTATTCCCCGGCCAACACCGAGGCGATCCTGAGCAGTGTCTCGCTGCGGCAGGCCAGCAGCGCGATCATGAGCTACGCCGTCGATCCGGAGCCGCTGGGCGTGGTGCCCTGGGGGGCCAAACAGGCGTCGGAAAGCCCGACGATGCTGATGCTGCCCGACGACAAGCTGACGATTCAGCGCGAGGGCGGCACATGGTCGGATCTGTTCGACCTGGACGACTGGATCAACCGCAGCGATATTGTGGCGGCGCTCGCGTGGTGGGTGCTGATGATCGTCGCGGGCTGGATCGCGTGGCCGCTGCTGTACGTCAGCCTGCCGGGCCTGCCCGATCGCGGCTATCCGGCGGCCAAGATCGCGGCGTGGCTGGTGGTGGCGTGGATCGCGTGGCTGGGCGGGACGCTCAACCTCCTGACCTGGACCGCGCCGGGCCTCGCGCTGATCCTGGCCGGGCTGGCGCTGATCAGCGGGGCGCTGCTGTGGCGGCGGCGCGTCGAGTGGCGGCAGTATGTGCGCGCCAACTGGCGGCACCTGCTGGCGGTCGAGGGGCTGACGCTGGCGCTGTTCACGTTCTTCGTCGGCGTGCGGCTGAGCAATCCCGACTTGTGGCACGGCAGCTTTGGCGGCGAGAAGCCGATGGACTTCGCCTATTTCAATGCCGTGCTGCGCAGCACCGTCTTTCCACCGCTCGACCCCTGGTTTTCGGGCGGGTACATCAATTACTACTACTTCGGCTATGTGATCGTTGGCGCGCCGGTCAAGCTGCTGGGGCTGAATCCGGCGGTGGCCTACAACCTGATCCTGCCGACGCTGTATGCCATGACCGGGATCGGCGTGTTCAGCGTCGCCTATAACTGGGTGCGGTCGCGCATCGTGCGGCCCGGAACGATTATCGGGGCGACGGCGGGCCTGCCGGTGCCGCCGCCGGGTGTGCCGGTCCCGTGTCACGTCGAGCCGCGCCAGCCGAGGGGCAGCGCGTGGCTGGCGGGCCTGCTGGCGGTGATCCTGGCGGTGGTGATCGGCAACCTGGGCACGGTGCATGTCTTCGTCACGGAGACGGCCAAGCTCGGCGGCTGGATTCCGCAGCCGATGCTGTACCAGGAGCGCGAGGCCGAACTGGAAGCGCGGCGGTTCGAAATCTATGACGACTTCTACCGGGAAGCGGTCGAGGACTTCCGCGACGACTACGGGCGCGATCCGGACGAGGGCAGCGAGACGCTGCAACTGGCCCAGATCGCGCAGGACCGGACCGACGCCTATATCGACGACGAGGCCAACCACCCGCCGCTGTTCCGCATCTGGGAGCACGGGTTGAACAACGTGCGCGGCCAGATGCGGGCGTTCTTCGGCGGGCTGGGGCAGGTGCTCGACGGGAAGCCGCTGCCGATGCACTCGCACCGCTGGTACTGGGCGCCGACGCGCATCATCTCGGAGCTGCCGGGCGGGGCGGGGCAAAATGCGATCGCGGAGATGCCCTATTTCACCTTCCTCTACGGCGACCTGCACGCCCACATGATCGCCATGCCGGTCACGCTGCTCGTGCTGCTGTGGCTGGTGGGCGAGATCATCGGGGCGGGACACGCGCAGCGGGCGTGGTGGGAAGCCGCGATCGCGCTGGCGCTGGGCGGGCTGGCGGTCGGGGTGCTGCGCCCCACCAACTCGTGGGACTGGATCACCTACCTGATTTTAGGCGCTGCCGGGCTGACGTATGTCGCGTGGCTGGGCGCGGTGCGTCAGAACTGGCGCTATCCGCCCTCGCGCGCGGCGGCGTGGCTGTGGGGACGCCTGCGTCCCGACCGGGCGCGCTCGCTGTGGCCGGTGCTGCTGGTGATCCCGCTGATGATCGTGCTGCGCGTGGCCTATTATCTATTCCAGCGCATCCAGGCCGAGCAGCAGGGCGTGTTGAACGAGGTCACGTTCTCAATCGGCAGCCTGCTGGTGTGGATCATCGCCGGGCTGGTGCTGGTGGGGCTGATCTATCTGGCGCTGTTGATCGCGCTGCGGGCCTATCTCGACAAGCGGCTGCTGCTGGCGTGGATCGGGCGGGTGGCGCTGTTCCTGCTCTTCACGGTGATCGCGGCGTGGCCGTTCACCGCCTATTTTGCGACGGCCTATACATCCGTCCAGCCCTGGGAGCTTGATCGCACGCCGCTGTGGGCTTACTTCTACGTGCACGGCATCTTCCTGTTCATTATCACGTCGCTGCTGGTGTGGCAGACGGCGGGCTGGCTGCGCCGGGTGCGGATCGAGCGGCTGCGCGGGCTGGCCGTGCCGGTGAGCGTGATCGGCCTGGGGCTGATCGCCGTGCTGCTGGTGTCGCTGGTGCTGGGCGTGCGCGAGGTTCCGGCGCTGCAAGTGGCCGGGCCGCTGATCGCGTGGGCGACGCTGCTGTTTTTCCTGCCGCGCCAGAACGCGCTGCTGCGGGCGGCCTATGCGCTGATCGTGCTGGCGCTGGCGATCACGATCGGGGTTGAGGTCGTGGTGCTGGAAGGCGATATTGGCCGCCAGAACACGGTGTTCAAGTTCTATATCCAGGTCTGGCTGCTGCTGAGCGTGGTGGGCGGGGTGGCGCTGGCGTGGATGCTGCGCAGCGCGGCGGTGTGGCGTCCGGCCCTGCGCACGGCGTGGCAGGCGGCGCTGCTGGTGCTGATCGGCGTGGGGATGCTCTATCCGCTGCTGGCGACTCCGGCCCGCGCGCGCGACCGTTTCAACGTGGAAGACACCCCGCTGACGCTCGACGGGATGGAATTCATGCGGCACGCCATTCACGGCGAGCACGGCGTGTGGTTCTCGCTCGAAGGCGATTATGAAATGATCCGCTGGCTGCAAGACAACGTCGAAGGCACGCCGGTGATCATGGAAGCGCACCTGTTCACGCCGCTCTATCACTGGAGCGGGCGGGTCAGCATCTTCACCGGGCTGCCGACGATCCTGGGCTGGGACTGGCACCAGATTCAGCAGCGCAGCCTGCCGCCGATGGACGCGCTGGTCCATACCCGGCAGAACAATATCGCCGCGTTCTACGAGCTGGCCGGGACGGAAGGCATCCGCACGGCGTGGAACCTGATCCAGGCGTATGACATCGAGTATATTGTGGTGGGGGCGGTCGAGCGCGCCTTCTACCAGGACATCGACATCGCGCTGCTGACGGTCGGGCACGCGCCGGGGCTGGCGAAGTTCGATACGATGGTCGATCTGGGGCTGCTCAACGTGGTCTATGCCGAGCCGCGCTGCACCCACAGCGGCATCACGGCGATCGAGGAATGCCCCGATCAGAGCGTGTATAACGATACGATCTACCGCGTGGTGCCGGATGCCGACCTGGGCGAGGGCGTCGCCGCGCTGAGCGACTAGAAACTATGAATGGTTCCCTGATTATCGACTGGCTGGGCCGCGAAGGCGGTGAGGTGCTGAGCTGGTGGCTGCTGGTCACGCTGGCGGGGGCGGCGGCGTGGCCGCTGCTGTTCCGCGTGCTGGGCGGGCTGCCCGATCGCGGCTATACCCTGGCGCGGGCGGCGGGCCTGATGCTGACCGGCTTCCTGTTCTGGTTCCTGGGCAGCCTGGGCCTGCTGCACAACACGCCGGGCGCGATGGTGCTGGCGTGGCTGCTGGTGCTGGTGATCGGGCTGGTCGTGTTCCTGCGCGGGGAACGTCCCCCGGTGCGGGCCTGGCTACGCGAGCACCGCGCCCTGATCGTGCTGACCGAAGTGCTTTTTTTGGTGCTGCTGTTCGGCTGGGCGGCTTTCCGCGCGCACAACCCGGAGATGCGCAGCACCGAGAAGCCGATGGAGATCATGTTCCTGAACGGCATCCGCGCCAGCGAAGCCTTTCCGCCGCGCGACCCCTGGCTGAGCGGGTACGCGATCAGCTACTACTATTTCGGCTATGTGCTCATGGCGATGCTGGCCGATCTGAGCGGCGTGGCGAGCGGGACGGCTTTCGGGATCACGATTGGGCTGGTCTTCGCGCTGACCGGGATCGGCGCGCTGGGCGGGGTGTATAACCTGGTGCGGGCGCGCGGGCCGGATCGCCGCTGGCGGGGCGGGAGCGTCGGGGCGGCGCTGGCAGCAGGCGTGCTGGGGCTGTGTTTTTTGATCCTGATGGGTAACCTGGGCACGGCGCTGGTCGAGCTGCCCTATCGTGGCTATACGCCGGGCGTGGGCGCGGGCTATTTCGACTTCTGGGATGTCGAAGAGCGAGACGGCACGCAGATCGACAGCGACGGCGACGGCACGCCCGACTGGGACGACGAGGCGCAGCATCCCGACAACTGGCGCTACTGGTGGTGGTTCCGCTACAGCCGCGTGATCCACGACCGCGATCTGCAAGGCGATCCGATTGGGGCGCAGCCGATCGCGGAATTCCCCAATTTCAGCTTCGTGCTGGCCGACCTGCATCCCCATGTGCTGGCGCTGCCGTTCGCGGTGCTGGCGGTGGGACTGGCGCTCAACCTGGTGCTGGGCGGGCGGCCCTTGCACGCCTATGAATACCCGCTGTACGCGATCTGGGTCGGCGGGATGGTCTTCATGAACTCGTGGGACCTGATCTACCTGCCGCTGCTGATCGGGGCGGAAGCCGTGCGGCGGCTGGCCGTCAACCGCACCGGGGCGCTGCGCCGCGCCGACCTGTTCGGCATCCTGCGCTTTGCGGCGATCATGATCGGGCTGACGCTGGCGTTGTATCTGCCCTGGCTGATCAGCTTCACGTCGCAGGCGGGCGGGGTGCTGCCCAATGTGATCTTCCCGACGCAGTGGCAGCAGCTTTTCCTGCAATTCGGCGTGTTCCTGGTCATCCTGACCGTGCTTCTGGCGGTCGAGATGCGGCGCGCACGGGGACGCTTCAACTGGCAGGCCGGGCTGTCGGCGCTGGTGATCGCGGCGGTGGCCGGGATTCTGGTCGTGGCGGTGCTCGGCTTCGCGGCGTGGGAGCGCGACGAGGTGCGTGGCTCGGTCTATGCCGCGATCGGGCCGGGGCGCGATCTGGGCGATGTGGTGCCGGACGTGCTCGAACGGCGGCTGGGTGGGCTTCCGGGCGAGCTGCTGCTGCTCGGTATGATCGTTGTGGTGGTCGGGCGGCTGTTCGCGCGCCCGGTGTACCATCCCGCCCCTGACGAGCCGGACGACGAGCAGGCGCCGGAGCCGGTCGCCCCCTACAGCGGCTCGACGGCGTTCGCGCTGCTGCTGGTCGCCGCCGGGGCGGTGCTGATCCTCGCGCCCGATTTCGTCTATCTGCGCGACAATTTTGGCGTGCGGATGAACACCGTTTTTAAGCTATACTACCAGGGTTGGATTCTGTTCAGCCTGGCGGCGGCGTACGCGGTCTGGTCGGTGCTGGCCGGCGGGCCGGAGCGGGTCGAGGCTGTGCGCAAGACCCGGCATGACGGATCGCCGCTGCTGGTGGGGCGGGTGGCGTTCGGCGCGGTGGTGATCGTGCTGTTCGCCGCCGGGATGCTCTACCCGGTTTTCGCGACCCGGTCGCGCGCGCTGGTCGAGGACACCAATCGGCGCGCGATTGCCGCGTGCGAGCCGGGCGATCCGGTGGCGCAGGGCGGCGCGTGCCCCGATCTGCCGCCGCTGACGCTCAACGGCGTCCCGGCGATGGTGGGGGGCGAGTTTGAGGCGGTGCAGTGTCTCGCCGCGCTGGTGCCGGGTGGCAGGGCCGTGCTGGCCGAAGCGCCGGGCGGGGCCTACGCGCCGGATTATGGGCGCTTCAGCGGGCTGACGGGCATCCCGACGCTGATCGGGTGGCAGAACCACGAGCGCCAGTGGCGCGGCGAGACGTATCCCGCCGTGACCGATGCGCGTACCGAGGGCGGCCAGTTCCGCGACCGGGCGACCGACGTGCAGGAGCTGTACACCACGCTCGACTGGGAGCGCGCCTGGGCGATTATCGATCGCTACGGGATCGATTATATCGTGGTGGGTAACGCCGAACGGCAGATGGCGTCGCAGCTCGCGGGGGGCGATCCGAGCGTGCAGCGCGATAACCTGGCCGGGCTGGACAAGTTCGGCACGGTGTTCGCGCCGGTGTGCGCCAGCGGCGAGACGCAGGTGTTTCGCGTCGCGCCGGGCTAGGATACCCCCCATCCCCCGGCCCCTTCCCCCACGCTGGCGCGGAGGGAAGGGGAGGTCAGCGGGCAGTATGCAAGTCCCGCCCACCTTGCGGGGAGGGATTTAGGGAGGGGGTAGGGCCAGGACCGTTATGATTGGGGAACGTGAGTAAGCAGGCAGCAGAAACCATGAGCTTAACCGTGAAACAGGCGGCGGGCGTGCCCGCTCAGGAAACCACCGGCACCAACTGGCCGACCGCCAGGGCGGAGCCGGCGCTGCACGTGCGGATCACGCTGGAAGTCGTGCTCTATCTCGTGCTGGCGGTGCTGGCGCTGGTGCTGCGGCTGGCGCAGTTGGGCGATGCGCCGCTGAACGATGCCGAGGCGCGGCAGGCGTTGGCGGCGCTGCAAGCCGTGCGGCAGGATGTGCCGGGCGCGGTCGCGCTGGCCGACAGCCCGCTGACCTTTGCCCTCAACGCGCTGAGCTTCACGTTCCTGCCCGCGAGCGACTGGGCGGCGCGCCTGCCGGTAGCCTTGGGCGGCGTGCTGCTGGCGCTGGCTCCCGCGCTGTGGCGGCGCTACCTGATGCCGATCCCGCCGCTGATCATCAGCCTGCTGCTGACGCTCTCGCCGGTGGCCGAACTGGCAGCGCGCACGCTCAGCCCGGCGGTGTGGTCGATGCTGCTGGCGGTGGTCGCACCCTGGCTGGTGCTGCGCTTCGTCGAGAGCCGGGCGCGCGGCTGGGCGGTGGGGGCGACGGTCGCCTTTGCCGCGATGGTCTTGCTGGCCGAACCGGCGGGCTTTCTGGCGCTGCTGGGGCTGGCGTTCGGATTCGCCTTCGCGTGGCTGACGGAAGACGACCCGGAGTCGAATGTCGGGGCGGGGACGCGCGATCTGGTGCGTGCGTGGCCCTGGGCCAGCGGCGGGCTGGCGGCGGCGGTCGTGGTCGTGATGGTGGCCACGCTGCTGTACTTGCTGCCGGTCGGCCTGACGACGGTCGGCAACGCGCTCTATACCGGGCTGGAAGGCTTCGTGCAGCGGGCAGACGGCGCGCCGGTGGCGTGGCCGCTGTGGGTCGCGCTGCGCTACGAGATCGGGATCGTGCTGTTTGGTGTGCTGGGCTGCTACCGGGCCGTGCGCGAGGGCGGCTTTTTCGAGCGGGCGCTGGCGGGATGGTTCCTGGCGGGGCTGGTCTGGGCGCTGGTCTACAGCGGGGCGAGCGCGGCCCACGCCCTGTGGATCACGCTGCCGCTCACGGTGCTGGTCGGGCTGATGATCACGCGCTGGATCACCGAGCCGCGCGACGATCTGTGGCCGGTGCCAGCCTGGGGCGTCGGGATGCACAGCGCGATTACGCTGGGGCTGTGGCTGGCGGTCGGGCTGAGCGTGGTGCTGCTGGGCAAGCTGCTGCTCAACGATCTGCCGCCGGGGGTGGACGATCTCGGCGCGCTGGCCGATACGCTCACCTCAGCAATTTACACGCGCAACAGCGCCAGTGTGGAGAGCGTCCCGGTGCAGGATGTCCCGGTTTACGCCTTCGTGCTGGGACATATTCAACTGCGGCTGCTGATCACGGTCCTGGTGGCGATGCTGATCGGCATCCTCTATTTCCTGTTCGGCAGTGTGTGGGGCGCGCGGACGGCATGGCGCGGGCTGGCGCTGGGAACGCTGGCGTTCCTGCTGCTGACCGGCTTCGGCGTGGGCGGGCGGGCGGCGCTCGTGAACTGGGACGATCCGCGCGATCTGTGGATGGCCGATCCGGTGACGGATGACGTGCACGAGCTGCGCGCCACCCTGCGCGAGATGAGCCTGCGCGACAACGGCGAGCCGAACAAGATCCCGATCACGGCGCAGGTGCCGCAGAACGGCGCGCTGCACTGGGCGCTGCGCGACTTCCCGAATGCGGTGTTCGTGAACGGCGTCGGGCCGGAAGTCAACACGGCGGCGGTGATCCTGCCGGTGGACGTGGTCAATCCGGCGCTGGGCGGAGAATATATCGGCAAGGACCTGGTCATCAGCGAGCGGTGGGACCTGGGCCTGCTCTCGTGGCGCGACGTGGTGCGCTGGTACTATCGCGGCGATTCGCAGGTCAAGCCGGCCCCGGAGAATGTGCTGATGCTGTGGGTGCGCAAGGACGTTTACGGCGTGGAACGGGTCCCGGCGGCGACTGAGGAATAGCGGGGGGCGAGGTGTAATTATGGATGTGATGAACACACAACACGCGCAACCGGCGAATTATCAGAGCGCCAACGACGCGGACCTGCCCGACCTGATCGCGCGCTGCCAGCAGGGCGATCAGGCGGCCTACGCGACGCTGTATGAGCGCTACGCGCCGAGCCTTTACCGGCTGGCGTACAGCGTGCTGCTGGTCGAGCAGGATGCCGAGGACGTGCTGCAAGAGTCGATGGTCTACGCTTTTCGCAGCCTGCACCAGTACGACTCGACGCGCGGCGCGTTCCGCACGTGGCTCTACACGATCACGATCAGCCGGTGCCGCAACGCCCGGCGGCGAAAGTGGCTGCCGACCGTGACGCTGAGCAGCCTGTTGAATATCGGGATCGAGCCGCCCGCGCCCGACGACGAAGCGCCCGAAGTGCGCGCCGCGTGGCAGGATATCCGGACGGCGCTGGCCGGGGCGCTGCACACCCTCTCGCCGCGCCTGCGCGAGGCGGTCGCGCTGCGCTATGGGCAGGGGCTGACCTACCGCGAGATGGCCGATATTATCGGCTGCCCGCAGAAGACCGCCGAGAGCCGGGTCCGGCTGGCACACGAGCAGCTTCGCAAGGCGATGAGTGTGGCGGATCAGGCGGCGCTGGAAGAGCTGTGGAGCATCTAGCAGCGGCTTACCCCCATCCCCCGGCCCCTTCCCCCACATTTCGCGGAGGGAAGGGATGGACGCGGCGTTTTTCAAGTCTCGCCCTCCTTGTGGGGGAGGGATTTAGGGCGGGGGGAGCGGGCGAGGCAAGTCTCGCCCCTACAGTATCGGAGATGTAGTTCCGGCCCGATGGTACTGCTGGACTAAGGGTGACGTTCGAGACGGAAGAGATCGAGAGAAGCGATGCGCAGCCATCATGTAACTCACCTGCTTTCTCGGTATGTGCAAGGGCAACTGCGCCCGGCACAGCGCGCCGAAGTCGTCAATCATGCGCGCGAGTGCGAGCGCTGCCGCGCGGCGCTGGCCCGTGAAGAGCGGCTGGTGGCCGATCTGCGGCGTGAGATGCCGTTGATCGGGCAGGCCAGCGCGGGACAGCTTTCGCAGGTGTGGGTCGGGGTGTGGCAGGAGATCGGATCGCCCGGCGCGCCGCGCTCCGGGGGCCTGCCGGGATGGCTGCCCGGCCTCTCTTTGGCGCTGGTCATGCTGCTGGTGGTCGTGATCGCGCTGCCGGTCATCGCCGGAAGCGAGCTGCGGGCCGAAGCGGCGCTGACGCAAGCGCTGCCCCAGGATATCGCAACCGCTTCGCCTACACCGGGCGTGACCGACGAGGCGCGGGTGGTGGGGGCTGATGCCGCCATGCCGCTGCCGCAGGCAACCGTCGCGTTTGCCGGCTCGATGTGGGCCAGCCCGGCCCCGGTGCCGCGCGTGACCGTGTCGCCGATGGCCCTGCGAGGAGTGCCCAATCGATGAGTGTTTGCATTCGTCCGATGGAGCCGCGCGATATTGACGCGGTCTGCAGCCTGATCGTGCAGCTCAGCGGGCATCCGATGAGCCTGGAAGATATGGCGGACCGGCTGGCCTGGGCCGAGCGCAGCCCGATCGACTGGCTGTTCGTGGGTGAAGTCGACGGGTGTGTCGCCGGGCTGCTCGGCTTCCGCCTGCGCGAGAATCTGGAACAGCGCAGCCGCTACGGTGAAATCTCGGTGCTGGTGACGGATTCGGCGGTGCGGCGGCAGGGCGTGGGCCGCGCGCTGATGGATTTCGCCGAGCAGATGGCGCGCGAGCAGGGCTGTATCGGCACGTGGCTGGTGTCGGGCTTCAAACGCAAGGATGAGGCGCACCGATTTTACGAGAGCCTGGGCTATCAGACCACCGGCTACCGTTTTGTCAAACGGTTTGACGAGTAGCCCGGCGGCGCGCCAGTTTGGTAGGGAAACATCAGGTAGACTTCTTGGGCCGAGGCGCAGATTCCTGGCGTCTCGCCCCGTTATTGTGTAAGGGTGGGATTGAAGCGAATGGCAACACGGGAACAGACCTATTTGCCCCCCGGCTCGGATGAACAGGCACTCACCCGCGTGCTGACGCGCGCCTATGCGTTGAACTGGGAAGTAGTGGCCTATGCTGTGATTTTGGTGGTGGCGCTGGTCACGCGCTTTGCCGACCTGGGCACGCGCGTGATGAGCCACGACGAGAGCCTGCACACCTACTATTCGTGGCGGCTGTACGAGTTTGGGGAATTCCAGCACACCCCACTGATGCACGGGCCGCTGCTGTTTCACATGACGGCGCTGTCCTACTTCCTGTTTGGCGACAACGACTTCACGGCGCGCATCTACCCGGCGGCGCTGGGCGTGCTGATCGTGATGTTCCCGCTGCTGTTCCGGCGCTGGCTGGGGCGGGTCGGTGCGGTGGCCGCGTCGGTCATGCTGCTGATCTCGCCGCAGTTGCTCTACTACTCGCGCTATATCCGGCACGACATCCCGACGATTTTCTTCGCCCTGCTGCTGCTGTATGCCGCGCTGCAATATGTGGACGGAGTGCGCCCGCGCCGCCCGGTGTGGCTGTGGGTGCTCGCGGCGACGCTGCTGGGGATGCTGGCCTCGAAAGAGGTGGCGTTCATCTACATCGCCATCTTCGGCAGCTTTTTGACGCTGTTCTGGCTGATGCGCATGGCACAGGACATCGGCATCCGGCGGCGCCCAGCAGACGCGACCGGCTGGCATCCGCCCGCCGTGCAACTGGCAATCGGCCATGGGCTGCTGCTCGTGTTCGCGGGGCTGGCGGCGTGGGGGCTGGGTGCACTGCTGCGTTACCTGTTCCTGCCCGTGATGTGGATACCGTCCGATCTGTGGTTCCAGGCCCCGCTGTTCCTGGTGATCTACCTGCCGCTGGCGCTCTCCGGCGTGGTGCGCAATATGCTGGCGCGGGATGGCGTCACGCGGCGCGGGGCGGCGGCGGCGCTGATGCGCGGCCTGTCGAATGGGCGCTCGGCGCTGCAAATCATCATGGCGGGCGTGATGCTGGGCGCGATCATGGCGCTGGTCGTGATCGTGGTGGCCGACGTGATCAAGCCGGATACCGTCTGGCAGTCCAGGGCCGTGATGAGCGAGTATGACCAGCTCTACGGCGCTAACGCGACCAAAGAGTTCGCCACATCCATCGAGTTCAACGCGTCGATGTTTGTGCGCCTGCTGACCTGGATCGGACTCCCGGCGCTGGTGCTGCTGATGGTGCTGATCCTGTCGGCGGTCTTCAACTTCCCCAGCCGGCTGCCGCTGCCCCGGCGCGAGATCGTGCTGATCATACTGCTGGCGCTGCTGGTGACGGTGGTACTGGTCAAGTTCGAGCGGCGCAGCTTTGTTGAAGAAGCGACCGCGCAGCCGTTCGCCGCCGACCCGACCGCTGCCAGCACCTTCGAGGCCGACCAGTACGATAACACGCCGATCTGGGTCGCCTGGGGCATCGGCATCGTGGTGGTGATCGGCGTGCTGGCGACGCGCTTTTTGACCCACTGGTGGGACTTCATCAACCGCCAGCCGATCTTCGACATCCTGATCGTGATCGGGACGCTGATCCTGCCCTGGCTGGCGGCGTTCCCGCTCTATTGGGCCGGGTATAACCTGGAAGAATATAACCCCAACAGCGCCGATGGCCGCGACACGCTCAACGCGGCAGTGGCGGCGTTTATCCCCTTCCTGGCGGTATCGGTTTCGGTGGGGCTGGCGTGGAACTGGAAGCGCTGGCTGCCCGCCGGGGCGATCTTCATCGGCCTGTTCGCGTTCTTCTTCACCACGGTGTTCAGCAACCAGTATGGGCTGGCGACCGGCATGATCGGCTCGCTGGGCTACTGGCTGGAGCAGCAGGGCGTCCGGCGCGGCAGCCAGCCGCAGTATTACTACATCCTGACGCAACTCCCGGTGTACGAGTTCCTGCCGCTGATCGGCGCGATGCTGGCCGGCGTGACCGGACTCTCCGGCCTATGGCGCTGGCGGCGGCAGCAGGTCGAGACGGATCGCCACGCGGCAGAAGCGGCTGCGCCGGTCGTGGTCGAGCACAATCCGGCCCCGGCGAGTGACACGTTGATCGCCGAAGGGCGGCAGACGCAGGCGCTCCTGCCGCCGGAGCCGGACGAAGCCGCGCTCGAAGTCGAGATCGAGGAAGACGATCCCGCCGAGGAGCCGGTGCCGGGCGGCAGTATTGGCGGCGAGCCGGTGAGCGTGGTGCGCTACGCCGGGGTGCCGTCGCGCCTGTTCCGGCCCTACAGCCTGGAAGAGGAACTGTCGCACCGGGCCGAAAACCGCGAGTGGCTGGGCGCGATTCCGCTGCTGGCGCTGGTCGGCTACTGGGCGATCATGATACTGCTGGGCCTGACGATGGCGGGCGAGAAAATGCCCTGGCTGACCACACACCTGACCGTGCCGCTGATCCTGGCGGCGGGCTGGTGGGTCGGCCACCTGGTCGGCGGCATCCGCTGGCCGCTGCTGCGCGATGGCGGCTGGCTGCTGCTGTTGGTGGCGATGCCGCTGGCGTTCGTGGCGCTGGCCCAAGTCTTGCTGCCGGTGTGGGGGCAGGGCGGGCCGTTCCAGGGCCGGACCGCCGAAGATCTGGCGACGACCGGCACCTGGCTGGCCGCACTGCTGATCCTGTTCGGCGCGTTGTACCTGATCGGGCGCATCGGGCAGCGGCTGGGGCTGGCCCAGTTGGGGCGTATGGCGCTGCTGACCTTCGCCATGATCCTGGCGATCCTGACGGCGCGGGCGGCGGTGCTGGCGAGCTACATCAACTACGACTACGCGACCGAGTACCTGGTCTATGCGCACGCCGGGCCGGCGATCAAGACTGTGCTCAACGAGGTGGACCGCATCGCGGAGATCACCAACGAAGGCTCGAATATGCGCATCGTCTACGACGACGAGTCGTCGTGGCCCTATACGTGGTACTTCCGCGATTACCCGAATTACGGATTCCTGCGCGGTGAGTCGGGCAGTGTGGATGCCGCCACGCTCGACGGGGCCAAAATCGTCGTGGTCGGCAACAAGAAGGTCAGCGACGTACGGCGGATTCTGGGCGATCAATACTACGAGTTCGGCTATATCCGGCTGTGGTGGCCGATGCAGGAATACTTCAACCTGTCCTTTGGCCGGGTTGCGAACCTCTTCAGCACCGACCCGTTTAACCTGGCGGCGGAATATTACCGCCAGGGTCTGTTCGATATCTGGCTGCGGCGCGACTACAGCACCTATGGGCAGGCGATCTGCATCGAGGACCGGCAGTCGCGCTGCGAGTCTGAGGCGGAAGTCGGGGAGACGGCTGAGGAGCGCGACCGGCTGCGCGCGATCTGCCAGAGCGCGGTGGCTGCCGAGTGTAAGGACGACGATCGTTTCGACGTGACCAACTGGCCGGTTTCGGACCGGATGTTCTTCTTCGTGGACAAGCAGATCGCGGCCCAGGTGTGGGACGCGGGAGTCGGCAGCACGAGCGTGGACATCCGCGAGCCGGAATATCCTGAGGACACCGTCTTCGCCGAAGTTCAGGCGGAAGCCGTGATCGCGCGCGCGGTCGGGATGCTTGGCCCGCGCGACATCGCCATCGACGCCGAGGGCCTGCTGTATGTCACCGATACGGACCGCAACCGGATCGTGGTGCTCAACCCGCAGGGCGAGGAAATGCGCACGATTGGCGGAGACGCGCCCAACGGCGGCAGCGAGCCGGGCCAGCTCCGGCAGCCCTGGGGCGTCGCCATCGGGCCGGATGGCAATCTCTACGTGGCCGACACATGGAACCACCGCGTGCAGGTGTTCAACCCTGAAGGTGAGTGGCTGCGCGGCTGGGGTCACGAGGGCCTGCCCGCGCAGGACCCGTCGCCGGATGCGTTCTGGGGGCCGCGTGATATCGCGGTTGGGGCGGACGGCACGGTCTATGTCGCCGACACGGGCAACAAGCGCGTGCGTGTCTATACCTCGGAAGGCGAGTGGCTGCGCGACATCGGCACGCCGGGCGCGGCGCTGGGCCAGGTCGATGAACCGTCCGGCTTGGCGATCAACCCGGTATCGGGCCATCTCTACGTGGCCGAGGCGTGGAACCAGCGCATCCAGACGTTCGATCAGGAAGGCTTCCCGATCAACGCCTGGGACGTGAATATGTGGTTCCGCAACCGGCAGTCGTTCAACCGTCCGTATGTGGCCGTCAGCCCGGATGGCACGCTGGTCTATGTCACGGATATGGACGACCGCCATCGCGTGGTCGCCTATAACCTGAGCGGCGAACCGGTGCTGTCGTTCAACCATCCCGACAACCTGGAAAGCGGGCAGTTGGGCCTGCGCTCCCCGGCGGGAATGGCGTTCGACGCGCAGGGACGGTTGTATGTCGTGGACGCGGAATTGGCGCAGATCTATGTCTTTCCACCGGCTGAAGTGAGCGGCAACATCCCGCCCGGCGCACCGCTGGACGAGGGCGCCGAGACGACGGGCGACGACACCGATATGACCGAGATGGGAGTCGAGGTCGAGATCATCCCGCCGCCGGGCACGGACGAAAGCACCGACCTGACCGGCGTCATGGACGCGACCGCCGAAGCGACCGAAGAAGCGGCTGAGGCGATCACCGCGCCGGCAACCGAAGAGGCTCCGGCGGGGTAGGTGGTTGACACCCTGCCCGATCTGGCATACTCTAGGGACATGATCACGCAAACCGTTATCCCTACACCTAGCAGCGTCCATACGAGCGCCACCTGCCCAGGATGGTCCGCCGGGTGATGCCTGTGTAACGGTTGTAACTGCACAACTGGCTATCCACCGGCGCCGGACTTTCCCGGCGTCGGTTTTTTTGATTCTGGAACAGGAGAGGGCACGATGCGAGTTTCGGAACTATTCACACGCACGCTGCGCGATGCCCCGGCGGATGCCGATCTGGTCAGCCACCAGCTCGCGATCCGGGCCGGGCTGGTGCGCCCGGCAGCCGCCGGCATCTACGCGATCATGCCGCTGGGCTGGCGCGTCATTCGCAACATCGCGCGCGTGCTGCGCGAGGAGATGGACGCGGTCGGCGGGCAGGAGCTGGTCATGCCGGTGGTGCAGCCGGCGGAAATCTGGCAGGCGAGCGGGCGCTGGGACGTGTTCGGGCCGGTGCTGCAAAAGTTCGCCAGCGACGCCGGGCGCGAGTTTGCGCTGGCCCCAACGCATGAGGATATGGTCGCCTACCTGGCCGCGCGCGAGATCGCCAGCTACAAGCAGCTTCCGCAGGTGATCTACCAGATTCAGACCAAGTATCGCAACGAGCCGCGCCCGCGTGGGGGATTGATCCGGCTGCGCGAGTTCACCATGAAGGACGCCTACTCGCTGCACCGCGACGCGGACGATCTGGCGCGCGTTTATGAGGAGATGGTGCGGGCCTATTGGCGCGTGTTCGAGCGCGTGGGGATCGAGGCGGTCGCGGTCGAAGCGGACAACGGCGCGATGGGCGGCAGCGGCAGCCATGAATTCGTGCTGCGGCACGCGCAGGGCGAGGCGCTGTTCGCGGCGTGCGACACGTGCGATTATCGCGCCAATTCCGAGGCCGCCGCGTTCGTGCTCGATCAGCCGGAGATCGGCGCGCTCCAGCCGGTGGAGAAGGTCGCCACGCCGGACTGCAAGACCATCGAGGATGTGGCGGCCTATGTGGGCGTGCCGCGCCGCCAGACGCTCAAAGCGGTCTTTTTCGTCCACGAGCGCCCAGAGAGCAGCCGGTTTGTATTCGTCGTGATTCGCGGCGATCTGGAAGTGAACGAGGTCAAGTTGATCAACGCGCTGGGCGGGGGCGAGCTGCGCGCGGCAACCGACGACGAGATCCGCGCGACCGGGGCGGTGCCGGGCTACGCCAGCCCGCTCGGCCTTGATCCGGGGGTGTTGGTGGTGGCCGATCAGTCGGTGCGAGCCGGGGCAAACTTCGTGGTGGGGGCCAACGACGAGGGCTATCACCTGACGGGTGTCAACGTTCCGCGCGACTTCGACCCGGCGCACGTAGCCGACATCGCGGAAGCGTATGAGGGGCGCGCTGTGCCCGCTGCGCGACGGGGCATCTGCACCTGGAGCGGGCGATCGAGCTGGGGCACTGTTTCCAGCTTGGCACGCGCTACGCCGAGGCAGTCGGCGCGACCTATCTGGACGAGAACGGGCAGGCCCGCCCGATCGTGATGGGCAGCTATGGCATCGGGCTGGAGCGGCTCTTGGCGGCGATCATCGAGACGCATCACGACGAGTGGGGCATCATCTGGCCGGTGCAGGTCGCCCCGTTCGACGCGCATATCGTCGTGCTGGGCAGCGATCCGGCCCTGGTCGAGAGCGCGGCGGCGCTCGAAGCGGACCTGTGCGCGGCGGGTTATGAGGTGCTGGTGGACGACCGGGCCGAGTCGCCGGGTGTGAAGTTCGCCGACGCCGACCTGATCGGCATCCCGATCCGGCTGACGGTGAGCGCGAAGGCACAGGCCAAGGGCGGCGTCGAGGTCAAACGGCGAGACGCGGCGGAACGGTTGATCCTGCCGGCGGCGGAGATTCCGGCCTGGATGAGGGCGGGCGCGCTGCCCTGATCACCCTGCTGCTAATAGGCTCTACCCTTGTCAAATCAGGCGGGGCATGCTATACTCTGATCGACGATTTGAAGACACGATGCGGAAAGTGGGTCCCCCCACTTTTCGTCTTATATGGTCGTGTTGCAGTCCCCCCGGTCGGATAAAAAGTGAGCTGCAAGTAGAGCAGAACAGAGCAACATGAAGAGCGATTTCACCCTGGCATTTAACGAAATTGTCGAGCAGCGGGCGCTGCCCCGCGAGGTCGTGCTCGAAGCACTGGCGCAGGCGTTGGTGTCGGCCTACCGGCGTGATGCGAACGTCTCGAATAACCAGCGCGTCGAAGCCAAGGTCGATCTGACCGGGCAGTCGGAGATTCTGCTGGAGAAAGAAGTCGTCGAGTCGGTCGAGAACGAGCAGACCGAAGTCACGCTCGAAGAAGCGCACGAGCGCGAGCCGGAAGCCCAACTGGGCGATACGGTGATGGTGCCGGTCAGGACGACCCGCAATTTTGGCCGGATCGCAGCTCAGACGGCCAAGCAGGTGATCTTGCAGCGCATCCGTGAGGCTGAGCGCGAGTCGCTGTATGACGAGTTTGTCGAGCGCGAAGGCGACCTGGTGACGGGCACCGTGCAGAGCGTGACCAGCGGCGCGATCACGCTGAGCCTGGGCCGCGCCGAAGCCGTGATGCCGCGCGCGCAGCAGATTCCCGGCGAGCGTTACCGTCCCCATGACAAGGTCCGCGCCTATGTCATGGAAGTGAAGAAGAACAGCCGCGGGCCGCAGATCATCCTGAGTCGGGCGCACAAAAACATGCTGCGCCGCCTGCTCGAATACGAAGTGCCCGAAATCTACAATGGCCAGGTCGAGATCAAGAACATCGCGCGCGAGGCCGGCGACCGCTCGAAAGTAGCCGTTGCCGCGCTCCAGGAAGGTGTCGATCCGGTCGGGGCGTGCGTGGGGATGCGCGGCATCCGGATTCAGAATATCGTCAAGGAACTCAACGACGAGAAGATCGACGTCATTGAGTGGAGCCCCGACCCGGCGGTCTTCATCGCCAAGTCGCTCAGCCCGGCGCGCGTGAGTGATATGCTGCTCGAAGAAGATCTGGAAACCGGGCGCACGGCGACGGTTATGGTGCCCGACGACCAGCTCTCGCTGGCGATTGGCCGCCAGGGCCAGAACGCGCGCCTGGCTGCCAAGCTGACCGGCTGGCGCATCGATATCAAGAATGTGTCCGAGGCCGCGATTCAGGCATTCGAGCGCCTGGACACACCGCCGCTGAGTATGCTGTACACGACGCACCCGGACCTGATCGCCGACGTGACGCGCATCGTCGAGAAGAAGCGCGCCAACCGCCCACTTCAGCCCGAAGAGTATCAGACGCTCACCGAGTTTGCCAAGCTGGCCGAGCGGACGCTGCTGGAAGTGCGCGAGTCCGAGCGTGACGAGCGCCGCAGCGTGATGGATATGGTCCGCTCGCTGGTGCCGGCGCGCGCCTTCGAGATGAAGATCGAAGAACTGGAGCTGCACGAGGATATCAACAAGGTCCTGGCGCGGCTCGAAAACGTGGGCGAGCTGATGGTGCGGATGCTGGCCGACGAAGAAGCCCTGGGCCGGATGCTGGTGCAGGGGAATGCCGGCGAGGACGCGCTGGAAGCGATCCGTTATGCGCTGGACGACCTGGTGATCCTGGGCGAAGAAGAGGCCCAGGCCGCCGCAGAAGCAGCAGAAGCCGCCGAAGCGATCGAAGTTCCTGAGACTGCCGAGGCTGCGGCCACGCCGGGTGAGATCTTCGAGCCGGAGCCGGCTGCTGCCGAGGTGGAAGAAGCGCCGGTCGCTGCGCTGGACGTGGAAGCCGAGGAAGAAGTTTTGCCGGAAGAACTGCCGCCGGCGTTTGTCGAGCCGGAGCCTGAGCCAGAGCCGGAGCGTGCCCCGGTGGGCGTGCGCCTCGAGCCTGTTCTCCAGCCGGAGCCTTCCGAAGACGACGACGCCCCGCGCCGCAAGCCGCGCCGCGAAACTGCCGAGCCCGTTCCGGACGAGGAAGAAGTCGAGCTGGAAGACAAGCCCAAGCGCGGTAAGAAGAAGAAGCGCCAGTTTGTCTACGACGAAGATCGGGGCGAAGTGGTGGCCAAGCGCCGCCGCAAGGGCAGCCGCGCACGTGGTGAGTGGGACGAGTATCTGGACTGAGCCGGGCCTATGAGCAAAACAGCTTCACGGCCCAGGCCGCGCCATGTTCCGCAGCGGACGTGTGTCGTGTGCCGCAGCACCGCCAGCAAACGAACCTTAACGCGCCTGGTGCGCACGCCGGATGAAGGCGTGCAGATCGATCCGACCGGCAAGCGCAATGGTCGGGGCGCATACTTGTGTGACCAGCGCACGTGCTGGGACCGCGCGCTAGACAGCGATGTGCTGGCTAACGCGCTGCGGACAAGCTTAACCGACGAAGACCGCGAACGTATTCGGGCGGCGCGGCCCGAACCGGACTGATTTAACACTACCGCCGACTACGCTCCTGATGCACACGGCAAGCGGCATCACGGGACCCCATTATCCCGTCGCGCCGCTTGCCTGGGTCAAGACGCCTGTGCACGGAGATCATCACACTTCGTATAAAATACCATCCAGGAAAGGAGGCTGGCGGCCTGCCGCTGAGAATATCGCAGCGCCGCTGATTCTATGGCCCAAGAAAGACAAATTCTCGAACTTCCTGATTTCATTACGGTGCGCGATCTGGCGACCCTGATGGATGCCAGCCCGATTGAGGTGATGAAGGAACTCATCAGCAACGGGATCATGGCCTCGATCAACCAGCAGATCGACTATGATACGGCGGCCATCGTCGCCGACGGGCTGGGCTTCGAGGCCCGCCCGCAGAGCGCACCCGAAGCGGCAAAACCGAAGTCGGATGAAACGCTGCCCAAGTGGCGCCGCCTCTATGCCGAAGACGATCCCTCGGCGCTGGTGGGGCGGCCCCCGGTCGTGACCGTGCTCGGCCACGTCGATCATGGCAAGACCTCGCTGCTGGACGCGATCCGCGAGGCGCACGTCCAGGAGTCGGAAGCGGGCGGTATCACGCAGCATATCGGCGCGTACCAGGTCAAGCTGGGCGACCGGCTGATCACCTTCCTGGACACGCCCGGTCACGAGGCTTTTACCGCGATGCGCTCGCGCGGCGCGCAGGGGGCCGATATCGCCGTGCTGGTCGTGGCGGCGGACGACGGCGTGATGCCGACCACGCGCGAGGCGATTGCCCATGTGCGCGCGGCCCAGGTGCCGATCGTGGTGGCGCTCAACAAGGTCGATAAGTCGAACGCCAACCCCGACCGTGTCAAGCAGCAGCTCGCCGAGCTAGACCTGCGCTCGGACGAGTGGGGCGGTGATACGCTGGTTGTGCCGGTCAGCGCCAAGACGCGCGCCGGGCTGGATGACCTGCTCGAAGCGATCCTGCTGGTGGCCGACGAAACCGACATCCGCGCCAACCCGGCACGCCGGGCGGCGGGCACGGTGATCGAAGGTCGCATGGAAAGCGGGCGCGGCTCGATCGCGACCCTGCTGGTGCAAAATGGCACGCTGCGGACCGGCGACGTGGTGGTCGCGGGCGAGTCCTATGGGCGCATCAAGGGCATGTTCGCCCAGGGTGGCGAGGCCATCAAGGAAGCCGGGCCGTCGCAGCCGGTGATCGTGATGGGGCTGGACCAGCCGCCGCACGCCGGTGACATGTTCGAAGTCGCCAAGAGCGTCAAGGAAGCGCGGGTCATCGTCGAAGCGCGCCGCGCGCAGTCCGCCCAGGACCGCCAGACTCCGGTGGTTGCGGTCACGCTGGAAGACATCTTCAACCGCATCCAGGCCGGTGAGGCCAAAGAGCTGCTGCTCATCATCAAGGTGGATGTGGACGGCTCGCTGGAGCCGGTCGTGAAGTCGGTCGAGAACATCCAGGTCGGGGATATGAAGGTGCGCGTGCTGCACGCCGACGTGGGCGAGATCACCGAGAATGACGTCAACCTGGCGACGGCATCCGAGGCCGTGATCATCGGCTTCAATGTCGAGCCGGACCCGGCAGCCCAGCGTACTGCCGAGTCGAAGGGCGTGGATATCCGCACCTACAATGTGATCTACAAGCTGATCGAAAGCGTCGAGTTGGCACTGCGCGGCTTGCTGGAGCCAGAATATGCCGAGAAGCAGTTGGGCGTGGCCGAAGTCCGGCGCGTGATCCGGCTGCCGAGGGTCGGCAATATCGCCGGGAGCTACGTGCTCGAAGGCGTGGCGCGGCGTAATGCCAAGACCCGCGTCGTGCGCGGCGGCCAGGTGGTGGCGCAGAATATCGGCGTCAGCAGCCTGAAGCGCTTCGAAGAAGACGTGCGCGAGGTTCGCACCGATTTCGAGTGCGGCATCGGGCTGGACAACTTCCACGATTTCCAGGTAGGTGACCGGATCGAGTTCTACGTCCGCGAGCGGGTGAACTAACACCCCGCCCGCTGGACTCTCAATCCCGGACATGGTTAGCAACTAAACGGGCCAGGCGGAATCTTGTCTCCTGGCCCGTTCCGTTTGTGGAGGGGGGAAGAAAGCCGATGCGCGTGCTGATCACGGGCGTGGCGAGCAGCCTGGGACGGCTGCTGACCGGGCGGCTGCTGGCTGACCCGGCGGTGGAAAACGTCACCGGGTTGGATGTACGCGCCTGCCACCCTCCGATCGCGGGGCTGCGCTTCGTGCGCGCGCGGCTCGATCAGCCCGACTGGCTGCCGCTGCTGGACGGAATCGATCGGGTGGTGCATCTCGCCGCGCTGCGCGACTGGCCGGCACGGCGCGATCTGCGCACCATGCCGCCGCCGGACGCCCACAAGCGCCTGCTGAGCGCGGTCGTGGGGGCGGGTGTGCCGAGGGTGATCGTCGTCAACAGCGCGCTGTTGTATGGCCCGCAGGATCGAACGCCGCTGGCCGAAACTGCGCCCGTGCGCGGCCACACGGCGGGGCCGTATGCGCGGCAGCAGGCGATGCTGGCCGATTACCTTGACGCGCTGGCGGCCCAAAATCCCCAAACACGACTGATCCGCCTGCGGATGGGCTGGATCAGCGGCCCGCACCACCGGGGGCTGGCGCGCTATCTCACCGCCGCGCCCGGACTGCCGCGCGGAACCGGGCCGCGCCCGCTCCAGGTCGTGCACGAGGACGATCTGATCGGGGCGATTCGGCTGGCGATGGAGTATGATCTGGCTGATATCACCCACGTGGCCGGTGATGCCGATCTGACGCTGCACGAAGCGGCGGCGCTGGTCGGGGCGCGTGATCGCGTGCTGCCGTTGCTCTGGCTGCGTGCGCGAGCCACCTGGGGCTGGCGCTGGCTGGGGCATCGTACCCCGCCGGAGTGGGTGATGGCGCTGGCGCGCAGCCCAATACTGCGCACCGATCGGCTGCACGGGGCCGGATGGGTGCCCCGCTACACCTCGCGCAGGGCGCTGGCCGCAGCGCTGGACCCGGTACAGGGGGGCGTGCAGGGACAACGGCTGTACGGATTGGAACAGGAGAAACAATGATGACGATCAAACAGGAACGCGCAGCGGCGCAGATTCGCAATATCCTGAGCACGCTGCTGATGATCGAAGTAACCGACCCGGCGCTGCAAGACGTGACGATCACCAACGTCAAAGTGGACCGCGAGATCGAATACGCCGATATTTACGTGCACGCGCTGGGTGACGCCGAAACGCGCGACGCGATTATGGCCGGGCTGGATCGCGCCAACGGCTATCTGCGGCGCGAGCTGGCCGCCCGCACGCGCTTCCGCAAGACGCCGCACCTGCACTTCCATTGGGATATGGCGCTGGAACACAGCGAGCGCATCAATGCGCTGCTCGATTCACTGGAGATTCCCCCGGCGGAGCCAGAAGCCGGCACAGAGGAGAACACGACCGTTGACGACGCTGAACTGGACTGAGGCCAACGATCTGATTGGCAGGGCGCGGCGCGTGCTGGTCCTGACGCACGTCAATCCCGACGGCGACGCGATCGGCTCGCTGCTGGGGCTGGCACACGCGCTGCGCCGGCTGGGCAAGGAAGTGACGGCGGCGGTGGATGGCGGCGTGCCGGATCACCTGCGCTTTATGCCGGGCACGGAAAGCATCCTGCCCGCGCTGACCGGCACCGAGGCTGATGTGATTGTCGCGGTGGACTGCGGCGACGTGCTGCGGATTGGCGAGGTGGGGCAGGTCGCGCTGCGCAGCGGTGCGCCGGTGATCAACCTGGATCACCACCGGACCAACACCCTGTTCGGCCAGGCCAACCTGGTCGATGTGGATACGGTCGCGGCGGCTGAGGGCGTGCTGGACTGGCTCGACCGGCTGGGCGTGGCGCTCGACCACGAGATCGCGACCTGCCTGCTGACCGGCCTCGTGACCGATACGCTGTGCTTCCGCACCGACAATGTCACCGCGGAGACGCTCGGCAAGGCGCAGCGCCTGATGGCGCAGGGCGCGCCGCTGAGCGAGATCGTGCAGCGGACCGTCAACCACAAGCCTTACAGCGGCCTGAAGTTGTGGGGGCTGGCGCTGCCCGATGTGCAGCTTGAGGAACACGTGATCTGGGCAGTGCTCACCCAGCAGATGTATCTCCAGGCCGGGTATGAGAATGACGACGCCGGGCTGGTCGGGACGCTGGTGCAGGTGGACGAGGCATATATCTCAGCCGTGTTCAAGGAGAAGCGCGACGGCAGCATCGAGATCGGTTTCCGGGCGGTGCCGGGCTTCGATACGTCCGAAGTCGCGGTCGCGCTGGGCGGCGGCGGGCACAAGCTCGCGTCCGGCGCGACGGTGCGCGAGCCGCTGGAAACGCTCGTGCCGCGCGTGGTGGCGCTGCTCAAGGCGGCGGTGCAGGCCGGTAGTCCGATCGTGGAGCGCGTATGACGGCGGGGCAGGTGGCGTTCGGGCTGCTCAACCTCGACAAGCCCGCCGGGCCGACCAGTCACGATATTGTGGCGGATGTGCGGCGCGGCGCACGGATCAGGAAAGTGGGGCACGCCGGGACGCTTGACCCCCTGGCAACCGGCGTGCTGGTGCTGTGCCTGGGGCCTGCGACGCGGCTGGCCGAATTCGTGATGAATTCGCCCAAGGTGTATATCGCGCGGGTGCGCTTCGGCGTCGAAACCGACACGTATGATGCCGAGGGCCAGATCGTGGCCGAGAATCCCGCCCCGGTCAGCCGCGAGGCGGTGGCGGCGGCGCTGGACTCCTTTCGCGGCGCGATCGAGCAGGTCCCGCCGATGTACAGCGCGGTCCAGCAGGGCGGCCAGCGGCTCTACGACCTGGCGCGCGAGGGGATCGAGGTCGAGCGTGAGCCGCGCCGGGTGACGATCGAGACGCTGGAACTGGGCGAGTGGGAGCCGCCGTTCGCCATGCTGCGCGTCGTCTGCTCGCCGGGCACGTATATCCGCAGCTTGGCGCACGACCTGGGGCGCGCGGTCGGCGTGGGGGCGCACCTGGCCGCCTTGCAGCGTGCTGCCAGCGGGCAATTTACGGTCGAGCAGGCGGTTAGTTGGCCGGAGTTTGAGGCGGCGATGCAGGCCGGGACGTGGCAGGAACACGTGCTGCCCGCTGATCTCGCGCTGGCCGATTATCCCGCACTGCACCTGGACGCGGACGACGCACAGCGCGTGCGGCAGGGCGGCCTGATCTGGGCTGACGACGACGCCGACGAGACGATCCGGCTGGCGCGCGCCTATGACGAGGCCGGACGCTTCTTTGCCGTGCTGGAGCGGCGCGGCGAGCGCTGGAAGCCGTATAAGGTGCTGGCCTGACAGGCGGGCGCTTGTGGGCCGGACGCCGGATTTTTGGTATTGTCTATAGCGTTTGTTCGTTCGGGGTAGTCATCGCAGCACAGGAACGGAGCACACATGCAGCATGTGTACACGCTGGCCGACGCCGATCCGGGTGGGCCAACGCTGGTGGCAGTGGGCATGTTCGATGGCGTCCATCTGGGGCACCGGCATCTTCTCCGGCGGCTGGTCGAAACGGCCCGCGCGCGCGACCGCATCCCAGCCGTTCTGACGTTCTTTCCACATCCCGACGTCGTGATGGGACGCGCATCGGGACGCTATTATCTGACCACGCCGGAACAACGTGCCGCCTTGCTGGGGGAGTTGGGCGTGGACCTGATCGTAACGCACCCGTTCAACGACGAGGTCCGGCAGGTGCGCGCTGCTGACTTCGTGGACCGGCTGATCGAGCATCTGAAGCTGAGCGAGCTGTGGATCGGGCCGGATTTCGCGCTGGGATACAAGCGCGAGGGGAATGCCGATTTTTTGCGCGCGCAGGGGGAAGCCAAAGGCTTTGGCGTGGAGATAGTCGATCTGGTGACGAACGACGACACGGGACACATCATCAGCAGCAGTGGTATTCGTGGTGCGCTGGCGGGGGGCGATGTCGAGAAGGCGGCGCGCTGGCTGGGGCGGCCCTATCGCCTGACCGCCGAAGTGGTACACGGCGATGGCCGGGGCCGCACGCTCGGCTTTCCGACGGCCAATATGGGCGTGTGGGAAGAGCAGTTTCTACCCGGCAACGGCATCTATGCAAGCTGGGCACACCTGGGCAGCGAGACGTTCATGGCGCTCACCAACGTCGGCGTCCGGCCTACGTTTGATGGCGGGCACGTCCTGGTAGAAGCCTATCTGCTGGACTTCGACCGCGACATCTACGGGCAGACGCTCTCGCTCGATTTCGTGGCGTGGCTGCGCCCCGAAGTGCGCTTCGTGAGCGTCGAGGCGCTGGTCGAGCAGATCGCGCTGGATGTGATCGTCGGGCGCGAACTGCTGTCGAGCCTGACGCCGCCGGAGCGGTAGCGGCACGCTAATACTACAGCCGCACCTGACGTTTTGTTGCCCCCTATCCCCCGGCCCCTTCCCCCACGCTGTCGCGGAGGGCAGGGGAGCAGGATTTGAAGTCCTTCCCTCATTTTGGGGGAAGGATTTAGGATGGGGGGCAAAAGTGCAGGCAGGCGCTGACGAGAGGTTTCGCGTAGTCAATCACCCTGACCGATAAGCCAGGGTTTTTTGGTTTAGAACCGGGAGCGTGACTGGCTGGCGGTGATTGCGGCCAGCTCGAAGCCGGTGTGCAGTTTGCCGGCAGCATGCAGGGCAGCGACCTGGTCGAGCGTCAGCCAGGCGTGATCCAGAATCTCCTGCCGGTCGAAGGTCAGGGCACGGGCCGAGAGCCGCACGTGATAAACGTGATGCAGGCGCTCCCCGTAGGGGTACGTGTTGATGAAACCCCCGATCTCCGCCTTGACGCCCAATTCTTCGCGCAGCTCGCGCCGCAGCGCCGCCTTGCGATCCGTGTCGCAGGGGTCGATCTGGCCGCCGGGGATGCCCCAGTGCCCGATGTTCTCCGGGCGCTGATGGTTGTGCAGCACCAGCAGAAAACGGTCGGCGTGCTGGATCACGGCGCGCACGGTCGGCGGTCTGCCGATCACGCGCCGGTAGACCTGCGTCGTGATCCCGGCGGCGTTGGGCGGTCCCGGCTCGGCGGGGGCGAAGCCGTGCTGCTCGTAGAAACAGCGCGCGGGCACACCGCCGGCGACATCGGGCGCAAAGGTGATCAGCACCACCTCGGCGGGCGGGTGGATTAGGCCGAAGAGGTGCTCGACCAGCGCATGACCGACTCCCTGGCGCTGCCAGCGCTGCGCGACCGCCAGCCAGTCGATCTCGTACTTGCAGCCGCAGGACGAGTAGAGCAGGCCGCCCATCAGCGGCGCGCCGGGCGGACCGCCGTGCTCGCGCACGCACAGCGCCGTGCCCCGGTGGATATTCTTCTCCAGCGCCCGGTGGTAGCCGGGATCGCTCAGCATCGGCCCGAACAGCGGCTCGACCTCCGCCGCCAGCCGCAGCCATGCCGCGCGATCGGCGTCTTGCGCGCATTCGACCTGCATCGATTGCCCCCGACCCTTAGCGTTTGAGGCCCGGTAGGGCGTAGTGCACTACGCCCCTACAGTTTTCCCTCAAAAAATGCCGGACATCCTCTAGCGAGTTGTTACGCACGTTATCCCCCCCCCCATCCCCCGGCCCCTTCCCCCACGCTGTCGCGGAGGGAAGGGGAGCAGAATTTGAGTCCTTCCCTCATTTTGGGGGAAGGATTTAGGATGGGGGGCAGTATCGTTCGCATCGCTCAGCGTTCCGAAGCACATCACACGCGCTAGCGTTCGTCACGATAGCCCAGGCGGCGCAGCGCGTTTTCATCACGGCGCCAGTTCTTCAGCACCTTGACCCACAGCTCCAGATAGACCTGCGTACCGATGAAGGCTTCGATCTCCTCGCGGGCCTGCTGGCTGATCTTCTTGAGCATCTGCCCGCCCTGGCCGATGACGATGCCCTTGTGCGACTCGCGCTCGACGTAGACCGTCGCGGCGATATAGGTCATGTCCTCGCTGCGCTCCTTGTACTCCTCGATCTGGACCGCCACGCCATGCGGGACTTCCTGTTCCAGGTTGAGCAGCACCTTCTCGCGGACCATCTCGGCCACGATATCGCGCACGGCGGCATCCGAGAGCTGATCCTGGGGGTAGTAGCGCGGGCCTTCGGGCAGCTTTCGGATCAGCTTTTCGAGCAGCTCGTCGATACCGACATTGCTGCTGGCAACGGTCATCAGCCAGTCGGCGGAAGGGATCATGGCGCGGAAGTCGCTGGTGCGCTCATCGACCCGGTTGCGGTCGGCTACCGTGTCGGTCTTGTTGAGCACCAGGATTACCGGCGTGGCTTTTTCGACCGAGCGGACCAGTTCCGCGATAGTGCGATCGGCATCGGTCGGGTCCTCGCTGAGATCGACCACGAACAGGATCACATCGGCATCGCGCAGCGCCTCGGTTGCCACGCCCACCATATATTTGTCCAGCATATTCTGCGGATCGTGAATGCCCGGCGTATCGACAAAAATGATCTGGACATCGGGCCGGGTGTAGATTCCCAACTGGCGGACGCGGGTCGTCTGCGGCTTGGGGCTGACGATGGCGATCTTCTCGCCCAGGATGGCGTTCATCAGGGTCGATTTGCCGACATTGGGCCGCCCGATCACGGCTACGAAGCCGCTCTGGTGGCCCTCAACCAGGTGATCCTCGTCCGGCACCAGGGCCGAGAGCTGATCGTCAGGGATAGAGTTATCGTCGTTCATGTTTTCCTCGCAGCGGATTACACGCTGATCTTAAACGGGTTAAAGTCGGTCGCGCGATCAAAGTAATCTTCATGCTCGGCAGATTTGAGCGCATTGACGATGCGATAGGTGAGCGGCGTCAGCAGCACTTCAATCCCGACTTTGAGAATATAGTTGGTTACGATCAGCGATAGCAATAGCTCCGCCGGAAAAACGCCCAGCCCCGTCGCGATCAGCATGAAAACCGTCGTGTCGATGGCCTGCCCGGCGAGCGTGCTGCCGATGGTGCGCAGCCACAGCCAGCGCCCCCCGGTCATGACTTTCAGCCGCGCCAGGAGATAGCTGTTGGTAAACTCGCCCAAAAAGTAGGCGACCAGGCTGGCGACGATCAGCCCGCTGATGCCGCCCAGGATCGCCTCATAGGCTTCCTGCCCGGCATAGCCCTGCCACTCGCTCTCGCCGGGCAGCACGCCCGCCAGCCACACGAACAGGCCCAGCAGCGCGTTCGCCCCGAATCCCGCCCAGATCACGCGCCGCGCGCGCCGGTAGCCGTAGACCTCGGTCAGCACGTCGCCGAAGATGTAGCTGACCGGAAAGACGAGCGTTCCGGCATCGAAGGCCAGCTCGATCGGGCCGAGCGCGGCCTGCAGGTCGATGATCTTGGCGCTGCTGAGCAGGTTGCTGATCAGCAGGACCGTCACGAACAGCGCCATGATCAGGTCGTAATAGCGATAGGTGGAGCGGGTAGTCGTTCTCATGCTGCCTGGGTGGCCCGCTTGCATACGATGCTCAACAAGAATCCGGTGATGATCATGATCTCGAAGCGATATTCGCGCTCGATGCCGTAGATTATAGACGTTCCAACCAGCGCGACCAGGGCCAGTATGAACGCGATCGTGAAGGTGCCGAGTGTGAGCAGGCTGGTGATGATCGCAAGGTAGCAGCCGAGTCGGGCGGCGGTGTGGGTGGCTGAATCAACGGGCCTCAGTTGTGATGCCATGTTCCCCCACGTTTCGCGCACGCGATCAGGTTTGCAACTCGATGTACAGCACACTGTCTTCCTCGATCACGGTGCAGGTCCTCAGCGGGCGTGGTTTCTGGCCGCGCTCGAACAGGCGGCGCGTCCATTTGGGCATGCGCGACGGTTCCGCACCGGGGGCCCAGTCCAGATTCTCGCCGGTGCAGAAATCGAAGCGGGACTGGTGCCAGGGGCAGATGATCGTCTCGCCGTCCAGCGCGCCATCACGCAGCGGCAGCAGCAGGTGCGCGCACTCGTCATGCACGGCGCAGAAGCGCCCGCCGATCTGGGCGACCAGCAGCAGCGTCCCTTCGGCCCCGACCGGGTGGAGTTGGCCCGGCGGGAAGTCTTCGGCCCGGCCAATGGCGATCCGTTTAGGCATCGTCACGTGTCCTTTCTACTCTGAAGGCTGAGGCGTTGGAGCGGTAGGTGAATGCTGTGGCGATAAGTCCAGAATGTCTGGCAGCCTGCCAGAGCCGCCGTAAGCCAGGCGGCGTCCGTCAGGTGTCCAGGCAAGTGCTACTACCCGAGCATCGGTTGGAGTGACAGAGATTTCCTGCCCGGTGATGGCATCCATAAGCACCACAGCGTTTCCGGTAGCAATCGCCAGTTCGGAGGTTCCTGGCCGCCATTCGTATTCGTATATACCGCTCACTGACATGTCGTGCAGAACAACTTCTGGCTCGAGTGTAGTCGTGTTCCACGTCTGCAGGGTAAGGATATCCGTGAACGTAACCAGCTTCGTTCCATCCGGGCTCCATTTGGCCAGCCCTGATCCGCCTGTATTAAAGTGATGCGCGATCTCATCCAAGCTGCTGTTCCATATAATGACCCAACCATCCTGGCTGGAGCTTGCAAGGAAAATGCCATCTGGACTCCAGGAAAGGACGTGAACGCCATGTCCATGTTTGTAATGCCCGTAGCTGGTTTCAAGTTGCCCAGTGCTCGAATTCCAGACCTTGATCACTCCACCGGGGTTGGGAAGTAGGCTGCCAACGGCATGCCCGGTAGCAAGCCTGCTTTCGTCTGGGCTCCATGCAATTGAAAAGATCCGGAAATCATAGAAATCTTCGATTTGCAGGATCGCCTGACCGGTATCGACGTCAATTACCCGGATTTCTCCATTGCGATTCGCAACAGCGAGCCAACTGATGTGCGGCCCAGGACTCCAGTCGAAAGACATTGGCTCACCTACATCAAACGTTCGGACCAGTTGAAAGGATGCATTAAGAATATTGAGCGTACCATCCTGATAACCGACAGCCAGCCGGCTCCCGTCAGTGCTCCAGTCCAGATCTCTAATATCACTCATTTCTTGAGAAGTGCTTCTTGCTGGTGACACCAGACCCAGCAGCAAGACAGCGAAACAGACCAGCAACCGCAGCTTCTTCATTGCGCGCCTCTCTTTCAGATTGTGCGCTCGACCCCTGGCGTCGAGCCACCGCAAAACAGGGGTGATCTGGCCCCTGTGGTCTGTTATACTCGCTCCCGCGAAGGAGAGAAAGTATGGATGCAAAACGATCCGAGATCACCCGCATCGTCGAGCCGGAGCTGTTCGAGGACGAGGAGCTGCTGTGGGCGGGGCGTCCGCGCCCGGCACGGCTGGCGATGAAAAGCCTGCCGACCTTTCTGTTCGGCGGGTTCTGGCTGATGATCGTGCTGTTCATTTTTGGCGTGCAGGGCTTCGTGTTTTACAGCGGCGGATTTTCGCCCCGCGTATTCGTCGGGCCGGGGATGTGCTTTGGGCTGATCATCCCGTTCTTCCTGCTGATCGGTGTTGGGATGCTGCTCGCGCCGTTGTGGGGCTACTACAAGGGCAGCCGCACGGTCTACGCGCTGACCGACCGCCGCGTGATCGTCATCGAGCCGAGCTGGACGACGTCGGTCAAGTCCTACGGCCCGCAGGATATCGACTTCATCGAGCGGCGCACACACGGCGACGGATCGGGCGACATTATCTTCGCCTACGAGGAGCGCCGCCGCCGGTCGCGTGGGGCAGGTGGGCACTACCGCACCCGCACCTACACCGTGCCGATCGGCCTGTTCGGGATTCCCGATGCGTTTGAGGTTGAAGCGCTGATGCTCGATACGTTCCGTCCCGGCGAAGCGGATTACAGCAGCAAGCCCAAGCGCAAGCGCGAATGGCTCGACGAGTAGGCGCGCATACCGAGTAAGGGGGCGGGCAGTGCGCCCGCGTCAAAACTGATGGTCAATCTGGCGCTGGTGATCGTGCTCGGCGTGGTGGGGCCGGCGGCCTGCCTGGTGGCGGGGGCCGACGCCATGTGGCTAGGACTGGGCGCGCTCGCCTGGGTGCTCGGCGTGGTGATCAAGATCGTGGCGTCGGTGCTGGCGGGCATCCTCACCGCGAAACAATCCGCGACCGTGCAGAGCATGGCGCAGGGCGTCATCTCGGCGGCGGCGGAACTGGGCGCGGCCTGGGGGCTGCTCGAAGCGCTGGGGCGCGCCGTGACGACTGCCGATATCCTGGCGTTTGCGGTTGGGGCTGGCTCGTTCGAAGGGCTGCTGGTCGTCGGAGCTGCGCTGTTGAGCCGTCCCACGCCCGAAGCTCAGGCGCAGTGGGAGCAGCGTGCCCGCGAAGCGTGGGTGGTGCGCTTCCAGTTCGCGCTGGAACGGCTTATTGCCTGGGGCGGGCACCTGGGATCGCGCTCGCTGGTGGCCTATAGCTGGCGGACCGGCGCGTGGGGATTCGGGCTGGCGGCGTTGATCACGTTTTCGATCACGGATGGGCTGGCGACCTATGGGCAGCTGCGCGAGTGGGATTGGACGGATGCCGCCGTGCTGTGCCGGTACCTGTCCGCTGCCGGGCTGCTGGTGCTTATCGAACTGGGGCTGCTGATCATCGCCCTGATATAGGGCGCATCTCGCGCGGGCTGCAGGTGAGCCGCGCGAGATGCGGTTTTCCAGAGCCAGACCAGGCGCGGTTTATTCTGCCGAAATTTCGGGCACGCTGGCCGGATCGCCCTGGACCTCGGCGGCAAGGTTGGCAAAGAGCCACGCCGTCGCGCCATCTTCCGGCAGGGTGATCAGGTACCAGTCGCGGGCCGCGTTCGCGCCCTGGACGAACAGCAGTTGGCCGCCGGTGAGCACGCCCAACACATTCGAGGTGGTGTTCGGCTGCTCGCGCAGGTTGGCGGTGGACGAGGTGAGGCGCATCACCACCGGCAGCACGCTCTCGACCGCGACGCGCTCCGCGCCGGCCACCCGCTCCCAGTCGGTCGTGCGCTCTTTGATGTCGGAGCTGACCGTCAGGTTTTGCTGCAAGCCGGTGCGAATCTCCTGGCGGTAGACGTCCCAGGTGGTGGTGGTCGCTTCGGGATTGGTATCGCGCAGATAGACGATCTGCGACTGGTCCGGACTCCACAGCGGCTCGCGCTCGGCGATGTCGGGCGTATAGGTGATGTTGGTGGCGGTCGTCGCGGCGTCGCACTCCGCCTCGCTGAAGATGCACGCGGCAGGCATGATGAACACGTCTGCGCCAGCCGCCCCCGTGGTGGCATACACGATCCACTCGCCGTCCGGGCTGAAATGCGGCGTCAGACCCGGCACAACCGACTTCTCGGTGCGGCTTTCGAGGTCCCAGGCGCGGATATCCCAACTGTTATCGGCGACCTGGTAGCGGTTGTAGATCAGGTAGCGCCCGTCCGGGTGCCACGAGACGCGGCCCACGTCGGTGTCGAAATCGGTGATCTGGGCCGTCTCGCCCCCTTCGACCAGGAACAGGTTATAGCGGTCGTTGCTGCGGTTGGAGTAGATCACGAAGCTCGTGCCGTCCGGATGCCATGCCCCGGCGTAATCCTGGTAGCTGCCATCGTTGGCGACGACTTCGGTGCTCTGGCCCGATGCCAGCTCGAGAAGGAAGATGCTCGCGGTGCGGCCCTCGGCGTGCCAGTCGGTGGGCGAGGTGCCGCCGCAGATGCGGGTATAGAGCATCTGCCCGCCATCGGGACTCAGCAGGCCGTCGCGCAGCCAGCAGTTGGCCTCGTCTTCTTCGACCAGATAGGTTTTCTCGGAACCATCGGCCAGCAGGCTGTACAGGCCGTTCTCATCGCCGATGATCAGGCGTCCCGGCGGGACAGGGAACCCGGCATCATCCTGGGCGAGCAGCACGCCGGGCGCGGCCAGTGCCGCGATCAGCACGACGACCAGAGCCGAGAGGGAGAGCTTATGCAGCATGATCACGCTCCTGAGGTCAGCAAAAGATGTTAGAGATGCGCCGGATTATACCGTGTCCGTTGATGTTATGATCTTCATGCGGCCAAATGTCAAGTCAGCGCAGGCGAAACGCCGGTCAGGTTAAGATTCGATTTGGGCCGCGCCGGGCGATACGATACAATTATACGCTTTGGGAGCAGCAGTGCGTTGACGCGGCGCGCCGGACGCGGTATTGTTATCCGGGCGTGACACCCGTCACCCGGTCTAGTGTGTTTGCTCACTGGAAGCGCCGGTTATAAAGCGGCAAAATCTTTCCGGTTGTGCCACGATTGCTTGATCCGCCTGCGTGAACGCATTAACCAGGGTGTTGACTGTCTCCGGCATGGGCCCAAACAAATTCATCATCACGATCCGGAGTCTAATCCTGCGATTAGTTGAGGAGAAGCTTGCATGACAGAGAAGTGGGTATATTCGTTCGAAGAGGGCGATGGTTCCATGCGGAACCTGCTCGGCGGCAAGGGCGCGAACCTGGCCGAGATGACCCGTATCGGCATCCCTGTGCCGCCCGGTTTTACCGTTACCACCGATGCCTGTATCGCCTATCTGCAAGAAAATAAGTTCCCCGCGGGGATGTGGGAGCAGGTCGAGCAGTATATCACCGAGTTGAACCAGAAGACCGGCAAGACCTTCGGCGATCCTGAAAACCCGCTGCTGGTTTCCGTGCGGTCGGGCGCGCGTGAATCGATGCCCGGTATGATGGACACGATCCTCAACCTGGGCCTGACCCCGGCTGCCGTCCAGATCATGGGCCAGAAGTTCGGCGATATGCGCTTCGCCTGGGACCTCTACCGCCGCCTGATCCAGATGTTCGGCAAGGTCGTGCTCGACGTGCCCGCGCACCCGTTCGAAGAAATTATTCAGGAAATCCGCCAGGAAGTCGGCGCGCGGACCGACGCCGAGATCACGGCGGAAGGCTGGGAGCGCTGCGCCACCCGCTTTAAGGAACTGGTCGAGAACCACACCGGCAAGCCGTTCCCCGAAGACCCCTATCAGCAGCTCCGCCTGGGGATCGAAGCCGTGTTCGCAAGCTGGAACGGCAAGCGCGCGATCGACTATCGCAACAACTACGGCTACCCGCACGACTGGGGCACCGCCTGCAACATCGTGACGATGGTCTATGGCAACTTCGCCGACGGTAAGAGCGGCACGGGCGTGGCCTTCACCCGCAATCCGTCCAACGGCGAGAATCGCTTCTATGGCGAGTATCTGCTCAACGCGCAGGGCGAAGACGTTGTCTCCGGCGCGCGCACGCCCAGCCCAGTGATCGAGCTGGAAAAGGAAATCCCCTCGGCCTACCGCGAACTGCTGGACGTGGCCGAGAAGCTTGAGCAGCACTACCGCGAGATGCAGGACATCGAGTTCACGGTCGAGAGCGGCAAGCTGTGGATGCTCCAGACCCGCAGCGGCAAGCGTACCGCCCTCAGCGCGGTGAAGATCGCGGTCGATATGGTCAGCGAGGGCCTGATCACCAAGGAAGAAGCCGTTGGCCGTATTTCGCCCGACATGATCGACCAACTGCTGCATCCGGGCTTCGATCCGGACGCGCTGAAGAGGACCCCGGTCCTGGCGCACGGCCTGAACGCGTCGCCGGGCGCGGCGGTGGGTAAGGTTTATTTCGACGCCGACACGGCTGAAGCCAAGGCCAAGGAAGGCGAGGCCGTAATCCTGGTTCGCCCGCTGACCGAGCCGGACGACGTGCACGGCATGCTCGCCGCCCAGGGTATCCTGACGGCGGAAGGCGGCGCGACCAGCCACGCGGCTGTGGTAGCCCGCCAGCTTGGTAAGCCCTGCGTAGCCGGCTGTACCGCGCTCAACATCGACCTCAAGCAGCGCCTGTTCCGCGTGAACAGCACCGTCGTCCGCGAAGGCGACACCATCTCGCTCAACGGCGGGAAGGGCGATGTCTACCTGGGCGAAATCCCGGTGGTGCGGCCCAAGTTCGAAGAGCAGACCGAGCTGCTGACGATCCTGGGCTGGGCCGACGAAATCCGCCGGCTGATGGTGTGGGCCAACGCCGACACGCCCGATCAGGCCACGCGCTCGCGGCGCTACGGCGCGCAGGGGATCGGCCTGTGCCGCACTGAGCATATGTTCATGGGCGAGCGCACGCAGCTCTTCCAGAACTATATCCTGGCTGAGGACGCCGAAAGCAAGCGGGCGGCGCTGGACAAGATGCTGCCAGAGCAGCGCCAGGACTTCTACGGCATCTTCCAGGCGATGGACGGCCTGCCCGTGATCATCCGCCTGATCGACCCGCCGCTGCACGAATTCCTGCCCAGCCGCGAAGAGCTGCTGGTCGAGGTGGCGCTCGGTAAAGAGCGCGGCCAGGATGTCAGCGAGGCGGAGCGCCTGCTGGCGAAGTCCAGCGAGCTGGCCGAGTTCAACCCGATGCTCGGACTGCGCGGCGTGCGCCTGGGCGTGATGATGCCCGATGTCAACCGGATGCAGGTGCGCGCGATCTTCGAAGCCGCCTGCGACGCCGCCCGCGATGGCGTGGACGTGCATCCTGAGGTCATGATCCCGCTGACCGCCCACATCAACGAGCTGAAGAGCCTGCAAACCCTGCTCGAAGCGGAAGCCGAAGCGGTGATGCAGGAAAAGGGCCGCACGGTTGACTACAAGTTCGGCACCATGATCGAGATCCCGCGCGCGGCGATCACCGCCGGCGAGATTGCATCCCTGGCGCAGTTCTTCAGCTTCGGCACCAACGACCTCACGCAGATGACCTACGGCGTGAGCCGTGACGATGCCGAGCGGCACTTCCTGCTGCAATACGTCGAGAAGGGTATTCTGCCCAAGAACCCGTTCCAGACCATCGACCGCGAAGGCGTGGGCGTGCTGATGGAGCGCTGCGTCCGTGAAGGCCGCGAAACCCGTCCCGACCTGGAGATCGGTATCTGCGGCGAGCACGGCGGCGACCCGAACAGCATCGACTTCTGCCACATCATCGGCCTGAACTACGTAAGCTGCTCGCCGTTCCGCGTGCCGATTGCGCGGCTGGCGGCGGCGCACGCGACCCTGCGTGAGAACGGCTGGGATCGTCTGGGCGAGCTGGGCATCAAGGACCCGACCCGCAAGAACTAGCAGCCGGTCATACGTTACACACCGCACGGGCTGTCCCACACCAGGGGCAGCCCTTTTTGTTTTCCCGTGGGCTGCGCGTTCCCCGGCGAAAGTGCGTATACTTGCGTATACTATTGTTGAAACGCTGACGCCGAAAGGAACCTATCGCTGATGCCCGACACCGCCGCCGCCATCCGATTCTTTCGCTGGGACGATCTGCCCCGCCTGGTCGAGATCACGAACCACAGCGCGGATATTGATCACGCCGACGAGCGCTATACACCGGAGACGCTGCGCGAGGAGCTGGAAGGGTTCAGCCAGCCGGAGCGCGACTGCTTCGTAGCGGTCGATGCGGCAGGCTGCCCGCTGGGCTACGCCTATGTCGAATGGCGCGACGATCCGGGCCGGTTGTGGGGCTATGGCTGGGGGAGCGTGCACCCCGACCACCGGCGGCGCGGGATCGGGGTGCGGCTGGTGCAGGCCGCCGACGCGCACTTCGCACGGCGTGCCGCAGCGCTTGAGGTGGGCGAGCGGGCGGTGTTCATCCAGCGTTTTATCGGCAGCACCAATGCCGGCGAGCTGGCGATCGTGCGCCAGCAGGGCTACGCGGCGCTGCGCTCGTCGTACCGGATGCAGATCGCGCTTGATCGCCCATTTCCCCCGGCAGCCCTGCCGGACGGTTTCGCGCTGCGCCCCTTCGAGGTAGAGCGGCACGGGCGCGCGGTCTACCAGGCCGACACAGCCGCCTTTCTGGACAGCCCCAGCCGATCCGAGCCGGTGCCGTATGAGGAGTGGCACGCGCGGCAGATCGAGACGAAGGTATTCGATCCCGCGCTGTGGCTGGTGGCGTGGGTGGGCGACGAGGTGGCCGGATTCTGCTATTCCGCGCCCTGGGGGGAGGATCAGCCGGACCTGGGCTGGATCGCGCAGTTGGGCGTGCTGACGGGCTGGCGGCGACATGGGCTGGGCAGCGCGCTGCTGCGCCAGAGCATCCACTTGCTTCAGCAGCGCGGCTTCGAGCGGGTAGCGCTGGCCGTCCGGGCAGATAACCCGCGTGCCCTGGCGATCTACGAGCGCGTCGGAATGTCGATCTATTCCCATTTCATACACTATCGCCGGGTGCTGCGCGGTGATGCATCCCGGATTGTGAGCTAGAGCCTGTGATGCACTTGTGAAGCGAGGGTATGTCAGCGGCAGGGGTTGTGTAGGGGTAGAGCTTGCCCTACCCGGCAGGCGAGGCTTGCCTCGCCCCTACGACAAACACCCTGGACCGATGCCTCTGGCTGTTCCTCAAAAAATGCATCTGCTTCAGAGTAACCGTGCGAAAAGGAGAAGGGCGTGAGCGCAGCTGTAACCCGTCCCAAGCCTGATGTCGAGATTCGCCTGTTCCGGTGGGACGATCTGCCGGGGCTGATCGATCTCATGAATGCGGCGCTGATGGTCGATGGCGGCGATTATCCGGTGACGGTCGAGCAGCTCAAGCACTATTTCGCCTCGCCGCGCCGCCAGCCGGAAAGCACCTGTGTCGTGGCGGTGCGTCCCAGCGGCCAGATCGTCGGATTCGGCTGCCCGGCGTTCGAGGACGACCGGCAGGTATGGGTCGGGGGGAATGTCCATCCCGGCTGCCGCCGCCGGGGGATCGGGACGCGGCTGGTGCGCGCTGTCGAAGACCGGGTGCGGGACTGGCAGCACACGCACGGGAAACAGCCGGTGCACCTGCGCTATTTTGTGTCGGAAGGGCGCGGTATGCTGGCGACGCTGCTGCACATCGAGGGCTATCAGGCGGTGCGCGCGGCCTACATCATGCGGATCGACCTCGACCGGCCCTTCGAAGCGCCCCCGCTGCCGGACGGGATGGTGCTGCGCCCGTTTATCCGCGAGCGCGACGCGCAAGCCGTCTACCGGGCCGACCGTGAAGCGTTCCGCGAGCACTGGGGCTACAGCGAGGAATCGTTCGATGCCTGGTCACACGAACTGTTCGATCACCCGCACTACGACCCGTCGCTGTGGCTGGTCGCGTGGGGCGGGGACGAGGTCGCCGGGTTTCTGATTGGCCGCCGCTACAGCGAGAGCCAGCCCCAGACGGGTTGGATCGATATTCTGGGCGTGCGCCCGGCGTGGCGGCGGCGCGGGCTGGCGTCAGCCCTGCTGGGACAGGCATTTCATGAGTTCTGGGCGCGTGACTACCAGCAGGTCGATCTGGGCGTGGACGCGGACAACACGACGCACGCTGTCCGGCTCTATGAGCGGGTCGGGATGCGCGTCCACCGGCGCGATCAGGTCTATGAAAAGGTGCTGGAGCCGGGCGGCGAGATGGCGTTAAGCTGAGGACCGCTGGCTCCCTTATTTCTGTGCTGACAAGGAGCATCCATGTTGAAAGAACTGCCAACCGATATTCAGGAATTTATGGCCTGGTCCTGGGACGAGATCAGGCCCTATGCCGATCAACTGCTGGCCGAACCGCTGAGCGCGGAGAACGTCGAGGCGTGGCTGGCGGGCTGGAGCCGCCTGGTGGATATGATCGCGGAGAGCTACAACCGGCTCTACGTCCGCACCACGACGCACACCAACGACGAGGCCGGGCAGGAACGTTTCGAGCGCTATGTCGAGGACGTGATCCCGCGTTCGCGTGAGTTCGACCAGGCGATGAAAGAGAAGCTGCTGGCGAGCGGCCTGGAGCCGGAAGGATTCGCAATTCCGCTGCGGCGGATGCGAACCGACGCCGCGATCTTCCGCGCCGAGAATCTGCCGCTGCACACCGAGCTGGAGAAGATCGAGGTCGAGCGCAGCAAGATCACAGGCGGTTGGGGGATCGAGTGGGGTGGCGAGGAGCTGACCTACTCCAAGGCGGTGACGAAGCTCCAGAGCGCCGATCGCAGCGAGCGCGAGGGCGTGTGGCGGCGGCTGGCGGAGCGTATCCGGCAGGATCGCGCGGCGGTAGACGATCTGTGGCGGCGGCAGCTTGATCTGCGCTTCCAGATGGCGCGCAACGCCGGGTTTGAGAGCTATCGGGACTTCCGCTGGCAGGAGCTGGCGCGCTTCGACTACACGCCCGACGACTGCAAAGCGTTTCATGCCGCGATCGAGCAGGTCGTCGTGCCGGCGGCCAGCCGCTTCAACGCGCGGCGCAGGGCGGCGCTGGGCGTCGATACGCTGCGTGTCTGGGATAACCACTGGTTCCTGTCCCCGGACCCCTACAACCGTCCGCCGCTCAAGCCGTTCGAGACGGTAGATGAGCTGCTCGACCGGCTGGATACCATCTTCCACCGCGTCGATCCGGTTTTTGGCGGTTACTTCCGCACGATGCGCGCCGACAACCTGCTCGATCTGGACAGCCGCAAGAACAAGGCCCCCGGCGGCTACATGACCGATTTCCCCTACAGCGGGCAGCCGTTCATCTTCGCCCATGCCGTCGGCAGCCACCAGTCCGTGATCACGCTGCTGCACGAGGGCGGGCACGCCTTCCACGTCTACGAGACGCTGCGCATCCCGTATGTGCACCAGCGCTCGTTAGAGTTTATCCCGATGGAGTTTGCCGAAGTCGGCTCGATGGCGATGGAGCTGCTGGCGTCACCCTATCTGGAAGCGGATGCGGGCGGGTTCTATTCAGCGGAAGACGCCGCCCGCGCACGGGTCGAGCACCTGGAGCACATCGTCCAGTTCTGGCCGTATATGTCGGTGGTGGACAGCTTCCAGCACTGGGTCTACGAGCACCCGGAGCAGGCGCGCGATCCGCAGCAGTGCGACGAGGCATGGTTCACGCTGTACCGCCGCTTCCTGCCCGATCTCGACTGGTCCGGTATGGAAGACGATCTGCGGCTGCTGTGGCGTGTGCAGGGGCATATCTTCGACGCGCCGTTTTACTACATCGAATATGGGCAGGCGCAGTTGGGCGCGGTCCAGGTGTGGGCGCGGGCGCTGGACGATCAGGCCGGGGCAGTCGCCAATTACCGGCGCGCGCTGGCCCTGGGCAATACGGTCACGCTGCCGGAGCTGTACGAGGCAGCGGGGGCACGGCTGGCCTTCGACGCGGCGACGCTGCGTGAGGCGGTCGATCTGATCGAGCGCACGATCGAGGAGCTAAACGCGTTGTAGGCTGCCCCCCATCCTAAATCCTTCCCCCAAAATGAGGGAAGGACTTGAAAAATGCCACCGTTCTCCCCTTCCCTCCGCGACAGCGTGGGGGAAGGGGCCGGGGGATGGGGGGTAAAAGTGCTGCATAACAGCCTCTAGGGCGCTATGGGCGCGGCGGCGCGCACCTCGTCGCTCAGGGCGTCCTCGAACTGCTGCATGTGCTTGTGGAAGCGGCCCACCAGATCGCGCGCTTTGGCATCATAGGCGGCGGGATCGTGCCACGTCTGGCGCGGGAAGAGCAGATCGCCGGAGACGCCGGGCACAGCGGTCGGGATGGCGAAGCCGAAGATCGGGTCGGTGACGGTTTCGACCTCGTTCAAATCGCCGCGCAGGGCCGCGCGCACCATCGCCCGCGTGTAATTGAGCGGCATCCGCTGCCCCTCACCATATGGGCCGCCGGTCCAGCCGGTGTTGATCATCCAGAGCTGGACGTTGTGCCGCTCGATCTTCTCGGCCAGCAGCGCCGCATACATCGTCGGGTGGAGCGGCATGAACGGCGCGCCGAAGCACGTGCTGAAGGTGGCCTGCGGCTCGGTGACGCCGCGCTCGGTCCCGGCGACTTTGGCAGTGTAGCCCGCCAGGAAGTGATACTGGGCCTGGGCGCGCGTCAGCCGGGCGATAGGCGGCATGATCCCGAAGGCGTCGGCGGTCAGAAAGACGATATGCTTCGGATGCCCGGCCACGCCGCCATAATCGGCGCTGTCGATGTGTGTGATCGGGTAGGCAGCGCGCGTGTTTTCGGTCAGGCTGGCGTCGTTGAGATCGATCCGGCGGCGGTGCGCGTCGATGGTGACGTTCTCCAGGATCGTGCCGAACTGGCGCGTCGCCTGCCAGATCTCCGGCTCGCCCTCACGCGAGAGCTCAATCACCTTGGCATAGCAACCGCCCTCGAAATTGAAGATGCCATCATCGCTCCAGCCGTGCTCGTCGTCGCCGATCAGGGTGCGCGTGTTGTCGCTGGAGAGGCTCGTCTTGCCGGTGCCGCTCAGGCCGAAGAACAGCGCAACATCGCTGCGGCTTTCGCCGTAATTGGCCGAGCAGTGCATCGGCATGACGCCCTGGCCGGGTAGCAGGTAATTCATGATGGTAAAGACGGATTTCTTCATCTCGCCGGCATAGCTCGTCCCGCCGATCAGCACCATGCGCCGCTCGAAAGAGAGATGAATGAACGCGCCGGACGCGGTGCAATCTGTTTCCGGGTTGGCGATGACGCCGGGCGCGTCGATGATGACGAACTGCGGCACATGGCTCTGAAGCTGCTGCGGGTCCATGATGCGGACGAACATATTGCGGGCGAACATGCTGTGCCAGGCCATCTCGGTGATGACGCGGATCGGCACACGGTATTCCGGGTCGGTCCCGGCGTAACAGTCCTGCACGAACACACTGCGGTTCTCGAAGTAAGCCAATATCCGGCGGTAGAGATTGTCGAAATTCTCCTCGGTGCAGGGCTTGTTGACGCTGCCCCACCAGATTTCATGGGCCGACGATGGCTCCTGAACGATATATTTGTCGTTGGGCGAGCGGCCCGTGCGGTCGCCGGTGCGCACGACCAGCGGTCCCAGGTGTGCCATCACCCCTTCGCGGTGCCGGATCGCCTGCTCATACAGCGCGGGGGTCGCCAAGTTCCAGTATTCCTGCCCCAGGTTGCTGAATCCGTGATTCTCCAGACCGTAGCTGCTGCGGTAAAGATCGCTCATCTCAATCTCCGTAGTGGACTGCCTGAGGCACGCTCGACGGTGGCGCAGGGAAACGACAGGCGTGCCTGCAACATTTCTAGTTTAGCCAAACACCCGGCGATTAGCCACGCGCTGCTACCATGTTTCGCCGAGCGCGGCGCCCTCGATGTGCGGCGCCCAGGCGACATTCACCAGCCGCCAGGGTTGGCTCGGCGTGTCTTGCTCGGCGGTCGTGATCGAGGTGTTGGTCAGGGTGGGGCGCTCGATGTGGCCGAACAGGCTCTCGATCAGCATCCCCAGCGTGCCGCCGTGTGACACGATGGCAATCGTCTGCCCGGCATGGCGCGCGGCCAGATCGTCGAAGGCAGCCCGGATGCGCGCTTTCAGCTCGCCGCGCGATTCGCCTCTCGGCGGCGGGACGTTGTACCAATCGGCCTGGAAAGCAGCATAGCGCTCCGCGTCCCAGGCTTCGGCCTCGGCGCGGGTGAGGCCCTGCCATTCGCCCAGGTCCACTTCGCGCAGGCGCGCGTCGGGGCGGATCGCCACGCCGAGCGCGGTCCCGATGGGGCGGGCGGTCTGCATGGCGCGCCTGAGATCGCTGCTGTAGATCGCGTCGAGATGCGCGCCGTTCGCCGCCAGATAGCGGGCCAGGGCGGCAGCCTGGGCTTTGCCGCGATCGCTGAGCGGGACTGGGGCGTGGCCCTGCCAGCGCCCGCTCGCGTTCCAGGCGGTTTCACCGTGCCGGATGCACAGTACACGTGTCGTCATACGGTCGTCCTTCCAGGATTCGTTTGCTGCGGGTGGGTCAGTCGAAGACGCTGCGCAGCCCGTCTAACAGCTCCTCGGTGGAGCGGATGGGGCGGGCGCAGTCGAACAGCAGATATTGCCCGGCCTCGCGCGGTTGGGCGTGGGCGGCGCTGGAAATGCGCAGGTGAGCGCGATTGACCACCTCGTGACCGTTGGGCGTGGCGATATGCCCGCTGACGATCACGCGCTGCTCGCCCGGCCCGCTGAGCGCGAAGGCCGAGAGGAAACGCTCGCACATGGTCAGATAGGCCGCCGGGGACTGGCCCATCTCGTTGTTGGAAAACAGCAGGTCCCACAACAGGTCGAACTGCGTGTTTTGCCGCCCGATCATGAAGGCGCGCAGCAGGTGTGGATAGCGCGGATCGTCCGGGCCTTCGACGGCGAGATAGTGCCGCGCCAGCTCAGCATAGGACAGGTTATAGATCGCCTGGTACTGCTGGTAGAGCGGCTCCAGGTCCTCGGTCTGGCTGAGCGTCTGATCGGCGGCCTGCAAGATCGCCTGGTGGTCGAAGTATTGGAGTTTGGTGGCATGCGCGATCGCGTCCGGCGCGGGACCGGCGTGGGCCAGCATCACCCCGGCGGCGGTCCGCACGATGAACGGCAGGCTGTCGAAGAAGGCCAGCACGTGCTCGCGGTGTGGGCCGAGAGCGTGCTCGAAGCGCGGCGTGAATTCGGCGTGTCCCTTCGCCAGCGAGACGCCGTAGATGTGCGGCATCTCGTGGTTGCCCAGCAGCAGGATCACATTATCGACGTTGAGCTGTTTGCGCAGCGCGATCAGATCGAGCACCATGCTCAGACTGGCGTCGTCTTCGGGCGCGCCGGAGCTGTGAATCAGGTCGCCGAGGAAGATCAGGCGTTGGGCTTCGCCGCGCCAGTACAGGCTGGAAAACTGCGCCAGGCAGCGGTCGAACGCGTCACGATCCCCGTGCAGGTCCGAGACGACCATCGCGACGCCACTTGTGAGATTTAGAAAACGGTTTTGCATGCGTGCGCTACCCGTGCCGGCGGTGCGTGCTCCCATCTCAAGTTTCACAGTATACCACAAAGCCACCAGCGCGCTGACCAGGGGAAAGTCGGCTACCAGCGCCCGATAGTTTGCCGCTATAATATTTTTTGAAGACACCAATATATTTTAACGGCAGTCTGTCTCATCCAGAAGGAGAGCGATCGTGAAAACACCCATTCGTGTAGCCGTCACCGGCGGAGCCGGCCAGATCGGGTACAGCCTGTTGTTTCGCCTGGCGAGCGGCGAGGCATTCGGCCCCGACCAGCCGGTCATTCTGCAAATTCTCGAAATCCCGCAGGCGATCGGCGCGCTGCGCGGGGTGGTGATGGAGCTTGAGGACTGCGCCTTCCCGCTGCTGCAAGATATCGTGGCGACCGACGACACCAACACCGCCTTCCGCGACGCGAACTGGGCGCTGCTGGTCGGCGGCAAGCCGCGCGGGCCGGGGATGGAGCGCGCCGACGTGATTAAGGATAACGCGCCGATCTTCGTCGCGCAGGGCCGCGCGATCAACGATTACGCCGCCGACGATGTCCGGGTGCTGGTCGTTGCCAATCCGTGCAACACCAACGCTTTGATCGCTCTCAACAGCGCGCCGGATCTCCCCGCCGAGCGCTGGATGGCGATGACCCGGCTGGACGAAAATCGCGCGCGCTCCTTGATCGCGCAGCGGGCGGGCGTGCCGGTGACGGCTGTCTCGCAGCTTGCGGTGTGGGGCAACCACAGCCCAACGATGTTCCCCGATTTCGAGCACGCACGGGTGAACGGCGACCCGGCCACCGACGTGATTGGGGACCGGGCATGGCTGGAAACCGACTTCCTGAAGACGGTCCAGCAGCGCGGCAAGGCAGTTATCGACGCGCGCGGCAAGAGCAGCGCGGCCAGCGCCGCCAACGCGGTGATCAACCACCTGCAAAGCATGACCGGCGGCGACGCGGAGACGTGGTTCAGCGGGGCGCTCTGTTCCAGCGGCAACCCCTACGGCGTGCCGGACGGGCTGATCTACTCGTTCCCGCTGCGGCGCGGCGCGGACGGGCGGCCCCAGATCGTGAGCGGGTTGGAACTGAGCGCGTATGCCCGCGAGAAGCTGCGCGTCTCGACGCAGGAGCTGGAAGAAGAGCGTGCGGCGATCACCGAGCTGTTGAAGTAGGCCGGGGCCGGCGCTATCATCATTCGGCTCTGGATGCGGCGTGAGCCTGCGCGCTTGCGCCGCTTGTTGATTCTGTGAGGAAAACTGTGCAACCGGAAGATCGCCATCCGGCGCGGGCGTGGCTGCTGCGCGCCACTGCTGCTGTCGTGCTGCTGATCGTACTGCTGGCGCTGTCGGTGCGCCTGTTCCCGACCCTGATCGCGCAGGGGCGCGACAGCGGTATCTTCGCCTATACCGGCTGGGCGGTGAGCGAAGGGGCAGTGATCTATCGTGACGTGTGGGAGAACAAGCCGCCCGGCATCTACTTCGTGAACGCGCTGGCGTTCGTGGTGTTGGGGGCCGACCGCTGGGCGCTGTGGATACTCGAATTCGTCATGGTCTATGGCGCGGTGCTGCTGGCCTATTTCGTGCTGCGGCGGCTCTATCCTCAGCGCGGGCTGGCCTGGGCCGGGGCGCTGACCTTTCTGCTGCTGGCGCGGCATCCGGGGCTGGTGTGGGACACGAACTTTACCGAGACGCTGGCGCTGCTGCCCCAGGCGGCGATCCTGGCGACGGGGCTGCTGTTCTTGCGGCGGCCCGGCTGGGGCTGGGCCTTCGGGATCGGGCTGGCGGCCAGCGCCGCGTTTTTGCTCAAGCAGACGACGATCGGCGTGGCGGTGGCATTCATACCCGCCGTGCTGCTCAGCTGCCATCCGGTGATCGCGTCGCCGGGGCGCTGGCGGTGGCTGGGCGCGATCATCCTGGGCGGGCTGGCCGGGCTGGGCGCGCTGGTGATCTACCTAGCGGCGCACGGCGTGCTGGGGCTGGCAATCGAGTCGGCGTTCGTGGCTCCCGCCGCGCTGCACACCTGGATCAGCGACGAGCCGGTCGCGCTGTGGGAGCCGGTGATCCAAACGCTGCGGGACAGCCCTGCGCGCGGTATCTTCGGCCCACTGCTGCCCTTCGTGCTGGCCGGCATGGCGGCGGCGGTCTGGCTGGCGATCCGGCCAGCGGCGGATGCGGCGGCCAGGCTGCGGCGGACCTTCGGCGTGTGGGCCGTGCTGACCCTGCTGGCCGATCTGGCCCTGACCAACCCGACCTATCGCGCCTACGAGCATTACTACATCACGCTGATCCCCGGCGTGGCGCTGCTGGCGACACTGAGCCTCTACGCGTTGGCGGAAGCGCTGCGCGATCGCGTGCCGGTGCGCGCCGCGGCGCTCGTGCTGGTGATCGCCGCCGGGTATCTGCTGTTCGCTGCCGGCAGCAAGCCGGTCCGGTTTTCGTATGACGAGCTACGCAGCGAGAACTGGAAGCTCAATGGGCCGCTGCGCGACCGGGGCGTGGCGGTCTATGTGCGCGAGCATACCGCGCCGGGCGATACGGTGCTGGTGTGGGGCGCGTCGAGCGGGATCAACTTCCAGGCGCAGCGCATGAGTCCCACGCAGTATCACTACGGCTATGGGATCATCCTGCCGGACTATACGACCGACGCCATGATCGAAGAAATCGCGCGCGATCTGGCCGAGGCACGCCCGGCGCTAATCGTGGACAGCACCGTCACGGATGGGCTGCGCATCCCACCGCTGGACCCGGCCCGGCGCGAGGACTGGTTCGCGCGCGGTGGGCGGCGCGATCTACCCGACCTGGAGCCGATCTTCCGCTCGGTCGCGGAAAACTGCGAGGAATTGATCGAGTTCAGGCCGACCGTGATCTACCGCTGCGACTATCCGAATTGAGCGGACGGCGGGTCTGAACCGCGATATGTATTTGTTGAGGGACGGCCAGAGGCATCGCCCGCTGGCCGGAAAAACGGGTAGAGCTTGCTCTACCCCTACACGGCGACGTGGTCGCTTGCCGGATACCTGATAACCGCTAGAGCCGGGATTGCAGATCGGCCAGCCCTGACAGATCGTTGTTGACGATCAGGCGCGCCTGTTCCGGCCAGGTTTCCGGGTGGACGCTCTTCAGCCCGGCCTCGTCCAGCACGCGGCGCAGCAGATCGGGCGCGACATTGGCGAGATCGGCGTAGGTCTGGATGCCGGCGGCGTAGAGCGCGGTCTGCACCTGGGGGCCGATGCCTTCGATCTGGGTCAGGTCGTCCTGCGGGATGCCAACGCGGATGCGGCGCCGCAGGTCTTCCAGCGCGGTCAGCTCGCCTTTGGCCGCCAGACGGGCCTGCATCGGCCAGGTGTGCGCGCCGCCGACCATGCGCACGCCCTGGGCACGCACGATGCTTTCGAGCGCGGCGGGTGTCATCTCCGCGACCTGGCTGAAGCTGGTAATCCCGACGGCTTGCAGCGCCCCCGCGATCTTCGGGCCGATGCCTTCGATCAGCACGAGGTTATCCACCGGCGACGGCTTGACGACCTCGGCGGCGGGTTCGGGCGCGGGGGGTAGGGCTGTCTCGACGGCGGCGGGTTCGGGTGCCGGGGACGGAGCGGCCTCGGCCAGCGGCTCACCCGCGACGGGGACCGCCTCGTCCAGCGCGGCGACCGTCTCCGCCGTTTCGGCGGGTGGGATATCGGCCAGGGCTGCTGCGTCGATCTCGTCGGTTTCCAGGGTCGGAGCTTCGGGGGCAACCTCGTCGTGGCCGGTGTAATGGGGCGTCTTCAGGTCATCGTAGCGTTCCCAGGGGCGGATCAGGATCAGCCACGCGGCAATACCGAGGACGGCAATCGCCAGCCCGACCAGCAGCAGACTGTTGGTGATGTCCTCGTTGTCGATGGTGCCGAGGCCGCCCAACAGGGCCGCGATGATCGCGAGCGCAATCCCCAGGCCGATCACATAAGCGAGTGTCTGTTCAGTCGGTGACAATCGTTCTTGTGCAGGCACGGCAACCTTCCTTTTAATTAAGTGATGATTTTCGAGGTGTTTGAGCAGTGGCAGAAAAGTGTCTTGCTCGTTATTGTGCCACAGATGCGCCAAACGACAAAACGAGCGGAAGCGCTGGTAGTGGTGAGGTTTTGACTGAAGCCCGTTTTACCCCCCCATCCTAAATCCTTCCCCCAAAATGAGGGAAGGACTTTCAAAGCCACTGCCGTTCTCCCTTTCCCTCCGCGCCAGGGTGGGGGAAGGGGCCAGGGGATGGGGGGCAGTTGAACCGCCGCGAGCAGTCAATTGTTCGCCACTACCGAAGCGATTATACTCGTGGCGCACAACGAGGCCGTCATCACAGAGCAGAAAGGAACGAGGCAGCATGAAACGAACCATATCCGGGCAGGTGGAAGCCGTCCTGATCGCGCCAGATAAAGAGGCGATGCTGGCAGTGCGCCAGCCGCAGGTACAGGTCAGCTTTGAGGGCTTCGAGGGCGACCGGCACGCCGGGCTGACGATGAGCAGCAGCAGCCGGACCTCGTATTACCCGCGCGGGACGAAGATTCGCAACAGCCGCCAGGTGTCGATCGTGTCGGCTGAGGAACTGGCCGAGGTCGCGGCGGCGATGGGTATCCCGCAGCTTTTGCCGGAGTGGCTGGGCGCGAACCTGCTGCTGAGCGGCATCCCGGCGCTGTCGTTCCTGCCGCCCGGCTCGCGGCTGATCTTTGCGGGGGGCGTGGTGCTGGCGGTCGAGGGTGAGAACCGTCCCTGCACCATCGCCGGGGCGACCATCCAGGCGCAGTTTCCCGACGTGCCCGACCTGACAACCGCTTTTCCCAAAGCCGGGTTGCACAAGCGCGGCCTGGTGGGATGGGTCGAGCATCCGGGCGTGATCGTGGCCGGAGAAGGGGTGCAGGCCCAACTGCGCGAGCAGGTGATGTATTCGTACTGAACAGGAAGGGCGAGCTATGAGCGAGGATTTCTACTGTGACGAGGTGCTGAGCGGGCGCACCCCCGTGCAGACGGTGATCGAGACGGCGCGCGTGCTGGCCTATCACCACACGCGCCCCTACTGGCCGGTGCATATCGTGGTGATCCCCAAGCAGCACATCGCCTCGCTGCTCGCGCCGGACCTGGACGACGATCTGCTGCTGGATCTGCTGGGCGTGGTGCGGCAGGTCGCGGCGCAGGTAGTGGCCGAACAGGGCGCGTGCCGGGTGCTGACCAACCTGGGCCGCTACCAGGATTCGAAGCACCTGCACTGGCATGTGAGCGCGGGCGATAAGCTGCGCTGAGCGCGCCGGGGCCATTGGCGGTTGGCTTCCAATTCCTTTAAGTTTGAACTACAGGAAAGGAGTGGAACTGCCATATGGACTTTCTGACACGCGACGAACTACGGAATCTGATCGAAACGCAGGGCGAGTGGTGCGTTTCGATGTTCATGCCTGCCGTGCGGGCCGGGTCCGAAGTGCAGCAGAACCCGATCCGTTTCAAGAATCTCCTGCGCACCGCCCAGGATCGCCTGGCCCAGTTGGGACTGCGCGCGCCGGATGTCGAGAAGTTTCTGCAACCAGCCGCCGATCTGCTCGATGACGCTGATTTCTGGCGGCACCAGAGCAGCGGGCTGGCGATCTTTCTAGCCGACGATTTCCTGAGTGTGCACCGTCTGCCGCTGCTGCTGCCCGAACTGGTGGTGGTGACGCACCGCTTTCATATCAAACCGCTGCTGCCGCTGTTGAGCGGCAACGGCAAGTTCTATGTGTTGGCGCTCAGCCAGGACGAAGTGCGGCTGTTTGAGGGTACGCGTGACACGATCACCAAGGTGCCGCTGGAGGGCGTGCCAACCAGCCTGGACGAGGCGCTGCACGCTGACGACCCGGAGCGCGATTTGCGGTTCAGCATGATGCAGCAGAGCGTATCGGGCCGGGACGCGCGCGGACAGTTTCATGGGCAAAGCGGCACGGGGCAGGGCGGTACCGAGCAGAAGGATAACATTCTGCGCTACTTCCACCGGGTTGAGGAAGGCGTGACCGACCTGCTCGATACTGAAGAAGTGCCGCTGGTGCTGGCCGGGGTCGATTACCTGCTGCCGCTCTATCGCCAGACCAACGAGTACCGCCACCTGCTGGACGAGGAGATTCACGGCAATCCCGAACAGTGGAGCGCCAAAGAGATTCACCAGCGGGCGTGGGACATCGTGCAGCCGTACTACACACGCTATCAGGATGAGCAGGCAGCCCTGTTCCGGCAGTTCCAGGGGCAGGGCGATGGCCGCGCCACGACTCATCTCAAGGAAGCGTTGCAGGCGGTCACCGAGGGGCGCGTCGGGGCGTTGTTTGTGGCGCTCGGCGTGCAGCAGTGGGGCACGTTCGATCCCAACACCTTTACGCTGCACGTGCACCCGGAGCGCCAGCCCAACGATCAGGACCTGCTCGACTGGCTGGCGGTGCAGACCTACCTCAACGGCGGGACGGTCTACGCCGTCGATCGGAGCCGGGTGCCGGGCGGAGAGATGCTGGCGGCGGTCTTCCGCTACGAACTGTAATCCCGGCGGCAGACTGGTGCCGCCCTTCGACCGCGTTACAATCGGCGGGTGCCGGGGAGATGTTCCTGGCGCCCGATTTTTTTTGTGTGAGAGGTGGACCAGCTATGAGCGGTATCCTGGTGGCGGGGCTGATCAATATCGAAACGACACTGCGCGTCGAGGGCTTCCCGATCGTGTATGAGCCGGTGCGCTACCCGTTTTATGGCGTCAGCAGCAGCGTGTCGGGGGTGGGATATAACGTGGCGAAGGCGCTGGGCGCGCTGGGCGAGGATGTGCGCCTGGCCGCCATGATCGGGCGCGATGACGCGGGCCAGCTTGTCTACCGTCGGCTGCGTGCCGACGGGATCGCGGCGGGATTCGTGATCGACGAACTGGAACAGACGCCGCAGTCGGTCATCCTGTATGACGCCGAGGGCCGCCGGCAGATCAACGTCGATCTGAAGGATATCCAAGATCGCGGCTATCCCCCGGCGCTGTTCGAGCAGGCGGCGCAGGGCTGCCCGTGCGCCGTCTTATGTAACATCAACTTTGCGCGCCCCTTCCTGGATGTGATGCAGGCGCGCGGCGTGCCGATCGCCACCGACGTGCACGCCATCGCGGACCTGGACGACGACTATAACCGCGACTATATGCGGGCGGCGCAGATTCTATTCATGAGCGACGAGCGCCTGCCGTGCCCGCCCGAAGACTGGGTGCGCCGCGTGTGGGAGCGCTATAAGGCCGAGATCGTGGTCGTTGGGCTGGGGGCGCAGGGCGCGCTGCTGGGCGTGCGGAGCGCGGACTGTCTGGAGCGGCTGCCCGCCGTGCAGACGCGCCCAATTGTCAGCACGATCGGGGCGGGAGATGCCCTGTTCGCGTGCTTCGTGGCGCTCTACCACCGCACCGGCGATCCGTACCTGGCGCTGCGCAAGGCGATGGTGTTCGCGTCGTACAAGATCGGCGTCGCGTCCGCCGCCGAGGGATTTCTCGACACGGCGGCGCTGGACGAATTATATGCGCAGGTGGCGGGTGGTTAGTGTTCCCCCCATCCCCCGGCCCCTTCCCCCACGCTGTCGCGGAGGGAAGGGGAGTACAGTGGCGGCTTTGAAGTCCTTCCCTCATTTTGGGGGAAGGATTTAGGATGGGGGCTGTGTAGTACTACGCCTCCACCAGGAAGGCGGGCTGTTCCGGCGAAAGCTGCCCGGCTTGCAGCGCGACGCCTGGCTGGTGCGCGATCAGCAGCGTTTGCAGATCGGCCAACGCACCCGCGATATCCTGGTCGGCGCTGTCGTGGTGGCCCTCGACCGTGATCAGGATGCCGGTCGTGGTGTCGCGCGCGCCGGTTTCATCGCTCTGCCGCCAGCACCAGCGCCGCGCACAGACCAGCCCGGCCTCGTCCACGAAGATCACCTCGCCCGGTATGGGACGGTCGGCCTCGTCGGCGTCGAGATTGGTGAAGCGCTCGCTCCCGGTGGCGAACTGAACCGTGATCGGACCGGTGAGCTGGGCCAGATCGACCACCGCCACCGGCAGCGCGTAGCGGATGCTGACCAGGTTGCCGAGATCGACCAGCAGATTGACGCTGGGGATGCTGCCCTGCTTGGTCAGGCGGCGCAGCAGGGCTTCGGCGGCGCTGCGATATTGGGTCGGCTTGACGCCGAAAGCGGTGAACGCGCGCCGCCACGCGGCCAGGCTCGGAAGCTGCGAGAGCGGCGTTTCCCCGATGCGCATCAGGACGGCCTGCTGCTCCATCTCGTAGGCTTCGGCCAGCAGGCGGGGCGTCGCGCCGTTGCGGACGCCGTGCGCCACAATCACCCCGGCGCGGATCGCCGGGAAGCGTTCGAGGATAGCGTCATCATACCGGAAGCCGTACATAGTCGCTCCTTTTGGGTGAAATCGCGGTTATGTGATGCGGCGGTTAGAGTGCGTTGTGCATGTTTACCCCCCGCCCTAAATCCCTCCCCCACAAGGAGGGCGGGACTTGCGAGGCCCGCTGTTCTCTCCTTCCCTCCGCGCCAGTGTGGCGGAAGGGGCCAGGGGATGGGGGGTAATTGTGCCTGACCACCGCTAGGATTTGGGCCAGACCAGGACCGCCTCGCCGCTGGTGAGATCGATCGCGTACAGATCGCCAATGGTGACCCAGGCCGTATCCACCGACCACACCGTCCCGCTCCAATAGGCGCTGCTGACCGGCGTCGCGGTCCGGCGCAGGCGGTGGCCGTTGGCCGGGTTGAGCAGGTCCACCAGGATACGATCCGGGGCGGGGAGCACCTGAACCGTCATGAAGCCGCCGGGCGTCGGGTGCGCGGCCCAACTGTCGGTGCTGCCGCTGAGTACATAACGCCAGCGGCTCTTCCCGGTGCGGCGATCCAGGCCCCACAGTTCGTCCTGCCCCGTGCCATCCAGCCGCACGACGCGCACGATCAGAATATCGCCTTCGACCGCGAGCGGCTGGAAGCGGTAGCCGGGAATCTCGACCAGGTGCCGGAACTGGCCGGACCGCGTATCGAGCGCGGCCAGCAGGCCCGGCTGATCCCCGGCGAAGTAGATCGTGTCACCCGCCAGCAGCGGGCGGTTATCATACCAGGCCTGCGACCACACGCCATCCTGCGGATCGATGCGCGTCTCCCAGGTGAGTGTGCCGGTGTGCAGGTCCCAGCGCTGAGCGCAGCCCTGCGCCGCGTAGCCGAACAGGAAGTAGATCGACGCGCTGGCCGGATCGTAAAGGATCGGTGAGCCGGGGCTGAGCGCTTCCATCGCGCCGCCGGACTCGCAGCGCGGCGTGATGCGGCGCAGCAGCGCGCCGTTGGCCGGATGGTACAGGTTCAGCGCGAGAATGCCGCCGAGCGTGTGCCGGTCGAGCACGGCCAGCCGGTCATCGAACAGCAGTAGAGCGTTGGGCGTCATATTGAGCGCACGCTGCCAGCGCGGCTCGCCGGTGAGCGCGTCGAAGGCGTGGAGCGTGTCGCCCGCCAGCGCGATCACGCTGCCCTCGATCACGCGCAGACAGTCCCGGCACTGGGGCGCGATCACGTCCGCCAGCTCAGCAGCCCAGGCCCGCGCGCCGTCGTCCAGGTGCAGCGCGATCAGCTCCGGTTGCGGCCCGGCGACATACGCCAGCCCGTCTCCCCGCGCGACCTGTGCCTGCGGCCCGGCCTGTCCCAGCGGCGGACCGTTCCAGCGGATATCCTGCCCGGCGGCGTCGAGATACGACAGCGTATAATTCGACTTGCCCTCTTCGCTGGTCAGCACCAGCAGATCGGGCGGCTGATCAGGTTCGGCGGGCAGCATGACGACCGGGCCGGAGACGACGCGCCGGGGAACCAGGTTGATTTCGATCAGGTCGCGGCGCGCGAGAATCACGCCTGCCGCGATCAGGCCGGTCAGCCCCATCACGATCAGCACGATCATCAGCCGGACCAGGCAGCCGGTCACGCAGCCGGACCCTGGCCGTATGCTACTTCTGCCGATACGCATCGCGTTATTGTTCCTGCGGGCCGCGCCGTGTGGGTGACAGCCGGGCGGGGCGCAGCCCAGGGCATGATCAGCCGGGCGGATTAGTCGTCGAAACCGACCTGAATCTCGTCGCCTTCGACGCGGGTTGGGAACCACAAAATCGGCAGCACGGCGGGCATCCGTGTCACGGCTCCGGTGCGGATGTCGAAGCGCGCGCCGTGACGCGGGCACTCGATCTCAAAGCCGTACAGATCGCCCTCGGCGACCGGGCCGTCGTCGTGGCTGCACACGTCTTCGATGGCGTAGTAACTGCCGCCGACGTTGAAGACGGCGATATAGTACCCTTCAATGTCGAAAATTTCACGCTCGCCGGGGCCGATCTCGGCGGTTTTGGCAACGGTGATGTAACGGGTCACATCAACTCCTTACTGGCTGCGGACGATAAAACTGACTAACTAGTATTCCAGCCGCACCTGACGTTTTGTTGCCCCCATCCCCCAGCCCCTTCCCCCACTGCTGCGCGGAGGGAAAGGGAGTAGAATTTGAAGTCCTTCCCTCATTTTGGGGGAAGGGTTTAGGATGGGGGGCGATCTGCGGCTGTAGCACTATGGCTGTCGCCAGAACATGAAGTTCGACAAGCCCTCGCTGATCAGTGTGGGCGGGACGTGCAGATCGCGGCAGATATCGAAAATCATGTTCCAGAAAGCATTCGACACCGGGTCCAGAAACCACAGCGCGACGAAGATCAGCATCAGGCTGTAGCCGCCCAACTGCCGGAGCTGGAAGCGCGTGCGCTCGTCCAGGAACGGCTCGATGATGCCGAAGCCGTCCAGCGGGGGGACCGGCAGCAGGTTGAAGACGACGGCGGTGATTTGCAGCATCGCCAGAAAAGCCACCGCCGACCAGATCGTCAGGCCCTGCTCGCTTCCGAACACAATAGACCGGAGATCGACCAGCCCCAGGAAGAACGGTGCGGCCAGCAGCAGCGCCAGCAGCAGATTGGCCGCCGGTCCCGCCGCGGAAACCGCCGCGCCCCACCACTTATTTTTGAGACGGTGCCGCTCGATATACACCGCGCCGCCGGGCAGGCCGATCCCGCCCAGCGCCAGGAACAGCAGCGGCAGCCCGATGCTGAGCATGGGGTGCATGTACTTGAGCGGGTTGAAGGACAGATAGCCCTTCTCGCGCACGGTGTAATCGCCGCCGAGATAGGCCACCAGCGCGTGGGAGAACTCGTGCAGCGTGAGCGAGAACACCCAGCCGATCAGCACGATCACGAAGGTGAAGAGCGCGTTGCCGGGCAGCACCAGGACTAGGTAGGCCAGGAACGCGCCGATCCCCAGCAGGATCAGCGGCCAGTTGCCCCAGCGCGAGGGCTGCGCCTGGGCTGCACCGGATTTCTGCTTTTTCGCGGGCCGGAACGGGATGATCGTATATTCCGGCTCGTCTCCATCCGGGGCGGCGGGGCGGCGCGAGGGCTGGCGGCGGGCAGCGCCGGGCGCGGGTGGGCGGAAGGTCGAAGCGGCGGACTCGCGCGGGGCGTGCTCGCGCAGATAACCGCGCACGCCCTCCGGCGTGAGGGCGGTGGCGGCCAGTGCGTCGTGTACCGCGCCTTCACTTTCGCCCAGCAGACTCAGCAGCAGGTGCCCGCTGTTGAGCGTGGACTGGCCCAGCCGCTCGGCTTCCTGCCACGTGCGCTCCAGCGCGTCTTTGGCCCACTTGCTCAGGTCTTTGACCGGGGCCGGAGTGGGGCGCTCCATGCCGACTGCACCGGCGATCTGGGTGTAGAGGCCCGCCTGATCGACGCCCGCGCGCGCCAACACCTCATAGGCCGGGCCGGAGCGTGCGTGCAGCAGGCCGAGCATCAGGTGCTCGACGTCGAGATAATTGCCGTGCCGCCGCGCCGCTTCCTGGCGAGCCTGCTCGATCACGGCGCGCAGGTCGTCGGTCATGGGTTTGGTAGAAAGCTGTCCAGACATGCTGGCTAGTCTTCGTCGTCATCGCCCCAGTGCTCGACGCCATACGCGGCGGCCTTGAGCACCTTGAGCGAGAGCAGCGCACACTTGAGGCGCGCCGGGCTGAGCGGGATGCCGAGCATCTCCAAAAGCTGCTCGCGGTTGAAGTTGCGCAGCTCGTCGAGCGTCTTGCCGAGCATTTCCTCGCCCAGCATCGAGGCCGACGCCTGGCTGATGGTGCAGCCGTCGCCTTCCCATGCTATCGCCACCACGCGCCCGGTTTCATCGAGCCGGGCCGTCAGGTGGAGATGATCGCCACAGAGCGGGTTGTCGTCTTCGAACTCGATATCCGCCGGGTCCAGCAGCGGGCCAAAATTGCGCGGATTCTGTCCGTGATCGAGGATATTTTCCTGGTAGAGGTCCATCGTTGGTTTTCATCCAAATCCTAGTGTTACAGCCCGAACAGCTTGCGGGCATTGTAGATCGCATCAACCAGCGCGTCCACATCTTCGGTTGTGTTATAGATATAGAAGCTGGCGCGGGCGGTGGCGGGCAGGCCATATTTTTCATGCAGCGGCATGGCGCAGTGATGCCCGGCGCGAATGGCGACGCCCTCGGCATCGAGCAGTTGGGCGACGTCGTGGGCGTGGATGTCCTTCAGGGTGAAGGTCGCCACACCGTTACGTTTGGCCGGCTCTGGGCCGTAGAGCGTCAGGCCGGGGACCTCGGACAGACGGTCCAGCGCGTAATCGACCACGATCCGCTCGTGGGCCAGAATGTTTTCCATACCCAGGTTGTTCAGATAATCGACCGCTGCGCCCAGGCCGACCGCCGGCGCGATTGCGGGCGTGCCCGCCTCGAACTTGTAGGGAAGCTGGTTCCAGGCGCTTTTTTCGAGCGTGACGCGCTTGATCATGTCGCCGCCGCCCATGTAGGGGGGCATGGCTTCCAGCAGCTCGCGCTTGCCATAGAGCACACCGATCCCGGTTGGACCGGCCATCTTGTGCCCGGAGAAGGCCAGGAAATCCACGTCGAGGGCCTGCACGTCTACTGCCAGGTGCGGCACACTCTGCGCGCCATCGAGCAGGACCAGCGCACCGGCGGCGTGCGCCTGCGGGATCATCTGCTCGACCGGGTTCACGGTGCCGAGCACGTTGCTGACATGCACCAGCCCCACCAGCTTGACCGGCTCGGTACTCAGAATGTGCGCGTAGGCTTCCAGGTCCAGTTCGCCCTGGAGCGTGACGGGGATATAGCGGATCGTGAAGCCGCGCTCCATCGCCAGAAGCTGCCAGGGGACGATGTTGCTGTGATGCTCCATCTCGGTCAGCAGCAGCACATCGCCGGGGCCGAGATGGGCGCGCCCCCACGTGGCCGCCACCAGGTTGATGCTCTCGGTCGCGTTGCGGGTGTAGATGATCTCGCGGCGCGTACGGGCGTTGATGAAGGCGCGCAGTTTTTCGCGCGCGCTCTCATACGCGTCGGTGGCGCGCTCGCTGAGGACGTGAATGCCGCGATGCACGTTGGCGTGATCGTGCTCGTAATAGCGCTGCATGGCTTCGATCACCTGGCGCGGCTTCTGGCTGCTGGCTGCCGAGTCCAGAAACACGAGCCGTTTTCCGGGGTGGGCTTCCTGGTGCAGGATCGGGAAGTCGGACAGGATAGCCTGAATGTCGAGGGGGTACGCGGTTTTTTGGGTCATAGGTTTGTGCTTCGCCTTTGCCTCATTCAACGCCGATGCGGGGCCAGGGTGGCGATCGGCCCGCTGTGGCTCATGGTGCTCATTATAGGGCATAGTTTAGCGCGGCAGGCAGTAATGTCTATCCCTCAAATCAGTTACATAAATCAGATAGATATCTTCAATAACAAGGGCGGGATATGCCCGCCCTGTGTGTTCTCTCAATTTCGGTCTGCTGCCATACGGTTCATGCCTGCGCCGGATCGTCCTGGCCCATCAGCTTGCGCTCGACATAATCCATCATGCGGTCGCGCACGTTTTCGAAGGGGATGCGGTCCAGCACCGGCACGAAGAAACCGTCGATGACCAGCTTCTCGGCTTCCTTGCGCGGGATGCCCCGGCTCGTCAGGTAGAAGAGCACTTCCTCTTCGATCTGGCCGATGGCGGCGGCATGGGTGCAGCGCACGTCGTCGGCTTCGATCTCCAGGCCGGGGATGCTGTCGGCGCGGGCTTTGTCGCCCAACAGCATATTCCGGTTGGCCTGGAAGCCGTCGGTCTTCTGCGCGCCGGGCAGCGCCTTGATCATGCCCTGCCACACGCTGCGCGCCTCGTCCTTGATCACGCCCTTAAACAGCAGGTCCGAGGTGGTGTGCTCGGCGTTGTGATTCTGCTGGGTGTCGAGGTCCATGAACTGTTTGCCATCGGGGAAGTACAGCCCGCTCATGCGGCCCCAACTGCCTTTGCCGTCCAGCTCGATCTCCATGAACGCCTTGATCAGCCGCCCGCCCATCTGGCCGGTGACCCAGTCGAGCTGGCCGCCGTTCCCAACGCGCGCGCGCTGGTGGCTGAACTCATAGACGTGGTGGCCCCAGTCCTGCAAATTCACGAAGCGCAGGTTGGCCGCGTCGCCCACGAGCAGCTCGATCGCGCCGATGTAGCTGCCGTCGGCGTCCAGGGTGGGGGAGAGGTTCTCGTGCAGATAGTCGATCTGCGCGCCTTCTTCGAGCACGACCAGCAGGTGGCCGAGCGACGCGCCGGGCCGGGTGGTGTAGAAGATGCTGTGCGCGGGCAGCTCGACTGCTTTGCCGCGCGGCACATACAGAAAGACACCGTGCGTCCACAGCGCCGCGTTGAGCGCCGCGAATTTGCCCGATCCGGGCGTGACGGCGTGCGTCATCAGGTGGCGGCGCACCAGGTCGGGGTGCTCGCGCGCGGCGGTGCGCAGATCGGTAAAGATCACGCCCTGGCGGGTGAGCGCCTCGTTGACTTCGTAATGAACCGGCTGATCGTCCACGAAGGCGAGCAGGCCGCCCTGCTGTTCGCCCAGCAGCGGCTGGCGGCTGGCGGCGGGAATATCTTCGAAGCGCCCGGCGTTGGCCTGCGGCAAAACGCCCGCGCTCTCCCAGTTGATGTGCCGGTAATCGGTGCGCCGCCAGGCTTCGTCCTGCGTGGTGGGCATCGGCAGGGATTCGTACAGGTCCCAGGCCGCGAGCCGGGCTTCACGCAGCCACTCCGGCTCGTCGTAACGCGCGCTCAGGGCCTCGACGTCGGCATGGGTGAGCGGCGGCGCTTGAAAATCTCGTGCAACACGACGGCGAGTTGCTACCACTGGTTCTACCCTCTCTGTGTGTTCGTCCGTTCTCGTTTATCAGGCAGGGGTAGGGGCGTATCGCAATAAATACGCCCCTACCGAAAACTGTTCGTCGGGGTATCGCCGCCCGGTTAGCCGATCGAGCCTTCCATTTGCAGGCGGATCAGGCGGTTCATCTCGATGCTGTATTCCATCGGCAGCTCTTTGGTGAGCGGCTCCAGGAAGCCGTTGACCACCATCGCGCCGGCTTCGTCTTCGGTCAGGCCGCGGCTCATCAGGTAGAAGAGCTGATCGTCGCCCACCTTGCTGACGGTCGCCTCGTGCCCGACCGTGACCAGCGGGCTTTCGATCTCGATGTACGGGTAGGTGTCCGATTCGCTGTGATCGTCCAGCAGCAGCGCGTCGCAGACGACCGTGCTCTTGGAGTGATCGGCGTCCGGGTGCACCTTGAGCAGGCCGCGATAGCTGCTGCGCCCGCCGTCCTTGCAGATCGATTTGCTGATGATCTGGCTGGTGGTGTGCGGCGCGACATGGATCGCCTTGCCGCCCGCGTCCTGCGTCTGGCCGCGCCCGGCGAATGCAATCGAGAGCACCTCGCCATGCGCGCCCGGCTCCATCAGGTAGACCGACGGGTATTTCATCGTGACCCGGCTGCCCAGGTTGGCATCGACCCACTCGTGACTGGCGTCGCCATAGACCATCGCGCGCTGCGTCACAAGATTGTAGACGTTGTCCGACCAGTTTTGGATGGTCGTATAGCGTGAGCGTGCGCCGCGCTTGACGATGATCTCGATCACGCCGCTGTGCAGGCTCTCGGTGGTATAGGTCGGCGCGGTGCAGCCTTCGACATAGTGCAGATAGGCGCCTTCGTCCACGATGATGATCGTGCGCTCGAACTGGCCAATGCTGGCCGAGTTCAGGCGGAAGTAAGCCTGGAGCGGCATTTCGATCTTCACACCCGGCGGGACGTAGATAAACGAGCCGCCGGACCACACCGCTGCGTTGAGCGCCGCGTACTTGTTGTCGTGCGCGGGGATGACCGTCCCGAAATATTCGCGGAACAGGTCCTCGTGCTCGCGCAGCCCGGCCTCGATGCTCTTGAAGATCACGCCCTGGTCTTCAAGCTCCTGGCGCACACGGTGATAGACCATCTCCGAGTCGTACTGCGCACCCGCCCCAGCCAGGAACTTCTGCTCGGCTTCGGGGATGCCCAGGCGGTCGAAGGTGCGCTTGATGTTTTCGGGCACATCGTCCCAACTCTGGCCTTCTTTTTCTGCCGGGCGGACGAAGAAATAGATGTCCTCTTCACGCAGCGCCGAGAGGTCCGGCCCCCAGGTGGGCACCGGCTTGGAGCGGTAAATCTCCAGCGCCTTGAGGCGATAGTCCCGCATCCACTGCGGCTCGCCCTTCATCTCGCTGATCTGGGCGACGATCTCCTCGTCCAGCCCCTTGCGCGCGCGGAAGACGTAGGTGTCAGGGTCGCTGAAGCCGTACTGCTCTTCGTACGATTCGCGTATGCCCTGGATCTGTTCGGCATCACTCATGATCTTTGCTCCTTAGAAACGGCCCCCAGTGACGGTTGTGCGAGGGTATCCCACTAACGACCTAAGTGTGAGCCACGACGCCGGGATACGCCTCGACGCCTCGGCAGCCCGTCCTACGCTTCGCCCGTGCCGTTCTGCTTCTCGCGCAGCCAGTCGTAGCCGTGCTCTTCGAGATGCAGCGCCAGCTCTGGCCCGCCGCTTTCGACGATCTGGCCTTCGAGCATGATATGGACGAATTGGGGCTGGATGTAGTTGAGAATTCGCTGGTAGTGGGTGATGACGAGCACCCCCAGATCGGGGCCGCTGAGCCGGCCAACGCCTTCCGCGACGATGCGCAGGGCGTCGATGTCCAGCCCGGAGTCGGTTTCGTCCATCACGGCGATACGCGGCTCCAGCACGGCCATCTGCAAAATCTCGGCGCGCTTCTTTTCGCCGCCAGAGAAGCCTTCGTTGAGGTAGCGCCCGGCGAAGCTGTGATCCATCTGGATCATGTCCATTTTCTCGGTCATCAGCTTGCGGAAGGCGGGAATGGGAATGCCTTTGTCTTCGGGGTTTTCGGCGCGGCGGCGGGCGTTGATCGCGTTGCGCAGGAAGTTGGCAACCGTCACGCCGGGGATGGCGACCGGATATTGGAAGGCCATGAACAGGCCGAGCCGGCTGCGCTCATCCGTTTCAAGCTCAAGCAGATCCACGCCGTCGAAGATCAACTGACCGGCGGTGATTTCATACGCTGGGTGGCCCATCAGGGTATTTGCCAGGGTGCTCTTGCCCGAACCGTTGGGGCCCATCAAAGCATGAACCTCACCCTGCTGGACGGTCAGATTGACGCCCCGCAGAATCGGCTGGCCTTCCACACTGACATGAAGATTACGGATTTCTAGCGCGGCTCCCATCGTTGTGGTTTTCCCTCTCTCGTTACTTAGGTCGGTGCCATAACAAAATCTGGCGCCGGTTTCAAGCTCCGTACCAGATTTTGCCCTAAATGAGAATCTTTTGCAATAATGTCTTGTGATAAGTATAACACTCGGCCTCAGGGGGTGTCAATAAAGTAGAAATTTATCTAATAAAATCATTATAATTCTAGAAAATGGCCTGTAATTTGGATTTGACGTGGTATCATGAGGGCAGCAGCAACACTATTTTAGCCGTGTGGCTGGCGCTTGCCAGCGAGCTATAGCAAGCGAGTAGGAAGGATTAACCGAATGTCGGACGAGATGCAGAATACGCCGAACACCAGCGGCGATAGCGAAAATGCTCCGGGCGGGGCGTCGTGGCGCGAAGAGATGGAAGCGCGCGTCTACAAGGGGCTGCGCCAGGTGATCGATCCGGAGATCGGGCTGAACGTGGTCGAGCTGGGGCTGGTGCGCGAGCTGGATATCCATGAAGACCGCGTGCACCTGGTGATGATCATGACCACGCCGTTCTGCCCCTACGCGCCGCAGCTTCTCGAAGCCTCGCGCGGGATGGCGCAGCAGGCTTCCGGGCTGCCGACCACGATCGAGGTCGGGATGGAGATGTGGGATCCGTCGATGGCCGAAGACGGCGTGCTGAGCGACTGGGGCCTGTTCTAACCCAACTGCTGTAGGTATGCAGCCTTGTTGTTCCTTGAGCGGCAAGGCTGTTTTTTAGTACTATGACATGCGTGCTACATTCCCAACCTATTCTTGATATCGCGGATATCGCGGTCAGGCTGGCTCTCAGAAGCCGATTCTCCCAGCGCCATCACAGCGAGTAGAATTATTCCAAATACTGCCCAAACTGCTACGTTAGTAATCTTCTTGGGCAGAGGTGTTCCTATCTCATGTTCATTTTGCCGGACAAATTCCTTGAACCCTGGCCTAGTAAATTCAACCTGAGCGATCGCGCGTTTTCTCCATACCCGAGGTTTCCAGGCGAAATAGATTAAAAGACCAATGCTGATAATTGCCAAAATTATGACTCCGGGTGGTGCTGAGATTTCTCCATACTCATTTCTTTTGCCAAAAGTATTGTTTAGAAGCTGAAGAAAAAGTATCCACGGGAGAAAAATAAATATGCACCCGGAGTAGAAACGAAGCCATTTCTTAGTGTCCTGTTTGTGTATCTCTTTCGCTTTGGCTAAGTAATCTTCAAGGATCAATTCTCGCGCTTTTGCATGTAGCTTCTCCATTCCGCATTCCTGGCATAGCCCGCGAACCGCGTGCGTTGCGCAGTAAAACCGCCCACAGTCAGCTTCGTAGCCAGAACATTGTGCAACAACGGCTTCGGATGAGCAGTAGTAGCAGCGTGCCATTGACTACCCCCTTATTAAAATTTCAAGATCGGGGCATGTTTTATCTATTCCATTATAAGCCAATATTACAAATATGATATAAAGAGTTTCAACCGGACGGTAGGAGAGTGGGCAGGCGCTACTGGGACAACCGGAGCGCCTGTTTTTGTCCGGCTGGCTGCATACGGTGGAAGGTGATGGTATAGGCTCCGGCGTGCAGTCCGGCGTCGTCGCGGATGTCGGCGGCATACAGGCCGCTTTCGGGGATCACCAGGGTGACCGACAGCGTCGTGACCGACTGGCTCTGGCTGGTGAACAACGCCTGATCGCTGACGGTGTGGCGCACGGTGAGCACGGGCGTCAGGTCGCCGCGTGTAACGGCAATCGTCAGGCGGACCGTCTCTCCGGCGTTGGCCTGGAACAGGTGCCGCTGCGCGATCTGGTTGGCGTCGAGGCGGCCAATCTGGGTCAGACCGTCCTCGAGCAGCGCGACCGCCGATTCTTCGAGCCGCAGCTCGTAGGGGCCGCCCGGCCCCAACGGATCCCAGCCCACGACGATCAGGTACAGCTCGCCCGGCATGGTGATGATCGGATCGAGCACGCCGCCCGCCTGCGATCCGGCCCCCGCGATATACCCGTCCGGCCCGTAGATATCCAGGGTGGGGCTGTCGAGCGCGCTGCCGGTCGGCATGGCAGAGAGGCGGTGCAGCCTGCCGTCCGGGGCATCGCTGCGCCAGAGATAGAAGTCGTGCCGATGGGCGCTGTTGACTCTGCCGCGCATGGGCTGATCAGGCGTCAGGCGCGGCGCGTCATTGAGCCGGACCAGCGTCAGCGTGTAGCGGCCCGCGCCGCTGTAGCTGGATGCGGTGATGCGATAGTCGCCGTCGTGGGGCAGGCGGTAGGGGCCGAGCCGCGCGTTCAGACCGGAGCCGCCGTCGTCGTCGCTGGCAAGCACATCCCCGCCAACCTGCGCGAGGGTCAGATAGGTGTCGAACGGCTCAGGGCTGGCGGCCTGCATATCGATCAGGATCAGGTCGCCCGCGCGCCCGCTGAAGTGCCATTCATCCTGGGGGTGAGCCAGGCTCAGATGCCCCTGGCGCTCGTCACCATAGACAAGCCGGTCGGGCTGCTGGCCAGGCGGTGCGGCGCTGGCGCGCGATCCGAGCAGAACCAGGCACAACGTCCCCAGCAGGGCAAACATAAACTGCTTTTTCAACGGCCCTTTCCTTTTCTCGCCAATCCCACCTGTATCGGATTATACTCACGTACCAGCCTCAATTGTGCAAGGATGGGTGACTGTTGGCTGTTAAATTTATACTCGTTTTAGGGCGCGGTTATGTTCAAAATTGTTAAAAATCTTCTAAAGGTTTGTTCAGAAGGATTGATTTCCAGTAACAGGCTTCTTATACTGAAGTCTAAAGGAACCGTGTGGGCGGAAGCGCTGCACCAAACTGAGCGCGGACAGGACGTGGTGATGACCACGTACCGATTATGAACTAGGGTGCGCGAAAGGACATCGATTATGGACAATACTACACGGTCCATACAGGAAGAGTACGGGTTCTGCACCAACCTGACCGTCTCTTTTCGTGAAAGCGATGTAGTGGTGCGTGTGGAAGGCACCGAGGAAAGCGGCCAGGTGTGGATGCAGCTCCTTTCTGTACGGGCCGCGCACGTGCTGTGGTTCAAGCTGACGGCGCTGCTCTATCCGGAACAGGCCCAGACGGTGACCGCCCTGGCGGCAACGGCGCCACTGCGCAGCTCGCTCCCGTTCACCGTAACGACCCACGTCGAGGCGGTGCGCGAAGATCAGAACGGCCTGTACGCGATGGTTGGCTGGACGAGCGGCGGGATGTGGACGGTCTGGTTCGCCGAGCAGGACGCGCGGCTGTTGTGGACCTTGCTCGACGAAGGACTCTATCCGGTTGGCTGGGAAGGCCGCGAATGGAAGCGCACCGCCCGGTAGTTTGACGCATTACCCCGGCATTACAGCCTGACTTATTTGCAGGCCCCAAGCTGATTTCATCACGCGCCCATTATCGGGCGCTTTTTACTTTGGGCCCACAGTGATTTTGTCATTTTGAGAGTTCCGTACTAGTATGCTTTAACAGAGGACTTACGCGGCAGCACTCTAAATAGCTCAGTTAAGCCAAAGGAGCAGGTGGAATGGCGACGCCTTACGACGGTAAGATCGGGGTCTGGCATTGGAAAGGCAATTCGCTTGCCGAAGAGACGATTGAGGACCTGGTACGGACGATCAAGACCTGGGCACCCAACGTCAAGCAGATCTGGGTCAAGACCAGCGACGGCACGAACTGGCAGGGTGAATTCGATACTGACCGTGATCTGGCGATCGACGGTGTGGCGAGTGTCGATAAATGGGTGCGCATTCTTGAAGCGAACGGCATGGAGTTTCACGCCTGGGCCGTCGTCAAGGGGCGCAATGTCGAAGCCGAGGCCGACCGGATTATCGAGGTCTGCAACCGGCCCGGCGTCCGCTCGATGGTGCTGGATGTCGAGCCGTATTCCGGCTTTTGGACGGTGGGGCCCGAGCCGGTTCGCCCGCTGATGACGCGCATCCGGCGCGGGGTGGGCGGGCGCTTCCATATCGCCATGGCGGTCGATCCGCGCCCGCAGCATAAGCCCCGGATTTACCCCGAAGAATGGCGACCGTTTGTCAACAGCGTGCACTTGCAGCTCTATTGGGAGACGTTCCAGCGCCCCGTGCGCGAGGTGCTGGCCGAAGGGTTCAACACCTGGCGCGATTACGGCCTGCCGGTGTTCCCCGTGCTGCCCGGCTCGGCCCCACGCGACGAGATGGCGCTGGCGCACGACCTGGTGCTCGACGAATATAAGGCGACCGGCATTAGCTGGTGGCGGCTCGGCGTGATCGGCCCGGTCCAGTTCCCGGTGGTCAACGAGCCGATAACTCCCGGCGGCGGCACCGAGCCACCCCCACCGCCGCCCGGCCAGGGCCGCTATGGGATCGAGATCGTGGTGACGCCGGACAGCCCCCAGTATCGTGACGGGGCGTTTGGCGGGCAGAATCCGGCCAATCTGCTGCAAACATTTCGCGGCACGTGGGGCTGGAATGTGAAGTATAAGCGCACCGAGCGCACGTCGAGCCAGGTGTGGGCGCGCTGGGACCCGCAGCTTGTGGCGAGCGGATGGTACGAGGTGTCGGCCTTCGTTCCGTCGCGCCACGGCACGACCGACCGCGCGCGCTATAAGCTGCACGGCGTGCTGGGCAGCACCGGCGAGCTGGAGATTCCGGTCCGCCAGTCCACCTATTACAACGTCTGGGTGCCGCTCGGCGTGTTCCAGTTCGACGCCAACGACTCGCGGGCAGCGGTGGTATTTCTCAACGATCTGACCGGCGAGGATGGCAAGGAGATCGCCTTCGACGCGGTACGCTGGCGGCAGATCGTCGGGATCGTGCCGACCGATAAGTATCTGGCCGATGGCTACGACGCGCCGGTGGGGACCGCAGCCGAGCGCCAGGCAGACGATATGTGGCCGGGCAAGTGGTTCGACGCGACCGGGTTTGCGCGGCGCTACCGCATCGGCACGACCGGCGAGGCCTATCACACCGGGTCCGATCTCAACCTGAACGAGCCGTACTGGGACGCCGACGCGCATTCGCCGGTCTATGCGGCGGCGTCGGGTGTGGTCACGTTTGCCGATCACCTTTCCGGCTGGGGCAACGTGATCGTCGTCCGCCACGATCCCCTGATCTCGACCGGGCAGGTGATGTATGCGCGTTACGCGCACATCGAAGACCTGCGCGTCAAGGTGGGCGATCGGGTGGTGCGCGGCCAGCAGATTTCGAAAGTCGGCAACGCCAGCGGGCTGTTCCCCTATCACCTGCATTACGATCTCAGCCCGACGACGATCCTGGCGAGCCAGCCCTGGCACTGGCCCAAGCTCAACCGCGACAACCTGCTGGCGAACTACGTCGATCCGCTGGACTTCACGCGCCGGCACCGCCCGACTGATCGCTAGCGTGGGATGTGCATTTCGGAACGCTGAAGCAGGTGAAGCGATGCCTACCCCCCATCCTAAATCCTTCCCTCACAAGGTGGGAAGGACTTCCAGGTTGCCGCTCTTCTCCCCTTCCCTCCGCGACGGTGTGGGGGAAGGGGGTGGGGGATGGGGGGACGTGCGGAGCAACTGCTAGCGGCAGGCCGGGCATTCGACCGAATCCGGGGCGGGGGTATGCGCGCCGATCATGCCCCCGCCGCGTGCCGGGCCGCCCCACGACTGCGATACGGCTGGCTGACTGGGTGTAGCTTGCGGGCATTCGCCTGTTATAATTCGCCACATGAATAACAAGAAGAAACTGGCGCAGTTTGAAGAACGCATCCAGGCGATGGTCGAGGGCGGATTCGCGCGGCTGTTTGCCGGGCGGCTGCACCCGCGCGAGGTGGCGCTGCGGCTGGCGCACGCGATGGAAGACGACGCGCTGCCCGGCTCGGATGGGACGCTGAGCGCGCCGAACAAGTACGTGGTGCACCTGCATCCCGAAGACTACGCGGCGCTGCTCGACGCACAGCCCGATGTGGCGGCGGTGCTGGCCGAGCATCTGGTGACGCTGGCGCAGCAGAGCGGTTTCCGGCTGAGCACGATCCCCAGGGTGTCGCTTGTGTCCGACGACATGGTGACGCTGCACACCGTCCTGATCGAAACCGGGCATATCGCCTCGGTCGGGCAGGCTACGCAGGCGTTCGCGCCGCTCGATCCCGGCGAGATCGGGCCGGAGCGCGACCAACCCCGGCTGCCGACGGCCTTTCTGGTGGTGGACGGCAACCGCTATATCCCGCTCGACCGGACCGTGATCAACATCGGGCGACGGCGCGACAACACGATCGTGCTGGAAGACCTGCGCGTCAGCCGCCAGCACTGCCAGCTTCGCCTGCGTTTTGGACAGTTTGTGCTCTACGACCTGGGCAGCCGGGGCGGGACGTTCGTCAACGAGCAGCGTATCTCGGAGTGCGTGCTGCGCGCGGGCGACGTGATTTCGCTGGCGGGCGTGCCGCTGGTGTACGTGGTCGAAGACGGCATCTCGACCGGCACACATCCCCTCTCAGACACGGCAGTGGGGTTCCCCAGCGCCGATCTGGACGCCTGGACTGATTTTGACGATCTGCCCCCCGACGAGGAGGCGCGGTGAGTGCCGAATATTGGCTGCTGGCCCTGCGCATCCTGACCGGCCTGATTTTGCTCGGCTTTCTGGGTGCGGTCTTCGCCGTGCTGTGGCGCGACTATCGCGCGGCGGCTGAGGTGGCGACCGGCGTCCGGCGGCGGCGGGGGCGGCTGCTGGTCATCGCATCGGATGACGAGGCCGCCGAGCGCGGCGCGAGCTATCCGCTGCTGCCGATGACCAGCTTGGGCCGCGCGCCGACCAACACGATCGTGATCGACGACGTCTATTGCAGCCAGGAGCACGCGCTGGTGATCTGGCGCGGTGGGCAGTGGTGGCTGGAAGACCGCAACAGCAGCAACGGCACGCTGCTCAACGGCGACCCGGTGCGCGAGCCGGTCGTGATCTCGTCCGGCGACGTGATCGGCGTGGGGCAGGTGCAGCTTAAACTGGAACTTGAATAACCGGCGCGGTCACGCTTCGAGGGACGGACGCGCCGTTGGATCCCACTTCTGAACAGGGGGTGCAGCGAATTATGGACCTGGGTTTGAAGGATGCGCGGGTGCTGGTCGCGGCCAGCAGCCGAGGACTGGGCCGGGCGACAGCGCGGCAGTTCAGCCGGGAAGGGGCCAGCGTCGTCGTCAACGGGCGCGACGCGGCAGAGCTTGAAGCAACGGCCAGCGCGATCGGCCAGGAGACGGGGAATCGCGTGTTTGCGGCGGCGGGCGATCTGACCGTGCCGGATGACGTGGCGCGCGTGATCGAGCAGGCCGTGCATCACCTGGGCGGTCTGGACATTCTGGTTACGAACGCGGGCGGCCCGCCGCCTGGCTCGTTCGAGACGGTGGCGCTTGAGGCGTGGGAAAAGGCGTTCCATCTCAACGTGATGAGCGCGGTGCTGCTTATTCGCGGGGCGCTGCCCTATCTCAAGCAGAGCGACCGCGCCGCGATCCTGACCATTACCTCGGTCTCGGTCAAGCAGCCGCTCGACAACCTGATCCTCTCCAACAGTGTGCGGATGGCCGTTGCCGGGCTGACAAAATCGCTGGCGTTCGAGCTGGGGCCGGACGGGATTCGCGTCAACAGCATCCTGCCTGGCTGGACGCGCACCGAGCGCGTAACCGAGTTGATGACCGACCGGGCCGCGCGGCAAGGGATCACGGTCGAGGAAGCGATCGGGCGCCAGGCGGCAGGCGCGCCGCTGGGCCGCATGGGTGAGCCGGAAGAATTCGCCAACGTCGCGGTATTCCTGTGCTCCCCGGCGGCGGGCTACGTACACGGCGCGATGATCCCGGTCGAAGGCGGCTCGATCCGCACCACGCTGTAGCGCGGCACGCGTTTCACCCCCCATCCCCGGCCCCTTCCACTGCTGCGCGGAGCTGAGGGGGCGACACTAAATTCGGAGAGGAGGGCTGGACTTGAGATACCAGGTCCAGCCTTCCCGAAATAAGCTCCAGTGGCGTGCCAACTTGCGACCGGTACGGCGAACCGGGGCGGCGAT
>JAAYCM010000012.1 GCA_012729765.1 Chloroflexota bacterium | reverse complement strand
GCAAATCACCAGCGATCTGCTGGGCGAGGGTTGGATCAACGAGGTTGGGGAGAGCGATTCGACCGGCGGGCGGCGGCAAGTGCTCCTGCGCCTGAATCCCAATGCGGGCTATGTGGTCGGTCTGAAGCTGATGGAAGATCGCGTGGTGTGCGCCGCGACCGATCTCGAAACGCAGGTGCTCCACTACTTCGACGCGCCGCTGGCCGGAGGGCACGATCCGCGCGCCGTCAGCAACTCCATCGCGGCGACAGTCGATCAGACGATCCGGCTGGCGGGCGTGCCGCGCGAGCGTGTGTTCGGCGTCGGGATCGGGTTGGCAGGCGTGATCAACTGCCAGAGCGGCGTGGTGCACTACTCGCCGTTTTTTCGCTGGCAGGATGTCCCGCTGGCGGCGATGCTGGCCGAGCGGCTCGGTTTGCCGATCTTCCTGGAGAACGATGTCAACACGCTGACCATCACCGAGCAGCTTTTCGGTCCCGGCCACGACGTGCCCAACTTCGTCGTGATGACGGTCGGGCGTGGGATCGGGATGGGGATGGTGCTCAATCACCAGTTGTACCAGGGTGAGCAGGGCGGCGTGGGTGAGCTGGGACATATCACGCTCGACCCGGACGGGCCGCCCTGTGCCTGTGGCAAGCGCGGCTGCCTGGAAGCGCTCGCCGCCGATGCCGCTGTACTGCGCGCGTTTCAAGGGGCAGATGGCGCAGGCGAGCTGGCGGACGTGATCCGCGCGGCGGAAGCGGGCGACACGCGGGCGCAGGAGGCGCTGGCGCGCAGCGGGCACTACCTGGGGCTGGGGCTGGCCGCGATCGTCAATATGCTGTGCCCGTCGCTGATCATCATCAGCGGCGAGGGCGTCTCGGCGGGCGCTTATCGCCTGGAGCCGATGCTGGCGACGATGCGGGCGCATACGTTTCATGGGCTGCTGCAAAGCGTCGAGGTCATGGTCAGGCCGACTGACGATCAGACCTGGGCGCGCGGCGCGGCGGGGCTGGTGGTCGGCAAGATTTTCGAGTCGCCGCTGGCGCAGTCCGCCGCCGGGACGGTCGCCAGTTAATTTTTTCACCAACTTTTTTTAGCGAGTGAAGAAAGAGGACGGCATGGCAGGCAACCGGGGTATACAGAAATGGGGGTGGGTGCTGTGCTTTCTCGCGCCCAGCCTGGCCGGTCTGCTGGTGTTCGTGCTGGGGCCGCTCGTCTATTCGCTACGCCTGACCTTCTACGAGTGGAATCTGCTCTCCGCGCCGGTCTACGTCGGGCTGGATAACTTCGTCAACCTGTATCACGACGCCGATTTCTGGCTGGCGTTCCGCCACACGCTGACCTTCATCGTCTTCTACATCCCGGCGGTGCTGATCCTGGCGCTGGGCACGGCGCTGCTGCTCAACCGGCCCCTGCGCGGGATGCCGTTCTTCCGCGCGGCGGTCTTCGTGCCGGTTGTGTCGTCGTGGGTGGTCGTCGCGCTGATGTGGAAATGGATTTTCAACCCGCGCTACGGCCTGCTCAACTGGCTGCTGGCCCAGGTCGGGATCACCGGCCCGGCGTGGCTGTTCGACCCCGACACGGCGCTGTACGCGATCATCATCGCCAGCGTGTGGAAGGACATCGGCTTTGTGACGGTGATGTTCCTGGGCGGGCTGCAAGGCATCTCCGAGAGCTATTACGAAGCGGCCAGGATCGACGGAGCAACGTCCCTGGGCCGGCTGCGCTTCATCACCCTGCCGCTGCTGACGCCGACCACCTTTTTCGCGCTGATCATCTCGCTGATCAACTCCTTCCAGATTTTCGAGCAGGTATGGCTGATGCCGGAGAGCTTCGCCAGCCGGGGCACGACCGTCGTCGTGGAGCAGATCGTGAATCACGCCTTCCGCTACAACCAGATGGGCTATGCCGCCACGATGTCGTGGGTGCTGTTCGCCGTCATCTTCGCCATCACGATCGTGCAGCTTCGCCTGCAAAAACGTTGGGTGCACTACGACCTATGAACGCCGAAATGTCCACCATTCGCCACACCGCCGCGCCGCGCCGCCAGCACACTCTCGGCCAGCTTGCCGCCGATGGCCTGCACTACCTGGCGCTGATTCTGCTGGCGCTGGTCATGCTGATCCCGTTCGCGTGGATGCTGAGTACGTCGCTCAAGCCGACCGAATATATCCTGCGCGCCACGCCGCAGTTCATCCCCGACCCGCTGACGCTCGACAGCTACACCGGCCTGCTCGACCTGATGCCGGTTGATCGCATGTTTTTCAACAGCACGCTCGTCGCGGTGATCGGGACCGCCGGGCAAATCCTGGTCGGCGCGATGGCGGCCTATGCCTTCGCCCGGCTGCACTGGCCGGGGCGCGACCGGGTCTTCGCGCTCTACCTGATCACGATGATGGTCCCGCGCCAGGTGACGCTGATCCCGCTCTTCGTCCTGATCCGCGAGCTGGGGTGGGTCAATTCGTACCAGGGGTTGATCCTGCCGGGGCTGTTCGGCGCGTTTGGCGTGTTCCTGCTGCGCCAGTCGTTCCTGACTCTGCCGCGCGATCTGGAAGAGGCCGCCTTCATCGACGGCGCGAATCACCTGACCATTTTCTGGCGGATCGTGCTGCCGCTCTCCAAGCCCGCGCTGGCGACACTGGCCGTGCTGAGCTTCATGGAATACTGGAACGCCTACCTGTGGCCGCTGTTCGTCGCGCGCCAGGACGCCTTCATGACGCTGCCTGTCGGGCTGGCCAAGCTGCAAGGCGGCCCGCGCGCCCTGACGCAGTGGAATATGGTCATGGCCGGGGCGGTGATCACCGTGCTGCCGATCCTGATCGTCTACCTGTTCGCCCAAAAGTGGTTTATTCGCAGTGTTACGTTGAGTGGCATCAAAGGCTAACCATCGCCGCGCTGCTGAATCGTTCGAAAGTAACTATCTAAGGAGAGAGAAAACATGTATCGCAAGCTCTTTGTCTTTGCTCTTGTGGCCGTACTGCTGGCCGCGCTGCTGCCCGTCCAGAGCTTTGCTCAGGATGACGTCACCATCCGTTACTTCAACTTCTCGTCCGACCCGGACCACGTCGAAGACCTGGCCGCGATCGTGGCGGCGTTCGAGGCCGAGAACCCCGGCGTCACGGTCGAAGTCACCAGCGCGCCGTTCGCCGACTACTTCACACTGCTTCAGGCCGACTTTGTGGGCGGCGAGCCGCCGGACGTGTTCGAGCTGAACTACGAGAGCTTTGTCAGCTACGCGGCCAACGACGTCCTGCTCGACCTGGGCAGCTACCTCGATGCCGAAGCGCCCTACTATCCGCGTGCGCTGGAAGCCTTCCAGTACGAGGGCCAGCAGCTTGCCCTGCCGGAATCGTTCTCGACCGTGCTGTTGTTCTACAACCAGGACCTCTTCGACCAGGCCGGGATCGACTATCCGGCGCCGGACTGGACCTGGGAGCAGGCAGTTGAAGCTGGCCGCGCGATCTCAGCCCTGGGCGACGACATCTGGGGCCTCTATTCCCCGATCCAGTTCTGGGAGTTCTACAAGAAAGCCGCGCAGAACGGCTGCGAGTTCTTCAACGCCGACATGACCGAATCGACGATCAACTCTGAGGCGTGCGTCGAAACGCTAGAGACGATGGTCAGCTTCCTGGACGACGACGTGATGCCCGATCCGATCGAGCTGGGCGGCATCGCCAATGAGGAACTGTTCGCGCAGGGCAAGCTCGGCATGGTCGTGATCGGCATCTGGATGTTCCCGGTGTTTGCCGAAGCGCCCTTCGCGTGGGATGTCCAGCTTGAGCCGGGCATGGATCAGAAGGCGCACCACTTCTTCGCCAACGGCATCGCCGTCGCCAAAGATACCGCGCACCCCGAAGAGGCCGCCGCGTGGGCCGAGTTCCTGACTTCGAGCGAGGCGGCAGCCAATGTCCGCATCGAGGCATCGTGGGAGCTGACGGCCCTCGATCAGCCGGAATACTTCGAAGCCTACCTGGGGCAGACCCCACCCGAAAACCGTGGGGCCGTGTTCCAGGCGTTGGAAAGCCCGGTGATGCCGCCCGTGATCGAGCGCCAGAACGAGATGCAAGACAGCATCAACGCGTTGCTCGATGCGGTGGTCAACGGCGAGTTGGACCCGGCGTCCGCGCTGGAGTCGGCCAAACAGGAACTTGACGCCCTGATCCAGTAACGTGCTTCCGTTTGCAGGGCGGCGGTGGGACAGCCTGCCGCCGCCCACCTATTCGATAAATCACCATGAACCTGTACACCACCAGTATCGACATCATCCGTGCCGGGCAGGCGCGGAGCGGGGCGTATGTCGCCTCACCGACCTTCTCGCAGTATGGCTACTCGTGGCTGCGCGATGGCACCTGGATCGCGCTGGGGATGGATTGCGCCGGGCAGCACGCCAGCGCGCACGCCTTCTACCAGTGGGTCGGGCGCACGCTGGAAGCACAGCGGCCCCGGCTCGAAACGCTGTTGGGCAAGCTGGCGCGCGGCGAAACGCCCGACGATCTGGACTATCTGCCGACCCGCTTCACGCTCGACGGTGCGCCCGGCGAGGACTTCTGGTGGGACTTCCAACTTGACGGCTACGGTACGTGGCTGTGGGGGCTGGTCGATCATGTGGGGCGTACCGGCGACGACGATCTGTGGGCGGCGCTGCGTCCGGCGGTCGAGCTGACGGCCCGCTATCTCGGCGCGCTGTGGCAGGTGCCCAACTATGACTGTTGGGAAGAGCACCGCGACCGGATTCACCTCAGTACACTGGCCGCGATCTACGGCGGGCTGGATGCGGTGTGCCAGCGCGCCCCGGACCTCGTGCCCCCCGATCTGCCACAGCGGATTCGTGACTTCGCACTGGGCCAGGGCGTCGCCGCCGGTGGGCACCTGGTCAAATATCTGGGGACCGAAACGGTCGATGCCAGCCTGCTGTGGACCGCCGTCCCCTATCGCCTGGTCAAGGTGGACGATCCGCGCTTTGAGCACACGCTGGCACAGATCGAGCGCGACCTGCACCGGCCCGGCGGCGGCGTCTACCGCTATGCTGCCGATACCTACTATGGCGGCGGGGAGTGGATTCTGCTCACAGCGTGGCTGGCGTGGGTCTATGCCGAGCGCGGCGAGCCGGATCGTGCCCGCCCGCTGCTGGACTGGATCGCGGCGCAGGCCGGGCCGGACGGCGCGCTGCCGGAGCAGGTGCCGGATCACCGCCTGTTCCCTGATCGCTATGCCGAGTGGGAAGCAAAATGGGGCACCATCGCCCGCCCGCTGCTGTGGTCGCACGCCATGTGGCTGATCGTTACCTCACGACTGGGAGAAGGACCATGCCAGAGCTGATACACCAACCTTACGGCCAGCAGCATCCCTACGATCAGGGGCCGGAAGAGCGCTTCCCGCGCGATCCGCTGGCGGGGCAGCCCTTCACCATCGGGATTGCGACCCGCCCCCCCGGCGTGGTGCAGCGCGTGCGGGTCCACACACAGATCGACGGGCGGCCCGGCCCCAGCGTCGAGGCTGTGCGCCAGGAGCAGTGGCAGCCCACGCTCGAAGCGGGAGTAGGCGCGGAGTACCTGGAGCGGCTGGTCAAAGTCGAGCAGGATGTGTGGCACGCGGCGCTGACCGCGCCCCCCGCCGGGCAGACGCTCTCTTACTGGATCGAGGCGGACGGCCAGCAGTCGGAGCGTTACGCGCTGCGCGGCATGGCCTGGGAAACCACCGCTTCCGGCGCACCCCCGGCAGTGCACGAGTCCTGGCCCGGTGTGTGGTCGATGACGATCACGCCCGGCAGCGGACCCGGCCCCCTCGCCCCGGCGGGACTACCCGCGATCCGCGCGATCGCGTGGCTGACGGATGGCACGCAGGCGCGGCGGGTGCGGATCGCGTTCGACTGCGCGCCGGATGAGCGCTTCTTCGGGCTGGGCGAGCGCTATAACGCCCTCGATCAGCGCGGGAACGTGCTCGATATCCGCTGCTACGAGCAGTACAAGACCCAGGGCAAACGCACCTATCTGCCTGTGCCGTTCCTGCTCACCTCGGCGGGCCGCGGCGTGTGGGTGCAGAGCAGCCGCTGGATGCAGTTCGACCTGGCCGCGTCCCGCCCGGACTGCTGGACTCTCGAAGCGGACCTTGGCCCGGACGAATCGCTGACGCTGTCGTGGTTTGTGAACGACGATCCGCTGGCGAGCGTGGGGCAGTTCGCGCAGATCACCGGCCCGGCGGTGCTCCCGCCGCTGTGGGCCTTCGGGCTGTGGATGAGCGGCAACGAGTGGAACAGCCAGGCGCGCGTCGTGCGCGAGGTCGAAGCCTCGTTCGCGCACGCGATCACGCCGTCCGCGCTGGTGATCGAGGCGTGGAGCGACGAGACAACGTTCTATATCTGGAACGACGCGCAGTACACCCCGCGCGGCGGCGATCACTTTTTCCGGGGCGACGAGTTCACCTTCCCGGCTGAGGGCAAGTGGCCCGATCCGAAGGGCATGATCGACTGGCTGCACGCCCAGGACATCCGCCTGCTGCTGTGGCAGGTGCCCGTGCTCAAAGCGCCGGAAGGCGATCATCCCCAGCACGCCGCCGACCGGGCGCACTTCGAGGCGCAGGGCTTCGGCGTGCGCGAGCCGGACGGCAGCTTCTACCGCGTGCGCCCGTTCTGGTTCCGTAACGGCTACCTGTGGGACGTGACCAATCCCGCCGCGCGCGCGTGGTGGCTGGGCAAGCGCGCCTATCTATTGGACGACTTCGGGATCGACGGCTTCAAGACCGACGGCGGCGAGCACCTGTGGAGCCTCGACGCGCAGTTCGCCGATGGCCGCCGGGGCGACGAGGTGTGGAACGAGTATCCGCAGCGCTACGTCGAGGCGTACTACCAGATGGCGGTCGAGAAGCGAGGCGGTGACGCGCTGACCTTCAGCCGGGCGGGCTTCACCGGCTCGCAGCGTTCCCCCGCGCACTGGGCCGGGGACGAGAATTCGACCTGGGACGCCTTCCGCGCCTCGATCCTGGCGGGACTCTCGGCGGGCATTTCGGGCATCCCGTTCTGGGGCTGGGACATCGGCGGGTTCAGCGGCGCGATTCCCGGCGCGGAGCTGTATCTGCGCAGCGCGGCGATGGCCGCCTTCTGCCCGATCATGCAGTATCATTCCGAGTTCAACCAGCACCGCGAGCCGTCGCACGACCGCACGCCCTGGAACATCCAGGCGCGCACCGGCGACGAGCGGGTGATCCCGGCCTTCCGCTTCTTCGTCAACGTGCGCCACAACCTGATGCCGTATATCTGGCAGGAAGCACAGCACAGCGCCCGGACCGGCGAGCCGATGATGCGCGCCCTGGGCCTCTATCATGCCAACGCCTCGCCCTACCAATACCTGTTTGGGCGCGATCTGCTGGTCTGCCCGGTGGTGGACGAAGGCGCGGCGGTCTGGCGTGGGACGCTCCCGCCCGGCGGCTGGCGCGATCTGTGGACAGGGCAGCGCGTGGCGGGCGGGCAGGTGATCGAAGTGCCCGCGCCGCTGGATCGTATCCCGGTGTTCGTGCGCGATGGCGCACGCATCCCGGCGCGGCTGGGTCCCGGCGGCGAGTTGGGTGAGCCGGTCGCGCTGGCGGCGGACGCGAACGCCGTGCTCGATTTCAGCGGATAGACGTATCAGCCATACGCCCCGGCGCTAGCTTTCCGGCAGCGGGCCGGGTTCGGGCTGCGGCGCGATCCCGCTCGCTGCGGCGGGTGAATCGCTGACGAACACGCGCGCGATTCCCGCGATTAGCACCAGCAGGCAGCCGATTAGCTGCAACAGCGAGATCGCCTCGTGGTAAAACACGCCGCCGATCAGCGCCGCCATGACCGGCTCACCATACGCGATCGTCCCATACTCGATCGTCTTCAGGTGGCCGAGCGCGGAGATCACCAGCGTCAGCGCGGCGAAACCGTGAATCACGCCGATGCCCGCGATCCACAGCAGATCGGAGCCGGTCAGATTCACTCCCGCCGCGCCCACAAACGGCAGCATGACCAGCGACGCCACGAGAAACTGAACGGAGATGCCCGCGAAGCTGTTGGTGTCGCCTTCCAGCCGGGGATTGTTCATCAGCAGGAACAGGCCGTAGAACAGGCCGGACAGCAGCCCGAAGATCACGCTCTCGGCCTGATCGCTGTTTTGCGGCAGGCGGAATTCGGTGATAAACAGTGTGCCCAGCAGCGCACTGCCGAGCAGCAGGCCGCTTGTGCGGTTGAAGCCCTCTCCCAGCCAGATCGCAGCCAGAAAGCTGGCGATCAGCGGGCCGAGATAGAGCAGGAAGGCGGCGTTGGCCATCGTGCCGCTCACCACCGCCTTGAAGTACGCCACCACGAACAGCGGCAGGAAAATCCCGGAGCCGACCAGCGCGCGCGTGATCCGCACCGGCTGCTCGCGCCGCCGCTTCCGAAGCACGGCGCGCAGCACCAGCAGACCGATCAGTCCGATACCGAAGCGCCCCAGCGCGATCGTGAACTCGCTGCCGGGCGACACTTCGCGCACGAACGCGCCCAGGGTCGCCATCATGCCCGTCCCGGCGACTGCCGCCAGATACCAGATCAGTTTTCCGCTCATGCCGCCATCACGTGCTGTTGGAATTGCTTCATATCGCGTAGTGTGAAAACCATTGACTCACGATGGCCCCCATCCCCCGACCCACTGCTGCGCGGAGGGAAGGGGAATGGGCAAGTCCTTCCCTCATTTTGGGGGAAGGATTTAGGATGGGGGGGAAGCGTGCCGGATGCCTTGCGCCCTGCCGGGCCGGTAACTCCGGTTGGCTCACGCTTCGCCCAGGTAGGCGTGCCGCACCCGCTGATCGTGCAGCAGCTCGTCTGCCGGGCCTTCGAGCGCGATCCCGCCGGTTTCCAGCACATAGCCATAGTCGGCCAGCCGGAGCGCGGCGCGCGCGTTCTGCTCGACCAGCAGCACTGTCACGCCCTGCTGGTTGATCGTCTCGATCGTCTCGAAGATCATCCTGACCAGCAGCGGCGCGAGTCCCAGCGACGGCTCGTCCAGCATCAGCAGCCGGGGATTCGCCATCAGCGCGCGCCCGATGGCGAGCATCTGCTGCTCGCCGCCGGAGAGTGTGCCGCCGAGCTGCTTCTTGCGCTGCGCCAGCCGGGGGAACAGGTCATAGACGCGCTGGCGGTGGCTTTCCACCGATGCCTTATCGTTGCCGAGCGAGTAGCCGCCCATGTTCAGATTCTCATTGACGGTCAGCGTCGGGAAGATCAGCCGCCCTTCAGGAGATTGGGTGAGGCCCAGGTACACGATCTCGTGGGCGGGCGTGTTGTGAATCGGGCTGTCGTTGAAGGTGATCGTGCCGCTGCGCGGGCGCAGCAGGCCGGAGATGGTGCGCAGGGTCGTTGTCTTGCCCGCCCCGTTCGAGCCGATCAGTGTCACGATCTGGCCCGCCTCGACCTTGAGCGAAACATTCTTCAGGGCATGGATGCTGCCATAGTAGGTGTTGACATCGCGCAGTTCGAGTAACGCCATCGCAGCTACACCTCGACTTCCTCTTCGCCCAGGTAGGCGGCAATCACGTTCGCGTCCTGCTGGATTTCGATGGGCGTGCCGTCCGCGATCTTGGTGCCGTCGTCCAGCACGATGATCCGGTCCGAGATGCCCATCACGACCTTCATATCATGCTCGATCAGCAGAATGGTGACACCCTTGTCACGAATCCGCCGGATCGTTTCCATCAGGGCCAACCCTTCGGCCTCGTTCAGACCGGCGGCGGGTTCGTCCAGCACGAGCAGCTTGGGATCGGTCGCCAGGGCGCGCGCGATCTCCAGGCGGCGCTGGTCGCCGTAGGCCAGGTTGTGTGCGATCTCGTTGAGCTTGTCGGCCAGCCCGATGAACTCCAGGCGTTGGATCGCGCGCTCGACGATCCGCCGCTCCTCGTCACGCTCGGATGGCAGCCGCAGCAAGGCTCCTAACGCGCCGGCCCTGCCGCGATGATGCTCGCCCGCCATCACGTTTTCGAGCACGGTCAGGCGGGGGAACAGGCGGATCGTCTGGAAGGTGCGCGCGATCCCGCGCTCGACTACATCGTGCGGGCGCAGAATGGGCGCCATCCCCAGCCGCGCCAGGATCAGCTCCGGCAGTTTGGGAATCCACCCGCCCAGGCTGGTAAGCAGCCTGCGCAGGACGCGCTCCGAGCGGCGCTCGTGCGTTTCGACCAGCGGCTGCCCGTCGAAGACAACCGTGCCGGTTGTGGCGGGATAGATGCCGGTGATCACATTGAAGACGGTGGTCTTGCCCGCGCCGTTCGGCCCGATGATGCTCAGAATCTCGCCGGGCGAGAGGCTGAAGCTCAGCCCGTCGATAGCGCGCAGGCCGCCAAAGTCTTTGCTGAGTGAGTGAACTTCAAGTAACGCCATCACAGCACCCTATACCGTTGTCTGCTGCCGCGCAGCCGTCGGGATCGGCTCAGACGGCTGCTCGACCGTCACCGGGGCGATGCCGCGCCGCCGCTCCGGGATCAGCCCGGCGGGCCGCAGCATCATCATCAGCACCATCGCGACTCCCATCAGGCCGTCGCGCCAGTCCATGATGCGGAACCCGGAGACACCGTCGCTCAGGTCCGGCCCCAGGCTCCCGCCCGCCGCCAGCAGTACGATCGTATACACCGCCAGCGCGCCCGCTACCCAGGGCAGATAGCGCGCGGTGCGCCGTCGCAGCCGGGCGATGGCGATCAGCATCACCAGCGCCATCAGGATGCCGACCACATACAGCGCCGGTTCGCCCAACAGCAGCGGCGGCAGGAAGAACGCGGCAGCGATCGCGGCGCTCTCCAGCACGGCGGCGGGCAGGCGGTCCTGCGCGTGATAGAGATAGAAGCCCAGGATCAGCGCCAGGATCACGACCGGCCCCGCGCCCTCATACATAAAGGTCGGCGCGGCGTCGCGCAGCAGCTCCGGCAGCACGACCATACCGAGCGTGCCGACCAGCACGCCGGGGATCGAGCCGCTGCCGCCCAGCACCACGATGCTGAACATGATCACCGATTGCAGGAAGTTGAAGCTCTCCGGCGCGACGACCGTAAAGCGGCTGGCGTAGAGCACCCCAGCCACACCCGCCCACGCCGATCCGATGGCGAACGCGATCAGCTTGATCTGCGTCGTGTCGATCCCCATCGCTTCGGCAGCGAGCTGGTCTTCGCGCACGTACAGCCAGGCGCGGCCCAGGCGCGAGTTTTGCAGGCGGCGCATCCCGACCACCGTCAGCACGATGAAGCCCAGCACCAGGTAGTAGTAGGGGCGGGCGTCGCGCTTGAAGGCGACCGGCGTAAACTCGACCCCCAGGATCGTCGTCGGGTCGTCCACGTTGAAATACTCGTCCATGCTGTACGCGATCTCGCCGGTGATCGTCTCCGCGCCGAGCACGGTGCCGAGCGCGAACGCGAGCACGATGCCCACCAGCACGATCATCTGCACGCGCGCGCTGGCGCGATTGCTGCGCAGCACCGCCCCGGCGATCACTGCGACCGCGCCCATCGCCATCGAGACGACGAACAGCGGCTTGCGATCAAGCCCCAGCGGCAGCAGATAGTAAGCCGTCGCGATGACCGCTGCGCCGCCCCATTGCAGCACCGGGCCGCTTTTGCGCGTGCCGAGCAGGTGCAGCGCCAGGATGATCGCCAGCATGATCGCCGGGACCGGCTCCAGCCAGGGCAGCGGAAACTCTGGCCGCCCCGCGCCGAACAGCCCGTTCGATCCGCCGGTGATGCCGAAGACGTTGTTGGTCACGGCAATCCGGAAGATTTCCCCAAACGCAATCGTGACGATACACAGGTAGTCGCCGCGCAGGTGCAGGATCGGCTTGGTGACGAGCACCGCCGCCCCGCCCGCGACCAGGATCGCGATCGGGATCGTCGCCAGGATCGTGATCCCGTAGTCGATGCTGAGGATCGCGGCGGTATAGGCCCCCAGGCCGAAGAACGCGGCGTGCCCCAGTTGGAACAGGCCCGCGTAGCCGACGATCACGTTCAGACTGAGGCCCAGCATCACGTAGATGCCGGCAAAGACCGCCAGCGAGGTCCGCGAGCGATCCATAAAGGACATATACGGCAGGGCGAGCGCCAGCGCCAGCAGCCCGATCTCCCACAGGTGCGACGACGGGCGGCGAACATACTTGAGTGCCTGGTCCATAATCGCTACACCTTTTCGGCGACGGTTTCGCCCAGGATGCCGGTCGGGCGCGTGATCAGGATCGCGATGAGCAGCACGTAGGCGATCGCGTCTTTCCAGGCCGAGGCATCGACCAGCCCCAGGTCGGGGCCGTAGGCTACCACCATCGTCTCGCTGATGCCGAGGATGAATCCGCCCAACACTGCGCCGGGGATGTTGCCGATCCCGCCCAGGATAGCCGCGATGAACGCCTTGAGGCCGAAGACCCAGCCCAGTGTGAAGTTGAACGAGCCGTAGTACGTGCCGATCATCACCCCGGCCAGCCCGCCCAGCGCCGGCCCGATGAAGAACACGAGCGAGATGATCCGGTCTACGTTGATGCCCATCAGGCGTGAGACGTTGTGATCGAGCGAGACGGCGCGCATGGCCGTCCCGATTCGTGTGCGCTGCACGAACAGGTACAGCCCGATCATGACCGCCGCGCACACGCCGAGCATCAGTATTTGCAGCCCGGACAGCCCGACCGTGCCGGAGAGGTGGAGATCGGGCATCTCCTTGAGGAGTCCTTCAGGATAGGTGCGCCAGCGCGCTTCCGAGACATTGCGCGCCACCGCTTGCAGGGCGAAGGCCGCCCCCAGCGCCGAGATGATCGGTGAGAGCCGGCCCGCCGAGCGCAGAGGCCGGTAGGCGACCCGCTCGATAGTCATACCGAGCAGGCCGATGAACGCCATCACCACGATCGCCACGATCAGGACCGCGATCAGGTCGAGATCGAGCAGCCCGGCGAAAACGGTAGTCAGCAGGCCCCACCCGGCGAGCGTCCCCCACATGAACATATCACCGTGCGCGAAGTTGATCAGCTTCAGCACGCCGTAGACCATCGTGTAGCCTAGCGCGACGACGGCATAGAAGCCGCCGATGGTCAGGCCGTTGATGAGTTGCTGCAAAAACGTTTCCATTTATTTGCGTCTTCCTAAAAAATGGGGAGCAGCGGCGGGAGCGAGCGATCGCCCCCGCCAGTTTTCGATGCTACGTGTGCTAGGCGTCGGCCTCTGCCTCTTCTGCTTCAGGCTGCGGCTGTTCCGGATAGTAGGTGATCACGCCCTCTTCATCGATCTCGTAGAGCGCGTGAATCGTGCCCAGGCGGTCGCCCTTCTCGTCGAAGCCGATGATCGGCCCGCTCAGGCCGGGGTAGTCGGCGAAATCCTCGTGCAGATAGGCGGCCAGCACCTCAGGATCGGTGCTTTCGGTTTCCTCGATCGCGTGCACGATCACGTTGAACGCCTCGGCAGCCAGCAGCCACCACACGCTCGCGGGCGGCTCGCCGTAGGCTTCGGTGAAGGCTTCAACGAATTCGACGGCTTCAGGATATTCGAGGTCTTGCGGCAGCGGCTCGGTCGTGATGAACGTACCGGCGGCGGCGTCAACCCCCGCGATCTCGACCATCTCGGGGTTGTTGCTGGCGTTGCCCATGACCCACTGGATGTCGAGGCCGAGTTCAGCCGTCTGGCGCAGCAGCAGGCCGCCCTGCGCATGATAGCCGGTGAAGTAGATTGCATCCAGATCGGCCTGGCCGATATTGGTCAGGGTTGGGGTGAAGTCCTGGTCGTCGGGGTTGATGGCATCAAAGTAGGCGACCTCAAGCCCGGCTTCCTCGGCATAGGTGCGCGTCCATTCGGCCAGCCCTTGCGCGTAGGTCGAGTTGTCGTGCAGCACGCCGACTTTCTGCGCGCCGAGCACATCCGCCATCGCCATGACGGCGAAGAGCGCCTGGCGGTCGTCCAGGAAGCAGACGCGGAAGAACTGCTCGAAGCCTTTTTCGGTCAGGCGGGTGGCGGTCGAGGACGGCGTGATGTGCAGGATACCTTCTTCGTTGTAGATTTCCGAGGCCGGCTCGGTGGCGGTGGAGTTGTACGCCCCGATCACAGCCACGACGCCCGCGTCAACCAGGCGGTCCGCGACGAGCGCCGACTGGGTCGGGTCCCCGGCGTCATCCTCAATGACCAGCTCGACCGGGCGGCCCAGCAGCCCGCCTTCCGCGTTGATCTGATCGACCAGCAGACTGATGGCCTGCTCGAAGCCCTGCCCCTCGTAGGCAAAGTCGCCCGTCATCGGCCCTTGCAGGCCGATCAGGATTGGATCGCCTTCCTGAGCGCGTGCACTCAGGCTCAGGGGTCCCAACACGAGCGCGAGCAGAATGGTGACAGCCAGAATGCGTTTCATGATCTCTTCCTCTCTAAATAACGAGCCGCGCGGTGTGGTGCAGAAATAAAATGAGCGTCTGAGAATGGTGTGCCTCCTTCTCTGAAGACGCTGGGGAAGCCGGGGGTGTGGGGCCACCCGCCGGGCATAGCGTCTCCGGGTAATAATATTCACTATTCTAAGGTTAAACCAGTGTAATGCAAGATAGCCACTTGGCTATCTTGGCTAAAGCTACAGCAGGCGTAAAGCGCGGCCCGGCAGGGCGGCTGGGCGCGAGCGCAAAGGCTTGACTTAGAGTACACTCTAAGTTATAGACTCGATTTATGTGTTTTGAGGGGGTGGCCAACATGGACGATCGACTGACGATTCAGGAAGCGGCGGCGCAGCTCGGCGTCAGCACGCACACGCTGCGCTACTATGAGCACGAGGGGCTGATCCAGCCGGTCGAGCGGTCGGAGAGCAGCGGCCACCGCCTGTATTCATCCAGCGACCTGGGCTGGCTCAAGTTCCTCAAGTGCCTGCGCTCGACCGGCATGCCGATCCGCGAGATCAAGCGCTATGCCGATCTGTACAGCCAGGGCGAGAGCACGAACTCTGAGCGCCGCGCCCTGCTCGAAATGCACCGCGAGCGCCTGTTGGCGAGCCTGGACGAGCTGAATCGCAGCCTGGAAGCCATCGACTACAAGATCGCCTACTATCGCCAGTTGGAAGAGGAGCATACTTCGGTGCTGCAGCCCGCTGAGCACGAGTGAGGCCCACGTTTTTACTGCACCTGTAGTGCGCGTGTATCACTTTGGTTTGAGGAGAGAAAAAAATGTCCAGTCCTGTCTATTGGGGATCGCCGCGTCAGGCCCAGATTTCGCCGAGCGAGACGCTGCCCGCCAAGCTCGATCTGATCCTGGATAAGCTCCATATCCGCGACCGCGTCAAGGATCGGCAGGTTGCGATCAAGATGCATCTCGGCACCAATGTCGGCTATTCGGTGATCCATCCTGTGCTGGTGCGGCGCGTGGTGCAGGCGGTTTTGGACGGCGGCGGCAAGCCGTTCGTGACCGATCTGCCCTGGTGCGTCGAAGGCGCGCACACGCGCGGCTATACCACCGAGACGCTCGGCTGCCCGATCTATCCCAGCACCGGCTACAAAGATCAGAGCGCCTCGGCGGTGCCGTTCACGTTTCGCGGCCTGACAGAGTTCCAGATCGGCACGCCGGTGGTCGAGGCGGATTTCCTGATCGATCTGGCGCACGTCAAGGGGCACCCGTCGTCGTCCTACGGTGGCGCGATCAAGAACCTGGCACTGGGCTGCATGTCCGGCGCGACGCGGGGCCGAATGCACGATGTCGCGCACTGGGACCCCTACTTCTTCAAGGAGCACTGCCCCGACGAGGCGACTCGCGTCGCGATCCGCGAGTCGTGCCCGTTCGGCGCGATCGTGGATGACAAGCAGGACCCCGACGGCCTGCACCTGCACGATGACAAGTGCAACCAGTGTATGCGCTGCACCGGGATCGCGCCGGGGGCGTTCGTGCCGCAGGAGAGCAACTTCCGCGCCTTTATGGAAGTGATGAACTACGCGGCGCAGCACGTCCTCAACACCTTCGAGCCGGGCTGCGCGACCTTCATCAACATCGCCAACAACCAGATTCCGGTCTGCGACTGCTACGGCATCAGCCCGATGCCCGTTATGCGTGACGCGGGCGTGTTCGGCTCCGACGATATCGTCGCGATCGAGCAGGCGGTACTCGATCTGACCGCCGACTCGGCCATCGACGAGGACGCGCTGCCGGGCGTGCTGGCGATCATCCGCCGCGAGGGGCACCCCTGGCAGTGGATTCACGGCATCTACAAGGACCCATACTATCAGACCGCGCACGCTGAGCAGATCGGACTCGGCTCGCGTGCATACAATCTGGTGGACGTGCTGCCGGTTGCCGTGCCGGACTTCAAGCACGAAACCTATATCGCCACGAGCGTCTAAAGGCTGTGCCGCATTTTGAAGGGCGGCCAGATGTGTTTTACGTAGGGGCGAGGCAAGCCTTACCCCGACACAAACGCGGGCGGAGAGTGTACTCTCGCCTGTGGATAACAATGTCTGGCCGCCGGCCCTATCTCCCATTCCCCGCCCCTTTCTCTCACGCGCTCGCGCGACGGGAAGGGGCGGGCCGTTTCCACTGAGCGCGCGACCGGGTTAAAATGGGTGCGACAGATATCCCTTACCGAAAAGAGTTACCGCAAAGGAACGGGCAGCATGGCGCAACAAACAGCGGATTGTTTGATCATCGGGGGCGGCATCAGCGGGGTGAGCACGGCCTACCAGCTCGCGCTGCGCGGGCATCGTGTCATCCTGCTGGAGCGGCGTTATCTGGCGGCTGGCGGCACCGGGCGGACCGTCGGGCTGGTGCGCCAGCACTACTCGACCGAAACCACCGCCCGTATGGCGCTGCGCTCGCTCCAGGTCTGGCAGGACTTCGAGAACGCGGTCGGCGGTGACGTGGGCTGGGTGCCGACCGGCGCACTGTTCATCGTCGCGCCGCACGATCTGGACGGGCTGAAGGCCAACGTTGAACTGCAAAAACGGGTCGGGATCAATACCGAATTCCTCGATCCCCTGGCGGTGTTGGATCTGGCTCCCTATCTGTACGTGGACGACATCGGCGGCGCGGCCTACGAGCCAGGCTCCGGCGTGGCCGATGGCGCAATGGCGACCACCGCCTATGCCGAACGCGCCAAGGCGCTCGGCGCGGCGATCCTGCAAGGGGTCGAGGTCACGTCGATCTGTGTCGAGGGCGGGCGCGTGACCGGCGTCGAGACGCCGCAGGGCCGCTTCAGCGCCCCGGTCGTGATCAACGCCGCCGGTCCCTGGGGGCCGAAACTGGCGCAGCAGCTTGGCTATGATACGCCGGTCGAATCCAGCCGCCACCAGGTCGCGGTGTTCCAGCGGCCCGAAAGCCTGGCCGACCGGCACCCGTTCATCGGCGACTTCATCCAGGGCTTCTATCTGCGCTCCGAAACCGGGCGGCTGACGCTCTCCGGCTCGCTCGAAGCCTCAGAAGCGGCCAACAGGGTCGATCCCGATCACTACGACGAAGCGGTCGATATGGATTTCAACCTGGAGATGGCCGAATACACCGAGCACCGCATCCCGCCGATGGGCGAAGCGGAGCTGCGCAAGGGATGGGCCGGCCTGTATGACGTGACGCCCGACTGGCACCCGATCATCGGCAAGATGCCGGGGCTGGATGGCTTCATCTGCGCCTTCGGCTGGAGCGGCAGCGGCTTCAAGATGGCCCCGGTGACGGGCGAGATGCTGGCCGATCTGGCGACCGGCGAGCAGCGCTGCCCGATCGATCCGCACCCCTTCCGCTTCGAGCGCTTCGCCGAAGGGGAGCTGATCACCGGGCAGTATTCGTACAGCATCATGTGCTAGGCATTTTTGAGCGCCGGTCAAACGCACGGGGCCGGGTGCCCCACGTAGGGGCGAAGCTTGCCTCGCCCGCCGGGTAGGGCAAGCCCTACCCCTACAGAATGCGGTCGGCTGCTGCGGGCACATCCCCGCCTGACAGCGCATAACAGTCTTTAGGAGCTTGCGCGTGGAATGGGCCAGGGCGGCCCATTCTTCTTGACAAATGCGCGTTTCCATCATAATATGTCGTTATACGACATATCGCATCACGGCATGTCAGCGTGCGACACAATGAGGAGTTGAGGATGGAAACGAGCCAAGAACACCTGCCTGTCTCCGAAGCGACGTTCCTGATCTTACTGAGTCTGGCGCAGGAATCCCGGCACGGCTACGCGATCATGAAAGATGTCGAAGCCCTCAGCCAGGGGCGGGTTTCCCTGAGCACCGGCACCCTCTACGGTGCGCTCAGCCGCCTGCTCGATCAGCGCTGGATCGAACGCGTCGAGGATGAGTTGCCCGAACAGTCGAGCCGCACGCGCAAACGCTATCGCCTGAGCGAGCAGGGGCGGCACGTGCTGCAAGCCGAATCACAGCGGCTGGAGCAGTTAGCGGCGATGGCGCGGCTGAGGTTGGCGGAGAATCTGTCATGACTGATGTGATGCGATTTCTCACGGCAGTCTACGCGCGTTTGCTGCGGCTGTATCCGCCGGGTTTCCGGGCCGAATTCGCCGAGGAAATGCTGGCTGTATTCTCGGCAGCGCTGGAAGATGCCAGGGCCGCCGGGGCCTGGCCTGCTGTTCGTTGCTTCCTGCGAGAACTGGCAGCCCTGCCTGCCAGCATCAACCAGGCGTCTCGTATCGAGCGCCAGCACAATACCCGGTCCTATCGTATTCACCGGCTGCGCTTCGCCGCCCGCTATAACAGCCTTTGGTTCGGCGGCCTGCTCCTGATGCTCGGCCTGTCCCGGTTCCTTCGTTCCGGCGAGATGACTCCTATCCGTGCATTCCAACTCCTTCTGTCGCTCAGCCTGCTGCTGGCGTGGCGTTGGGAGCGCACCGGGGGGCTGATTGCGATGTTGGGTGGCGCGCTCTTGTGCGGTTTGGGCATGTGGGGTGCCTATGTATCCAGCCAGGGCGAAACGCTGCCGGTCCAGCTTCTGATTACGCTTGTCGGCTTGCTGTGGGGCGCTCCCTTCTTGATTTTTGGCGGCCTGTTTGTGCGAGCACGAACCCTGGCCGAAGCCTGACCCTCATCAGTCTGGCTTACAACGCCACCTCGGTTCCCAGGTGGCGTTTTTGCGCCGCGTCCAGCACGGCCTGCGCGACCGCCGCATCCTGTACGGCATTGCCAACCGACTTGAAGAACGTGATCTCGTGCGGATCGTGCCGCCCGCGTTTCAGCCCCGCCGCGATCTCCCCGATCTCGGCGTACACGTGCGCCTCGGTGATCAAACCCTGGTCGCGCGGGATGATCAGGTCCCCGGCTTCGGCCCAGGCGCTCGCCCGGTGATCGACCACCACGCGCGCGGCCAGCACGACCTCGGCGGCGATCTCCTGCATCTGCGGTGTGAACGAGCCGATCCCGTTGATATGCGCGCCCGGCGTCAGCGCGTCCCGATGTACGACCGGCGCCGGGCTGTTAGTCGCCGCGACGATCACCTGCGCCCCGTCCAGCGCCGCGCGGGCAGAGGGCGCTGCCGTCACGCGGGCGTCGTAGCGAGCGCGCAGCTCGTCCGCCAGCGCTTCGGCCCCGCTCAGGCTGAAGATGCGGATTTCCGTGATCGGTCGCACGGCGCACACGGCTTCGACCTGGGTCCGCGCCTGGACGCCCGCCCCGATCACGGCCAGGATCGAAGCGTCCGGCACGGCCAGCAGATCGGTCGCCAGCCCGGACGCCGCCCCGGTGCGGATCGCCGTCAGGACGCCCCCTTCCAGCAGTGCCAGCGGCGCGCCCGTGTGCGCATCCGTCACCAGCACGGCGGCATGAATCGTCGGCAGGCCGCGCGCGGGATTTCCGGTGCAGACTGAGACGATTTTCACCGCGCTGACCGGCGACGCGCCGATCTGGGCGGGCATGGTCAGCAGCACGCCGCCCGGCGTTTCCAGCGCGGTTCGCACCGGCACGCGCGCCTGCCCGGTCGAGAGCGCGATAAAACCGGCGCGCACGGCATCGATCGCGGCGCGCATATCTACGGCGGCGCGCACATCATCAGCGTTCAAAATGCGCATGATCTGTCCCCCTTGTCGGTTAACGCTCACCAGTCCATGACCGGCGCGCCCCCACTATTGCGCCACGTCCATTCGCTGTCGTGCATAAAGCGCACCGGCCAGCCCTCGGTTGGGATATCCCATTCGGTGAAGCTGAACACGCACTCGCAAAAGGCGTCGGCGTGGGCCTTGCTCGGCTCGGCCAGCAGCGTATCGATCAGTGTCATCAGGTTTTCGGGCTTGTCCGGTGCGCGGCGCAGCATCGTCATGAACCACTTGTGATAGGGATACAGTATCCGGTTGTGCGCCAGGATCATCCGCCCGCCGAACAACACCAACTGCCCGACGGCGTGCGTCATCAGGTAGGCGTCACCGCGTTTTTCGGCCTCGCTCACAAACCACTGGTGCGCCTGCACCTGGGCATGGAACGCTTTGATCTTCGCGGTGTGACTCTGTTCCGGATAGGCCGGGATGCGCGCGACAAGCTCGGCGACTTCGGGATCGCGCGTATAGGCCACAATCGCCCCGTCGAACGCAGAGCGGGCCGGTTCGCTGCCGTGATCGGCGGCGTCGCGCAGGAACGCCACGTCGATCACTTTGCCGTCCACATACCCGCCCTCATAGTCGGTGAAGTCCTGCGAGACATATTGGAAGGCGTTGTGCTCGACGCGCCGCGCATATTCATCGGGCGTGGCGACCAGCATGAAATCGACATCTGAGTCGGGCCGGGCAAACCCCTTGACAATCGACCCCCCGATGATCAGTGCAAGAAACGCCGGGTCCGTCTGGAAAAAGTCGGTCAGGCGTGCGATAGTTTGCTGGTGGTGCGGGAACATGGCGTGTGTTGGTCCTTGTGTGCGCGGCTGCTGCCGGATCGAAAATGTGATCCGGGATTCTAGCGGCTCTCGCGGGGTTTGGGTACCCGCCGGGCGAACCCTTGCGGTGCCGTGCTGCTGCGATTTTGCCGGATATGAGTATGGGCCAGATTCCGGTTTTGAGGCACAATCGCCCGGTGGCACCGCCGATGTGCCGCCGGCTGCCGGATGCGCGATAATTGGCCCAGAGCAGCCAACGGCTCGCCCACTTCGTCCCTCACGCGGACTACAACGGAGCATCCTGAACCATGAACGCTTTTTCCCTCAGCGAAGAAACGGCGCTGATCACGGGCGGCGGCACCGGCCTCGGCCTGGCGATCGCGCGCTGTTTTGTGCAGGCTGGCGCGCGCGTCGTGATCCTGGGGCGGCGCGCGGCACAGCTTGAGCAGGCCGTCCAGGAACTCGGCCCGCAGGCGTCGTATATGGTGTTTGACGTGACCGAGCTTGACCGGGCCGAGGCGCTGGTTACGCAGGTGACGGAGCAGGCCGGTCCGATCTCGATCCTGGTCAACAACGCCGGGATTCACCTCAAGAAGCGCGCCGAGCAGACGACCGTGCAGGAATTCCAGCGCGTGATCGATACGCATGTGCTGGGCGCGTTTGCGCTCTCGCGGGCGCTGATCCCCGGCATGAAACAGCAGGGACGCGGCAACATCCTGTTCATCGCGTCGATGGCCTCGCTGATGGGTATCCCCGAAGTGGTGGCCTATTCCGCCGCCAAAACCGCGCTGGTCGGGCTGGTGCGCACCCTGGCGACCGAGCTGTCGGCGGACGGGATTCGCGTCAACGCCATCGCGCCGGGCTGGATCGAGTCCGATATGTCGCTCAAGGCGCTCGCCAACGACGCGCCGCGCCGCGAACGCGTCCTGACGCGCACACCGATGAAACGTCTCGGCAAACCAGAGGATATCGGGTGGGCGGCGGTCTATCTGTGCTCGCCGGCGGCCCGTTTTGTAACCGGCGTACTGCTCCCGGTGGACGGGGGCATCTCGATTGGCTTCTAGGAGAGGGACACCATGCAGCTAGGTTTGGGACTGTACCGGCACATGCTGACGCCGGACAACTATCGGTTTGCGCGGCAGGCGGGCGCGAGCGCGATTGTGGCGCACCTGTGCGACTATTTCGCCGAAGCGCCGCGTATCACGACCGGGCGCGACGACGGCTGGGGCCTCGCCGGGCGCGGGCTGGAAATCTGGGAAGCGGAGAATCTGCACGCGCTCAAGCAGGCGATCAACGCCGAAGGGCTGGCGCTGGCCGCCGTCGAGAATCTCGACCCGGTGCTGTGGCACGATGTCCTGCTCGACGGGCCGCGCCGCGACGAGCAGCTAGAGACGGTCAAGCGCATCATTCGCACCTTCGGCGAGGTGGGCATCCCGACGCTGGGCTACAACTTCAGCATCGCCGGGGTATGGGGACATATCGAAGCGCCCTATGCGCGCGGCGGGGCAGTCTCGGTCGGCTTCAGCACCACCGACGGCCCGCCCGAAACGCCAATCCCCAACGGCATGGTGTGGAACATGATCATCGATCCCGACGCCGCGCCGGGCACGCTCGGTGAGGTGACGCACGAGCAGTTGTGGGCGCGGCTGAGCGCGTTCCTGGAGGCTGTGCTGCCGGTGGCGGAAGAGGCCGGAGTCCGGCTGGCGCTGCACCCCGACGATCCGCCCATGCCCACGCTGCGCGGCACGGCCCGCCTGGTCTACCAGCCGCGCTACTACCAGCAGCTTCTCGACCGCTGGCCCAGCCCGGCCAACCAGCTCGAATTCTGCATCGGCTCGCTGGCCGAGATGTCCGAGGGCGATATTTACGAGGTGGTGGACCAGTACAGCCGCCAGCAGGCGATCGCCTATGTGCACTTCCGCAACATCCGGGGCAAGGTGCCGCACTATCACGAGGTGTTTGTGGACGAGGGCGACGTGGACATGCTGCGCGTGATCCGCATCCTGCAAGCCAACGGGTTCGACGGTGTGATGATCCCCGATCATACGCCGCAGATGACGTGCGCCGCGCCCTGGCACGCCGGGATGGCCTATGCCCTGGGCTATATGCGCGCCGCGATCCAGGCCGGGGGCGGGTAGAGGGCGCCGGTCACTCAGCCAGTTTGATCGATTTGTGAGTGTGATCAGCGGACTCTAGCAGCGCGATCTGCTCCCTGATTTTACTCAGCATGAAATCAGTGCAGGGTTGGACCAGCGCATCAATATCACTCCAATGCTCAGGCGCTTCTCCAATACAGATCGCACGCGCGCGCTGCATGACCGGCTGGTATGCTGCAGGCAGCCTATCGAGTGCCCAGGCAGCGACATCTGGCTTCGAGCGAATAGCGTCCGTGACGACAGTACTCCAGATGCGGGCAAACGTCAGCAGCACATTACGGGTATCGCTGGCAAGATCAGCCGCCAGGCTGTCCAGCTCTTTCACCGAAGCGATCATAAAGTCATGATAAGGCACCGGGGCAAGCAGTTGCTCCGGTGCTGGGCCCAGCAGTGTTTTGCTGGCCAGGAGCACCTGAGTAACGAGCAGAGCCAGGTCTGGCATCACCTTCGCCGGCCAGGGCTCAATATTGCCGCCCTCAAATTCCTGGCGGAGCCAATCACCATATTGAAAATCAAACGCCGGCGGATAGTGCCAGGGATTGACTTCGGACTTTACCACTATCAGCAGTTCAAGGGCCCGTGGGGACGAGACTTGATCCGTGCCCGCGCTGGCGATCTCCGATACCCTGGCGAAGTAATTGCCGGAAATAGTCGGCAAACTGGCTGCCAACCGGGCCTTCTCTTCAGGGGTGGTTGGCCGGTTCGAAACGACAAACAGGTCGAGGTCACTATAGGGCTGCAATCCACCGACGATAGCCGACCCATACAGATACACACCGAGCAGGTCTGGTCCCAAAATGCTTTCCAGTAGGCGAAGGCACCGCGCAATTTGCGCCTCTGATCCGTGATCTGGCTGTGTCTGCATCGGTCTGGGCTGTCCCATTGATAAAGGATTCGGATTCAACCAGGCAATCTGGCTTACTCGACAGCAGGAATTGTATTCGAGAAATCTCTTATCCAGGACGGCTAGAGGTCGCCCAGCGCGGCCCCGGCCAGGATAAACGCGCCGACGCCCTTGTAGTCGTTGGCGACGACCTTTTCGCTCACATAATAGGCGAACGAGCCGTCGCGGTAGGGATTGCCGCCCAGCCCGGCCACGCTGCAAATGCCGTGCAGCCGGATCACGTCCCCGGCGTCCACCTCCACGAAGCGATCCAGGATGCCCTGGTAGGCTCTGGCGGCGATATCGCGGTAATGCGGGGCGAGATAGCCTTCGGCGGCACCCCTGGCGAGGGCATAGATGAACATGCACGACGCCGACGTTTCGAGATAGTTACCGGGCCGGTCGGGCTGATCGAGAATCTGGTACCACAGCCCGGTTGCCGGGTTCTGGACCTTCACCAGCGCGTCGATCGTGGTGCGGAAAATGTCGAGGATCGTGCCGCGCTGCGGGTGATCGTGGGGCAGGTGGTCGAGTACATCCGGGATCGCCATCACATACCAGCCGATCGCGCGGCCCCAGAAATGCGGCGAGCAGCCGGTTTCGGGATCGGCCCACGCTTGCTGGCGGCTTTCGTCCCAGCCGTGATAAAGCAGCCCGGTTTCCGCGTCGCGCGTGTGCTGCTCAACCAGGATGATCTGCCGCGCCACGTCGTCGAAGGCTTCCGGCTCGTCGAAACGCCGCCCGAACTCGGCATAGAACGGCCCCTGCATATAGATTCCGTCGAGCCACATCTGGTGGGGATAGATGTTCTTGTGCCAGAAGCCCTGCTCGCTGGTGCGCGGGTGCGTCCGAAGCTGGTCGCGCAGTTGCAGGATCGCCTGCCGATAACGCTCGTCGCCCGTCTCGCACCACAGCCCAAACAGCAGCTTGCCGGTGTTGATCTGGTCGAGGTTGTATTCCTCAAGCGCGTAGGTGTGAATGCTGCCGTCTGGCCCGACAAACGCGTCGATGTTGCGCTGGATGTAGTCGAAATAGGCGCGCTGGCCGGTATGGTGCCAGAGCTGCTCGATACCCTTGAGCACAACGCCCCACTCATAGGCCCATTTGGTCCCCAGGATCGGGTGCTGCTGCATGATCGAATCGGCCATCCGGCTCGGCCAGCGGGAATATTCGGTCATCGGCTTATCTCACTTTTTGGCGAAAACGGCAGCGACCAGGATTCCAACGTGAGCAGCGATTAACGCGTCATTTGTGTTACTGGTCACATGCATCATATAGCGAAAGTCGACTCGTTGTCAAGGGAAAGTGAGGTCTGCTGTGCCCGCATTTGACGGGATGCGATTGCCTTTCTGACGAAGATCAAGTATAAAGTGTGTTACAGGTCACAAACGACTCCGAGGATACGATGGCAGCACCCAGGGATAACCGGCCCACCATTCGCGATGTCGCCCACGAGGCGGGAGTCTCGCATCAAACCGTCTCGCGCGTGCTCAACGATCACCCGAAGGTCGCGCCCGCCACGCGGACCCGCGTCTTGCAGGCGATCCGCAAGCTGGGCTACGAGCGCAATCTGGCAGCGCAAATGCTGACGACCCAGCGCTCGCAGATCATTCAGGTGATCACGGTCGATGGCAAATTCCCGTTCGAGGTGCCGCTGCTCGATCCGGCCCATTTCTGGCCGCCGGGTCGCCCGCCGGCCCGGACCACGCCGCTTGAGGGCCTGGGCTATTCGGCGCTCTATACCGAGTGCACATCCGAGAACCTGGGCCGGACGCTGGAAATCGCCGCCGCGCGCATGGTGGACGGCGTGTTTCTCTACGCGCCGAAGCTGCACATCGAGGATGACGAGCTGCTGGCGCTGGCCAACGGTATCCCGCTGGTGCGGCGCGACTTTGCGCTGGAGTCCCGCCGGATTACGTGGGTGGGCTTCGACCAGGTGCGCGCCACGCAGCTTGCGGTCCAACACCTGCTCGACCTGGGCCACCGCCAGATCGCGATCGTGACCGGCACCCTGCGCGCGATCAACGCCTGCTGGCGCTATGAGACGTGGCGCAAGCTGCTGCTCGAACACGGCCTGGAGCCGGGACCGGCGGCGGAAGGCGACTTCACCACGACCAAGAGCGCGGTCGAAACCGGCTACGATGCGATGCGCCAGTTGTTCGACCAGGGCCAGCCGTTCACGGCGGTCATCCTCGCCAACGATCATATGGCGGTCGGCGCGCTGCACGCCATCCGCGAGCGCGGCCTGCGCGTCCCCGGCGACATCTCACTGGTCAGCTACGACAACGCCCCGCACGCGCGCTTTCTCGATCCGCCCCTGACGACGGTCGCCTTCGACTTCGACCTGCAAAACCGGCTGGCGTTCCAGTTTCTATTCGAGCAGATCCAGCAGCCGCACACCGAGCCGCACCAGCACGTGCTGCTGCCGGAGCTGATCGTGCGGGGGAGCACCCGTGCGCTGCCGCGATCGGGGCGCAAATCCGCAAACTGACAGGTACACATCCTGCATAGAGGAATTCGATCATGAAGCGAAAATATGTGGTAGTCGGCACCGGCTCGCGGGCCGGGATGTATATCAAGGCGCTGGCGACAACGTACCGCGACTCGTGCGCGCTGGTGGCCCTGTGCGATCGCAACCAGACGCGCATGGACTGGTACAACCGGCGGCTGGAGAGCGAGTTCGATCACGCGCCGGTGCCGACGTATCTTGCCGGTGAATTCAACCGGATGATCGCTGAGACACAGCCCGATACGGTCATTGTCGCCACCATCGACGCGACGCACCATCTGTATATCACGCGCGCGATGGAACTGGGCTGCGACGCGATCACCGAGAAACCGATGACGGTCGATGTCGAAAAGACGCGCGCCATCTTCGACGCGATTGAGCGCACGGGCCGCTCACTGCGCGTGACCTTCAACTATCGGTATGCCCCGGCCTATACCCGGCTGCGCGAGCTGGTGATGCAGGGCGCAGTCGGCAAGCCGCTGAGCGTCGATTTCTCGTGGATGCTCGACACGCGGCATGGGGCCGATTACTTCCGGCGCTGGCACCGCGAGAAGCACAATTCGGGTGGGCTGCTGGTCCACAAGGCGACGCACCATTTCGACCTGGTCAACTGGTGGATCGATTCCTATCCCTCGGAAGTGTTCGCCCTGGGCGATCTTCAGTTCTACGGGCGGGCGAACGCCGAAGCGCGCGGTGAGCGCTATCCCTATGCGCGCTACACCGGCCAGCCGGCGGCCCAGGATGATCCGTTCGCGCTGTTTCTGGACCAGGACGATCAGCTTCGGGCGCTGTATCTCGACGCCGAGGCCGAGGATGGCTACCTGCGCGACCGCAACGTATTCGGCGAGCCGATCACGATTGAGGACACGATGGCGGTCACGGCACGCTACCGTAACGGCGTGATCCTGTCCTACTGCCTGATCGCCTATTCACCCTGGGAAGGGCTGCGGGTGGCGATCAACGGGACGCGTGGGCGGGCCGAGCTTGAAGTGCAGGAGACGACCGCCTGGCTCAAGGGCCAGCCCGGCCAGCCGGAGCAGGACCTTGCCGCCAGCACCGGCGCGTTCAAGCGCACCCGCCTCAAGGTCTACCCGATGTTCGGCCAGCCGTATGAGGTTGAAATTCCGGCAGGCGAGGGCGGTCACGGTGGGGCCGATCCGGTGCTGCTGGCGCAGCTTTTCGCACCGGTCCCGCCGCCGGATCCGTTCAACCGCGCCGCGTCGCATATCGACGGGGCCGCCTCAATCCTGACCGGGATCGCCGCCAACCGCTCGATTGAAACCCGGCAGCTCATCCGCATCGATGATCTGTTCGCGCTGCCGGAGAAACAGTCCGAGGCGGTACAGCCGGGGTAGTGTCTGCCCCCCATCCTAAATCCTTCCCCCAAAATGAGGGAAGGACTTCAGGTTTCACCCCCTTCCCTCCGCGATAGCGTGGGGGAAGGGGCCGGGGGATGGGGGCAAAAATGCGTAACAGCCGCTAACCCGCGCCCGGCGGGCCGTATTTCAGATGTTCGGTCAGCAGCAGCAGTGCCAACGCCTGCCCGTACAGCCGGGGGCCAATCGGGATCGTGTTGTAGTCCTCGTAGGCGATAAAGCCCGATGTCCCGCTCGATACGTTGGCGATGATGCCGTCCGCGCCGATATTGCACCGGAGCGCGTCCAGGGCGAGCATTCCAACATCCTCGAACGAGCGATCCAGCAGGCCGAGCCGCACGCCCTTGAGCGCCGCGTAGCCCAGCGCCGCCGTCCCCGACATCTCGATATACGTGTCCCGGTCGTTCAGGATGGTGCGGAACGATCCATCCGGCTCCTGGACACGCTGCACGGCGGCCATCTGGCGCTGGAACGAGTCGATGATGTCAGCGTGGGCGGGATCGTCCGTCCCCAGCGCGTCGAGGATATCGACCACGCTGGCCGCCATCCAGCCGTTGCCGCGCCCCCAGAACGCGCCTGCCATATAATCGTCGGTCCTGACGTTGTACAGGTGGCGGTAGAGGCCCGTTTCGCCGTCTTGCAGGCATTGGTGCGCCGCGAATTGCAGCAGCGCCTCGGCCTTGCACGCCTCGCAGCCGAGCGCGCGCCAGCTATCCGCCAGCACGATCCCGGCCATATACAGCGTGTCGATCCATACCTGATCGGACAGATTCGCTTTCGGCTCGACCCAGGTATGCTGATAACAGTCATTCTGGCATTTGGGCGCACTGCGCAGCAGCCAGCGCAGGAAGTAGCGCAGCTCTTGTTCGTAGATCGGGTCGCCGCAGTGCTCGCGCAGCTTGAGCACCGTCTCGAACAGGATCGCGCCGTTGATCGAGTACGACACGTTGTCCACCGCCAGCAGCCGATCGATGTAGTGTTTGGGGTAGTCGAGATAGCGCCGCTCGCCCAGGGTTTCATAGGCGCGGATCAGCCCATAAAGGCCAACACCGGGCATCCAGTCCCAGCGGTTGATTTCGGGCAGAAAATTCTCATATTCGTCTTGCAGCAGCCGGATCGTCGCGTCGGCAACCCGGCAGATTTCGGTATCGGATACAGCGCACATAACGCTCAAATTCCTTTAAGGGTGCGGTTGTCGACAAAGCTTCTCAGCACGCGCCACGCGCCCCAGCTTGCCAGCAGCGCGCAGGTCGAGAAGGGCAGCAGCAGGGCGATGAAGCGCGGCAGCGTCAGTGAGACGAGCAGGGGCAGCAGCGCGATCAGGCTGGCGAAGATCGACCAGGCAGGGCGCAGCAGCACCAGCCGCACCGCCGCGCGCACGATCTGTTTGAGCGGGGCGTCCACGCTAACCAGCAGTGGCCACAGGTAGAGATTGGCCGCCACCGCCGCGAGTGTGACGAAGATCGTGGCGCTGAGCGATATCACCGCCGGGACACTCGTCCCCATCTGGCGCAGGATGCCGAAGTTGAGCCAGATCACCAGCCCGATCACGACATCGGCCAGCACGATCGCCAGGCTTTGCAAAGCGTAGCGCCGCATCGCCCCGAAGAAATCGCGGAACGGCTCGGAGTGCTGCCCGCGTACCCAGGGCGTCAGCGTGGCGAACAGCCCGGCAGTGGCCGGCGGCAGAGTGACGATCGGCGCGGCCAGCACCATCCACAGCATATTCACCAGGATAAACGTCGTCGCCTTGTCGATCAGCTCACCCCGGCGCGGCGGCGGCTCCGCCCTGGCTTGCTCGCTGCGATGGCTCACGCGCGGCCAATCCTAGCCCTTCAGCCCGGTGGTCGCGATCCCTTCGACCAGATAGCGCTGGAAGAAGATGAAGATGATGAACACGGGCAGCAGCGACAGGCTGGACATAGCGAAGATCGCGCCCCAGTCGGTCGCGCTGGCCGGGTCGGAAAACGAGCGCAGCGCGACAGAGACGGTGTGCAGTTCGGGCCGTGTCAGGTAGATGAACGGCGTCATGAAGTCGTCCCACGTCCAGTAGAAGGAAAAGATCGTGGCGGTGATGATCGCCGGTTTGAGCTGCGGCAGGATGATTCGGAAGAAGATGCCGCTCTTGCTGCAGCCGTCGATCAGAGCCGCCTCGTCCAGCTCGGTGGGAATGCCGCGAATGAACTGCACGATCATGAAGATGAAGAACGGCGCGCCGCCCAGCCGGGGCAGCAGCAGCGGGTAGAAGGTGTTGATCCAGCCCAGGCGGTCGAACACGATGTACTGCGGGATCATGCGCACCTGGTCGGGCAGCATCAGTGTGGCGAGCATCAGGGTAAACCAGAGCTTCTTGCCCACGAAATCGACCCGCGCAAAGCCATAGGCGACGATCGCCGACGCCGCGACCTGAAACACCGTGCCAAGCCCCGCGTAGATGAAGGAGTTCTTATAGTAGGTCGTAAAGGTGATCCCGCCGATGCCTTTCCAGCCGTTGGTATAGTTTTCGAATCGCAGCGTTTCGGGCAGCAGGGCGCGGACATTGGTCCAGATTTCGGACGATTCCTTAAACGAGGCCGCCACCATCCACAGGATCGGATAGAGCATCGCGAGTCCGATGATGCCCACGAAGACGTGATAGAGCAGCGCCTTCAGGAACCGCTTTTGGCGTTGGCTGAGTGCAATGGTTGCAGTCTGCTTCGGGATGCTGATACCGCTCATCGGTTATCTCCGTGATAAAACACCCAGCGCCCGGACGACACAAACAGCACCGCCGTCAGCACCGCGATCGTGAGCAGCAGCACCCACGACATGGCCGAAGCATAGCCCATCTCATAATTGACGAAGGCGCGCCGGTACAGATACAGCGGATAGAGCAGCGTCCGGTCCAGGGGCCGGCCATTGCCGCCCGTGATCACAAATGCCTGGGTGAACTGCTGGAAATTCTGGATGGTCTGCATGACCAGGTTGAAGAAAATGATGGGCGTAAGCATCGGCAGGGTGATCCGCAGGAAGCGCTGCCCGGCATTTGCGCCGTCGATGGATGACGCCTCATAAAGTTCGTTGGGAATCTGGCGCAGCCCGGCCAGGAAGATCAGCATCGGGGAGCCGAACTGCCACACCGCCAGCGTGATCAGGGTCCACAGCGCGTACTTGGGGTCGCCATACCAGCGCACGTCCAGCCCAAACAGCGCGTTGACCAGCCCGTCCGTGCCGAAGATCTGACGCCACATCACGGCGACGGCCACGCTGCCGCCGACAATCGACGGGGTGTAGTAGGCCGCGCGATAGAGATAGACCCCCCGGCGCTTGGTGTTGAGCAGCATAGCGACGCCCAGGGCAAAGGTCAGACGCAGGGGAACGGCAAAGAAGACATACCGGAGCGTGGCGTTCACGGATTTCCAGTAGCGAAGGTCCTGCGTGAACATCCGGTCAAAGTTCTCGAGTCCGATAAAACGAATGTCGTTGCCCAGCAGGTCATAATCGGTAAATGCCAGCACCAGCGAGGCCGCGATTGGAATCAGGCTGAACAGAAAAAAACCAATAAGCCAGGGAGAAACAAAAAGATAGCCCACCAAATTATTCCGGCTAAGCGAGTACTGCGTCTTACGGGTGAACCAGCGCGCTCTGATTCTGTCCAGTGGGCTTGCGGTTTCAAGCGAAGCGACTCTACCGCCCATGCGCACAGCTCCTTACCTCATGAAAGTGGTATGGGGCAGCCCAGACGAGCGCTGCCCCATACGCGATTACATTTCTGATCTTACTTGTTTTGCGCCAGAATGCGATTCGCTTCTTCGCGGAAGAAAGCCACCGCATCTTCGGGCGACATCTCGCCGAAGCGCACCACATCGACGAACTGCGGCCCATACACGTTCAGGCGCAGGTCAGCGTATCCCGGCGGGTCGGGCGGCGGAACAGGGCTGCTGTCCGCTTCGACGCGAACCAGGAAATCGAACGTCTCGGCCATCACCGGGTCGAGGTTGGGCAGCAGGTGGTCACGCACCGGGGCAGACACCGGCACGCCGCGCTCAGCCGCCAGAATCTCGTTGGCTTCGAGTGAGTTGGTGAAGAAGTCGATGAACATCGCGGCTTCCTCAGGATGCTCCGCGGACGCCGGGATCGAGAAGAACATCGACGGCTTCACGTAGTTCGAGGACTGTCCACCCTCAGGCCGGGGCAGGTGCCACAGCTTGAAGTGACGCTCCGGACCGGCGGCATTCGCCACCGCGAGAACCTGGTTGCTCCACTGATACTGGATCGCGGACTTGCCGATCACCAGCGGGCTGCCCTCTGGGCCGGTGGTATCGAACTCGATCTCTTCCTCGATGGTCGGGATTCCGCCGGTTTCCTGCAGCCGCAGGATCATGTTCAGGTGGTCGATCATCGGCTGGTCGTCTTCGTAGCCCAGCTCGGTGCCATCATCGCTGAAGGCCCACTCGCCGTGCCCGATCAGCAGCGACTTCCACAGTGCTTCGTCGTCGAGCAGGGTGCCGAAGCCCCAGATGCCCAGCTCGTCATGAATCTGCGTGACGACTTCTTCAAACTCGGTCCAGGTCCAGTCGGGCGAGGGGAGTTCCAGCCCGGCGGCTTCGAACGCGTCAACGTCGAGGATGAAGGCCTGCGAGTTCGCGCCGAGGGAGACGCCGTAGGTTTGGCCGTCAATCTTGCCCGAGTCGACCACAGACTGTGCGACGTTCGAGAGATCGATTGTGCCATCGGCGATGAAGTCGTCGAGCGGCATCAGTTGGCCGCGCAGCGCCCACTCGGCCAGATAGGCATAGTCGTGCTGCATCACATCCGGCAGGCTGCCGCTGGCGGCCTTGGTGCTCAGCAGTGTCCAGTAGTCGGTGAAGTTGGAGAACTCGTAAATGATGTCGATGTTGGGGTGTTCGGCCTCAAACATCTCGATCACGGCGATAGTCTTATCGTGGCGGGTCTGCGAGCCCCACCAGGTAAGCTGCAACTCGATCGTTTCCTGACCGTAAATCGCAGCCGCGGGCAGCGCCAGCAGCGCCACCAAAACCAGAACAAGCGAATATCTCAGGGCTTTCATCAGGTGCTTTTCCTTTTCGACTATTATATAGAGTCTTGCCTCATGACTCTCCACACCTAATTTTTGAGCGACTTCGATAGCGGCTCCTTTCGCTGGCCGGATGAAATGAAAAGAACGCCGAAAATTGTTGTGATCGGTCACATCCATCGTATGATTATTTGCGCCCGCTGTCAAGCAAGCGTACGAAAAAATGCGCCGAGATCGCCCGGCCCGGTGTGCTGGACGGACCAGCCCAAGCCAGTCTGCTCGCGTGCTATCGCGTTTTTTCCGACCTTGCGCTAGAATGATAGCTGGATGACGGCTGCATTTCTGGATTCCTCAAAGCCGCGGCTGCCAACCGGTTCTTAGTGTGACGGGTCACAAATTCACATGGGGATCGGATGTGTTGAGAGAAAATCGCCCCACCATTCATGATGTCGCGCGCGAGGCGGGCGTATCATACCAGACGGTGTCACGCGTGCTGAACAACAGCCCGGCGGTTGCCCCCGCCACGCGCCAGCGGATTCTGCACGTCATGAAGAAAATGGGCTATCAGCGCAACGTCGCCGCCCAGATGTTGAACACCAACCGCTCCTACACCATTCAGGTGATCAACCTGGAAGGTAAGTTCCCGTTCGAGACGCCGCTGCCCGAAGCCGCCAGTAAGGCCGGTTATACCGCCATCTACGCCGAGTGCACCGACGCGACCTTTGCCAAGACGCTCAACCTGGCCGCCGCGCGTATGGTCGATGGCATCTTCCTGTATGCGCCCAAGCTGGAGATCGATGACCAGGCGCTGCTCGATCTGTGTCATGGGATTCCGGTCGTGCGCCGCGACTACGCGCCGGGATCGAAGATCACGTGGGTCGGCTATGACCAGGTGCGCGCGACCGAGCTGGCGGTGCAGCATCTCCTCGACCTGGGCCACCGCCAGATCGCGGAAGTCACCGGCCTGCTGGAAGCGATCAACCCGCGCCTGCGCCACGAAACCTGCCAGAAGATGCTCCGGCGGCACGGGCTGGAGTTGGTCGCCAGCGTGGCGGGTGATTATTTCTCGCACGAGCGGGCGGTGAAATCGGGCTATGAGGGGATGCGCGAGTTGATCGAGAGCGGCCAGACGTTCACCGCCGTGATCGCCGGTAACGACCAGATGGGGATCGGCGCGCTGGCGGCCCTGAACGAATATGGGCTGCGCGTGCCCGATGATGTGTCGGTGGTCGGCTTCGACAACTCCTACTTCTCGCGCTTCCTGATCCCGCCCCTGACGACGGTTGCCTTCAACTTCGATCTTCAGAGCCGGTTAACCTTTCAGTTTTTGTTTGAGCACATCGAGAATCCCGACATCGAGCCGCACCAGCACGTGCTCCTGCCGGAGCTGATTGTTCGCCACAGCACGCGCCGCCTGGCGTGAGCGTCATGCTGCACAGCGTTGAGATGTGTGCTGCCCGGCAGATCTTAACGCCCGCTGATTCCCCCGCTGCCAACCGAAATTCTATCCATTTTCAAACCTATAATTCATAAACAATTGAGGAAATTTAAATCTGGTTTGTGCTAGAGTAGGAACAGATTACTATGTGGTTAGCTGGTTTTAACCTGATGCGGAGTATTGGAGCATGAGTCAACCTTTGTCCCGCAACGCCGTCTGGGACCTCATCGCGCCTGCTGTGCCCGACAGTCTTGAAGAACTGGGCAAAGGACAATATCTGGCGAAGTGGTGGAAGCCTGTACCGATGGATCACGTGGAATCGCTGCTGCACTTGACCGGAATCCGGATTCAGCGCGAGCCGTATGAACCGAAGAATTTACCCAATGGCCTTGTCGTGATGTTCTCAGTCGAAGAGTCTGCTCAGTTCGACCGCCGGCCAGAGTCGTCTGTCCCGGCTGAAAATGGTCAGGGGGCCGATCTGCCCCTGCGCAAAACGGGCTCCTGAGAGGCGGCACATGCAACGCGCCTATTGCCACCGAGGATGGCTGGTATGCGTACCATTGAAGAGTTAATCGACGATCTGCAAGATGCTGCTCAGGCGGACGCCGCCAGGCAGTCATTGATCCAGGCGGGCCGCGAGGCGGTTATGCCGCTGCTGGCACGGCTGAGCCAGGCCGAGCCGAAGCAGTGCTGGCAGATCATCAACATTCTGGCCAAGCTCCGCGATCCGCGCGCGGTGCCGGCTGTGTCGGAATTCCTGCTGGCGGAAAACGGCGCGCTGCGTGTCGCGGCGGCGCAGTGCCTGGGCGAGATCGGGCACCGTTCGGCGATCGTCCCGCTGCTGCGTGCATTGGAGCCGAACCGCTGCTACGGCGCGCTGGTGTGGATCGTGCAGGCGTTAGGACGTCTGGGGGACAGTCGCGCCACAGAGCCGCTGCTGGCGCTGATGCAGGAAACTGACTCGGCGGCGGTGCGCTACACGACCATCGAAGCGCTGGGACTGATCGGCGATCTGCGGGCGGTTGAGCCGATCGAGCAGTGCCTGGACGACGACTCACACCACGTGCGCGACCGGGCGCAAACCGCGTTGGCGCGCCTCAGAACGGCCCTTGCATAACAGGCCCCTGGCGTCTGACTGACCGGCCTCCACTCCCCACCCGGTCGATCTTCAGCCTCTAGCCGCTCGCGTCGAGCACGACCGCATCCAGGGTCGTTACCCGCCGCACGCCGGAGTCCAGTGCCAGCCCGCCGAAACGATCATGGCGATCGACCAGCCAGGCGCGCACCTGGCACACCTGCGCGAAGGCCAGGTCCGACCAGGGATCGTCCCCGACCACCACCGCACAATCGGCCTGCACGAACGGAAAGCGCCGCACAAGCTGATCCCACAGGCTGCGCTCCGGCTTGGGTCCCGCCCCGGCCAGCATGTGCGGCGTCACGACTTCATCGATCAGCGCGCCCAGGCCCAGCCGCTCGACATGGCGCGGCGCGCGCGGGTTGTTCGACAGCACAAATACGGTCTGCCCGGCCCGGCGCAGCCGTTCCAGAAACGCGAGCGTATCCTCGAACAGCTCCGGCGCGTAATTCTCCTGAACATCTTGCAGCAAGGTCTGTTGCAGGGCTTTCGGCCACCCCATCCGGGCGAAGAACTGATCGAGGATCGGCACGAGATCGGTCGAGACGGCGGCCTGTTCCTGCGCGACGAGCAGCCCCTCGGCCAGCGCGTCCGGGTCCAGCGCCAGATTGTGCGCGGCGGCGAACTGGGGCAGTGCGCGCTGGTAGCCCCACGTCACCGGGCCAGACGCCAGCGTATCGTCGAAGTCGAGCAGCCACACGGTATGCACAGCCGGTCCCCGGCGCGCTAGCCGCGCTTGAAGCCTAGAATCGAGCGCGGGTCGGCCACCTGGGCCATGATGTGCTGGTAGGCCGCCTGCACCTGCCCGGTCGAGAACTGCCCGGCGTAATCGTAGGCGTTGGCGTTGGCCGCCGGCTCGCCGCCAAAGGCCACGTCTTCGATGATGGCGCGCAGGGCCTCGCGGGTCATCATCAGCGACGGATAGGACAGGTAAAACAGGCGGAACGGCCCGCCCGCCAGCAGCGCGATCGGCAGCATCGAGCGCAGCTTGAGATCGCCGCTGCGGTTGGTTCCCACATAGAAATGCGGAACCGGAATCTCGGTGCCGAAGGCCGCGCGCGCATAGTGGGCGAACAGGACGCGGTACAGCTCGTGCATGTCGTCGGTCTGATCGACTGCGGCGGCGAGCGCCTGCTGCTCATCGGCGGGCACCGTGCGCTGCGCGTTCCAGAACGAGTAGAGCGGAATCGGCGCGATCTCGAACAACACCTTGCGCCGCCCTTCTTGATAGGGCCACGCCTGCATGAAGCACTCGAATTTCGCCCCGAACTGGTGCGCGGGCTGCTCGGCGGGCAGGTGCAGCAGGGTGTCGATCCCGACAAAATAGGGGTCGGCGTCATACTGGCGGTAGACCGCGACGGCCTCGTCGTCGAGCAGGTGCAGCGCGTGCTCCAGGATGATCTGGTGATACGCTGCGCCGCGCTCGTAAAACGCCTGGTAGGACAGGCACGGCACGACCACATAGCGCCCGCCCAGCTCGAAGAAATCACTTACCAGCCGCAGATAGTGGTGCAGCGCGTAGCGGGCATAATCGGCGTAATCTTCGATCTGGCCGGGGTCGGGGTGGCTGCGGCGGCGCTCCAGAATATAGGCGGTGCGCGTCCCCCCGACGGCGATCACGCCGGTCAGCCCTTCGGGATAGCGCGCGGCGATCCGGGCGGCAAAATCGGCGTCGCTGCTCATACACTCCCCGTGTCGGTATCCAGGATGGTTTGCAGATCTTCCACCAGCGTCAGGACATCGATTGGCTTGGAGATATAGCCGTCGAATCCGGCGCGCATGATCTGCTCGGCGTCGCCTTCCATGGCGTGCGCGGTCACGGCGATGATCGGCACCCGTCGCCACTCGTCGTGCTCACGAATCTTGCTCAACAGCTCATAGCCCGTCATTTCGGGCATCTGGATATCGACCAACAGAAAGGTCGGCAGCTCTTCCTGCAGCAGCCGCAGACATTCGGTTCCGGAAGTCGTGGTGCTGGCGCGGGCGTTGTTGAACTCAAGCACCAGCTTGAGGACACCCAAATTGTCTGGCTCGTCATCGACAATCAGTACGTGCCACTCTGAAGGACTCGACATAAACCACCTTTCACACCAATCGTCCTGGGATGTGCTGCCCGCTTATCCCCCGGCTTGCGACACCAACCGCTGGAGATAGGGCACCACATCATCTACGTCAAACGGCTTGGGAATAAAGCCGTCAAAGCCATGTTTTTGCGGCTCCAGCACGGCCCCGTTGATATGAAACGCCGAGATAGCGACGAACCGCGCGGCAGGGGCCAGCGCCGCCTTGCGCACCTGCTTCACCAGTTGATAGCCATCCATGCCGGGCAGCATCAACTCAGTGATGATGACCGCAACTGTATTGTCCTCCAAAAACGCAAGCGCCGCTTCTGCATCCTGAACCGTATAGTTGGGTACTCTATGATAATTCAAAATCAGCTCGAGGATCTCGCACATACACTCATCATTATCCACGAGCAGGACCGACAGGGGAAGCTCACTCACTGACAACTCTCCGAAACGCGAGGTGCTACTGTGCTGCATCGGTGTGCTCATTGTCAGGAACCGTAATGGATGGGGTGCGCTGCAGCGGCAGGACGATGACAAAGGTCGAGCCTTTGTCCAACTCGGACTCAACGCTGATCGTTCCGCTGAGCGTCGTAACCAACTGCTTGGTGATCGACAGGCCCAGGCCCGTGCCGCGATACTTGCGCTTCAGGCTGCCGTTCACCTGCTGGAAAGGGTCGAAGATGCTCGCGAGCGCCTGTGGCGGGATGCCAACGCCCGTATCGGTGATGGTGATCTGCCAGGAGTCCGGCTGGCCGCGCAGTTTCACGCGCACCTCACCCACGTCAGTAAACTTGATCGCGTTGCCCAGCAGGTTGACGACGATCTGCTCGACTTTGTTCGGATCGCTCACCACGACACGCGGCGTGCTGCGCGCGACGTCCAGCCGCAAGCTGAGGCCCTTCTCTTCGGCCAGGCTGCGCAGACCGTCCATCGTCTTGCCGATCACCTGGGCCGGCTCCATCGGCGCCCAATACACTTCCAGCGCCCCGGCCTCGATCTTCGAGAGATCGAGCACATCATTGATCAGATTCAGCAGCCGCCGCGAGTTGTGCTGGATGCGTTCCAGCAGCTTGTACTGCTGCTCGGTAAACACGCCGGCCATGCCGGCCAGCATCGCCTCATCGTAGCCGATGATCGCGTTGAGCGGGGTACGCAGCTCGTGGCTGATATTCGCCAGGAACTCCGTCTTGGCGTGATCGGCGTCTTCTGCGCGCCGCCGATCCGCTTCTGCCTGCAAGCGCGCGATCTCGGCCTGCTGCTTGGCCTGCTCCGTCTCCACGATCGAGTGCATCATCGCCAGCAGACGCGCGTCGAACTCGACGCGAAGCTGGTGGAGCAGGATGCCCTGAAACAGCACGAGCAGAATAACGGTTGTCAGGATGAACTGCGGCTGAAGCAGCTCGCCTGTGAAGGTTTCAGCGGGGAACGTGAAATGAATCAGGCTGTAACTGATGATGCTCAGCACACTGGCAGGGATGATCCAGCGGCGCGGCAGTACCAGGGCCGTGACCAGCGGCACCGCCGAATAGATCGGCACACTGAGGAACAATCCGGTCACGGTGTCGTTGTGCCGTGAAAGCAGGGTCACGCCGTTGGCCCCAATCAACGCCATGAGCACCATCATCAGGCCGGCAGCAACGAGCCGGTGCCGTGACACGGCCAGCGCAGCGGCCATCGACAAGGCAAGGCCGAGCAGATGCAGCGTGGGGTACGACAGCACGCCCCACTCGTCCTTGAACACAAAAACGGTGATGAAGAAGCTGAGCGTTACCAGCGCCATCATAATGACCGACGCGCTGCGCAGTACCCCTTCTCGAAATGCCTCGTCTCGCTCGGCTGCCTGCGGAGTCAGCCACTGATTGACCAGCGCCTGAACCCGCTCCCAGCCCTGGAACATCGTTCTCCCCGACTTGGCCTCCATACCATTCAACCCACGCCGCACACCGGCTGCTAATTAACCCATAACGGTAGTATAGCGAAACAGCGCTCCCAGGATAGCGGCTTGAACAGGGCTGGGGGGATAGTAGAGGCTTTTGCCGATCCAGAGTGGGATCGCGCGCTCGTCGTCGGCGTGCTTCCACAGGTAGTCGGCGGCAGCATCCAGCACGGCACGGTCGACCAGATCGGTGACCGTGCTCCAGCGCACCAGCGGTTCCAGGCAGTAGGCGGTTTCTTCCGGCGTCGAAAGGCCCAGGTAGCCCCAGCCGCCGTCATCATTCTGCGTGCGTAGAATCCACTTCAGCCGCGAGTAAACCAGATCGTCGTCCACGCCCTGCAAGGCGTCCAGGGCGATTCCGCTCACGTAATAGGGCGAAACATGCCATTTGTCCCACCAGTAGGACCCGTTCTCGTCGAAGCGGTGCAGCGCGTTGACGACCTTGCCCATCCAGGCGGGATGCCTGGGGTGCTCCGGGCAGGTGCGCAGTGCGGCCAGCAGGCGCACGTTGGCGCTCAGCGAGGGATTCGTCTCGCCGTGGAAGCAGTAAAAATAGTCGTCGCCTTCGAAGTACTCGAACACGTCCGCGCTGACCGGGTAGCCACCCCAGCGCAGCACGGTAAAGCACGACGATGTGCCATCCGAATCGGTTACGCCATGAAAGGTCGAATAGCCTGCGCCGTACTCCGGCGACCACGCCCCCCACAGATAGTCGAGCAGGGGCGGCACGCCCGGCGTATCCGGCTGGATCGCGCCAACCATGCGCAGGTAGTTGATCGACCACGCGATCTCGAACAGGTCGATCGGCGCGACCGCCGGGATCGAGCCGTCTTCCTGCTGGATGCTCTGCAAATAGCGTAGCGCTGCTTCGGGGGCAGAGCCGTTGCAGGTCATCAGATAGGCGGCGGTGGCCGAGGGTGAGGACGTCACCGAGCCGTTTTCTTCCAGCACGCGATCGGAGTTTTTCACGGCGTGGCGCAGGGCTTCGAGCGAGAAGGTGACCGTGTTGTGTGTCCAGTCTCGATATTCGCTGTCGAGCAGGGCCTGCACCTTTTTCCGGTAGGCTCCCCCAAAGCGCAGCGGCGGCAGCGGTACGTCCAGGCCCAACTCCTGCGCCTCGTGCCCCAGCGCGGCGGCAATGATCGGAAACCCGATGGTGTCGCTGTCGTCGCGGCCCAGGCGGCCTACGATCTTCCAGAGGGCCTGCTCTCCCCGCCGGGCGCGCCGCTCGTCCCGGTGATCGGTCCCGACCTCGCGCAGGGCGACGATCGCTGCCAGGGTCGAGACGAAGCGATCGTGATATTGCTCCAGCGCGCCACCCCAGGTACCGTCTTCGTTCTGGTTGCGCCGCAGCCATTCGAGGGCATAGTCGAATCGCCGTCCGGGATAACGGGGGGCGAGCCTGGCAATCCAGGCCGTGTCATAGGCCACCCCCCGGACGATGCCCGCTCCCAACCGCCCGATCAGGCAGTTGATTTCGTGTTCCAGTGTTTCGTATTGGAGGGTATTCGGTCTGGCTCTGAGCATTTTTATCCGCTTTATTGAGTGAACTGACGGCTGCTAGGCCGGCTGCCTTGTGTGCTGTTCAGGACCAATGGTAGAAATGGACCTGGAAACGGATAATCAGACATAAGGTAGCAGCAAATACCGGCGGCCATCTGCTCGGCAGGGCAGCCCGTATTCGTATGAAACGGGGACCAAATTCTGTTCCCCCCTATACACCACCACTACTCTAAATCTACCCGGCTCTTACTATCTTTGCAAATAAGACGTGAGTGTCAGGGCTGTAGAATGCATAATTTCCGTAGGTACCGTAATAGACTTTGCGGTTATACAAACAAAGAAATGAATTGACCCCATCGGAAGCGGCACCCTTATAGAAAGTAGTAAACTGCCTGAACTACGATTTCAGATATGTACAAGCTGTAGAAGATCTGCATACAAATAGACAGGAAGTGCACAATGCACCAATCACCCCTTGCCTTCATTTTCGATCTCGACGGAGTCCTGGTAGATACGGCTGAGTTCCATTTCCGCGCGTGGAAGCGCCTGGCGGACGAGGAAGGGCTGCCGTTCACCCGCGAAGATAACGAGGCGCTGCGTGGGGTCTCGCGCCGCGAGAGCCTCAACCGGCTGCTCAAGGGCCGCCCCATCGACGAGGCGACGGCGGAACTGTGGATGGCGCGCAAAAATGACTACTATCGCAGCTATCTACCCGGCATTACGCCCCACGATCTGCTGCCCGGCGTGGCCAGCTTTTTACGCACCGCGCACGATCGCGGCATCCGGCTCGGCGTTGGCTCGGCCAGCCGCAACGCCGGAGTCGTGATCGAGAGCCTGGGGGTGGGTTCGCTGCTGGACGCACTCGGCGACGGGCATGCCGTCCACAATACCAAGCCCGCCCCGGACCTGTTCGTGTGGGTGGCCGGGCGGCTCGATGTGCCGGTCAGCCGGTGCGTGGTCTTCGAGGATGCGGAAGCCGGGATCGATGCGGCGCGCGCCGCCGGAATGCACAGCGTGGGCATCGGCCCAGCTCCGCGCGTGGGCCACGCCGATCTGCGCTGCGACGGCCTGCACGCGATCACGGTGGATGACGTGCTGGTCCTGTTTGACGTGGTGTAATCCCCGCGTGCTTATAATCTTCGCGGGCGTGTATCACGCCATTAGGAATACCCGCGCGGCATTGACTGACTCAGGAGAGCTGGTCTGGTATGGAAACCTTTTTGAACTACGAGCCTTGGTGGCGGTTTGGCGTGGCCCTGGTCATCGGCGCGTTTATCGGGCTGGAGCGCGAGTTCTTCCAGCAGCACGGCGAATCGCCTAACTTCGCGGGGATTCGGACCTTCGCGCTGATGGGGTTGCTCGGCGCGGTAGCAGCCTTTATCACCCAGGATCAGGGCGTGATCGTGTTTATCGCGATGTATGTGCTGCTTGGTCTGCTGATCCTGTTCAGTCACATCGGTGAAGTCTACCACGCGCGCGGCACCGGCATCACGACCGAAGTCGCGGCCCTGCTGACGCCGCTGCTGGGCGCGTTGGTGGTGTGGGAGCACGCCGAAGTCGCCGGGGCGCTGGGCGTGGTCACGGCGCTGCTGCTCTCGCTCAAGCCGAGTCTGCACAGCGCCATCCGCCACATGCGGCCCGAAGACCTGCGCGGCGCGCTGGAATTCGCCCTGGTGTCAGCGGTGATTCTGCCGCTGCTGCCAAACGAGTTTGTTGGCCCCTACGATCTGATCAACCCCTTCCAGATTTGGCTGCTGGTGGTGTTCGTCTCCGGGATCAGCTTCTTCGGCTACGTGCTGATGAAGGTTTTCGGCGCGGATAAGGGTATCGGGCTGGCGGGGCTGCTCGGCGGACTGGTCAGCAGCACGGCTACGACGGCATCCTTTGCCGGACGCAGCAGGGAGACGCCCGCGCTGGTGCCGGAATTCGCCTATTCGATTGTGCTGGCCTCCAGCGTGATGTTCCCGCGCGTGATGGCCGGCGTGCTGATCGTGCACCCGCCGCTGCTGTCCTACGTGGCCGGACCGGCGATCGTGATGCTGCTCACCGGGCTGATCACAGCCGGGTACCTGTGGCGGCGGCGCGCTTCGCAGGAACGCGAGCCCCAGGAGTCATTGGAGCTGGCGAATCCGCTCAGGCTCACCACGGCGGTTTCGTTTGGGCTGCTGCTGGGCATCGTGATCATCGCAGTTCAGCTTGCACAGGACCTCTTCGGGACCGGCGGCGTGTATGGGGCGAGCCTGATCAGCGGCCTGGTAGATGTGAATGCGATCACGCTCAGTGCGAGCGAGCTGGCGAAGGTGGGCAACGTGCCGGAGCGCGTCGCGGCAGTCGCCATCATTCTGGCGACGGTGGTCAACACCGGCTCGAAGGCGATGCTGGCCTATTCACTGGGCGATAAGGGGCTGCGCCGCAAAGTCCTTCCGGCATTTGGACTGATCATCCTGGCCGGGCTGATCAGCGGTGGGCTGACGCTGGTACTGTAACGGATCCGATCCGCCGCCATTAAAAAACCGCTGTCGCGCAGACAGCGGTCTTGATCACAGCACCGGGAGTCGGGGCATATTTGGAAACGACGCCCCGTGTTGGATCGGGCTACTCGATGCCCATGCAGTTGGCGTAATACGTCACCGTCGCCGGCCAGTCGGAGAAGATGCCGAGGATGCCAACATCCTGGGCCAGCACGTCGAGCACGGTGTACATATCGCCGCTGTTGTTGATCACGTCGCGCACCGTCTGATAGTAGGAGCCGCCGCCATCGGTCAGAGGCCCGGAGCGCTCCAGCGTCCAGGTGATGATCTCCAGACCGGCGGCCCTGGCTTCGGTCGCGTAGGCCGAGGGCACGATCTGCTCGCTCTCGTCCAGCGTCACCAGGAACTGTATCGGCGGGGCGGCGATCTGCACGCCCTGATCGGCCAACTCCTGCATGGTGGGCGAGAAGGTGGCCGGATCGTTGGAATCGAATTGCTCACCGATCGAGCGTGGGTCGAGATACACTGCCTGCTGGCCGAACTCCGGCTCGTTGGCGATCCAGTAGAGCACGTCGTCGAGCACGAAGGACTGCGGGAATACATCCTCTGGGGACACGCCCGCCGCCTTATACTCGTCGATCATCTGCTGCGCGTAGGCTTCCTGGGTGTAATCGCCGTCGAACGGCATTTCGACGCTCGGCTCCTTCAGCTCCGGCGTCATCTTCACGCCCAATTCCTGAAACAGCGCGATGCTCTCGGCGTGCGTCAGGAGCGTGCCGCCGCCGTTGGCTGCATACAGGTCGGTGCGCCAGTTGGCCGTGCCGCCCATATACTCCTCGACGGTGGTTGCCGCCGGGTTGGACGCGTCCATCTTGCCGGTCAGCATCCTGAACTCGTCCAGCGTGATATCGCTGGTGCAGCACATGGCCGATGCCCGCTCGGTCACTTCGCCCGTCTCCGGGTCGATGGTGGCCGGGGTGAACGGCTGCGTGCACTTGGCGGCCAGCTCCGGGATCGCCAGGATGTTGGTCGTCGTGTGCAGATCGCACTGCGAGTGACGGCAGACCAACTGCCGGTCCGCCGTGAAGGTCACGTCACACTCGATGATCCCGGCCCCCATACGGTAGGCCGCCAGATACGACTCGCGGGTGTGTTCCGGGAACTGCATCGCCGCGCCGCGATGGCCGATTGAGAAGTCGGACTGCTCGAAGGGGCCTTCAGTGCACTGCTGAAGGGCTGTCTTAAGCTCGCCCTCGTCCATATCCTCGACGAGATAGAAGGGGCGTGGGCCAAGCTGCACGTTCTGGCCTTCGTCGTCCGGCCCTTGCGCCTCGACCGCACGATCGAAGGCGAAAGCGCCCGCAGCCGCCGCCACAACGAATAATACACTCATCACAAACCGGGATACGTATTGGACTCGCATGGTTCGTGCTTCCCTCCGCAAAACTCAATTTTTTTGGACAGAAAGACTGTGTGCGAGGGTGCTGTTATTCCGATCAATAGCACGAATAGGGGCCACCGTCCAACACATTTGAAGCCGCACGCCAGCAATAAGCGACCGTGCGGGTAAGGGCATATCGCCATACGCCCCGCCTGGCGCAGCACGCAGCGCCTTTACGTCTGGCCCGGCGCTCTAGCGCCGGAACGCCAGCCCGTTGATCCGCTGCCCGACGCACTCGCCCTGCTGCAAGCCCACCTCGATCGCGGCGCGGAAGTGAATGCCCCCATACAGGCGCGAGATCGCGGCCTCGCGCGCGGCCTGCGCGAACGAGTCGAAGGCACGCGGAGCCAGGCCCCGGCGTTCGTGGGTGTGATCGACGAACGCGTAGTTCGCGCCGAAGAGGTCGGTCAGCACAACAGCGGCGGCAGCGGACTGCACCGAGTGGCCGGATGGATATTCCGGGAAGGGTGGCGTGGGGATCAGCGGCATCCAGTCGGGATCGATCACGGCGTTGATATAGGTGACCGGGCGCACCAGGTTGTACTGATATTTGGCGTGCCAGCAGACGATGAAGGCATCTGCGACCGCCACGCCCAGTTTGGCGTAGGCTTCGGCGGCGACATCCAGCGTGAGATTATCCTCGCGCAGAAGCTGCGTCAGCAGCGCGATCCAGTGGCCCGATGGGGTCGGCGTGCTGCCGGGATTGTCTGCCCAGAACGCCGCGATGGCGCGCTGCTCCGCAGTGAGATTCTGCTCGGCGTCATAGACCTCACGCGCCTCGCGGTAGAACGGCGACTCAGGGTGTTCCGCATAGCCCGGTGGGGCCGAGATCGCACACGCCGCGCCGGATGGGAGCACGAATGGCCGGATTGTGCCCCAGTCGGGCAGCAGCGCCGCGACCGGGCTGCCATCCGCGCCCAGCGTCGGCTCCCACCGCCCGGCTCCGTGGGGGGGATAGTATCCGGCGGTGCCCGCCTGCGCGACCTGGGACGCGCCGTCCTGCTGCGCCCAGGCATAGATCGCCCCGGCCACCGCCTGCCCCTGCGTGAGCGAGCGTGCCAGCACGTCCGTATCGACCTCGCCCGCGAGGCGCTGGTTGAGCCGCCGGGCCAGCGTCTCGATCTTCGCCTGGTTCTCGTCCGACGTTCCCGCGAACAGATCGCGCGTGATGGCTTCCAGCGCGGCGCTGGCGACCGCCGGCCAGTGGTATTCGAGCGCGGGATCGGGCTGCGGCACGCCCATGAACCGGCTGAGCTGCCCGGCCAGCGTTTGATAGCCCGGCATCCCCGGCACGACCGCCTCATACAGTGTCACGCCGGTATAGCCGAAGGCGCGCGCCGCGACCGGGGGCGAAAAGCCGGGCGTGGTTTCGACCAGCTCCAGGATCAGGTCATACCACACCAGCGGTACAGACGAATCGTAGTCGGCGGCGGGTGCGGCCTGCGGGTCGGGCCGGGCGTGCGCGGCGGGGATCACACCGGCCAGCAGCATAAGCAGCACCGTTCCCAGGATCATCATTCGGGTGAATCGCTTGTGAGCAAACATGGCGCTCCCTCATACTCCCCGGTTATTCCCTGCAAGCGGCAGCCAGTCCACAGCTTCGTGAAAAATATCATGGACAGCGTCGGGAATCAGACTGATCTTAGCAAACCCGCCGCACGGCACGCCATGCCGGGCGCGGTTGGCAATTCATGTTAGGGGTAGGGACAATCTAGGCGTAGCAGGTTGCGCCTGCCGGAGATGGTTCGCAGACTGGGAGATAGCGCCGATGTACGAAGTCGAGCACCTGTTGTCGATGGGCAGCGAGTTGGGCGAGGGGCCGCTGTGGCATCCCTCGCAAGGCAAGCTCTACTGGGTTGATATCGTGGCCGGGCTGATTCACCGTGTCACGCCTGGCCAGGGTGAGGTCGAAACCTTCCCGGTCGGGCAGCCGGTCGGCGCGCTGGGGCTGCGCGAAAAGGGCGGTTTTATCCTGGCGCTCAAGCGTGGGCTGCACTTCTGGGACCCGGCCACGCAGCAGCTTGAGTTCCTGGTCGATCCCGAAGCGGACCAGCCGCAGTCGCGCTTCAACGACGCGGCGGTAGACCGTCGCGGGCGGTTCTGGGCCGGTACGCTGGACCAGGACAATCGGAGCGTGCTCTATCGCTACGATCCCGACCGCGCGCTGCACGTCATGCAGACCGACATCCTGCTGTCGAACGGCATCGGCTGGAGTCCCGACAACCGCACGATGTATTACAGTGTCTCGCTGATGGGGGCCGTCCTCGCGTATGACTTCGATCTGGACTCCGGCAGTCTGGCCAACCGGCGCGTGTTTGCCGATTACACTGGGCAGATTCCCGATGGCCTGACGGTGGACAGTGAGGGCTTCGTCTGGGTGGCGGTCTGGGGCGGCTGGCGCGTGGATCGCTACGATCCAGCCGGGAAGCTGGCCGCGCAGGTGAAGATGCCAGTCGCGCAGCCGACCTGTCCGGCCTTTGGCGGGGAGAACCTGGACGAGTTGTATATCACCTCGGCCTGGCAGGGGCTGAACGCGCAGCAGCGCCAGGAACAGCCGTTGGCCGGGGACGTGTTTCGCATTCGTCCAGGGGTGCGCGGCATCGCGGAGCCGCAGTTCGCCGGGTAGCGCCGTTTGAGTGCAGGCGGGCGCGCTATGTCTCAATGTCGAAGCGCAGCCCCTAAGCCCACTGCTGGCAGGGGTTGCGCTCGATGATCGCGCGGATCACCTCGTCCGGCACATCCGGCGACACAATGCGATTCAGATCGGGCGTTCCTGAAGGATTACCTTTGGTCACTTTCCACGAGCCATCGGCCTGCTTGGTGTACGTCACAGGGCGCTGCTCCACCTCTTGATTGCCCATGAAGTCAAAGCTGCACTTCCCGATGTCCCAGGTGATCGTCAGCGTCTCGCCCGGCTTGAGGCTGTTGGCTTTCTCGCGGATGCGCGCCCGCCACACTCCAAGATTGAACCGCTTGTCGATGCCGACCGATTTCTCAGCACTGCCGAGCGGATCGAGCAGCCATGCGCCGAGATCGTACAGGAACCCCTGGCCGCTGGGCGCTTCGGGCGACACATAGCCCTCTTTCTGGGCCTGTTCTTCGACGCGCTTCTCGACTGCCTTCTGGTGCACCCAGCCCATGATAAAGGGCGCGAATACGCCGAGCAGCCCGCCCCCAACGCCCGACCATTTGCCGGAAGCCTTCGGATTCACTCCGGGTTTGGCGGGCGCGGTTTTGGGCGGAATCTCAGCAACCGGCGCAGCTTTTGGTGGCGGCGCGGCGGCGGGTTTGGGCGCAGGTGCGGGTGTCTCAGCGGCGGGCGGCTTGGGCGTCGGGGCCGGAGCTTCGGTGGGTGGTTTGGGGGTAGGCGTATTGGCCGTTGGGGCAGGCTTCGGAGCGGGCG
>JAAYCM010000074.1 GCA_012729765.1 Chloroflexota bacterium | reverse complement strand
TCATCAGCCCTCAAGGCCGATGTCAAAGTCGCTTGCTTGGTGCTCGCACTCTTGCTTGCTTCCTGTCACTATGCTGTTGTTAAGGTGCCCAAAGAGACAAAAAAACCGACTTCTCGTCGGCCCCAGACACGTCAGTACATCAACTAAACTAGCTTGAATGACCGGATCGTATCTGTTGCCTCCTACGATGTTGGGTTGTATTGGTGAGCTGAACTCAAGAATGAATCAGCACACCCACTCTTGGACGATGTGCCTGTATGTTACCATACATTCCACACCCTGACAAGAGTGATTTGCCTTCGGTTTGAAATTTGCTGGTGTTTGGATACTCGCGCGGCCATTTTCCGGCCACGACATCGGCATTGCCAAGCACGAGACGTGATTATAGCTGAGAAGTAAGCCGTGTCAAGGCCGATTTTTATCCGTTTTTATAACCTGCTTTAATCCGACTTGATACCCAGCCAGTGCTCACGATAGAGCGCCCATTCCAGCGAGTCGGTGGTCTTGTACTCATACAGGCCAACACCCCTCACCCACTCCCGCGCACGCTCGACTTCATCCAGGCTGCGCCGCACGCCATTGATCGCCGGCTGCACGCCCTCGATCGCCGGATCGTGATCGGGCGATGCATCATATGTGGGCAGCCCAACCACTATCTCAACCGAGGTTTCCAGCTCCGACAGTGCTTCGATGTAGCTCTTGACCTGGTAGGCGACCCACTGCTCATAGGCTTCGATATTCTCCAGACCGCTGGCGTGCGGCATGATCACGATTTCGTCGATCAGCAGCAGGCCCACGCGCTGCTTGTAGCTCATGTTCCACGTCAGGCCAGGATCCGCCGTCGAGCCAATCGGCACCTCGGGATCAGTGGGGATGCGGTCGGGCGGCACTGTCACCGACAGGAGCGCATCCGGACCGATTGCCGTCCGCAGCGCGCGTATCAGGTCTACAAATGAGTCGCTGTCGTTCTCCACGGTGCGTCCGTTGAGTTGAACCCCATTGAGGCCCCACTCACCGACCGCCCTCTCGGCCAGATCGGCTACCAGCACGTGCAAGTCCGACTGGCGAATCTGCTCGCCCGACATCCGCAGCCAGAGCAGCACCTCAAGTTCGGGATAGGCGGTGCGCAGAGCGTGGGCGAAATCGCCGGTGAACTCGCCTTCGATCAGCGTATCATCGCGCCGCCACGCTGACGCTTCGAGGTACACCCGGTCGATCTGGTTGTCGCGCAAGCGCTCGGCCAACTGCTGCACCGCCGTCTCATTGATCGGACCGGCAGCCCAGGCATATTCCAGCCAGGTGCGGTTATGGGTGGTCGCCTGCTCATCCTCGAAGGCGGGTAGGATCACCTGCTGCACGATGATCCAGGCCAGAATCACGCCTGCCACCGCCAGGGCAGCCCACCGCATCCAGCGCAGATTGGCCGGGCGTTGTTCCAGGCGAACATGGCCCCGGCTGGAGCGCAGTCGTGACCGTCGATACATCCGCACACCGACCCCTTTCGCTAACTCTGGTCCCCAGACTCCACCGGATCATCCGGCTCGTCGTCATCGTCAAATTCAAACAGCGGCACTTCAATCTCGACACTCAGGGCTTGCAGCGCCCTGGACTGCACAGTCCACATGGCAGCCTGGTTCTCAGGTGAGTCGTGATCGTAGCCCAGCAGGTGCAGCGTGCCATGCACCACTGCCAGCACCAGCTCATCGTCCGGATCGTGCTGCTCGCTGGCCGCCTGCCGCCGGATATAAGGCAGCGCCAGGATCAGATCGCCCAGATACACGCCTTCTTCGTCCAGATCGGGATCGTCCTCAGCCGGGAATGACAGCACATCGGTAGGCCGATCCACATCCCGGTACTGGCGGTTGAACGCCTGGACCATCCCATCGTCCATTACAACGACCGATACGCCCGCCCCCGGCGCGACCTCGTGATCACGCAGCACCCACTCGATTGCATCACTCAGGCGAGCCGCCGGTATCTCCTCACCCGCGAGCTGAAGCTGAATGTCGATCTCGTACGGTGATGCACTCATCATCGTTTGTCCGTGTCTGGGCGGCTCTCATCTACAGGCCGCGCTTCGAGCGTGCGGCGGGTGCTGCCGGCGACCGGCTGGCTGCTGGTGAGCGTATCCAGCCCCTTGCCACCCGACGACTGGATCAGCTCGCGCCGTAAGCCCGGCTGACCGTTTGAGCCGGTATCGAGCAGGCGCTCGCGCGGGCGTGTCGGCTGAGTCGGGCGGTCGCCAGCAGGCAGCGCCTCGGCAGCCTGGCTCGGTGTGTCGGGATAGCTGATCCGGGCATGGAAGATGCCGTGCAGCGCCGCCACAAATGTATCGCGCAGCAGGCGCAGATCGCTCAGCGTCAGGCCGCTGGCGTCCAACTGGCGGCTTTGCAGGCGCGTTTCAAAGATGTAATCAACCATCTCCTCGACATCGCGCTTGGACTGGGGCCGCCGCGCACGCACGCTGCTTTCGCACCCGTCCGCCAGCATCAGGATGGCCGTCTCGCGTGACTGCGGGACCGGCCCCGGATAGGAGAAGTCGGCCTCGTTCACCGTCTCGCCCCGCTCCTCAGCCCGCTTGAGCGCTTCGCGGTAGAAGAACACCACCGATGTCGTCCCGTGATGCTCCATGATGAAGTCGCGCACCCGCGCCGGGAGCCGGTAGCGCCGCGCCAGCCGGTCGCCTTCCGTGACATGGCCAATAATGATGCGCGCGCTCTGCCAGGGGTTATCGAGCTGGTCGTGTGGATTCAGCCCTTCCACCTGGTTCTCGACAAAGAAATAGGGATTGAGAATCTTGCCGACGTCGTGATACATGGCCGCGATGCGCACCAGCGGCGCGTTGGCGTCGATCTGCTGCGCCCCCAGCTCGGCCAGATTGGCGACTTGCAGGCTGTGCTGGTAGGTGCCGGGCGCCTCACGCAGCAGGCGTTGGAGCAGCGGATGATTGGGCTGGCTCAGCTCGATGATCTTCAGGCTGGTCGGAATATTGAGCGCGTTGCTGATTACAAACAGTCCAACCAGCGCGACCGCCGCCGACAGCATCCCGTTCGCCATCGAGCCGATGATCTGCGAGAAAACGGTGAAGAAGTTGATCGAGCCTTCCGACGCCAGCGCAAATACCAGCGCGACGCACGCGCTCGCCACTCCGACTACCGCGCCAGCCATAAAATAGATGTTGAGCCGCTCGGTACGCTCCAGGCTCAGCACGCCGAGGCTGCCGCTGAAGGCGACCAGCACTGCAAACTCCAGCGCGTCTTCGCTCATAAAGCCAACCAGTGCTGCCAGCGCCGCGACGACGGCGATCCCCAACTGTGGCCCGATCAGCGTCGTCACCAGGAAAGCCAGCGCCGAGGCCGGGAAGTAATAGCGCTGGACTGATCCTTCCATTGCGATCAGGCGCGCCCCGGCCAGAAAGCTGAGAAACAGCATTCCCATCAGGACTACGAGCGAGGGATCGGCCAGCACGCGCGGATAGAAGCGCTTGATATAGACGCCCAGCAGCGTCGTGACGAGCGCCATCGCCAGCAGGCCGCTCACGGCGCGGGCCGTCCGCCGCTGTGTGATCTGCAGCAACCCGAACTGCTCCAGCGCCTCGATATGGGCGGGAGTCGCAATCTCCCCGGCACGGATGATGATCTGCCCGCGCACGAATGAGCGCATCTCTGCCGGCACGCTTTCCGCCGCCTGAGCCTGCGCCTGGCGCGTCAGCTCGTCGTTGTACTGGGCGTTGACGCGGATCAGTGGACCGACAATCGCCTTGATGATCTGCACTTCTGTCTCGCTGTAGCTGGCGCTGATCAGGTTCGGCAGGTTATCTTTCTTCGCCTGAAGATTATCGTCGCGCACCTCGGTGTTCATGACGCGCTCCAACAGGCGCATCACCTGGGCGTCGAGCGCGCGCCACGTGGAATCATCCTCGATCCGCAGCAGCGCATCCATCACCGGCTCTTCAAGGTTGAGCACGCTGACCGCCCGCAGATCGGCTTTTTTCTGCTCCAGGCTGGCAAAGTCGTCATAACGCACATTCTCGATATAGTCGAGAATCTGGCGCGCAAGCTGAAGCTGCTCGGTTTCGATACTGGGATCGGGCGGATCGTAGATCGGGCGCACCGCCGCGACTTCGGCCTCGCGCTTGGCCTGCGTCAGCACCTCGCTCTCATACTTGAGCGCGCGCGGCGCGATGACATCCGTCGGCGAAACCTGTCCGGCCTCAAGCGTGACCTTGGTTTCAGACGGCAGCAGCGCATCATAGGCCAGGACCAGCGCCCCGCCGCCCACAAACGCCGCCAGCAGCAGCAAATAGGTGCTGGCCCGCGCCGCGTGGTGCAGCCGGGGGCGCGCTGCCAGAAATTGCCCCAAAGAGTAATACATCCTCGTTACCTGATAAACTCAAAGCGGGCCTTGCCGTGCCCGCCTCATGATCCGGTTTTGGTCTCAGCTTTGGCTCTTACCAGATGAATTCACGCTGGCCTAGCCCCGCAGCAGGTCCTGAACTACACTGCTGACCAGCTTGCCATCGGCCTGCCCCTTCAGGCGGGGCATAAGCACCTTCATCACATTGCCCATATCTTTGGGCGAGGTCGCGCCGGTTTCCTGGATCGCCTCACGCGCCAGCCGCTCGATCTCGGCCCGGTCCAGTTGGGCCGGGAGATACTCTTCGATCACCGACAACTCGTACTGCTCCTGCTGGGCCAGCTCCGGACGCCCGGCCTTGATCATCTCCTCGATGGCCTCGCGCCGCTGCTTGGCTTCGGACATCAGGATATCGATTGCGTCGGCTTCCGACAGTTCGATCCGTCGATCCACCTCAACCTGCTTGAAGGCAGCCAGCAGCAGCCGGAGCGCTTCGCGGCGCTGGTTGTTGCCGGCCTTCATCGCGTCTTTCAGATCCTGTTGAATTCGCTCTTTAGGGTGCATCACACCGGCTCTTTTCTGTGTGCTGACTCGTCAGCATTATAGCGATCCGCCGCCAATGACGCCAGTACGCCCGCGCGGCTAGCCCGGCGGCCAGGTCATCCGGCGGCCACCCAACACATGCAAATGGACATGAAATACCGACTGCCCACCCTGGCGGCCCTGGTTGAGCACCAGCCGGTAGCCATCCCCGGCGATGCCTTCCTGCCGCGCGACGTGGCCGGCAGCCACGATCAGTTGTCCCGCCAGCCCGGCCAATCCATCCGTAAAGTCGAGCGGCCCGGCGATATGCTCGCGCGGGATGACCAGGATATGCACCGGCGCCTGCGGATTCGTGTCCCGAAAAGCAACAACCTGATCGTCCTGATAGATAATCTTGGCGGGCAGTTCGCCTGCCACAATCCGGCAGAACACGCAGTTATCCGGCATAGCGCTCCCCCTGCCCGGCATACAGCGTGCCTTCGCCCGCCGCTATGATCTGCACCGGCGTGATCAGGTTGGTCAGGGCTTGCGGCGCGTCCAGCCGCACGCGCAGATAATTCCCGGTCAGGCCGCTGTTATGAAAGCCCGCCTCAGACACGCCGGTGATCTGCTCCCACAACACGTCCAACTCGCGCCCCACGAAACGCTCAGCGAAGCGCTGCGCCCCCTCGTCCGAGAGCGCCAGCAGCCGCGCGCTGCGTGCCTTCTTGACGGCGTCGGGTACATGATCCGGCATCCGGGCGGCGGCGGTTCCGGCACGCGACGAGTAGCGGAAGACGTGCAGCTTCATGAAATCCATCTCGCGCACGAACGCCAGGCTCGTCTCGAATTCCTCATCCGTCTCGCCCGGAAAACCTGCGATCACATCCGTGCTCAGCGCCAGATCGGGAATCTGGCTGCGGGCCGCCTCGACCAGCGCCCGGAACGCCGCCTGATTGGTGCGCCGCGCCATGCGTTTGAGCGTGGCGTTGCAGCCGCTTTGCAGCGGCAGGTGCAGGTGCGGGCACAGGCGCGGATTTTGCCACAGGGCGAAGAATTCCGGCGCAATGTCCCAGGGTTCCAGCGACGAAAGCCGCAGACGGGGCAGATCGCTATCGGCCAGAAGGGCGCGCACAAGCTGAGTCAGGCCGTCGCGCTCGCCCCGGTCGTGCCCATACGATCCCAGGTGCACGCCAGTCAGCACGGCTTCCTGATACCCGGCGGCTGCAAGCGCCTGCACCTCGCGGACGATCTCATCCAGCGCGCGGCTGCGCCCCGGCCCGCGTGCGATGGTCGTTACGCAAAATGTGCAGCGGTTGTTGCAGCCGTCCTGCACCTTGACAAAGGCGCGCGTCCGGCCCAGCGCCCCCGCCCCAACCTCGCGGTCGAGCGGCTCGCGGTCGAATACATCTGCTGGCACGTCAGTTTGCAGCACGATCGGCACCAGCCGATCTTTGTCCAGATTGCTGATGGTGTGCGTCACCCCAGGCAGCGCCCCGACCTGCTGGGGCGAGAGGTGTGTATAACAGCCGGTCGCCACAATCTGCGCGTCGGGATTGCTGCGGTTCAACCGGCGAATCAGGTTGCGGCTGGAGCGCGTCGCCTCGCGCGTCACAGCGCAGGTATTGACGACGCACAGGTCGGCTTCATCCACCGTCTGAACGACGGCGTGCCCAGCCTGCCGGAACTGCTGGGCCAGCGTTTCGATCTCGCTCTGGTTCAGCCGGCAGCCGGTCGTTTCCAGATAGACTCGCATGGGCTTCTACTCTGCTTCCACGTCGGCTGTGATGATGTCGGGGTCAGGCCCTATAATAATAAGGTCGTCAAATCCAACCACGATGTCGCCGCTCAGGTCCACGCTGGACCCGGCAGTCAGCGCGATCCGCCCCTGGGCGAAATCCGTATCACGATAGATATAGGTCAGGTCGCCGGTATAGCACTGGCCCGGCTGCGACGGGTCCCACATGCTCAGCGCGTTTTCCCCTTTGAGGCACAGCGGCATCGCTTCGCCGTTGATAAAGAACCGGAAGGCATCGCCCAGCGCCACGATCCGAATCTCGTTCGTGACCTGCCCCTGGCGCACAACCGCTGTCGCGCCCCAATCGCTGATCACTTCGGGCGCGCCGCCCTGCCGCTTCACCAGCGAATAGTAGCCGTCGCTGCTGATCAGAAAGGCGTAATAGTTGTCAAGGTCCTTATAGCGGAACACCACGCCAAACTGGTTGTCATCCGGCCCGGCGATCTGGCGCGCCGTCACGCGCAGGTCCATGTCGTTGAATTTGCGATCAAGCGCCGAAAACACGTTCTCGTTGGTGATCGGGGAGCCATAGCTGATCACCAGCAGGGGATCATCCGGCGGGAGGACCGCCCTGTCTTCGGCCAGGGCTGCCAGATCGCCGCCGCTGAGCACCTGGGCCGAGTCGCGGCCCCGGTAGGTATCCCATTCGTCGTTGAGCGCGTCGAACGAGGTAGCATAGAGCAGCTCGCCCGGCTGCGGCGGCTCGACCGGCACCTCATACAGCCAGTCGGTCAGCACGCCGAGCGCGACGCCCAGCCCGACCACCAGGATCAGCCACAGCGCCAGGCCCAGCGTCTGCACGCGGTGCACGGCACGATCGGCGGGCAGCGAACCGGCTTCGAGCGCACGGCGCAACTCGCGCGACCACAGCCGGGCCAGGTAGATCACCGCCAGCGCCGCCTGCAGCACAAACAGCACCGCCACAATCCGCAGGGCCAATTGGGCGGTATCCAGCGGGACTCCCGGAATATCCAGCTCCAGCCGCCACAGCAGCACGCCCAGCGGGAAACCCGCCAGCAGCAGCGTCGCCGCGACCCGACCCAGCCCAAGCGCACGCGATCCGCCCCGACTGAGCGCGCCCGCCGCCCACAACAGCACGAATCCAGCCACCGCCACTGCCAGCGCGACCGCCGCCCGCACCTGGACCTGCGGCTCGTAGACCTCACTCGCATCCCGCAAGCGCAGGCTCCACGTCACATCCACCCGGCGAAACTCGGTCGAATAGAGATACCAGATCAGGCCCAGCGCCGCCACGAGCAGCACCACTCCCACCAGGGTGAAATGCAGCCGCATCAGGCGCAGCGTCCAGCCGCCGGGCCGCGCTGTCTCAACCTGCGGCTGCTCGCGATAAAAAGGGGTAACACCGTTTGCCATAACGCCTATCTTCCCCTGCCCCGCCCGGCCAGATTGGTCAGGACCACGTCATCAAATGCAATCGTGGCCGCGCGTTCCCCGGCCAGCGCGATCACGCCCAGGCGGTCGCCCGGATCACGCACCAGGCTCAATGTGCCCACCTGGAATCCATTCACATACAGCTCGGTCGCATCCGCCATAACATCTGCCCGCAGCCGCAGCACGCCCACACCGATCTGGACCTCGAAGGGCGCGGCATCGCCGGGCGTCAGATCGTGCCACTCGCCATCCTGCCAGCGCAGCCAGCGCCACCGCCCACGCGGGCTGACAACCCATGCGTCGAACCGCGTCTCATCGACGTAATCCAGCACCAGGCCAAACTCAGTTTCCGGACCGCCTTCGCGCAGCGCCGCCAACACCTCAAGCCGGTAATCGCCCAACGGCACCGAGAAATCGGGCACCGACCACAGGTTACCGCCCGACGCCGGTACGGTCACGTGCAGCGCGCCGCTGCGGTAAGCGATCACCCCGTGCTCATCATCGCTCACGACCCAGCGCCCGCTGTGGGTGTGGAAGTCGTCCCGAAACAGGACCGCGCCCGGTCGAGGTGTCGCAGCGAGCAAAGGCGCTTCTGTTGCCTGAAGTATAGAGTCTTCACTCCGCGCGCCTGCCGCATCCGGCGCCAGCGCCAGAAGTCCGACCGGCAGCAGAAGAGCAGCCATCAGCGCTGCTGCGAAACCATGCCTGAGTCTGAACATGTACCCGCACCTCGAACAACTCATGAGGGGATTCTAACACGTCGAGGCGGGATAGAACATGGTGGGATGCCGACGGACGCCCGGCTAAAAGCTGCTGTAGCCCAGGCGTTCCAGGGCGCGCGCCGCCAGTCGCCCAAAGCCGCGCTCCGTCCCCACCTGATCGATCACAAATTGATAAGCGTCCACCGCGCCATCACGGTCGCCGCGCTGCTCCAGCACGGCCCCGAAATAATAGCGGCTGCGGGCGTGATGTGGGTCCAGCGCCAGGGCCGCGCTCAGTTCCTCATAGGCGCGGGCGTAATCGCCGGTCTGGTAGGCGGCCCACCCCAGGCTGGCATGCGTATCCGGGCTGGCCGGGACAAGCTGCACGGCTTCCTCGATCAGCGCCAGGCCGCCCACGTCCAGCATGAAACCGGCGTCGGCATAGAAGGCTGCGCGCAGCACGTACCAGCTTGGCTCGTCCGGGTCCAGCTCGACCGCCACATCATACCACTCCGCGGCCTCGGCCAGGCTGCCCAGCCGGTGCAGCGACGCCGCGATCTCAACCGCCAGCGCCGGGTTGTCAGGATCGAGCGCGACGGCCTGGGCGAATGCCTCATACGCGGCCCGATCATCCCCGGCCAGCGCCCAGTGCTGCCCTAACAGGTAATACGCGACCGGATCGTTGGGAGCCATCTCGACCGCCGCTTCCAGATCGGGCAGACCGTCGCGACCCTGCTGATCGCGCACGAAGCCCAGATACGCCCGCGCAGCCGGGTTGACGCTGTTCGCGGCCAGGGCCAGCAGCAAGGCGCGCTCGGCAAACGGCCACTCGCCCAGCCCGGCCAGCGTCATCCCCAGGAAGGTATGCGCGTCGGTAGCGGGATGGTCGGCATAGGTGCCCAACGCGGCCAGCACACGCTCCGCCGGACCAGCGAGCGCCGGGTCCTGCCCCGCTTGCAGCAGATATGCTTCAGCCTGGACACGATCAACCGGGGCCAGCAGCAGCCCAAGCTGGTAGTGTGCCCGCGCGTCCTGCGGTTCCAGCGCGATCAGCCGTTCCAATGTATGCTGCGCCTGGGGCCAGTCTAACCGCGCGATCTGCTGCCCGGCCAACGTGCGCAGCGCGGCGGGATCGGTCGGCGCATCGCTGGCCCCAGCATAAAGCAGCGCCGCCGCCTGCTCGTCCTGGCCGCTCTCGTCCAGCAGCGCCGCGAGTTGGATACGCCGATCTGCTGTCCAGCCGTCGAGATCGGCCAGCGCGTAGAGGTACAGCCGCGCGTTTTCGGGCTGGTGGGCTTCAAGGCTGAGCCGGATCAGCCGCTCGTAGATCGTGGGGGTAAACCCGGCGTGGCGCAAAGCGCGTTCATAGGCAGCCTGCGCGGCAGCGGTATCGCCTGCCCCGGCGGCCTGATCGCCCGCTTCGATCCAGCCCGTTACGCGGCGGCTGAGCGGAGCCAGGTTCGCGGTCAGCAGCAACACCGTCACCAGAATCAGGCGCAGGCTTACGGCCAGCGTGGGAAAATGGTCGGTCATCGGGACTCAGTGGCAGGCATGGGCCAGGCGGCTAGTCCTGCGTCCCGCGCTGGAGTTTGTCGAGCGCCCTGGCGACCGCGTGCTCGATCTCGTCGGGCGTCAGCGGCTTGACCAGGTAATCCTCGACGCCCTGCAGCCGGCCCATCAGGCGGTTAGCCGCGTCGCCGTAGGCTGTGATGACAATGATCAGGGGAAACTTACCGCCCCGCTGCTGCTCGCGGATCGTATCGAGCACCTTCCACCCCATCATATCCGGCAGCGCGATATCGAGCAGCACCAGCGCCGGCTCGTGAATCTCGTAGCTGTCGAGCGCCTTGAGGCCGTGTGTCTCGTGGTATACTTCCAGGCCCATCCGTTCCAGCGTGAGCTGGATCACTTCGGCCAGCTCGACCGTATCTTCGACGATCAGGGCTTTAACGCGGCGCTGCATACCGGATTTGCCACCCATACGGCTGCACTCCTCGGATCGGCGCGCCGCACCCCCGCGTGCGGTTCCACGCCATCATCTCGATACCCGCCATTATAACATAGCTCACCAGGGCGGGAATCCCGCCCCAGACACGGTCAGGCGTGCTTGCGAATTACGAACAGATGGTCTAGAATCATACTTAAGGCTTTTCGATTAGCCACAACTTATGCTATCATCAGGGCCGCACTTTCGAATGCTACGAGGTGGCGACTGGATGCCTGAAAAGAAGACCGCCCAGAGCGGTCGTTCTACGTCCAATAACCGGAAGCAGCCCCCATCGGCGGGTGCTGGCAAGAAGGCTGCTCAGCCGGCCAAAGCACCGGACAGGCCGGCGAAAAGCACGCGCCAGCCCGCTCCCCCAAAGGCGGCCAAGGCCCCCAAGACCGCCGGGCCGTCCGGCGCGCAAAAGGCCGCCCGCCGCCCAAACATCCCCAAGAAGCCCAGCCTGTCCGTCCGGCTGAGTACATTCGCCCGCCGCACCGGCAGCACGCTGAAGAATCCCGCGTTCTGGCGCGGCCTGATCACCAAGCTGCCACCCTGGACCGACGAGATCGGCGCGCTGCTGCTGATCGTGCTGGGCGTCGTGACCCTGACCGCCCTGTTCAATTCGGCGTCCGAAGCTGTGCTGGCGATCACGATCTCGAAGGCGCTGCGCCAGGTGTTCGGCAGCGGGGCCTATCTCGTGCCGCTGGCGATTTTGGCGGTGGGCGTGATCATCCTGCTGCCCAAGTTTGGCATGAGTTTCCGCATCGGCTGGCTGCGCCTGCTCGGCGTGGAACTGGCGTTTAGCTCGCTGGAAGCGCTGCTGCACCTGATCGCCAACGATCCCGAAGCACGCGCGCTGGCCCGATCCGGTGGCGGCGGCGGCTATTTCGGTTGGGCGCTGAGCCAACTGACGATCGGCCTGTTGGGGCGCAGCCTGTCGATCGTGCTGTACGGCATCCTGTTCGCGGTTGGCGTAATCCTGCTGACCGGGCTGCGCTACCGGCACCTGCTGCTGGGCGTGGCGTGGCTGGGCGCGCAGTTTCAGCAGGCGATCCACTACGTGGAAAATACCGAAGCCCGCATCGCGGCGCAGGCGGTCGCGGCCAAAGCCGAAGGCCAGCCGATGGCGAAGCCGCGCGAAGAGATCCAGCCCGCCGCAGCCGCCGAAGCGACGACCCGAACACCCTACAGCCGGCCTTCGGTCGTCTCACGTGCGGACGAGGCCGGCCCGGCCCTTGCTCCGGCAGCACGCGGTCCCCGGCCCGATACGCCACCCGTGCCCACTACCGGAACAGAAGCGGATTCCAAACCGGAGAAGCACGAGGTAGACGAGCAGACCCGGCGCAGTCGGCTGGCCCAACAGCAGAAGATGCGGCTCCAGCATCCCGACGCGCACCCGCTGAGCAAGGACGAGAAAAAGGCGCTGGTCGAGCGCACGCGGCACACGCTGGGCGCGGCCAACGGTCGCAGCCTGGTCGCCCCCGGCGAGCCGGGCACACGCGATTCAATCGTCCCGCGCGAGTTCCTGCCCGATGCGCGCGTGGTTCCGGCCACGCCCCGCGCCCGGATGCGTCACAAACAGCACGAGCCGTCGGAGCGGTATTTCACGGTCGAGGACTTCCGCGAGGTCAAGAAGGTGGGCAAGCGCGACGACGGCCTGCCGCCGCTGGAACTGCTGAGCGATGTCGAGCTGAACGTCCCGACCGAAGAAGAGATCAACACCAACGCCAAGATCATCAAGAACACGCTGCTGGAATTCGATGTCGAGGTCGAGGTGATCGACGTCAAGGTCGGCCCGACCGTGACGCAGTATGCCGTCTCACCCTACACCGAAACGGTGAACGCTGAAGGCGAAATGATCCTCAACCGGGTGCGCGTCAGCCAGATCGCCAACCTGGCCGACGATCTGGCGCTGGCCCTCTCGGCCAAGCGGCTGCGCATCCAGGCCCCGGTGCCCGGCCATTCCTATGTCGGCGTCGAGGTGCCCAACCGCCAACCAAGCACGGTCGCGCTGCGCCCTGTGCTGGAATCCGAGAGCTTCTACCGCCAGCGCAAGCGCCCACTGGCCCTGCCCCTGGGGCGTGACGTTTCCGGCGAGCCATTCATCGCCGATCTGCAATCCATGCCCCACCTGCTGATCGCGGGCACAACCGGCTCCGGTAAGTCGATCATGCTGGCCGCGATGACGAGCGCGCTGGTGCTCAACAATAGTCCCGAACAGGTCCGGCTGGTGCTGCTCGATCCCAAGATGGTCGAGCTGAGCCGCTTCAACGGGCTGCCGCACCTGCTCGGCCCGGTCGAAACCGAGCTGGACCGGATTATCGAGGTGCTGCGCTGGGCCACGCGCGAGATGGACAAGCGCTATAAGCTGCTGGAAAAAGAAGCGGCGCGCAATATCGAGGTCTACAATCGCGCCCTGGGCCGCCGCCGCCAGGACGAGCACCTGCCCTATATCGTGATCATCGTCGATGAGATCGGCGACCTGATGATGCAGCGCCCCGACGAAACCGAGCGCGCGCTGACCCGCCTGGCGCAGATGGCGCGCGCGGTCGGTATCCACCTGATGGTTGCCACGCAGCGCCCCAGCGTAGACGTAATCACCGGGCTGATCAAGGCCAACTTCCCGGCGCGCATCTCGTTCGCGGTCGCGTCCGGCATAGACTCGCGCGTGATCCTCGACACGGTCGGGGCCGAGACATTGATGGGGCGCGGCGACATGCTCTTCCTCGCGCCCGACGCTGCCGGCCCGCAGCGCGTCCAGGGGTGTTATGTCTCCGACGACGAGGTGAACCGGCTGGTGCAGTATTGGGCGGAGTGGCACGCGCAGGCCATCGAAGCGGAACGCATCGAGCCGGTGCTCGTCGCGCCCTGGGAACGCGGCATGACGCGGCGCGAGGTGCTCGCCGAAACCGATGCCATGCTTGAGGACGCGATCGCGCTGGTGATCGAAGAGGGTGAAGCCTCGGCCTCGCTGATCCAGCGCCGGCTGGGGTTAGGCTATCCACGTGCCGCGCGGCTGATGGACCTGATGCACGAGCTTGGCATTGTCGGTGCGGCCCGGCCCGGTGGGCGCAGCCGCGAGGTACTGGTCAAGCCCGGTGCGGATCCCTTCAAGAATCTGGTCGATCAGCGCCTGAAGAAAAAGCCCTGATCGCTGGCCGTACCCTTAAGCTCGCACCCTCAAAACCCGTTTTGGTTATTGCTTTTTAACCCTGAACTCAGTAAGATACGCCACGCACCGATTGGAGAGTGGTCGTGGCTCCTGGTATTCGCATCGCTCCGTCTATTCTGGCCGCCGACTTCACCCGCCTGGGAGAACAGATCGCCGAAGTCGAGGCCGCCGGCGCCGATCAGATCCATATAGACGTGATGGATGGCCGCTTCGTCCCCAATATCACGATGGGGCCGCTGGTCGTCCAGGCGGCGCGGCGCGCGACCCGCCTGCCGCTGGACGTGCATCTGATGATCGTCGAGCCGGAGCGGCATATTCCCGCGTTTGTTGAGGTCGGGGCCAATATCATCTCGGTGCATGTCGAGACGTGCCCACACCTGCACCGCACCGTGCAGCAGATTCGTGAAGCGGGAGCCAGCCCGTCGGTCGTGCTGAACCCGCATTCGCCCGCCGTGCTGGTGCAGGAGATTCTGCCGTTCGTGGATATGGTGCTGGTGATGACGGTGAATCCGGGTTTTGGCGGGCAGGCGTTCATCCCGGAGACGCTGCCGAAGATTCGTGAGCTGCGCCGCCTGAGCGCGACGCTCAATCCCACGCTGCATATTCAGGTCGATGGCGGGATCGATCCCCACACCGCGCCCCAGGTTGTCGCACACGGCGCGAATGTGCTGGTAGCAGGCACATCGATTTTCGGGGCAGAAAGTGGTATTGGGGCGGCGATGGCCGCGCTGCGATCGGCGGCAGGCCAGTGACCAGCGCTAAAAACACAAAAGCCAGCGGGAGCTGGCCTTGCTGTGTTTATGCTGTTGGGGAAACATCACCCAATCGGAAGATCTCACTCCGGCTTGCTAAGAACGCGGATGCAGCGCGTGCACAGGTACTTGCTGACGGAACGACCGTTCTCCATCACCTTGACGCGCTGAATATTCGGCTTAAACTGCCGCCGGGTCTTCCGGTTTGAGTGGCTCACGTTATGCCCAAACATGGGCGTTTTGCCACATACTTCACACTTTGCCATTGGGAGTACCTCGCGCAGATCTGTTCAAATAAACGGACGTCATGCTACCATAGAGCCAGGCGATATGCAAGGGCCTAGTCACTTACGCGAGACAAGTCAATGACAATCAATGAAACGCCTCACGGCACGATTGAAATCGCTTCGGCGGCAATTGCCACCCTGGCGAGTCATGCCGTTTTACAGACCTACGGTGTGGTGGGCATGGCCTCTCCAAGCCTGGCTTCCGACATCGCCGCCAGCCTGACACGCGATCCGAATCGTGGGATTCAGATCCGGCAGGAAGACGGGCAGATCATTATTGATGTCTATGTAATCATTGAGTACGGTACGCGCATCGCCTCGGTCGCCAACAGCTTGATTAACAGTGTGCGTTATACCGTCGAGCAAAGCATCGGCGTCCCGGTGAGCCAGGTGAACGTGCACGTTCAGGGCTTGCGCGTCAGCCGAACCGACTAAGGCGTAGTAGCTCCATGGCAGATCAAGAAACTCAACAACCCGCACGACAGCTTACTTGTAATGGACAGACCCTTAAACAGCTCGCCCAGGCGGGCCGCGACTGGCTCGATCAGCATCATGCCCTGGTGAATCAGTTGAATGTCTTCCCGGTGCCGGATGGCGACACCGGCACCAATATGCTGATGACGATGCGCAACGCTATCGCCGAAGCCGCCAACACCGACAGCGACCACATCGGGCAGGTCGCCGCCCGCATCGCGCACGGCGCGATGATGGGGTCGCGCGGCAACTCCGGCACGATTCTCTCGCAGATCTGGCAGGGATTCGCCCACGCGCTGCGCGATCAGCCGACGCTCAATGCCGAGCTGCTGGTCAAGAGCCTGCGCGAGGCCGCTGATACGGCTTATCGCGGTGTGATCAAGCCGGTCGAAGGCACGATCCTCACCGTCGCGCGCGAAGCTGCCGAAGAAGCCGAGCTGGCCTATCAGGAAACCCAGGACATGGCCGTGATCCTGGCGCGGGTGGTGGCGCGTGCCCACGACGCGCTGGCGCGCACCCCGCAAATGCTGCCCATTCTCCAGAAGGCCGGCGTCGTCGATTCCGGCGGCAGCGGCCTGACCTACATCCTGGAAGGAATGCTGCGCTACGTCCGAGGAGAGAGTGTCGTGTCTGAGCTGGCCGCTGCTGCACCTGTGGAAGACCTCGCCGCCGCCCTTGCCCCTGAAGATGAGATGGGCTATGGCTACGATGTGCAGTTCATCATTCAGGGCGACAACCTGAACGTGAACGTGATCCGCTCCGCGATCGACGCGATGGGCTGGTCAACGGTCGTGGTGGGGCACGAGACGGTGGTGAAGGTTCATGTCCACGTGCACGATCCGGGCATCCCGCTCAGCTACGGCGTCAGTCTGGGCGCGATCAGCGACATCGTCGTCGAGAATATGCAGGCGCAGTACCAGGAATATCTGCGCGAGCGGACCGGACAGGTCGCGCCCGCCGACATTCCCGGCCAGGTCGACAGCCCCGACACCGGCCATGTCGAGCTTGGCGCGGACGATATCGGCGTGGTGGCGGTCGCGTCCGGCGAAGGGCTGGCGCGCATCTTCCGCCAGCTTGGTGCGAGCGAGCTGGTGATGGGCGGGCAGACGAACAATCCCAGCACGCAGGAGATTCTCGACGCCATCCAGCGCGTGCCGACCCGCAACGTGATTCTGCTGCCCAACAACAAGAACATCATCCTGGCGGCTGAACAGGCCGCGCGGCTGGCGACCGATCAGGAAGTGATCGTGATCCCCACACGCAGTATGCCCCAGGGGATCAGCTCGCTGCTGCCCTACGACCCTCAGGGCGATTTCCAGAGCGTGGCCGACACCATGCGCGAGGCCAAAGACGATATCGTAACGGGCGAGGTTACGGTTGCCACGCGCAGCGTCGAGCTAAACGGCGTGGATGTAGCCAAGGGGCAGGTCATTGGCCTGCTGGACGGTACACTGACCACCGCCGGCGACAACCTGCACGCCGTCGTGCAAAACCTGCTGGAGCAGATGCGCGTGGCGGAGCGCGAGTTGGTCACGCTCTACTACGGCGACGGGATTCAGGAGGAGGATGCCGAAGAGCTGCGCCAATCGCTCGCGGATCTCTATCCAAGCCAGGAATTCGAGCTGGTCTACGGCGGACAGCCCCACTACCGTTACATTCTGAGCGCCGAATAGCGGGGACGGATGGGAATCCGCTGCGGAGGTCAATTGAGTTGAGTAAGGTTCGGATTGTTACCGACAGCTCCGCTCATTTTCTCAACCCCGATGTGATCGAGCGCTATCAGATCGAGGTCGTGCCGCTGACCATCACACTCGGCACGCGCTCCTTCCGGGAGGGAGTCGATCTCGACGCCGAGACTTTTTTCCACCTCGCCAGCGACGACACCGCCACCGCTACGATTACCGCCCCCTCGGTTGAGGACTTCGCCGCGGTGTACAGCCGGCTCAACCGCGAGACGGATCAGATTATCTCGCTGCACCTGTCACGCCAGATGGGTACTGTGTGGGATCACGCGCGTGCGGGGGCCAAAACACTGCTGGGCCGCTGCGAGATCGCGGTCATCGACTCGATGACGATCTCTGCCGGGCTGGCGATGCTCGTCCAGACTGCCGCGCGCGCCGCTGAAACCGGCGCTTCACTGGATGAAGTCGTGCGGCTCGTGCGTGGGATGCTGCCCCGCGTCTACAGCGTGTTCTACGTCGAAAATCTCGACTACCTGCGCCACAACGGGCTGCTCAGCGAGGCCCAGTCAATCCTGGGCACCATGCTCAACATCAAGCCCTTCCTCACCATCGAGGAAGGCGAGCTGATCTCGATGGAAAAAGTGCGTACCCAGACGCAGGCCATCGACAAGCTGGTCGAATTCGTGATCGAGTTCGCCGAGCTGGAAGACCTGGTTATCCTGCAAAATGCGCCTTACCCGACCGAACAGACCCGTCTGCTCCAGGAAAGACTGGCCGCCGAATTTCCGCATCATACCTTCCCGTCGATGCTGTACGGACCCAGCCTGGCAACCCTGATCGGGCTGGACGGTATGGGCGTGGCGGTGTGTGAAGGACTGGAAGCAGAGGAAGATGATTGATGCCCCGTATATTGATTGTAGTCGACAGCACGTGCGATGTTCCGCCGGAGTGGGTCCGGCGCTTTGACGTGCGCCTCGTGCCAACCTATGTTCACTTTGGGATGGAAAGCCTGGCCGACGACGGCGTCCAGCTCACGCGCCAGGGATTTTACGAGCGGCTGGCAGCCGACCCGCTCCACCCCACCACCGCCGCCCCGCCGCCCGGTGGCGTGATGGAAGTTATGGCGCGCGCGCTGGACGAGGCCGAGCATGTGATCGCACTAACCGCCCCGAAAGAGTTGAGCGGCATCTATAATACGTTCCGGCTGGCGGCTGAGAAGCTTGGCCCGGAGCGGGTTACGCTGGTCGATGGGCGCTCAACCAGCATGGGGCTGGGCTGGCAGGTCGTCGTCGCCGGAGAGATGATCGAAGCCGGTGCCGCGCCGGATGACATTGAAGCGGCACTGTTGGATATGCAACCCCAGATTCATGTGTGGGCGGCGCTTGATACGATACACTATCTGCGGCGCAGCGGGCGCGTGGGCTGGGCCACCGCGATGGTCGGTGGGCTGTTCCAGATCAAGCCGGTGATCCATCTCTATAATGCGGTGGTCGAATCGGTGGGCCGGGTGCGGACCGCGCAGCGCGGCTTCGACCTGCTGGCCGATCTGGCCCGCAAGGCCGCACCGCTCGACCGGCTGGCCGTGCTGCACACCGTCAATCTGGCCGGGGCGCAGCGCCTGGCCGAAGCCTTGAAGGATATCTGGCCAGAAGCGCCGCTGGCCCTGGTCGAAGCCACGCCGGTGCTCGGCGTACACGTCGGGCCAAACGGGCTGGGGCTGGCAATCGTCAAACGCAGACAACAGGACACGGGAAGTACAGGTTAAACCATGCCTTCGGCACTTGAGACGTTAGTCAAAATCCTTAAGCTTGAGCAGAGCACAGGCTATAAGAATACAGCGGTTATCGGCGGGCTGGAGTCATATGCCGACAACTGGGCAGCGGGCGCGCACCAGCAGGCCAAGCGGCCCGAACATCACCAGTTGGTCGATGAAATGGCCTATCATCTGCGCCAGTATTCCGCGCTCGAAAACCCAGAAGCGCGCTATGAGTCGATCAAATATATGATGGGGCGCATTATGGGCCGCATCCCCGCCCCGCCCGATCTGCCGCCATCCACCTACATAGACGAGCCGTATGAGGCTGCTGGCATGTTCCAGGCGGATGACGCCGAGGAACCGGAACCTGCACCCCCGGTCGAGGAGCCAGCCGCCGTCGAGCCGGCAGAGACAGGCCCATATGACACCGGCGAGGAAACAGAACCGGAAGCCGAGCCAGGGCCAGCCGCCGCAGCCGGTATGAACGTCGGACCATCGCTGAAACCGGCTTCGACTCCGCCCATGCTCCAGGCGCAGATCGAAACCGACGAAGACGAGGGCGAAGGCGGGGACGATTACGACATCAACGACTATTTCGAGTTCTCGCCGGTTGCGCCCCAGCCGTCCGAGATCGAGCATGTCGAGGAAACGCTGCCGACGGTGCTGCCCACAACGCCGGTCCCGCGCAAGGCGCGCCGCGAGGCTACCTGGACGCCCGAAGAGGCCGAGCAGCGGCTGGCCGATCTGCAAGCGCCGATCACGGTGCTGCACAAGGTCGGCGCGAAAATGGGCGAGAAGCTGGAGCAGCTCGGCATCCGGACCATTCAGGATATGATCTTCAGCTTTCCGCGCCGCTACGACGACTATACCCGGATGCGCACGCTCAACCGGCTGCGCCCCGGCGAAACGGTAACGGTCATCGCCGAAGTGGCATCCATCGTCAAACAGCAGGGGCGCGGCGGCAGGCCCTATCTGCTGCTGACCGTGACCGATAACACCGCTGAGATGCAGGTCACGTTCTTCGGGCAGTTGTGGCTTCAGCGCCAGTTCAAGCGCGGCAGCCAGATCGTGCTGAGCGGCGAGGTGGCTCTGTTCCGGGGAAAGCCGATCATGACCAATCCGGAATGGGAGATGCTGGAGCGCGACACGCTGCACACCCGGCGGATTGTTCCGGTCTATCCGCTGACGAAGGGACTCTCGGCCCGCACCATGCGCCGCCTGATGCATCAGGTCGTGGACGAATGGAGCACCCGTATCCCCGACTATATGCCGCAAAGCGTGCTGGAACGCGCCAGCCTGGCCGATCTCGGCTGGTCGATCCGGCAGGTCCACTTCCCAGAGTCGCACGACTACCTGGCGCACGCGCGTACACGCCTCAGCTTCGACGAGCTGTTCCTGTTCCAGATGGGCGTCATGATGAACCGGCGCGACTGGCAGGCCGTGCCGGGCCAGCCGCTGCACGTCTCGGATGAATGGCTCGACAGCTTTCTGAGCACCCTGCCCTACAGCCTGACCGGGGCGCAGCAGCGCGTCCTGAGCGACATCCGCGCCGACCTGAGCCGCGATGTGCCGATGAACCGGCTGCTGCAGGGCGATGTCGGCTCCGGCAAAACAGTCGTGGCGGCGGCGGCGCTGGCCGTCGCGATCCAGAACGGTAAGCAGGCCGCCCTGATGGCCCCGACCAGCATCCTGGCCGAGCAACACGCGCGCAGTGTAGGCGATCTGCTGCGCCGGTCGCCGGGCGGCGAGCAGATTCAGGTGCGCCTGTTGACCGGCAACACCAGCGAGAGCGAGCGCGAGGAGATCTATCGCGGGTTGGCCGAGGGCAGCGTGCATGTCGTGATCGGCACCCACGCGCTGATTCAGGAGCGCGTCGAGTTCCACGATCTTGGACTGGCAATTGTGGACGAGCAGCACCGCTTCGGCGTCGAGCAGCGCGGCACACTGCGCGGCAAGGGCACCAACCCGCACCTGCTGGTGATGACCGCCACGCCGATCCCGCGCACCCTGGCACTGACGCTCTATGCCGACCTGGATCTGTCGATCATCGACGAGATGCCGCCGGGCCGCACGCCAATCGATACGCGTGTCCTGCTCCCGATCGAGCGCGAGCGGGCCTACAGCTTCATCCGCTCGCAGCTCAACCAGGGACGCCAGGCGTTCATCATCTACCCGCTGGTCGAGGCGTCTGAACAGAACGAGGATATCGGCTCGGCGGTCGAAGCCTACGAGCAGCTTAAGGCCGATCAGTTTGCGCATTATCGGGTCGGGCTGCTGCATGGCCGCATGAAGCCCGCCGAAAAAGAGGCGGTCATGAGCGCGTTCGCGGCGCACGAGCTGGATGTGTTGGTCGCCACCGCCGTCGTCGAAGTCGGGATCGACGTGCCCAACGCGAGCGTGATGCTGATTGAGGATGCCGACCGCTTTGGGCTGGCGCAGCTTCACCAATTTCGGGGGCGCGTTGGGCGCGGCGAGTATAAGTCGTTCTGCCTGCTGCTTGCCGAAAATCCCACACCGGATGCCGAGCAGCGTTTGAAGGCAATGGAAGAGACGACCGACGGCTTCCGGCTGGCTGAGATCGACTGGGAGATGCGCGGGCCGGGCGATCTGCTGGGCGTGCGCCAGAGCGGGATGAGCCAGTTCCGGCTGTCGGAGTTGATGAATCCGCGTCTGGTCGAGCTGGCCCAGCGCGAGGTGCGCACCGTCTTTGCCGAGGATCCCAATCTGGAGCGGCCCGAACACGGCTTGCTGTCGAAGCGGGTCCGGGCCGTGCTGGACTGGCGCGCCGATGTGAGCTAGTTGTCCGCAGAGAAAAGGGGATCGTGTGGAAATCATACGCCGAGCCGTCTATCCCGGCTCCTTCAACCCGGTGCACTACGGCCATCTCGATATCGCGCGGCGGGCGCTGCACGTGTTTGATGAGCTGGTGATCGCGGTCTATGTCCATCCCGGCAAGCCCGATCTGTTCAGCGGGGAAGAACGGCTCGATCTGGTGCGCCGGGCGGTGCAGGACGAGCCGCGTATTCAAGTTGCGTCGTACAACAAATTGACTGTAGACTATGCACGTGAGCTGGGCGCAATGGCGATTGTGCGCGGGCTGCGTGTCTTCTCCGACTTCGAGCTGGAATTCCGGATGGCGCTTGCCAACCGGCGGCTGGCTCCGGAGATCGAGATTGTCAATTTCATCGCCGCCGAAGAGCACCTGCACATCAGCTCCAGCACCATCCGTGAGATCGCGTCGTTGGGGGGCGATGTCTCGTCGATGGTGCCGCCGTACATCGCTGAGGCTTTGCAGCAGCGCTTTGCAGAGCTTAGGGCCAGGGGATCAAATTCGTCGTATATGATTAGCCTGGGAGAATAGCACGTCACACGCGGGATGGGAGACGGATTATGGACATCCAACATCTGGTTGATCGGCTGGAAGACTTAATCGACGAAGGCCGGCACGTACCGTTTAGCAAATTTACCCTGATTGATGAGGAGCACGCGCTTGAGATCATCGATCAGATGCGCATCTCGGTCCCTGAGCAGATCGAGAAGGCCTCGCGGCTGATTAACCAGCGGGACCGGCTGCTTGCCCAGGCGAATGAGGAAGCGACGCGCATTGTCGAGCTGGCACGCGAGCGCAACACCGAGCTTGTCTCGCGCGATGCCATCGTGCAGACTGCCCAAAACCGCGCCAACAACATCATCGAGCAGGCGCGCAACGAAGCCGAGGCGATCCGTGCCGAGGCCGACGAGTATGTACTCGACGTGCTGAAGGAGCTGGAAGCCCAGCTTCTGCGCAATCTGACCGTCGTGCGCAACGGCCTGGCGAAGATTATGGAAGAGCGCGAATCCAGCCGCAGCCGGATGCAGGCGGTGGTCGATCAGGCGACGGCTGAGGTTGCGGCCATCGCGCAGGAATTAGTCGCGGCAGGCACGCCCAAGGACAGCCCGCACACGCCTGGCCAGCCCGGCAGCGAGTAGCGCCCGGCGGATGGCCTCTTGACAGGCTGTCAGTGCCTGCTTTATAATGCTGCCCGTTGTCCGGCTCCATTGCCGAGGCACAGGTATGTTCAAGGAGATCTTATTATGGGTCCGCTCCCAAAGCGCAAAGTGTCCAGGACTCGTCGCGACAAGCGGCGCTCACACGATCACCTCTCGCTGCGGCACTTGGTGCTGTGTGAAGAATGCAACCAGTATAAGCCCGCCCACCAGGTTTGTCCCCACTGCGGGACGTATCGCGGGCGCGAAGTGCTGGCTATTGAAGACGAAGAATAGCCGCACCCGCAATTATGGCAAACGCTAGAGCCGTGCAGCTCACCGGGCACGGCTCTTTGCATTTCTAACCCCGGCGAAATCGGTTTTCGGCACGCTGCCTCGCCCGCAGCGTGACACGTTTCTTGCTCTGCCGTGCAGGCTGAAAGGACAGCCACGATGATCGACTGGAACAAGACCGCTTTCATCTTCCCTGGACAGGGTTCGCAAGAGGTCGGGATGGGGGCCGACCTGGTCCAAGCTTTCCCCGAAGCCGAAGCCACCTTTGCGCTGGCTGACGAGGTACTCGGTTTTCCGCTCAGCCGGCTCTGCTTCGAAGGCCCTGAAGAAGCGCTCAACGACACACTCAACACCCAGCCCGCCCTCTATGTGATGGGCATCGCGCTGCTGCGCGTGCTGAATGCCGCCTATGAGGACGAGCTGCGGCCTGCCTTTGTCGCCGGTCACAGCCTGGGCGAGTTCACCGCCCTGACCGCTGCCGGTGCGCTCAGCTTTGCCGACGGCGTGCGGCTGGTGCGCGAGCGTGGCCGCCTGATGAAAGCCGCTGGCGAGCGCGCTCCCGGCGCGATGGCCGCCGTGCTGGGCCTGGATGCAGAGACGGTCCGCGCGATCTGCGCCGAGGCCGCCGCGCAGACCGGCCAGCCGCTCGTGCTGGCGAATGATAACTGCGAGGGCCAGCTTGTCATTTCCGGCGACCGCGCCGCGCTTGAGGCTGCCCTGCCCCTGGCAACGGCACGGGGGGCCAAGCGTGTCATCCCGCTGGCGGTCAGCGTTGCGTCACACTCCCCGCTGATGGAGACGATTACTGCTGAGTTCCGTGAGACGCTCGCCAACACGCCGCTCACGCCCCCGGCTGTGCCAATCGTCGGCAATGTGCAGGCCGCCCCGCTGAACACGGTGGACGAGATTCGCGCCGAGCTGGGCGATCAACTGACCTCGACCGTGCGCTGGACCGAGTCGGTGCAGTACATGCTTCAGCATGGCATCGATACGTTTGTCGAGCTGGGGCCGAAGGACGTGCTCAGCGGCCTGATCAAGCGCATCGACCGCGGTGCCACGCGCATCACGCTCAACAGCACTGCCGCCGTCAACGCCTTTCTGACCGGGAACGCCTAACAGAATCCTTGCAAACTGTGCAACCTGCACAATAATGCTCCACGGGCCGGGACAAATGGTATAGAAACCAGTTCCCGGCTTTTTGAGTCTTGGATAAATCATACAAACGCGCGTCTTGTGTGTTCGAAGCGAATTCTATAATCTCAGATTGTGTCATCTTCTCAAGGAGCAAAGGGTTACAACATGGAAGACAAAGCCCGTGAAATCATCGAAATCACCAAGGCTCAGGGCGTGCAGTTTATCGATCTGCAATTTACCGATATCTTCGGAACCACCAAGAGCGTCACCATCCCCAGTGACGGTCTTGAGGAAGCCTTAGACCGAGGGATTTGGTTTGACGGATCGTCGATTCAGGGCTTTGCCCGCATCCAGGAATCCGATATGTTCCTGCAGCCCGATCCCGTCACCTATCGCATCTTGCCCTGGACCGGCAACGGTGATCAGTCCGCGCTGCGCGCCCGCATCATCTGCGATGTTCACAACCCGGATGGCAGCCCGTTCGAGGGCGACCCGCGCTATGCCCTCAAGCGCGCGATGGCAAACGCGGCAGAGCTGGGCGTGGTCTACAATACCGGGCCGGAACTGGAATTCTTCCTGTTCCGCAGCGACGGCAACGGCACGGCCCCTGTTCCGCATGATGTCGGCGGCTATTTTGACTTCTCGCCGGGCGACGAGGCCCAGCGCGTGCGCAGTGACATCGTCGAGGCGCTGCAGGCGCTGCGTATCCACGTCGAGATGAGCCACCACGAGGTCGCTGTCGGCCAGCACGAAATCGATTTCCGCTATGCCAATGCGCTGCATTCTGCCGACAACTCGATCACCTTCAAGTACGCGGTCAAGGGAGTGGCTGCCAAGCACAACCTGTTCGCCACCTTCATGCCCAAGCCGGTCTTCGGCATCAACGGCAGCGGCATGCACGTTCATCAAAGCCTGATCGACCCCAACGGAAAGAACGTTTTCTACGACAGCGCGGGCGAATTCATGCTCTCGAAGATGGCGCGCCACTTCGTCGCCGGGCAGCTTGTCCACGCCCGCGCGATGGCCGCCGTCGTCGCCCCGACCGTCAATAGCTACAAACGCCTGACGCCGGGCTATGAAGCGCCGGTCTATGTTTGCTGGGCGCAGCGCAATCGCTCGGCGCTGATCCGCGTGCCGCGCTACTCCCCTGGGCGCGAGCAGAGCACCCGCGTCGAGCTGCGCTTCCCCGATCCAAGCTGCAACCCCTACCTGGCCTTCGCCGTCATGCTCGAAGCAGGTCTGGATGGGATCAAGCGCGAGCTGGAGCCGCCGCCATCAGTCTCCGACGATGTCTTCCACTGGACGCCGGAAGAGCGCGAAGCCAACGGGGTCGATGTGCTGCCCGGCACGCTCGAAGAAGCGCTCAACGAACTGGCGCACGACGAGATCGCGCGCTGCGCCCTGGGCGAGCACATCTACCGTGCCTACGACCGTGCCAAGCGCGCCGAGTGGGACGAGTATCGTATTCACGTTTCTGAATGGGAAAAGGCGCGCTATCTGCGCACGCTCTAACTCCCTCAGCGCAGCAAGTCTCTCTGCAGCGGCAGGGGCAGGTTTCCACCCGGAACTGCCCCTGTTCGCTTTCCTGCGGTATGATCCAGATCGTCTATCCGCCAGCAGCCAACGAGGAGACATATGAGTTCTGGAAGCAGCGCCCAGCACCGCGCCACCGCCGCCCAGCAGGGGCCAATCCCGATCGCGATCGTGACCGTGAGCGACAGCCGCACGCCCGACAGCGATCAGAACGCCGCCTTTTTGCGCACCGCTATCACCGCCGCCGGGCACACCGTCGCCGCCTACCGGCTGATCAAGGACGAGGTCGAGCAGGTTGAGGCGGTCCTGGACGAGCTGGCCGGAGGCGAGGCGCGCATCATTCTGTTCAACGGCGGCACGGGCATCTCCCCGCGCGATCGCACCTTTGATGCGCTGAGCCGCAAGCTCGAAAAAACGCTGCCCGGCTTCGGTGAATTGTTCCGGATGCTCAGCTATGAGCAGGTCGGCGCGGCGGCCATGCTCTCGCGTGCGACTGCGGGCGTCTATCGCAACACCGTTATCGTCTCCACGCCGGGATCGCCTGCCGCCGTCCAGCTTGCCTGGAACAAGCTGCTTGCGCCAGAACTAGCGCACCTGGCGTGGGAAGTGATCCGCTGAGCGCGAGCCGCCCAACACGCACTTCAGGCCCGGTTTAGCCGGAAATCGGCATTGACTCGCCCCCCAGCCGCCGCTATAATACCGACCATCTACGGCGACGTAGCTCAGTGGTAGAGCAGGGGACTCATAAGCCCTGGGTCGTGTGTTCAAATCACACCGTCGCCACCATCCACCCTTCGCAAACGCGAGGGGTTTTTTGTTACCTGCCCGCTTTCCCAATTCGCCCTGGCTGGCGTAAACTAGGGCCTGATAACACGTTGGCGCGCGACCAGACAGGGGGATAAGTGGAATGACCAGACGCCCGGATCCGTTCAACCAGGCCAAGCTCGAAGAAGCGCTGCTGCAAACCGGCTGCCCGGAATCGAGTCTCTCCTCGACCGTCAGCAACTACCGGCTGTTTGTACCCCTCGTCCTGGCCGAGCTGGGCGAAGATCGAGTGTTCGAGATCGTCGAGCAGGCCCGCGACCGGCTGGGTCTGGGCGAGCAGACTTCGGCGTGGCGCTCGTCCGTCAAGTACCTCGTCGCCTGGGCCGAAGCCGCGATCGAGGACTATCGCGCGCGCCACCTCAACCAGCTCGAAGAAACACCCCGCCCGTCTGAGCCGGAGCAGCCGCGCCTGCTCTGAGCGGATTTGTTGTTCCGGCAAGTTTGGGTACAATCGCCACGCTGCCGTCACTAGAGATTTCTGGCACAAACTGGATGAGGTGATTCATGAAACCCGTATTCATTATCTTCTTTGGCCCGCCCGGTTGCGGCAAGGGCACTCAGGCCAAGAAAATTAAGGACGATCTGGGGCTGGAACAGGTTTCGACCGGCGAGCTGTTCCGCAAGCATCTCAACGAGCAGACCTCGCTCGGCCTGCAAGCGCAGGAATATATGGCACGCGGGGCGCTGGTGCCGGACGAAATCACCATCGGGATGGTGCGCGAGCGGCTGAAAGAGGCCGGTTACGAGCAGGGCGCAATCTTCGACGGCTTCCCGCGCACGGCGCAGCAGGCCGAAGCGCTCGACCGCCTGCTGGCCGAGATGGACAGTGACATATGCATGGTGATCGATTTTCACCTGCCGATCGAAATCTCGCGCCAGCGCTTGATGGCCCGCCAGGAAGGCCGCGCCGATGACAAGCCGGAAGTAATCGAGAAGCGCCTGTCCGATCATGCCAGGGTCGAGGCCGACGTCATGCCGCATTTCCGCGCTCAGTCCGGCCTGGTGCGCACTCTGGACGCCAACCGCACGGTTGACGAGATTTATCAGGACGTGGTTGCCCTCGTTCGGGAATGCATGGATCAGTAGCGTAATCCGGCAGAAAACAGCAGGGGATCGCGCCGCAGCGGTCCCCTCTGTCCACTGTTCAGCACGTCATCCCTTCGACGTTCCATCTGAGTCTTGCTAAGATTGCTGCATCGCGTTTGTAACGTTTGATAACCAGACGAGGGGGATAAGCTTCATGAGTGCAAGCAAGCCGCTGTCCTACTTTTCCCCCGGCTCCCGGCTGGGATCATGCACGATCCAACGTCTGATCGGGCGCAGCCGCCATGCCGAAGTCTACCGCGCCTTTCACAGCGGCTTGAACCAGGATGTCGCGCTCAAGCTGCTTTACCCGGCTCTGCCCAAAACCCCGGAACTGCGCATCTGCTTTCGCGATGCCGTCCGCGCGATGATGCAGCTTAAGCACCCCAATATCATCCGCGTCTTCGAGTTCGATGCCAGCAACGATCAGTTCTATCTGGTGATGGAGCTGGTCGAGCATACCACTCTACGCGACGTGATCTCGACCCACCCCACCGGCCTGGGCCGTGACGACGCATTGCGCATCTTTGGACAGATCGCCAGCGCCGCCGCCTACGCGCATGATCAGCAGCATGTACACGGCAACATCAAGCCGGAGAACGTGCTGATCGGCGCCGACGACCGTCCCGTGCTGATGGACTTTGCGATTCCTTGCCTGGCCGACGCCGCCGCCGCAGCTCCGGATGCGGTCCTGGGCGCACCCACCTATCTTGCGCCGGAGCAGATCGAGCAAGGTCTTCTGAGCGCGCAGAGTGACGTGTACTCGCTCGGCATCCTGTTCTACGAGCTGGTCACAGGCGAGGTTCCCTTCAAGGGCGCGACGCGCGAGATCGTGATCCGGCAGCACCTCACCGAACCAGCGCCGGCCCCCAGCCAGCTCGAGGTGGACCTCGATCCCCATATCGAGCAAGTCATCCTCAAAGCGCTGGACAAGAATCCCCTGGCACGCTACGAAACCGCCCGCGAGCTGCTGGCCGATCTTCAGCACGAAGAGCTGGTCAAGCAGTACGATACGCTCGTCTTTGATCGCGAGGCGGATGAACGCGTGCGCAAGCGCCGCTCGGAGATCATGCGCTTTGAGCGCAGCCGGCTCGAAGGCGCTGCTCCACATCAGGAAGCACCGGAAGCTCCCTCGCGCCTGCCAGTATTGATCGGCCTGGTGCTGATCCTGGCCGTGATCGCGGTCGTGCTGGCCGTACTGCTGCTGTGAATCAAAAACAGGCTGCCGGCCCATACGCTGCCCACAGCCTGTCGATGTTCTTGCCAGCAGCCCGCCTACTTTTCCAGGCGCGGGAACGCCTCGCCATCGGCGAAGATCAGCACATGCCCGTTCCCCAGTGAGAGATCGATGCCAATCGACTGGTGCCCGATATGCGGCACATCGGTTCCCCACAGTGGGCTGAGCCGGTGCTGCTGGATCGGCAGATAGGCCCGGCCTCGCTCGGTCGTGCCCATGCTGGTGCTGGCAATGGCGATGACGGTGTGCTGCGCGTCCTGCCGCACGAGGGGGACGATGTGCGGGTTGTCGCTGTGGCCGATCAGGACGGTGGCCGGATCGGGATTGGCGAGCAGATCGGCGTACTGGCGGCGAATTGTCAGCGCGTAGCGCACCGAGCCAACCAGGGTGTGCGCGCGGGTCCAATCGAAGGCCCATTCGCTGAAGAGCGGCAGCGTCTCGGTCGGGTGCTGGCGGATCATCTCGTCGCTGAAGCCCAGCCCGGTATTGATCGGCTTGGTTTCCATCAGCTCGAAACCGCTGTGAATGAATGGGATGCCGGGCACCATGATGCTCATCGCCAGCGCATAGTGCACATATTCCAGCGCGAAGGGGCGGCTGAAGGCGCGCGGCGTGTTGTGACTCTCGGCGGTGGCGAAGAACGGCAGCGGCATCTGCTCGCGTGCCAGCCGCCCCAGGAACTCGCGCAGCTTGTCGGGCAGATGGAAGTCGAACACCATATAGCCCAGGACGGCGTTATATCCCTCGTCCACACTCTTCTGCTCGATCAGGAAATTCTCGTCCCAAAACGCGAAATCGGGGTTGATCTGCCGGGCCGAGCTGACTACCCGCTGCTTGAGCGGCATCGGCAGCGCGTGCCCCATGTCGATCATCACGCCATCGATCCCGAAATTCTCCTGATAGTGCGGGATCACCCCGGCGATCGCGTCCCACAGGTCCTTGACGGCGTTCTCCGGGCGGGCCAGCTCGGTATCGTACATGCGGATCGTGTTGTAGGCGATGTAGTTGAAGTTGGGATGGTCGTACATCCGCAGATAGGTGACATCGGTCCAGGGTGGCTGGTTGTCGTCGGGCGGCCAGTCGGCAAACGCGCCGGGAACGCGCACCCGTGTTCCGTCGTCCAGCACGCCGATCCAATTGCCGTGCTCCAGATGCACCTGATCGGGGCGCGGGGGTTGGGTGAACATCGCCCGGTAAGATTCGGGCGGGGCGGGCAGCCGGTTGAAGTCGCGCCGCGCCACCTGCGACTTGACACGATCCAGGTCCGTCGGCGGGAAGATCGGGTTGCCGTAGGCGTTCGGATTGTTGCTGCCCGGCTGGCGGTCCGGCACGGATTCACGAATCCAATAAAACCACTCCGGGTGCTCACCGATCCAGTCGCCGTCTTTTGAGGCGGTGCGCAGCACGAACTCCATCACGACGCGCATCCCCAGCCGGTGCGCGCCCTCGACAAACCCGGCGAACAGGTCATCGACGCTCAGTCCCAGTGCCGGCTCAGCCAGGTTTTGATCCAGCTCGTAGGCGTTGCGAATGCCATAGGGCGAGCCGAGCGTGCCTTTTTTGCCCGCCTGCCCCACCGACGTGATCGGCAGCAGATGGACGGTGTTGATCCCCAGGCTCTGGATATAGGGCAGCAGCGCCATACATTTGAGCAGTGTCCCGGTGTCGCGCCAGCCGTCCGCCGAGGGCTGGATCGCCAGCTTTTGATCGTGGCCATGATCGTAGGCAGTGGTCACGCGCGGGAAGACGTTGTAGACGATGGCCTTGCGCGTCCACTCGCCGCCGCCCGATCCCTCCACCAGCGACACCGGCTCGGCATCGAGAATCGATTGGAGCCGGTCGGCGTAGAAGTCGTAGGGATTAACCGGCTGGGGCCTGGTGCTCTCGTGATCAATCCACAGCCCCGGCACATAATAAGGACTGGATAGTTCCTTGCGTTTCTCGTGCAGAATCGCGACGATGTGTTCAAGTGCAGACATGCAGACGCCTTACTCCTGATTTGGAAGCAGTTAGATGGCAGACAGATTGATTATAACAGGACGGACAGAGTAAAACGTGTCCCTATACTGGGTAGTGGCGAACAATTGACTGATAGCGGCTGTGCAGTTGCCCCCCATCCCCCGGCCCCTTCCCCCACTGCTGCGCGCGGAGGGAAGGGGAGAAGAAGGGTGGCATTTTTCAAGTCCTTCCCTCATTTTGGGGGAAGGATTTAGGATGGGGGGCAAACAGGCTTCAGTCAAAATCTCACCACTACCCTATACTGAGACACGTCACAACCGGCAGACAGGGTATTGCCCTCCAGATGAACCGCTAGCCGTTATAGCTCGGCCCGAAAACCTCGACCAGCAGGCTGCCCAGTTTTTCGCGGTTGGGCACCAGCACCGATGCGCTGTTGTAATTCCAAGGCTGGACATATTCCCATCCCAACACGCCGTTTTTGAAGTTCTCGCTGGGGATATCCTTAACATACCACGCCAGCTCAAGAATCTGCTCAAGCGACAGGCCGGTATCGATCCCCTCGTCCAGCTCCGCCCACAACTGCGGCGCTTTGAGGGCCAGTTCCGGGATTTTGTCATAGGCGACAACTTTGTCGCGCACGGCGTAGATCACCTGCTGCTGGCGGCGCGCCCGGTCGATGTCGTCTGAGCTGTGGCGGCTGCGCGCATACTTGAGCGCCGTCGCGCCGTCAAGATGGTTCCACCCCGCGCCAATCGAAAACGGATCGTAACCGTAATTCATGTCGGGATAGAGCGGATCGTAGATGGCCTGCGGCACGTTCACATCGACTCCGCCGATCAGATCGATCAGGTCGATGAACGCCGAAAAGTCGATCAGGATGTAGTCGTTCACGCGGATGCCCAGGTTGTACTGGACGGTCTGCATCGCCAACAGCGGCCCGCCGCCGGGGCCTTCCAATTCGCCCACGCCAAAGGCCGAGTTGATGCGATTGGGGCTGTAGCCTGGAATGTCTACAAACAGGTCACGCGGAATGCTGAGCATCCCCACCTGCTTGGTGTTGGGATCGAGACTGACCAGGATCATCGTGTCGGTGCGGATCGACTGGCCGAACTCGCCGGGGCGGCGGTCCATGCCCATCACCAGCACGGTGAAGCGTTCCTCGCCATCCCAGGGGTGGATCACCAGACTCTCGCCGTTGCCCAACATCCCACTCGCCGAGCCGTCGCCCTCGATCACGATGCCGCCCGGCCCAAAGATGACTGAAGTTGGCTCCAGCGGCGGCGCGCTGGTGGCAACTGTGCCGCTCGTGCCGCGCGTCGCTTTCAACAAAAAAAAGACTGACATGCTCATGACCAGCGTCACGCCCAGCAGGGCCGCCGCGATGATCACCCATGCCCAGTCGTCGGGAGCGCCCAGCTCACGCCGCACCCGCCGCCGCCGGACGCGATCGCGCGCCGCGCTGCGCCGGCCATCGGGCGGAGTCCGCAGCACGGGCGCTTCCCGCTGCTGCTGCGCCGGCCCTGGATAGGCATACCAGTGCCCCGATGTGAGTGTCGCGGGCGAAGGGGGATTGGGCCGAAGCGGCCCGGTGGGCGGGCCGGGCGGACCGGGATCGACAGGTGGCTGGGTTGGGACTGTGTTATCGGACATTACGACTCCTGGCACTGGTTCTAGCACGGATTGTACTCTTGATCAAGTCCGGGCTCAATGTGCTACAATCCGCCTGTTCGGCAACGGCTTTCCGACTGCAGGAGTATGAATTTTATGACACAGCCTAGCTGGCGTTTGCTGCTCACCGGCACCGCCGATGGCGCGACCAATATGGCCGTCGATCAGGCCATTCTGGAAGCGGTCGCGGCAGGCCGGGCGTCCCCTACCCTACGCTTCTATGCGTGGGAGCCTGCCTGTCTGTCGCTCGGCTACACCCAGCCGCTCGCAGATATCGACTGCGCGCGCCTGACCGCTCAGGGCCGGGACCTCGTGCGCCGGATGACCGGGGGCCGCGCGATCCTGCATACGGACGAATTGACCTACAGCGTCGCGCTGCCCGGCGATCATCCGCTGGTCGCCGGCGGGATCGTCGAAAGCTACCGCCGCCTGAGCCAGGCGCTGATGAACGGGCTTGAAACGTTTGGCGCGAGTGTCCAGGCGGACCGGATGACGCGCGCCAATCCTGACTCTAAAGGGCCGGTCTGCTTCGAAGTGCCCAGCCACTACGAGATGACCGCGAACGGCAGGAAGCTGGTCGGCAGCGCCCAGGTGCGCAAATTCGGCGGCGTGCTCCAGCACGGATCACTGCCCCTGGTGGGCGATATCTCGCGCATCTGTGAGGCGCTCATCTTCGAGAGCGACGAACAGCGCCAGCACACCCGTGAGCGCGTCCGGCAGCGGGCCGCCACGCTCGAAAGCGTGCTCGACCGCGCGATCACATGGGAGCAGGCCGCCGAAACGATAGCCGACAGCTTCCGCCAGACGTTCGATCTGGTGCTGGAACCCGGCGCGCTGACTCCCGAAGAGCAGACCCGCGCCGCCGAGTTACGGGCCGAGCAGTACGCCACCCCAGACTGGAACGGGCGTTTCTAATCGGGTATCGTCTGCGGCGTGCCCACCCGGCAGCTTTCTGCCGTGATCGGCAGCGGGTCGCTGTGCCGGAACTCAATCGTCTCGAAGCCGAGATCGCGCAGCAGACCCGCGATCGCGGTTTCGGCGTTGTCATACGCGATGTCGAGGATCGCCAGTTCTTCGGCGGTGCGCAGCAGGTCTTGCATGCCGCGTTCGTAGGCCGTCTCGTTCAGCCGCTCGAACGTCGCGCTGCAATCGGCCATGCCCAACACATTGGTGCCGCAGGTGTTTTCGAGAGTGTCGTGATATTGCAGATAGCAGCCAGTGATCTGTGCAGGCGGAAGCTGGATCACCAGCCGGTCATCGGTCTGCTCCAGGATGTTCGCCTCAGTGATCTGTGACAGGTCGATCCCGGCGGTCACGCGCCCCAGGTACTGCACCCGCAGCCGCGCGTCTTTGAGCAAAAATGTCTTCGGCTGCACGACCGTTTCCTCGATCAGGATGTCGCCACGCGTGGTTTCCAGCATCGCCATGTCTTTGATGCCGAGCAGGATCAACTGGGTATCGACGACTTCCGCCTCAGTGTTACCGCGATCGATCCCGAACATCTCCAGCACCTTATCGACTGGATCGTCAAAGAAGCTGGTCATCTGTTGGGTGAACGCGAGCATCATGATCGCCAGGGCCAGCGTCAGCACCAACAGCGACAGCCCACCAAACAGCGCCACCGTGCCCATACAGCCGCGCCGCTGCCGGACGACGGGAGCCGGTGCGGTGGGGGATGGTGCGGCGACGGTTGGCGGTGTGATGCGCTTGTCTGCCGGTCGAGAGTCAGCCTCGTTCGCCGCCAGGCCAGACTCAACCTGGCGCAGTGTTTCGCGCCGGCTGGTTGGGCGTACCGTGATCACGGTGCGTGAGCCGCGTCCCTGCTCTTGGTCCGAATCTTGACGCGATTTCGGCATGTTACCTTCCTGTGTCCTTCAGCGGCGCACCCGATCCGGCCCCGCTACCCACTATAGTAATTTATGTCCGTGGCGGCGCAAGCGGACGAACCTGGTACAGCGCGCCATCCTCAAAGCCGCGCTTGCGATAGTAGGCCCGCGTGCCAACCGCCGAGATCACCGCCAGCCGCGCATACCCCTGTGCCGCCGCGATCTCAACGGCGCGCTCGATCAACTGCGTGCCCAGGCCGCTGTGCTGCGCCCGGCCCGGCGAGTCTTCGCCCAGTGCGAGCGACTGCCCGTAGACGTGCACTTCGCGCACCATCGCCGCCCCGCTGAGTTCGTCCAGGATCGGTGCTTCGTGCGGAAGCGACAGCCGCAGAAAGCCCGCGATCCGGCGGTCGGCAGCGATATACTGCAAAAACACCTCGTCCCCGATCGCGGTGCTGTACCACTGCTCGTCCAGGCGCAGCGCCTCAGATGCCACCCGCTGCCCGCGAATCTCGCGCGACCGGATATCCTCGCTGCGCCCGCCGCGAGCCTCAAGCTCGCGCTCGACGATCTGCCGGAAGTTGGTGGTCAGGTCGCCCACGACGATATCCGTGCCGGGAATATCGCGCACGACGCGCGTCAGGCGGCAGTATTCCGGCGTGTGTTCGAAGCACGCCAGCAGCACTTCGACTAACTCGTCATGCGAATAGGGCCGCCACGAGCCATCCCGGTAGCGCTGCATCAGTTCTGCGCTCTCGATCAGCGAGCACGGGTAGATTTTCAACTCGTCCGGGCGAAAGTCGGGATCGTCAAACAGCCGCCGGTAGTCCGCGATATCCGCCGCCACCGACGAGCCGTAGAGGTTGGGCATCCAGTGGCCGTGAATCTTGAACCCGGCCTGGCGCAGCAGCCGCACCGCCCGCCGCGCCGCCGCGACATCGTGCCCGCGCCGGTTGAGCCGTAGCACGTCATCGCTCAGGCTTTGGAACCCGATCTGCACTTTGGTCGCGCCCAGCCGCCGCACGCGGATCACCTCGTCCACGCTGATATGATCGGGGCGCGTCTCGATCACCAGCCCGACACAGCGGCAGGCCGCCTGTTCGTTCTGGCGGTGAGCGGCTTCCAGTTCGTCCCAGGTGGCATACTCGTCGGTCAGGCCGCGCGGGCGTTCTCCACGCGCGATGGCGCGGGCCTGCTCGCGTGAGCGCCGCATCTCGTCCTGGTAGATCGACTGCACAACCTGATTATAGCTCCGGTCCAGGCGCGTCCCGTCTACGCTCACCCGCGCCAGGTTGCGCTCCGGGTGAAGCTGCGAGGCTTCGCGCAGGGCCGTGCGCACCGCGTCGGTATGGTCGATGCCGCCGCCGAAGTCGTGCAGCGCGTCGAAAATGCGTTTGACAAACCAGATTTGATACGTTTCCGGGTAAAATGACCATGTCCCACCCAGGATGATGATCTCGATCTTGTCGGTGGGGTGGCCGGTGTTGCGCAGCGCCGAAAGCCGCGAGTAGGTTTGCAGATAGGGGTCGAAGCTGTTCTGCTCCGCTCGCTGCGCGCCCGGCTCATTGGAGAGATAGCTCTTGGGCATCCGCACATCGTTCGGGCAGAAGATGCATTCACCGGGGCACGGGAAAGGCTTGGTCAGCACTGTGACCGGGGTCACGCCGGAGATTGTGCGTACCGGCTTCATGCGCAGACGTTCGAGCACGGCGGCATCAAACGGCGGCAGATCGCCCGTCCCGGCGAACTCACGATAGGCGCGGATCAGCTCATCCCGCCGGAACAGGCCGCGCCCGTCCTTCGGATGCTGCTTGAGCAGCCGGGTCAACTGCTGGCGCGACAGGTTGGGATCGCGCACAACAGCGTGTAAGATCGCGATCAACGGCTCCCGATACTGATCCAGATTCAGAGTTGGCGAATGTCTCATGCTTACCCTGCGTTACAATACGCGGCCCACACCAAGATGTTAGCATGAATGAGCGAACAATTGAATGGCTGAATCAAATTAATCAGGAATTCTACCGCATCACCGCCGGCAGCTTCGACGAGTCGCGCGGGCGACCCTGGCCGGGCTGGGATGCGCTGCTGCCCCATCTGCCTGCCTCACTCAGCGTGCTGGATGTTGGCTGCGGCAATGGGCGCTTTGGCCTGTTCCTGGCGCAGCATCTCGGCGCGGAGCGTGTCACCTATACCGGGATCGACAGCAGCCCGGAGCTACTGGCACGTGCCCGCACGGCGCTGCACGGCCTCAATGCCCGGCTGGAAGCGCGCGATCTGCTGCGGGAAGCCCTGCCGGATGGCGCGCCGTATGATCTGGTCGCGCTGTTCGGCGTGCTGCACCACATACCGGGTTATACCCAACGCATCGCCCTGCTGCGCGATCTGGCGCAACGCGTCAGGCCCGACGGACTGCTGGCGTTCTCGGCGTGGCGCTTCTACGAATACCCGCGCTTCCGCGAGCGGATCGTTCCCTGGCCGGATGATCTCCAGGCCGAAGCGGGCGACTTCCTGCTCGACTGGCGGCGCGGCGAGCGCGCGATCCGTTACTGTCACTACGTAGACGACGCCGAATATGTTGCGCTGGTCCGGGCCACCGGCCTGACTGAGATCGCATCCTATCGCGCCGATGGGCGCAGCGGCGACCTGAACCGTTATAGCCTCTTGCGCCGGGAAACTGTGTAATGGACCCACTCGAAACCAAGAACGTCCTCGCCCTGCACGATGCCCTGATCGCGTGGTTCGAGCGCGAAAAGGCCGATCTGCCCTGGCGGCGCACCCAGGCCCCCTATGCGATCTGGCTCTCGGAGATCATGCTCCAACAGACGCAGGTCGCCACCGTGATCCCGTATTACGAGCGTTTTCTGGCGCGCTTCCCGACCGTCGAAGCGCTGGCGGCGGCCCCGCTGGATGATGTGCTCAAGCTGTGGGAAGGGCTGGGCTACTACAGCCGGGCGCGCAATCTACACCGCGCCGCGCAGGTCGTGGCGGCGGACTACGGCGGGCGTTTTCCGGCGGCGGTTGCGGACCTGCGGCGGCTGCCGGGCATCGGGCGCTATACCGCTGGGGCGATTGCCAGCCTCGCGTTTGGCGTCGATGCGCCCGTGCTCGATGGCAACGTGATCCGCATCCTGGCGCGTGTGTTCAACGTAGCGGACGATGTCACCGAAACCGCGACCAAAAACGCGCTGTGGGCGCTGGCCGAGACGCTGGTGCCCCCTGGCCGGGCCGGTGCGTGGAACGAGGGCCTGATGGAGCTGGGCCGCGTGATCTGCACACCCAAATCGCCAGACTGCCCTCACTGTCCAATCGCGGCGCACTGCACGGCGCGGGCGCTTGGCGTGCAGGAAGAACGCCCGGTCAGGCCGCCGCGCGCTAAGACGCCCCACTTCGACGTCACGGCGGCGGTCATCCGGCGCAGCGATGGCCGGATTCTGATCGCGCAGCGCCGCCCCGAAGGCTTGCTCGGCGGGCTGTGGGAGTTTCCCGGCGGCAAGCGCGAGCCGGGCGAGACGCTGCGCGAGTGCCTGCGCCGCGAGATCCGCGAGGAGCTGGACCTGGAGATCGCGGTCGGAGAGCAGATCGGCGTGGTGTGGCACGGCTATACGCATTTCCGTATCACGCTCTATGCCTTCGCGTGCGACTATCTCGGCGGCACCCCGCAGACGCTCGGCGTCGCGGACTGGGCGTGGGTCACGCTCGACGAGCTGAGCGCCTACGCCTTCCCGGTCACCGACCGCAAGATCATTGCCATGCTGCGCGATGGCGGCCAGCTCGGCATGGACCTGATCTGAGCATCGTGGGCGGCGGTGAAGGGCTGCCGCCCACGATGGCTGCTATTCCGCCAGGGGCAGGAAACCAAACACCCGCGCCGGGCTGCCCGACCCGCCCGCGATTGGCCAGCCGCCGACGACCAGCGTAGTACCGAGCGGCGGCAGTTGGTCCAGCCCGGCCAACCCTTCGAGAATCATGCCGTCGGCAGCATACATCGCATAGCTCGCCCCGAATTCCTCGTCGTTGCCCGGATCGACGCCGTGCGTATCCGTTCCCAACCCGACCGCACCGCGCTCGTTGATTAGAAACTCGGCAGCCTCGGCGCTGAAGCCCGGCCAGTGCAGCACGCCCCCGGCGTCCTCATTGATAAACGCTTCGGGATCGCTCCAGCGGTCCTGCCACCCGGTAAACAGAATGATGACACTGCCCGCCGCAATCTCACCATTCTCCGCTTCCCAGGCCGTCACATCGTCCACCGTCAGGCGGTAATCTGCGTCCTGCGCTGCCTGGTCGCGGATGTCGATCACGACCGCCGGCACGACCAGTTCCTCAGCCGGGATCATCTCGGCGCTGCGCGCGCCTTCGATGAAGGTGTTGGGCGTGCCCCAATGCGTTCCGCTGTGTTCGCCGATACTGATCCGGTTGATGAAATAGCCGTCAGCCTCGTATGACGCCCAAGGCTCGACCACAAACTCAGGGTCGCCTGGCCAGATCGGGATTGTCGGCGTCAGCGGTTGAGTGAGATCGATCACCTGCCAGTCCTCAAGCGAAGGTGCTGGCTGGCGGGCTTCCGCTACCGGCGATAGGAGCGCCTGCCCCAACACGGCGGCTGCCAGCCCACCTGAGATCAACACCAGGGCCATCGTGATCCAACGCTTCATGTTATCCTCCGTGGATTACTCTCTATTCTTCTCTAAACTGCTATATGAACTGATGGTACGCCGAACCGTCGCTTCTTGTAAACCCGATCAGTTAGGCGAAATGCCAGATCGGGGGCGCAGGCTGCTCGATGGGGTGTCTCAGCCGCGCGAATGCGGTATGCTATGCGCAGTCGAGACACAACAACGGAGACGAAACTATGCTAGAGGATTTCCTGAGCCGGCGCGACGAAGAAGAACGTATGAAGGCCGCCGGACGTATCCCGCCAGGACAGTCCCTTACCCAGAAGTTCCCGGTGCTGCACTACGGCTCGGTGCCCAAGATCGATCTCACCACCTGGACCCTGCGCGTGTTCGGCGAAGTCGAAGCCGAGAAAAGCTGGACCTGGGACGAATTCCAGCAACTTCCAACCGTGCAGGTCAAGACCGACATCCACTGTGTGACGGGCTGGAGCAAGTTCGACACCGTGTGGGAAGGACCGCTGTTCCGCGATTTCGTCCAAATGATCGGCCTGAAGCCCACCGCGAAATACGTCATCGCCCATGCCGCGCACGGCTTCACCACCAACCTGCCGCTTGAGGTCATGCTCGCAGACGACGTGCTGCTGGCGTGGAAGTACAACGGCGCCTATCTGGACCCGGAGCACGGTTTCCCGGTGCGGACGTTCGTGCCCCAGCGCTATTTCTGGAAGAGCGCCAAGTGGCTGCACGGGCTGGAGTTCAGCCCGACAGACCGGCCTGGCTTCTGGGAGCAGGCGGGCTACCACAACGACGGCGACCCCTGGCAGGAAGAGCGCTACCAGCGCCGCGGGATGTTCTAGCCACCCCTCGTTGCGGGCGCGCCAGGGAAATTGCTAAGATTCACTCAAATCGGGTGGGCAGCGGCGTCTCAACGCGGTGTCTTTAGCGTGCCTGCCTGCATCTAACACACAAGACCTTACTGAGACAATCAGCAGCTATCACCAGGCCCAAGAGAGAGTGACATGCCCATCGGAACAGAGTCTACGCCGCTGCGCGTCGCAATCATCGGCTCCGGCCCATCCGCCTTCTACGCCGCCGAAGCGCTGCAAAAACAGTCCGATCTCGTCGTCGAAATCGATATGTTCGAGCGCCTGCCGACCCCCTTCGGGCTGGTGCGGGGTGGCGTCGCGCCCGATCACGCCAAGATCAAGTCGGTCACGCGGGTGTATGATCGCATCGCCACCCGGCCCAACTTCCGCTTCTATGGCAATGTCACCTTTGGCCGGGACGTGACCCGCGCCGACCTGGTGCAGCACTATCACGCCATTCTCTACGCCGTCGGTGCGCAGACCGACCGGCATCTGGGCATTCCCGGCGAGAATCTGCCCGGCAACCACGCCGCCACCGAGTTTGTCGGCTGGTACAACGCCCACCCCGATTTCTGCGACCGCCGGTTCGACCTCTCCCACGAGCGTATCGCCGTGATCGGTAACGGCAACGTGGCAATGGATGTCGTGCGGATTCTGGCGCGCAGCACTGAGGAACTGTATGAGACGGATATTGCCGATCACGCGCTCGAGGCCCTGAAGCACAGCGGCATCAAGGAGATCGTGGTTCTGGGGCGGCGCGGCCCGGCGCAAGCGTCGTTCACCAATCCAGAATTGAAGGAGCTAGGCGAGCTGTCCGAGGCCGAGGTTATCGTCCCGCCGGACGAGATCGAGTTGGACCCGCTCAGCCGCGCCTACCTGCTCGAAAACACTGACCGCACCGCGTCACGCAATGTCGAAATCCTCTCACAGTTCGCCAGCCTGCCGCCGCAGGGCAAGCCCAAGAAGATCATCATGCGTTTCCTGGTATCGCCGGTCGAGATCATCGGCACCGATCGGGTCGAGGCACTGAAGATCGTCAAGAACGAGTTGTATCGCCGCGCCGATGGCACCCTGCGCCCGCACGCCACCGAGCAGTACGAGACGATTCCGGTCGGGTTGATCTTCCGCTCGATTGGCTATCATGGCGTGGAGCTGCCCAATGTGCCCTTCGACCAGCGCACCGGCACGATCCCCAACGATCATGGCCGCGTGCTCAATTCCGAGCGCCGTCCAATTCCCGGCGAGTATGTCGCCGGGTGGATCAAGCGCGGCCCGACCGGCATTATCGGGACGAACAAGCCTGACGCGCAGGAAACGGTCGGTCTGCTGCTGGCCGATGCCGCCAGCGGGCAGGTGCTCCATCCCGCTCGCCCCGATCGCCAGGCGCTTGAGGACCTGCTGAGCGCGCGCCAGGTGAACTACGTCACCTACGCCGACTGGCAGATCATCGAGCAGTTGGAACAGATGCGCGGGCAGGCAGTCGGGCGTCCGTGCCTGAAGTTCAGCCACGTCGCGGAGATGCTGGCCGCGCTGGAAGCTCACAAGCAGGCAACCGCGATGGAGCCGCGCGGCTAGCGCAAGCCTACCGGCTGCCGGGCCTATTCACGGGCCGCAGCAGGCGCACCGACAGCCGCGTGCCCGCCGGAACATCCGTCACGCCTTCGGGGACGATCAGCAGGCCGTCGGCCTGGACCATCGAAAGCAGCGCGCCGGAGCTTTGCGTGCCGGTCAGCCGGGCGATAAGCTGCCCGTTTTCATCGCTGAGCCGCACCCGCAGATAGCTGCGCCGCCCGTCCGACCTGATCGGTTCGCCGGTCAGCGCGTGGACCAGCGGCGCGGCGTGATCCTGCCTGCCGCTCAACACCGCCAGGGCCGGGCGCACAAACACATCGAATGTGACCATCGCCGAAACGGGATTACCCGGCAGTCCGAAGAACGGCACCCCGCCCACCTGTCCGAATGCGAGCGGCTTGCCGGGGCGCAAGTTGACGCGCCACATCATCACCTCGCCCAGTTCCTGCACGACATCCCGCACGACATCATGCGTGCCGACCGAAACGCCCGCCGAGCTGATAATCAGGTCCGGCTGCTGGTCGAGCGCCGCCCGGAAGCAGCGCCGTACATCGTCCAGCGAATCGCGTGCGGTTGGCAGCCGGATCGGAATCCCGCCGTTCTCGGCCACCAGCCCGGCCAGCACATAGCTGTTGCTGTTGCGAATCTGGCCCGGCCCAAGCGGCTCGCCCACATCGACCAACTCGTCGCCGGTTGCCAGGATCACGACGCGCGGCTGGCGGACCACCGGCACGCGCCCCTGCCCCAGCGATACCAGCACACCGATATCCTGGGGGCGGAGTGCGGTCCCGGCCTGGAGCACCGTCTCACCGGCGCGAATATCCTCGCCGGACGGGCGCACATTGTCGCCCCGGCGCGCATGGCGATAGATCGCCACCGTCTCCGGCAGGCGCGCGTGCCCATCCGAGCGCCACTGATCGTCGGTCTGCTCGACCGGCACGACGGCATCCGCCCCCTCCGGCAGCGGCGCGCCAGTCATGATCCGCGCGGCTTCGTGCGGGCCAACCGCTCCGATCGGCATATCTCCGGCCCGGATGTCGAATTTTACGGCCAGGCGCACCGGCTGCCCGTGCCCCGCCCCGGTGACATCTTCGGCCCGTACGGCGTAACCATCCATGCTGGAATTAGCGAACGGCGGCAGATCGATCGGGGCGACGATATCCTGCGCCAGCACGCGCCCCAATGCCTCAGCGATCGGGGTTTCTTCGGTGCTCAGGGGGTGTATTTGCTGAAGAATACGGTTGAGTGTGTCATCGACGTTGAGCAGATCGGCCACGATTATCCCTCCCGCGTGCGTCGCCTCAGATTATAGCAGGGTGTGGAGCCGACCTTGCGCAATAAAAACGCCCGGCCAAACCGGGCGTTGCCTTAACTAGATCGTGTCGCACAGCAGTTGAGTCGTTCCCGCCGAACGCTCCGCGCGCGTCAACACATGCCAGGGCTGGTTATTCGCACGCGCCTGGCCTGACTCCCAGATCGAACATATCGGAAATGACCGGGATGTCGCCCCACAGGCACTGCGAGTCGATGATGATCACGCCGATGACCGAAGTCACGATGCACAGCACCAGGAAGCAGCCGCAGCTCAGGACTACCCAGCGCCCGGCGCCGCCGCCTTCATAGGGTTCTTCCTGGTAGTCATACTCGTAGCCTGCCGGCTGCTGCGGCTGAGGGCCGTAGGGCTGGGCCGGCGCGCCCGGATAGGCGCCCGCCGGGGCCTGAGGCGCGCCGTAGTCGCGCTGTCCATAACCCGGCGCCTGGCCGGGCCGGTACTCACCACCGGGCGGCGGCGCACTGGTCGCCATCGTCGCCGCCTGCATCCCCGCCACCAGCGCTTCGTAGGCCAGTGTCACCGTTTCGCCCAGGCCGATCGTGTCGCCGTTCGAGAGCGGGCGCGCGCCGGTCAGGCGCTGGCCATTCACAAACGTGCCATTGGTCGATCCGAGATCTTCGAGCGTATAGCCCCCGCCGCCCTGCGTCAGGCGGCAGTGGTGGCGGCTCACCTCAGGATCATTGATCACAATGTCGTTCGTAATGTCGCGGCCCAGGGTAATAATGCCTTTGTTAAGCTCATAAACCTGATTAGGCTGGGGGCCGCGACGGACAATCAGCCGGAAGCTGCTGCTGCCTTGCATAAACACTGCCTCCTCGCGCGTAGGAAGTGGCGGGAAACCGATAAAGCCGACGGTTGGGAGTATACGGGGATTGCAGAAGGATGTCAACCTGCCCCGTTTTGCGGCCCCCACCGCGCAATAAAAACGCCACCGCGAGGGGTGGCGCTGGATAATCACCTGGTAAGATGGCTGTCAAGCATAGTATAGCGGCGGGCCGTTTCAAAAAGACGCTCCGCTGGCTCTAGATTCAACGCTAAGTGAAATCGCGCAGTTGGCGCGACCGGCGCGGATGCCGCAGCCGCCGCAGCGCCTTGCCTTCGATCTGCCGGATGCGCTCGCGCGTCAGGCCGAACTTCTGGCCGACCTCTTCCAACGTGTAGCTGCGCCCGTTTTGCAGGCCAAAGCGCAGCCGCAAAATACGCGCCTCGCGCGCAGTCAGCGTACCGAGCACCTCTTCCACTTTTTCGCGCAGCAGATTTTCATACGCGCTCTGGGTGGGAGTCGGCGTGGTCATGTCTTCGATGAAGCTGCCCAACTCGCTGTCCTCTTCTTCGCCCACCGGGCGCTCGAGGCTCATAGGCCGCCAGCTTACTTTGAGCATCCACTGGACTTTACGCGGCTCGAGGTCCATCTGGGCTGCGATCTCTTCGGGGGTCGGCTTGCGCCCGTTTTCCTGCTCCAACTGCCGCGCGGTCTTATACAGCCGCCGGATGCGGTCCGACATATGCACCGGCACGCGGATCGTGCGGCCCTGGTCGGCGATGGCGCGGGTGATCGTCTGCCGGATCCACCATGTCGCATAGGTGCTGAAACGGTAGCCGCGCGTGTAGTCGAACTTCTCGACGGCTTTCATCAGGCCCAGGTTGCCTTCCTGGATCAGGTCGAGGAAGTGCACGCCGCGCCCCATATACTTCTTGGCGATGCTGACGACCAGCCGCGTGTTGGCTTTGATCAGATGATCGCGCGCGGCCTTGCCGTCTTCGATGATCGCTTCCAGTTCGCGCACCAGCTCTGGGCTAGCCTCAGCGCCCAGGCGAGCCAGCTCCGCGCGGGCCACGTTACCCGCTTCCAGCCGCATCGCCAGATCGACCTCTTCGTCGGTAGACAGCAGGGGCACGCGCGCCATTTCCTTAAGATACAGCCCCACCGTGTCATCCGACGAAACGCCGCTCAGATCGAACGCCTCGTCATCATCCAGATCATCGCCGTCGTCCAGCTTCGAGGCGGCGAGATCGCCGGGTTTGTCGCCAAAAACCTCAACCTCGTTGGCCTGAAGCCACATACAGATGTCTTCAAGCTGTTCGGCTGATTCGTCACTGTCGGGCAGCACTTCAAGAATATCGTCGGTGGTCAAAAACCCCTGATTGTCTGCTTTTTCGAGAAGCAGCCCCATCACGGCTAGATACTGGTTCTTTTTGCCTGTACTGCTATAGTCGTCGCCGTACTCGTCCATCAACGCTAACTTCCCCCTTTTTACAGCGCTACAGCTTATGCAAGCAACCCGGTAAATCAGGTGTTCTCGTCGCGATCATCCTGATCGCGCAGTTTCCGTAGAGCCTCCAGGCGCGGATCAATCTCCTCAGGCTGACAATCACATGGGCCTTCATTGAGGTTTTTGCCGCATTCCGGGCACAGACCGGCACAGTCGGGGCGGCAAAGCGCGTCCATTGGGATAGCCAGAATCGCCTCTTCACGCAGCAAAGGCGCCAGATCCAGAAAGCCGGTGTCCTCGACGGCATACTCAGCTTCGGGCAGCGGCGGATAGGCGAACAGTTCTTCGAGCACAAAGGTGACGGGGATAGGCGTCATCGTGAGGCAGCGCGCGCATTCGCTTAGCACGCTGGTTTCGACCTGGCCCTGCACAAGAATGCCGCGTGCGTTCCGGCTGAGCTTCAGTTCGCCCCGCAGATAGTCGAGATCGAGGTCCTCGTCTACCCGCACGCGAGGCATATCCAGCTCGATAATACGCTGGTAGCCGGCGCTTTGAGCCAATAAAAAGCCGACGTTGATCCGGAGAACACGGCGGTTGACAAAGCTTTGGTGACTGGTGTTACTCACAATACGAGCCTTGACTATGAAGCGAGCGGAAAAAAGGAAGCCCGCAACCCGGAGAAGGATTGTTGGCTGATGTCGCTCTGTGAATTTCTTTAACTTTCAATGACATGATTGTAACGATTCATGCATTTTGTGTCAAGCAGTATAAAGAAAGGTTAGTGAAGCATAAAGATCGTTTATACTTTGGAGCATCCCACCCTACTTATATTGTTTGGTGCAACCAGGATGTAAGGCAAGTATTTTGATAGAATTTTTCCAGGTTTTTTACGAGTGAGGCCGATCCGGTATAATGTTCCCCGTTTGCGGGCCGGGCAAACCAATCCATTTACCGGCCCGGTCGAGCATCGAGGGTAGGATAGGCGGTCCATGCGAATCCTGATAACAGGCGCTGGCGGCCGGCTGGGGGGCGAGCTGGCCCGCCAGTTACAGGCGCGGCAGCACACCATAACCGGCGTAGATGTGGGCCAGATGGATATCACGGACTTCGAGCGCGTACAGCAGACGGTCGCTGAAGTGCGCCCGGAGCTGGTGCTGCACTGCGCCGCGCTGACGGCGGTCGATTACTGCGCCGAGCACCCTGACGAAGCGCTAGCGATCAACGGCTATGGCACGCAGGCTGTCGCCCAGGCCTGCCAGGCCCACGATGCCGCCCTGCTTTACGTCAGCACCAACGAAGTGTTCGACGGGCGCGCGCGCGCAGCCTATCAGGAATACGACCGCCCCAACCCGCCCAACCCCTACGGCTATAGCAAGTGGGTTGGCGAACAGCTTGTGCGCGATCTCGTGGCGCGCCATTTCATCGTGCGCACCTCGTGGCTGATCGCGCATGGCGGGCAGAATTTCGTGCACGCGATTCTGAGCGCCGCCGGAGCCGGGCAGCCGCTGCGCGTCGTCACGAACGAAGTCGCCTCACCGACCTACAGCCGCGATCTGGCCGCCGCCATCACCGCCCTGATCGAAACCGGGCGCTATGGCATCTACCACCTGGTCAACGCGGGGCACTGCTCACGCTATACGCTGGCGCGGCACGTGCTCGATCTGGCCGGCTACACCGGCACGCCCATCGAGCCGATCACCCTGGCTGAGTACCGGCGCGCCTCGTGCCCGCCGCCGCGCAGCATTCTGCGCAATTTCGCCGCTGCCCGGTTGGGCATCACCCTGCGCCCCTGGCAGGATGCCGTCGCCGCCTTTCTGGAAGCCGAGCGCCTTCGCGAGCCGTAGCCCATGTCCGCCGACACCGATCTGCCCCTGTTCTCGGTCGTAATCCCGAACTGGAACGGCGCGCACCACCTGCCGCCCTGCCTTGATGCCCTGCGCGCCCAGACCTACCCGCGCCTCGAAGTGATCGTGGCCGACAACGCCTCGACCGATGGATCGCTGGCGCTGCTGGCCGAGTGCTATCCTGAGGTGCGCGTGATCGCCCTGCCTCAGAATCGCGGCTTCACCGGCGCGTGTAACACCGGGATGCAGGCCGCCGGGGGGGCATATGTCGCGCTGCTGAACAACGATACCGAGGTCGATCCCGGCTGGGCTGCCGCCGTCGTGGATGCCTTCGAGCGCTACCCGGACACGGGGCTGGTCGCCTCGAAGATGCTGCTGTTCAATGACCGCCGCCGCTTTCACACGGCAGGGGATCTCTACCGCGTCGATGGGCGGCTGGTGAACCGGGGCGTGTGGGAAGAGGATCGCGGCCAGTACGACCACGAAGAGTACGTCTTCAGCGCATGCGGCGGCTCGTCGACCTATCGCCGCGCCCTGCTTGATGACGTCGGCCTGCTCGACGACGACTTCTTCTTCTCGTGCGAAGATATGGACCTGGCGTGGCGCGCCCAGCTCACCGGCTACCGTTGCATCTACACACCAAACGCGGTAGTGTACCACCATCTCGCGGCGACCGGCGGCGGAGTTACGGCCAGCTTCTACGATGGCCGTAACACGATCTGGATTCTGATCAAGGATTACCCGGCGGCCCTGTGGCGCAAACACTGGCGCAAAATTCTGCGCGCGCAGTGGGGCCTGGCCTGGGAAGCGCTGCGCGCCTGGCGTGGAGCCGCTGCTCGCGCACGGCTACGCGGCATGACCGCTGCCCTCGCCGGTGTCCCAAAAATGTTACGCAAGCGCCGCGCCATTCAGCAGGGGCGGCGTGTATCTATAGCATATCTTGAATCGATCCTGATGCCGGTGCCCCCTGGCGATGACCCGCGTCAGTGAGATTGGAGTACTCGTTGGTCAGCGATAACCACCAGACTCGCAGCGAAGCCCCGCTGCTCTCAATCGTGATCCCGGCGTACAACGAGGCAGCCCGCCTGCCGCAAAGCCTGAAGTTGATCACCGAGTTTATCACCCGGCAGGCATACTCCGCTGAGGTTATCGTGGTGGACAACAACAGCCACGACCAGACCCAGGCTATCGCGCAGGAGTTCGCCGCCGAGTTCCCGTGTGTGCGCGTGCTGTTTGAGGGCACCCAGGGCAAAGGTGCGGCGGTGCGGGCCGGGATACTGGCCGCGCGGGGGCAGTACCGCTTCATCTGTGACGCCGATCTGTCGATGCCGATTGAAGAGATCGGCAAGTTCCTGCCGCCCAATCTGGACCAGTACGACATCGCGATTGCCTCGCGCGAGGCCCCCGGCGCAGTGCGTTATGACGAACCCTGGTACCGGCACCTGATGGGGCGCGTCTTCAATACCATCGTCCGCTGGTTCGCCGTGCCGGGCTTCCAGGATACGCAGTGCGGCTTCAAGATGTTCCGCGCCGAGGCCGCCGAAGACCTGTTCCCGCTGCAAACGATGAACGGCTGGAGCTTTGATGTCGAGGTGCTCTACGCGGCGCTCCAACGCGGCTACCGGATCGTGGAGGTGCCGATTCACTGGTACTATAAGGCCAACACACGGATACACCCGATCCACGATTCCATCGACATGTTTGTCGAGGTGTTCAAAATCCGGCGCAACGGTCTGCGTGGGCTGTACAGGCGAACAGGTGATGGTTTACACGGTTAGTCTGAGCTATGAGCTTGAGCTGGCCCGGCGCGGCGGGTACTACTTCATCGCCGGGCTGGACGAAGCCGGGCGCGGGGCCTGGGCCGGGCCGATCATGGCCGGCGCAGTCGTCCTGCCGCTCGACCGCCTCGATCTGATGCACGCGCTGACCGGCGTCAAAGACTCCAAGCTGCTCTCCCCCTACCGGCGCGAGAAGCTGCTGCCGGTGATCGAGCTGGCAGCGCTGTCTTACGGCGTGGGCAGCGCCACGCACGACGAGATCGACAGCATGGGGGTGGTCGAAGCCACCCGGCTGGCGATGGAGCGCGCGATTGAGGCCCTGGACGGGCGGCCCGATGCCCTGCTGACCGACGCGCTCACGCTGCCCGACCTGGAACTGCCCTGCACGTCGCTCATCAAGGGCGATCAAAAGTCGCTCAGCATCGCGGCGGCCAGCATTCTCGCCAAGGTGACACGCGATCGCTTTATGTGCCACATGGACCTGCTGTATCCCCAATATGGTTTTCGCGCTCACAAGGGTTATGGCACGGCGCGCCACCAGGCCGCCCTGCACGAGTTTGGCGTGACGCCGATCCACCGCCGGTCATTCGCGCCGGTGCGCATGGTGTACCGGTCCAGGCCGCAAGGGTCGTGGCGATGAAGCTGGCGCTGGTTCACGACTGGCTCAACCAGATCGGCGGTGCGGAAGATGTGCTGGAGCACCTGGTCGAGGACTATCCCGGCGCGCCGATCTACACCAGCCTCTACGCGCCCGACCTGATGCCCGACGCCTACCGTGCCTGGGACATCCACGCGTCATGGATGGACCGGCTGCCCGGCATCTACGAGCATCACCAGCGCTACCTGCCGCTCTATCCGCTGGCCTGGGACCGGCTCGATCTGTCCGAATACGATGTGGTGCTGAGCAACAAGAGCGGCTTCTGTCATGGGCTGCACACCGGGCCAGAGACGCTGCACATCTGCTACTGCCTGACGCCCACACGCTATATCTGGGAGCTGGAGAGCTATCTGGCCCGCGAGAAGCTGGGAACTCCTGTCCAGGCGGCGGCGCGGCTGGTCGCACGGCTCTACCGGGGCTGGGATTACCGGGCCGCGCAGCGCGTCGATCGCTTCATCGCCATCAGCCGCGAGGTGCAGGCCCGCATCCGCCGCTACTACAACCGCGACTCGACGATCATCTACCCGCCTGCCGAAGTGGCCGAGCGCTTCACGCCGTCTGAGACGGTCGAGGACTACTTCTTTATCGTCTCGCGCCTGATCCCCTACAAACGGATCGATCTGGCGGTGCAGGCGTGTACGCAACTGGGGCTGCCGCTGCTGATCGCGGGCAAGGGGCGTGACCGAGAGCGGCTCGAAGCGCTGGCCGGGCCAACCGTCCAGTTTCTTGGCTATGTGCCCGATGACGACCTGCCCGATCTGCTGGCGCGCTGCCGGGCGTTTATCTTCCCTGGCCTGGAAGACTTCGGGATCACGCCGCTGCAGGCCCAGGCCGCCGGGCGTCCGGTGATCGCGTTCAAGGGCGGCGGCGCGCTCGATACGGTGATTCCGGGCAAGACCGGCGCGTTCTTCGAGGCGCAAACGGTTGAATCGCTGGCGCACGCGCTCCAGGCATTCGACCCGCGCGATTACGATCCGGCGGCGATCCGCGCCCATGCCATGCAGTTCGACTCGGCGGTCTTTCACCGCGCCATGACGGGCTATGTCATGCATGCCTGGGACGAATTCCAGACTCAACCCCGCCACCGTCAGCCAGAGACAATCTTAGCGCCGCATGAGCGTAGGTAAATCAACCTTTCCACCCGCCGCCCGCCTGCGCTATAATCTCGACATTATCACCCCGTTCAATCAATTCAAAGGCTAGCCATTTCTTATGAGCATTGTGCAATCGGTTGCCGAACGGATCATTGATAACGTTTCCAAAGTGATCATCGGCAAGCGCAACGAAATACGCCTGACGGTCCTCGGCCTGCTGTGCGAAGGGCATATCCTATTGGAAGACGTGCCCGGCGTCGGCAAGACGATGCTGGCCCGCGCCCTGGCCCGCTCGATCGGCGCGTCCTTCAGCCGTATCCAGTTCACGCCCGACATGCTGCCCTCCGACGTGACCGGCGTTTCGGTCTTCAACCAGAGCACGCGTGAGTTCGAGTTTCGCCCCGGCCCGATCATGGCCCAGATCGTGCTGTCCGACGAGATCAACCGCGCCACACCCAAAACGCAGGCCGCGCTGCTCGAAGCGATGGAAGAACACCAGATCACGGTCGATGGCAAGACCTATCGCCTCGAAGACCCCTTCCTGGTGATCGCGACCCAGAACCCGATTGAATACGAGGGCACCTTCCCGCTGCCGGAAGCCCAGCTCGACCGCTTCATGCTGCGCATCCGCCTGGGCTATCCCACGCCCCAGGAAGAGATCGCCATGCTCGACTCACAGCAGTACCAGCACCCGCTGCAAACGCTCCAGCAGGTGGTGACGGTCGAGGAACTGCTGGCGGCGCAGCGAGCTGTGCGCGAGATTTACCTGAACTACGACATCAAGAATTACATCGTCGGTCTGGTCACGACCACGCGCCAGCATCCGGATGTGTACCTGGGTGCCAGCCCGCGCGGGGCGCTGGCCCTCTTCCGCACCTCGCAGGCGCGGGCCGCCATCGCCGGGCGCGACTACGTGATTCCCGACGATATCAAGGCGCTGGCCGAGTCGACCCTGGCCCACCGTGTGATCGTAGGACCCAACGCGCGGATCAAGGACATCTCCGCCAGCAGTATCGTCCAGAGTATCGTCAACGCCGTATCGGTGCCGGGCGCCACCGTCGGCGCGCGCTACTAAGCTCGCCCAGTTTCTGCACGGCTCAGCATGGCAAACCGGCGCAACACATTCTACGCCCTGATCATTTTCTGCCTGGTGCTCGGACTGGTGAGCGGGCGGACTTTTTTGTTCCACCTGGCCTATGCCCTGGGCGCGGTGCTGATCGGATCGTTTTTGTGGTCGTGGACGGCGGTCAACTGGCTGTCAATTGCGCGCCATACCGGGGCGCGGCGGGCGCAGGTGGGCCGCGCGCTCGATGAATCCTTTGCGGTGCGCAACAACAGTCTGCTGCCCAAGCTGTGGCTGGAAGTGCGCGATCACTCGACGCTGCCCAACCACAACGCCAGCCACGTCGTGCCCACGCTGCTGCCCAGCCGCCGCTATCGCTGGGAAGCGCACACGATTTGCAGCCGCCGGGGAGAATTCACGCTCGGCCCGATGACGATCGTCAGCGGCGACCCGTTCGGCTTGTTCCAGTTCCCGCGCCAAATCGCGGCCCTGTCACATATCATCGTCTACCCGCCGACCGTGCCGGTCTACCGCTTCGCCGCCCCGCTGGGCACGCTCTCCGGCGGTGAGGCCGTGCGCCGGCGAACGCACTTCGTCACCACCAACGCATCCGGCGTGCGCGATTACCAGCCCGGCGACAGCTTCAACCGCATCCACTGGCGCAGCACGGCGCGCAAAGACCGGATGCTCGTCAAAGAGTTCGAGCTGGACCCGCTGGCCGATGTCTGGATTTTCCTCGATCTGTCCGAAAGCACGCTGGTTGAGCGGCCCGCCGCGCGTATCGGCACCGAGAACCTGTATGCGCCGCCGCCCAATTTGCCCCCCTCGACCGAGGAATACGGCGTAACAATTGCCGCCTCGCTGGCGCAGTATTTTGTCGAAAAGGGACGCGCGCTTGGCTTCGCCACCTACTGTCCCCACCGCGAGATCGTGCAGCCCGATCGCGGCCCGCGCCAGCTCACGCGCATCCTGGAGATTCTGGCGGTCGCCAACAGCGAGTCGCCGCTGACGCTCGATCAGGTGCTCGGCCTGGAAGCCAACCATCTTTCGCGTGGGACGACGCTGGTGATCGTGACCGCCTCGCAGGACGACCGCTGGGTCGCGGAGATGCATACGCTCGTGCGGCGCGGGATGCGCGTGGTCTGCGTCCTGATCGATCCGCACAGTTTCGGCGCGCCGGTGCTCAACGGCGCACGGCTCCACGAGCGGATCGAGGCTGCCGGGGCGACCGCCTACACCATTGAGCAGGACGACGATCTGACGGCGGCGCTCAGCTATCGCGGGAGCATGAAAGGGCGGCTGCGCTGAGCGGCGAGCATGAGCACGATACGAGAGGTTCGATCCCCTTGACCGACATCCTGCGCCATCCGCGTTTGCAGCTTCGTTTTCTCTATCTGGCCGTGTTCACCGGCGGCATGACCACGCTGGCCGTCGAGCTGTCGGCGGCGCGCCTGCTGGGCAACGTCTACGGCACCAGCAATATGGTGTGGGCCAACATCATCGGCCTGATCCTGATCTACCTGACGATCGGCTATTTCATCGGCGGCAAGCTGGCCGACCGCTTCCCCTACCCCCGGACGTTCTACCAGGTGGTGGCGTGGGCGGCATTTTTCAGCGGACTGGTACCGCTCTTCGCCCGCCCGATCCTGCGCGCGGCGGCGACCGCCGTGCAGGATTTCAACGCCGCCGGGACGGTTGGATCGTTCATCAGCGTGCTGGTGCTGTTCGCCGTGCCGATCACGCTGCTCGGCTGCATCTCGCCGTTTGCGATCCGGCTGGCGCTGGCCGACGTGGATCGCGCCGGTAACGTCAGCGGGCGGATGTATGCTATCTCGACTCTGGGCAGCATCATCGGCAACTTCGCCCCGGTGCTAATCCTGATCCCGCAGGTGGGCACGGCGCGCACTTTCCTGATCTTCGCCGGGCTGCTGCTGGCGGTCGGCCTAGGCGGGCTGGCCCTGCACGACCGCCGCGCCGCGCTCAAGCTGGCCTGGATGCCGCTCGTGCTGCTGGTGCTGGCGATCCTGCTGCTGCGCGGGCCGCTGCGCCCGCCGCCTTCGGGCATGACTCAGCTCTATGAGGACGAGTCGCCTTACAACCTGGTGCAGGTCGTCGAGGATGAACAGGGCTACCGCTATCTGCTGCTGAACGAGGGCCAGGGCATCCACTCGCAGTGGCACCCGACCGAGATTTATTACGCGCGCACCTGGGGGATGTTCCTGGCCGGGCCTTACTTCAACGCCCCACCCTACAGCCCCGACCGCATGGAGCGGATCGCGATCATTGGGCTGGCAGCGGGAACGATTGCGCGCCAGCATGACGCGATCTACCCCGGCCTGCCGATGGACGGCATCGAGATCGATCCGGGCATTGTCGAGGCCGGGCGGCAGACGATGGGCATGACCATGCCCAATCTCAACGTGATTATCGAGGATGGGCGCTATGCCCTGGGCCGCCTGGAACATGACTACACGATGATCGGCATCGACGCCTACCGCGTGCCGTATGTGCCCTGGCACCTGACAACGGTCGAGTTCTTCCAGGAAGTGCGTGATCACCTGACGGATGACGGTGTCGTGATCATCAACGTCGGCCACACCCGCACCGACCGGCGGCTGATCGAGGCGATGGGCCGCACCCTGCTCGACGTGTTCCCCACCGTGCACACGATCGACGTGCCCGGTTCCTATAACACGATCCTGGTTGTCACCCGCCAGCCGACCGAGTCCGGCAATCTGCAAGCCAACCTGGACGCGCTGCCCGCCGACGTGCACCCGGTTTTGCGCGAGGCGCTGCAAACCGCCGTGAGCGGCCTGCGCCCAACCGTCATCTCCGATCTGCGCTTCACCGACGATCACGCCCCGGTCGAGGCCATTGTGGACTCGATGGTGATCGAGTTCGTGCTCGAAGGCGGCATCAACGAGCTGACCGACTGAGTGCCCCCGCCGATGAACGACGTCACCCCCCAACGCGCTCTCCCGCCCCGGCTGATCGCCGTGCTGCGTTTGCTGATCACGGTGGGACTGCCGGTGTTCCTGGTATTGTCCGGCGTCCGGCTGGTGATGAGTGAGACATTCTTGCAGATCGAGTATAACCGGCCTGGCTTCCCCGCCGACCGCTACGGCTTCACGCGGGAAGACCGCCTGCGCTATGCCCCTTATGCCATCGAGTATTTGCGCAGCGACGCCGGGATCAGCTACCTGGGAGATCTGGAGCTGGACGGCGAACCCATGTATACGCCCAAAGAGCTTCGGCATATGGAAGATGTCAAGGCCGTGACACGGCTCGCGCTGGCCGTACACACCGCGCTCAGCATCCTGCTGCTGCTCAGTGTGATCGCGCTGGCCTGGCAGCCGGCCACCCGCCACGCGCTGCGCCAGGGATTATTCGAAGGCGGGCTGTTCACCCTGCTGTTGATTGTGACCCTGGTGATCGTGGTCGTGGCCAGTTGGGATTTCTTCTTTACCGGCTTTCACCGGCTGTTCTTCGAGGGCGACTCGTGGCAGTTCAGCACGCGCTCGACCCTGATCCGTCTCTTCCCGGAGCGCTTCTGGTTCGACGCGGCGCTGGCGATCGGGCTGTTTACCGTCGTGGGCGTGCTGGCCGCGATAGGGATCGCGTGGGGCTGGGAACGACAGGCCCGGCGGCGTGAGACTCCCCCGGCGGAACCCACCGCCTCATAGATAGCCGCGCTCCAGAATCGCGCCGCTGGCATCGATCACATAGCGGTACGGGACTCCGGTCGGGATGTTGAGTTCGGGCACGGCTTCAGGCGAAATGCCATCCAGCACCATCACCAGCGCGCGCAGCGTGTTGCTGTGCGCCACCACCAGGATCGTCTGCCCGGCGCGCACCAGCGGCTCGATCTGCGCGCGGTAGTAGGGCATCACCCGCCTGGCGGTATCCTGCAAGCTCTCGCCGCCCGGTGGCCGGTAGTCGTAGCTGCGCCGCCAGTAGTAAACCCGTTCTGCCCCCATCTTCTCCGCCGTTTCGAGCTTGCTCAAGCCCTGGAGATCGCCGTAGTGCCGCTCGTTGAGCGCCTGCGTCCGCTCGACCGGCACCTCGCTCTGGCCGATTGTCTCCAGGATGATCGCCAGCGACTCCTGCGCGCGGCTGAGCAGCGACGTGAAGGCGCGATCAAAGCGATAGTCACGCAGCTTTTGGCCCGCCATACGCGCTTCCTCGCGCCCCAGATCGGTTAGCGGCACATCCGTCCAGCCCGTGAAACGGTTCTCCAGGTTCCACTGTGACTGCCCGTGCCGCACCAGGATCAGAATCCCGGGCATCATCCCATCTCACCCCTTCCGCTGCGATCAAGAAACGGGGCCTCACATGACCCCGTTTCGCTTCTGGCTCAGATCGTAAAGCGGCGGATGCTACGCGCCAAATTTCGCAATACGCCGGGCGTGCGCCAGCGCCAGCGGCATTAGATCGACGGCGGGGAACTGGCCCAGCGCGCCGATCATGCACTCGCGCTCGGCAAACGCGCAGCCGCGATCGGGCATATGCGTGCCAGGCGCCCACAGCAGCGTGGGAACCGGGTGCCAGCTATGCGCGCGATAGGTGGCCGGGGTCGAGTGGTCGCCGGTCACGACGAGCACATCCGGGTTCAGGTCCATCAGGCGCGGCAGGGCTTCGTCCACGCCCTCGATCACCTTCACCTTGGCGTCAAAGTCACCGTCTTCGCCCCGGCTGTCGGTGTACTTGATGTGGCAGAAGATGAAGTCATAATCGTTCCAGATGCGCGCCACATGCTCGAACTCGTCCAGGGTGGTGTCGTGCGCGGTGGTCTGGATTACGTCCATCCCCACCAGGCGGCTGACGCCCTTGTACATCGGGTAGACCGCCACGCACGCCGCCCGCAGCTTGTACACATCGGCATACTTGGGCAGGCCCGGCTCCATCGCAAAGCCGCGCAACGTCGCCATATTGGCCGGTTCCTGACCCTTCAGGCGCTCGCGGGCCGCGTCGAGCCACTGGTTGACCAGTTCGGCGGTGCGTTGGGCCGCCGGATCCATCGGAGTCGCGGAGAGCGGTGCGACGCCGGTCCGCTGCGGATCGGTGTCCGCAATCGCCCCATTCAGGCCCTCGCCGCGCATCACCATTGCGAAGCGGTATTCCTTGGCGATGTCGATGTCGATCTCAATGCCGGGGATTTTGATGTCGCGCAGCAGCTCGACGCGCTTCGCGCCTTCTTCGGTGGAGATGCGGCCCGCGCGCCGGTCGGTGATGATGCCGTTTTCGTCAATCGTGCAGAAGTTGCCGCGAATCGCCACGTCGCCGGGGTTCACTTCCAGCCCGATGCCGGTCGCTTCGAGCACGCCGCGCCCGATCTCATACTTGAGCGGATCGTAGCCAAACAGTGCCAGGTGCGCCGGGCCGCTGCCGGGCGTGATCCCGCGTGCGACCGGGATGCTCAGCCCGATGCTGCCCTCGCACGCCAGCCGGTCAAGATTAGGCGTGTGCGCTGCCTCAAGCTCAGTCGGCCCGCCCTGCTCACGCGGCAGCCCGCCCAGGCCATCCATCACCAACAGCACAATCTTGCCGCCCGTATCGAGCGTCAAGCGCCGCAGCAGATCAAAGTCAGCCATGAGACTTACCTCTCTCGTGTCACTCTCGTAAAAGGTCCACTAGTTGTAACATGCCTCTCGCTGGCGTCAAGTGATCGTTGACAGCGAATCGCAGGTGAAATGATATTGTGGAAGCGAGACGGAAAAGCTACAATCTTCAAATGGGTAGGGGCCAGTAATAGGTAATGATACAGCACGTCACCGGGCAGCAGATAACAGCCCGGTACAAAACCCGTCACGCACGACAGGAACCTTGAATGCGGCCATCTCAACCTGCCCTCATCAAATGGCTGACTCCAGGGCTGGGAATCAAGCGCTGGTTGGTCCTCTTGATGCTGGGTATCACCGTTCTCGCTCTGGGATTCGCCCAGGCCATCGTCGCGCTTTACCCCGGCAGCGACGATCTGCCCCTGTCACTCTACATCCTGACCCTGCGCTTTGTCCCCCCCTGGGCGCGGATCGGCGTGTCGGTGCTGGGCGGTCTGGCCGTGATCGTCCTGTCGCTCTACCAGCTTAACCGCTCTATTCTGGCTCCCTTCGACGCCCACAACCAGGAATCCTTGATTGACCGGGTCTATGCCCACAGCCGCCGCCAGCGCGGGATCAAGCTCGTGGCGATCGGCGGGGGCAGCGGCCTGCCGGGTGTGCTGCGCGGGATGAAGCGCTACACCAACCAGATCACAGCGATCGTGACGATGGCCGACGACGGCGGCAGCTCTGGCCGTCTGCGCCGCGAATTGGGCGTCCTGCCGCCGGGCGATCTGCGCAGCAATATCGCCGCGCTGGCTAACGACGAAGCCCTGATGACGCAGTTGTTCCAGTATCGTTTTGCGCAGGGCGGGCTGGAAGGCCACAGCTTCGGCAACCTGTTTTTGACCGCGCTAGCCGACATCACCGGCAGCATGGATCGCGCTGTGGCCGAGACGGGCCGCGTGCTGGCGACTCAGGGCCGCGTGCTGCCGTCCACCCTGCAAGACGATGTCACGCTGATGGCCGAAGTCCGTATGCCGGGCGAAACCCGCCTGCGTCGCGTGACCGGCGAATCGCAAATTCCCGAGTCAGGTGGTAAGATCGAGCGCGTCTTCTTGCACCCGGACCAGGTTCGCGCCTATCCGGAAGCGGTCCGGGCGATCCTGAATGCCAGTTTTGTTGTGATTGGTCCCGGCAGTCTCTATACCAGTATTCTGCCCAGCCTGCTTGTGACCGGCATCATCGAGGCGCTGCGCGCCAGCCGCGCCTACAAGGTTTACGTGTGTAACGTCGCCACGCAAGCAGGCGAAACCGATGGGTACAGCGTCGCCGATCATGTGCTGGCGCTTGAGGCCCATATCGGGCGGGGCGTGTTTGACGCCGTGCTCGCCAACAACAGCTACCCTAGTAAGAACGCCGGCGAGCACACCCACTATGTCATACCCGCGCCTGAGACTCACACCATTTTCCAGCGGTATCACGTGCACCAGGCCGATCTCACCAATGAGGATCAGCCCTGGCGCCATGATGCAAACAAGTTAGCACAGGCCTTGCTCACGCTCTATCAAAATGCGACGCAAGCCGGGCCTTCAGCGCAGCCGGAGACATTGGCCGCGGGCTGAGAGCCGTCTGTGCAGCCGAGACAAGCGGGATAGTTCGCTCCGGCAAACTATCCATCATTTTGTGTCCTATCTCGATAGGTGAAGGAGAACAGCACTATGGCAGTTCGCGTCGGTATCAACGGCTTTGGCCGTATCGGTCGTCAGGTTCTGAAGGCGATCGTCGAAAAGTATCCCAACGATCTCCAGGTCGTGGCGTTCAACGACCTCGGCGATCTGCCCACGATGGCGCACCTGTTCAAGTATGACTCCAACTATGGCCGGTTCGAGGGCGAAATCGCCGTGACCGACAACGGCCTGCGGGTCAATGGTCAGGAAATTCGCGGCCTGAGCGAGCGCGATCCCGGCAATCTGCCCTGGGGCGACCTGGGCGTGGACATCGTGATCGAAGGCACGGGCGTCTTCCGCAGCCGGGAAAAAGTGCAGCCGCACATCAACGCCGGGGCCAAGAAGGTCATCATCACCGCCCCCGCCAAGGGTGAGATCGACCTGACGGTCGTGATCGGCGTCAACGACGACAAGTACGACTCCAGCAAGCATCACATCGTCTCGAACGCGTCCTGCACCACCAACTGCCTCGCCCCGGCGGCGAAGGTCGTCCACGATGCGTTCGGCATCAAGCGTGCCCTGATGACCACCATCCACGCCTATACCAACGACCAGCGCATCCTGGACATGCCCCACAGCGACCTGCGCCGCGCGCGCGCCGCTGCCATGAGCATGATCCCGACCACCACCGGCGCTGCGAAGGCTGTCGCGCTGGTTATCCCCGACCTCAAGGGCAAGTTCGACGGCATCGCGGTGCGCGTCCCGACCAGCACCGTGTCGCTGGTGGACTTCGTGGCCGAGGTCGAGCGCGAAACCACGACCGAAGAGCTGCGCAGCAAGTTCAAGGAAGCGGCGGAAGGCCCGCTGAAGGGTATCCTGGGCTATGGCGACGAGCCGCTGGTGTCGATCGACTACAAGGGCGACTCGCGCTCCAGCATCTTCGACGCCGAGTTCTCGTCGGTCTTCCAGGGCACGCTGGTCAAGGTGATGGCCTGGTACGACAACGAGTGGGGCTACTCGGTTCGCACCGCCGACATGGCGAAGCTCATGGCGGACCAGCTCTAAGCATCGTCAGCCGTGACTGACCATCAGTAACTCGCAGGGGCGAGGGCCACAGCGCCCTGCCCCTGTTTTCTTTACACCATAAAGGAGCTAACCTGTGGCTAAGAAGACGATTCGTGATATCGATTTGACCGGCAAGCGCGTGCTGGTCCGGGTGGACTTCAACGTCCCGATTGCGGACGGGCAGGTAACGGACGATACCCGCATCCGGGCGGCTCTGCCCACGCTCAAATACATCCTCGACCAGAACCCGCGCTATATCGCGCTGATGTCGCACCTGGGCCGCCCCAAGGACGCGCCCGATCCCAAGTATTCGCTGCGTCCGGCGGTGTCCGTGCTCGCCAATCTGCTGGGCCGCGAAGTCGCCTTCGCCGAAGAGACGGTCGGTGACGTGGCGAAGCAGGCCGCAGCAGCGCTGCCCGAAGGCGGCGTGCTGCTGCTCGAAAACACGCGCTTCTACGTCGAAGAGAAGAAGAACAACGAAGACTTCGCGCGTAAGCTGGCCGAGTTGGGCGACGTGTACGTCAACGACGCGTTCGGATCGGCCCACCGCGCCCACGCCTCGACCGAAGGCGTCGCGCGCTTCCTGCCCGCCGTGAGCGGCTTCCTGATGGAGAAGGAGCTGGAATACCTGGTGGGCGCGCTCGAAAGCCCGGAGCGGCCCTTTGTGGCGATCCTGGGTGGGGCCAAAGTCTCCGACAAGATCGGCGTGATCGAGGCGCTGCTCGGCAAGTGTGACCGGCTGCTGATTGGCGGCGGCATGGCGAACACCTTCTTCAAGGCCAAGGGCTGGGCAGTTGGCGATTCGCTGGCCGAAGACGAGGCGCTCGACACGGCCCGCCGTTTGATGGACCAGGGCGGCGATAAGCTCGTCCTGCCGGATGAAGTTGTGATCGCGGACGCCTTCGACAACGAGGCCAACATGCGCGTGATCAATCCCGCCGAGGGTGTGCCGGATGGCTGGCGCATCCTGGACATCAGCCCCGGCGCGGTCGAGGACTTCCGCGAAATCCTCAAGGACGCACGCACGGTTGTCTGGAACGGCCCGATGGGCGTGTTCGAGATGCCCAACTTCGCCAGGGGCACCTTCGCTATCGCCGAGATTCTGGCCGAATCCAGCGCCACGACCATCATCGGCGGCGGCGATTCGGTGGCGGCGGTCAACAAGGCCGGGCTGGACGACAAGATGTCGCACATCTCGACCGGCGGCGGCGCAAGCCTGGAGCTGCTGGAAGGCAAGCAGCTTCCGGGCGTGGTCGCGCTCAACGATCTCTAGCGTCCCGCCCGTTTGAAGCCAAAAACCCGGCTGCCGGGCGATCAGGTCTGGCAGCCAGGTTTCCCGCACGCCGCCCAAAAGCGGACTATAATTGTGGTCGGGCGATGAAGCTCGCGCCCGGCACACAGTTTTTTTGAATCGCACCAAGCCTTTGAGGAAGGAAGTTAATCTGATGCGTACTCCGATCATTGCCGGCAACTGGAAGATGTACAAGACCCCCCAGGAAGCCGTCGCGTTTGTGAACGCCACGAAAGATCAGCTCGCGCCGTACAGCGCCGCCGAGCGCGTGATCTGCCCGCCCTATGTCGCGCTGCCTGCTGTGCAGGCCGCCCTCGCCGGGACCGAGATCGCAGTCGGCGCACAGGATGTCCACTGGGAAGACCAGGGCGCGTATACCAGCCAGATTTCCGCCCCGATGCTGCAAGGTCTGGTAAAATATGTCATCATCGGCCATTCGGAAACCCGCGCCTATCAGGGCGTCACCGACGAGATGGTCAACAAGAAGACCAAAGCCGCCCTGGCGCACGGCCTGCACCCGATTATCGCCGTCGGTGAAAGCCTGGAGATCAACGAGGCCGGGCAGACCCAGGACTTCGTGGGTCGCCAGATTCGCGCCGCCTTCGAGGGCATCCCGGCCAGCGATCTCGCCAATATCGTCGTCGCCTACGAGCCGATCTGGGCGATCGGCACCGGCAGGAACGCGAGCGGCGAGCAGGCCAACACAATCATCGGCGCGATCCGGGGCATTCTGGCCGAGTTGTACGGTCAGGGAGCCGCCGACGCGATGCGCATCCAGTACGGCGGCAGTGTCAAGCCGGACAACATGGCCGAGTTCATGAGCCAGCCGCACATCGACGGTGCGCTGGTGGGCGGCGCATCGCTGAAGGAAGAGTCGTTCGTGGCCCTGGTGCGGATCGCGATCGAAGCCAAGGGTCTAGCCTAGCGGACTGCTATGCCCCTGAGTGATCTGCTCAGCCCCTGGATTGGGCTGGGGGTGGTTCTGGCGCTGCTGGTGCTCGCCGAGAAATGGATTCACAGCCATCTCTACGGCGTGGGCTGGCTGCTGACCAACGATCAGCGCAGCGCCACCGCCCTCTACTACGTGATCCTGATGCCGGGTGTATTCCTGCACGAGTTCACGCAGTGGCTGATGGCCGGGGCGCTGAATGTCGCAACCAAGCGTGTCGTCGCCTGGCCTGAAGCGCAAGCCGACGGCACGCTCCGCCTCGACTTCGTGCAGATCCGGCGCGCGAGCTGGCTGCAATCGGCCATTATTGGCGCCATCCCGCTGATCACCGGCACGGCGCTGATCTGGGTGATCAGCAACCATATCCTCAACCTGGAAGACTTCATCGCGGCGCTCGACACCCGCGATCTCGCCCTGATCGGCGCGGCGATCCAGGACCTCGGCAGCACACCCGACTTTTACCTGTGGCTCTACCTGATGTTCGCCATCAGCAACGGCATGTTCCCCACCCCGGCTGATCGCAAGGGCTGGCCGCTGCTGCTGGGCATCTTCGCGGCGTGCATCGCGTTCCTGGTCGTGATCGGCGTCGGCGAGGTGCTGCTCGAAACGTTCACCGGCCCGGTTGCGCATACGGTCGAGGTGCTGACGACGGCTTTCGGCGCGGTGCTGACGGTCGAGGTGCTTGCCATTGTCGCCATCGGCTTCCTTGAGGAAATTTTGGAGCGCGCCACCAAACGTAAATTCGACTACGGCAGTCACGCCCGCGCCGCACGCGCCCGGCAGCCCGGCTCCAGTCTGCCACTGCCGCCTGGCGTGCCGCTGCCTTCGATCTATAACCTGCAACTGCCGGTGCCCGACCCGTCCGATCCCAGAATCCGGGCGCGCAAAGCCCGCGCCATGTCAGCCGCCGCCCCGCAAACCGCTCCCGCCCCGGCTGGCCCGATCCGGCGCGAGCTTCCCTCGCCTGCATCTGAGCCGGCTGCCGTTCCGCCGCGCGTGGAGCGCGAACCGGCCCGCACTGATCAGACAGCCGCCCGGCTGAGCACGCCGCCCACCGCCGCCCGCGAGGAATCCGATGCGCTGCGCACTCCGCAGCGTACTTTCGGTCCGGAACGCCAGCCCGCCGCCCCACCCGGATCGCCCCCCGGCCCGGCGCGCAGCCCTGGCCTGACAGCGCCACCGGAGCGGACTCCCCCGCGTGCGCCCGGCATCCCTGGCACACCCCCTCGCCCCGGCAGCGTAACTCAACCGCCCGCCGGGTCCGAACGTCCCGCCGCTTCACGTCCACCTGCCGGCCCACCGCGCACCGCTGGCCCGGATCGTCCCACAACGTCAGGTCCGGCGCGCCCGTTCGAGTCATCGCGCCCCGTTGAACGTACCCCAGGCAGCATCCGGCCTGAAACCAGGGATGACGCGCCAAAGCGGGAGCCGTCCGGCCCGGCAGCCAACCGGTCTTTCGGCCCCACGCCGCACCCATCCGGCGGCCCGCTGCGTTCTCCGGGCAGCACACCGCCTGGAAGAGTGGGGGATGAACGCAAGGATGATGGTGAGGAAGAGCGCCGCCCGGTCAACTTCACGCCACCAACCCGCAGCGCCCCGCCCACCCCGCTCCGGCCACCATCCAGCCCACCGCAGCGCCGGCCCACCTCGCCCTTCATTCTGGACGATGACGAGCTGGACCTGGACGATGAAGCTGAAGACGACGAGGAAGGGGACGACGTCGAGTACGTGGATTTCGATGATCTCTAGGCGTCAGGCCAGGGGATGCGCCTCTTCCGGATCGGGCGCGTCGGCCTGCGGCTTGATCCGCGTGTGGCGTCCGAGCACGGCGAACCCCGCCGCGATCACCGCTGCCATCACGACCAGCGCGATCAGTTTGTAGAGGCGGCTGGCCGTCACTAGCGCAATCGCCCCGAAGATCGAGCAGAAGACGTAATAGCCGAACACGATCTGGCGCTGCGACAGGCCCATATCGAGCAGGCGGTAATGGACGTGGCCCCGGTCGCCTTTGGCCGGGTTTTCGCCCACGCTCACCCGCCGCACGATCTGCCACACCACGTCGAGCAGCGGCAGGCCCATCACCAGCAGCACGGTTGCCACCTTTGCCCCGCCGATGATGCCCAGCACCCCGATGGTATAGCCCAGAAAAAGCGCCCCGTTGCTGCCCATGAAGATGCGCGCCGGGTGAAAGTTGAAGGGCAAAAAGCCGAGCGTCGCGCCGAGCAGCGCCAGCGGCAGCAGGCTCACGCTAACCTGATCGAGCCGGAAGGCGGCGTGAATGAAGATCATCAGCGCCGTGACCGCCGAAACGCCCGCCGCCAGCCCATCCAGTCCATCCAGCCAGTTGACCGTGTTCATCATAAAGCCGAGCCACAGCAGCGTCAGCGTCACGGTAACGACATACGGCCATTCCGGCGTAAGCTGGCCGGTCAGGGGGTTGTTGAAGCGCTCGATGATGATCAGGAACACCACCGCGATCGCCGCCGCGCTCAGTTGGGCGACGTACTGCGGCAGCGGGCCAAACTCGTAGAGGTCGTCAAGAATGCCGAATACGAACAGAAATGTGCCGCCAATCAGCAGCCCAAACAGGCGGATGATCTCCTTGTCGTCGGTACGCACCACCGGCAAAAACTGTGCCACGATCACCGCCGCGACGAAGGCGACAAACATCGCCAGCCCGCCGAACTTCGACATGACGTGCGGGTGACGATGCCGCCCGCGCGGCGCGTCCACGATGCCCCAGCGCAGCCCCAAACGCTGCGCGACCGGCGTCAGCGCCAGCGACAGCCCCAGCGAAACCCCAAATACAATCACAAAAGAAATAATATGTTCAGCCGGCATACGACCTCAGTTCATGGGGGTTGGCGCGCTTGCGAGCGGCTGCCCCTTTAATTACGCTGTCCCAAACTGCCGATCGCCCGCGTCGCCCAGGCCCGGCACGATAAACCCATTCTCATTCAGATGATCGTCTACCGCGGCCAGATACAGCGGTATGTCGGGATGCGCTTCGGTCATGGCCTGGATGCCTTCCGGGGCCGCGATCAGGCCCACGAACTTGATCCGCCGCACGCCCCAGTTCTTCAGCACTTCGACCGCCGCCGTCGCCGATCCACCCGTCGCCAGCATCGGATCGAGCACCAAGCACACCTGCACCGTCGGCTCAATCGGCAGCTTGTTATAGTAAGACACCGGGCGCAGCGTCTTTTCATCGCGATAAATGCCCAGGTGCCACACCTGGGCGCCGGGGATCATCTCGTGGATCCCGTCCACCATTCCCAGCCCGGCCCGCAGAATTGGGACCAGCCCGACATCTTCCTGCAGGTGATGTCCGGGCGCGAGCTGCAGCGGCGTCTGGACCGTGCAGTCCTTCAGCTCCAGGTCCGCCATCGCCTCATAGCCGAGCAGCATCGCCAGCTCGCGGATCAGCTCGCGGAACTTCTTGTGCTCGGTGCTCACGCTGCGCAGCAGGGTCAGTTTATGCTTGACCAGGGGATGAGTGGAAACGTGCAGGTTGCTCATGCGTCCTCCTGTAGGCCATCCAGCCGCCGCAGATTGTAACCTTCTGGCACAACCTGTCAACGCGGATTTGCCGCCTGCGCGCCTTTATTTTCTGCCCCCGTCCCGGTATACTCGAAGGCATTGTGAATCATGGAATGGAGCACCGCATGGCAGACGCGGACCGCCTGATCAGTGGCAAGAAGCGCGGCGATGACGCGGTAGACAACGCCCTGCGCCCGCGCCGTCTGGACGAGATGACCGGCCAGGAGCGCGTGGTTGAAAATCTGCGCATTCTCATCGAAGCGGCCAAAGCGCGGCGCGAGTCGCTCGATCACGTCCTGCTCTATGGCCCGCCCGGCCTGGGCAAGACCACCTTCGCGCACGTGATCGCCAACGAGATGGAAGTCAATATCCGCATCACCGCCGGCCCGTCGATTGAGCGCGCCGGCGACCTGGCCGCGATCCTGACGCACCTGCGCGAAGGCGATATCCTGTTCATCGACGAGATTCACCGCCTGGGCCGCGCTGTCGAAGAAGTGCTCTATCCGGCCATGGAAGATTTCGCGCTCGACATCGTGATCGGCAAGGGACCGTCGGCTAAGAACGTGCGGCTCAATCTGCCGCGCTTCACCGTGATCGGCGCGACGACCCGCCTGGCGCTGCTGACCGCCCCGCTCCGCGCGCGCTTTGGCGCGGTCTACCGCCTGGACTTCTACAGCCAGGCCGCCATGGAAACCATCGTGGAACGCGCCGCCAGCCTGCTGCAAGTGCCGATCGAGGACGAAGGCGTGATCGAGATCGCGCGCCGGACGCGTGGTACGCCGCGTGTAGCCTTGCGCCTGCTCAAGCGGGTGCGTGACTATGCGCAAGTGCGCGCCGGTGGCGTGATCACCCCTGAGGTGGCCGCCGAAGCGCTCGACCTGCTGGAGATCGACCCGCTGGGCCTGGACGACATCGACCGCCGCGTCCTGCTGTCGATCATCGAGAAGTTCGAGGGCGGCCCGGTCGGGCTGGAGACCATCGCGGCCTCGATCAGCGAAGAGTCCGATACGATCATGGATGTCTACGAGCCGTATCTGCTGCAGCTCGGCTTCCTGGAACGCACCCCGCGCGGGCGTGTCGCAACCCGGCTGGCCTACGAGCACCTCAACATTCCCGACCACCGCCCACCGCGCCAGACGCCGCTGTTCTAGCCCAGGAGCACGAGCCATATGGACCTGAATTCGCTGGGGCGGCTGGTGCTGCTGATCGGGATCGGCCTGCTGGTGTTGGGCGGCGTCCTGATGCTGTTCAGCCGGCTGCCGTTCCTCAAAGACCTGGGCAGTCTGCCCGGCGATGTCCGCATCGAAGGCAAGGGTTACTCGTGCTTCTTCCCGATTGTGAGCATGATCGTGCTCAGCCTGCTGCTGACCCTGGTGCTCAACATCGTTATCCGCCTCATCAACCGCTGAAGCTGCCCATGCATCTCTCTGACTTCGACTATGACCTACCCCCCGACCACATCGCCCAGACGCCGGTTGAGCCGCGTGACGCCTCGCGCCTGCTGGTGCTGCACCGCGACAGCGGCGCGCTGGAACACCGCACCTTCCGCGACCTGCCGGAATATCTGAACTCCGGCGATGTGCTGGTGCTCAACCAGACGCGGGTCATCCCGGCGCGGCTGCCCGCGCAGAAGGTCCCGACCGGCGGTGCGGCGGAAATCCTACTGCTGCGCCAGCTTGACGCGACACGCTGGCTGGCGATCGTCGGCGGGCGGCGGATTCAGGTCGGGACGCGGCTCGCGGTCGGGCATGAAAACGGCGCGCGTGTCGAGGCGACCGTGATCGAGGAGCGCGCCGAAAACGAGCGCGTGATCGAATTCGACGAGCCGATCCGCCCCTACCTGGACCGGCTGGGCGAAACGCCGCTGCCACCCTACATCACAACCCCGCTGGCCGATCCGGGGCGCTATCAGACGATCTACGCCCGCGACGAAGGCTCCGCCGCCGCGCCGACCGCCGGTCTGCACTTCACCGGCGAGATGCTGCTCAGCCTCAAGCACCAGGGGATCGAGTTCGCTTACTGCACGCTGCATATCGGGCTGGACACATTCGCCCCGGTGCGCGAGGAAAACGTGCTGGAACACCGGATTCACACCGAGCGCGCGATCCTGACACCCAATGACGCCCAGCTTATCAACCAGGCGCGCCTGCGTGGGAATCGCGTCGTGGCAGTCGGCACGACCGCCGTCCGCACGCTCGAAAGCGCCGCGATTCGCTCGGCGGCCTATGGGACCGAGACCAACGATCCGGCCAGCGTCCAGCGCACGCTGCACAATCTCAACGAGAATCTATGCCCCTGGCGGCCCGTCATCGCGCTGGACGAGGACACCGACCTGTACATTGTGCCGGGCTATCGCTTCCGCGTGGTGGACGTGATGATCACCAATTTCCACCTGCCCCGCTCTACCCTGCTGATGCTGGTCAGCGCCTTTGCCGGGCGCGGGCGCATCCTGGACGCCTACCGCGAGGCGATCGCGCAGGGCTACCGCTTCTACAGCCTGGGCGATGCCTGCCTGCTGCTCTAGCGCGTGTTATCAACTGCCAGACGCGAGATTTGTCGCTGCCGCCTGGATGCTTCAGTGCATCCAGATTGCTCCTCAATATCGGCGGTTTACAGCCTCGAAGTTCCTTCGCGTGTTACCCCAAAAAGCTGCTAAATTCTGCGAGAAACCACACGCATCGATGAAAGGCTGTTGAATGGAAGAGCTGCTTACTCCTCAGGCCGCAATCGGCTTCTTAACCTTGTTGTTGATGGAAATCGTTCTGGGGATTGACAACATTGTCTTCATCTCGATCCTCACCGGCAAGCTGCCTAAGAAACAGCAGCCGCGCGCCCGGCAGTTAGGTTTGGGCCTGGCTCTCGGCTTCCGTATCGCGCTTTTGCTGGCTGTCTCGTGGATCATTGGGCTGACTGAGCCTCTGTTTACAATCTTCGAGCAGGGCATCTCGGTTCGCGATCTGATTTTGATTGGCGGGGGCCTGTTTTTGCTGGCAAAGGCAACTTCGGAGATTCACGATCGGCTGGAAGGCGAAACCGGCCATGCCAGTAAAGGTGTGCCGCCCTCCTTCGGGGCCGTTATCTTACAAATCTTGCTGCTGGATGCTGTTTTCTCCATCGACTCGATCCTGACCGCGGTCGGCATGGTGCGCGAAGTCGAGATCATGATCCTGGCCGTTATCGGGGCGATTGTTGTGATGCTGTTGGCCTCAGGACGGATCAGCGACTTTGTCAACAACCATCCAACGGTCAAGATGCTCGCTCTCAGCTTCTTACTGCTGATTGGCGTGATGCTCATTGTCGAAGGGCTGCATCAGCATATCCCGCGAGGGTACATCTATTTCGCAATGGGCTTTTCGCTGTTCGTGGAAATGCTGAACCTGCGTTCGCGCGCTCACCGGCAGCCGGTGGAGCTCCATCAACCCTATGCGCCAGAGGGTCAGGAAGTGCACTGACGGATTTCTGCTACACCGTCCGGGGCGGCACGTGGTATGAGATACCTCAATATCGCTGGCCGCCCTGTCTGCGATTAGCCCTGGAATCAATTCCGGCGCCAGTGAAGCGCCGGAATTGATGGTCAGTGGCGGGCTGGATTACGCTTTGGCGAACCACGTCAGCAGGCGCTTGACAATTCCTCGCCGGTTCGTAATCACCTGCTGGTACTCGCGGTTCAATTCCTCGGTCAGGCTTTCCAGTTCATCAACCGTCATGCGCGCGCCGTTGACCAACACCCAGTCGTTGCCAAGATCGCGCAGTTCTCTGGGCGTCCGTGCATATAATGCCTGATAAATGTGCAGATAGCGAGCCATCGCCTTCTCAACCCTCATGCCATCCTCCCAGTCGGCTCTTTCTGCGCGCTATCCTAGAACGAAACCTATACATAGAGTATACCGTGCAAATGCTGCTTTGTACTATATTAATTTCCGTGAATATTTTCCGAACATATCCCGGCATACCGTGCGGTATAATCTGCATCCACAGCGCTTTGAAGAGATGTTACAATAGGGCGCAAAACCGCGCTGCTCAGCCGCAAACGGCTTTCACACGGAGAAATCGTTTATGCAGCATGTGCATGTGATTCCCGAAGAACATTATCACGAGGCCGCCGACGCCATCCGCCAGCGCACGCCAGTCCGCCCGACGATTGGCCTGGTGGCGGGATCGGGCCTGGGGCCGCTGGTGGACGAGATCGAAAACGCGGACGTCATCCCCTACGAGGACATCCCGCACTGGCCGCACTCGACCGTCGTCGGGCACGCCGGGCGGCTGGTGCTCGGCACGCTGGAAGGCCAGCCGCTCGTGGCGATGCAGGGCCGCGCGCATTTCTACGAGGGCTACAGCCCGGCCCAGGTTACGCTGCCGATCCGCGTCATGCGTCTGCTCGGCGTCAACACGGTGATTCTGACCAACGCCGCCGGCGGCCTGAATCCCAACTTCAGCGCGGGCGATATCATGGTGATCGAGGATCACATCTACATCGGCGGCATGACGGGGAGCAACCCGCTGCGCGGCCCCAATCAGGCGTCGTTTGGCCCGCGCTTCTCGATCCACACCCGCACCTATAACCCGACCCTGAACCGGCTGGCGCACCGTGTCGCGGAGCAGAACGGCTTCACACTGCGCCAGGGCGTCTATGTCGGGTTGTCCGGCCCCACCTTCGAGACGCCCGCCGAAGTGCGGATGCTGCGCGGCTGGGGCGGGGATTCGGTCGGCATGTCCACCGCGCCCGAAGCGCTGGTCGCCTATCATGCCGGGATGCGTGTGCTCGGCTTCTCCAGCATCACCAACCTGTCGCTGGACTCGACCGAAGCGCGCGAAGAAGTGAGCCATGAAGAAGTGCTGCGGCTGGGCCGCCAGATCGTCCCGCGCCTGGTGACGGTCATTCGCGGCGTGCTGCGCGAGATGCCGCCCTACGATCCGGCGGATGTTGAGAACTATCCAGAAGCATGACCAGTCTTGTCTTTTTCGTCGAGCAGATCGCTCTGGGGCTGTACATTCTGTGCGCCGGCGGCATTTTGCTGATGGCTTACCGGCTGCTGCGCGCCCGGCGCGAGCTGGCCCTCAGCCAGTTCAAGCTGGAGCGTGAGCAGGCGCTGGTCCGGCAGGCCAGCTCGATCACGCTCGGTGGCCTGCTGCTCGAAACACTGGTCGGCGTGTGGGCCATCGCCAACCTGATGGCCCCCACCCTGCGCGATGCCGAGCTGAGCGGCGTACGGCAGACGGCCAGCCGCCCGGAGCGCTTCGTCACCAGCACGCCGGGCGTTAACCCGCCGATCGCGCTCGACGCCGGGCAGCCGATCGGCAGTGGCGAGCAGGCGCTCTTCGCCACCCCCGCCCCCACCGCGACTCCGGTCGGCACGATCATCCCCGCTGCGCCGGACATGGTCGGCTGCCCGCGTGATAGCGCGTGGCTGCTGGTGCCCGGCAACGGCCAGCTTATCTTTGAGGCGACAACGGTCTGGGGCACGGCCTCGATTGGAGATTTCGCGTTCTATCGCTTTGAGATCAGGCCCGCCGTCAGCGGGACGGAGTTCGCCCCGATCGGCGGCGACTATACCGAGCCGGTCGTCGATGGCCCACTGGGCGAGATCATCCCGCTCAACTTCCCGACCGGCGAATACCGCTTCCGCCTGACGGTTTTCGACAACACCTACCAGATGCGCCACCTGTGCGAGGTAACAATCCACATCAGCGATCCGCCGCCCACGCCCACACCGATCGGCGCGGGACCGGCCAGCGCCACCCCGGAAGCCTGATGCCTTAACGCAGACCGGCCCGGCGGCGCTCGCGCCGGTACTCTTCGGGCGTGTCGATGTCGCGCAGGATACTGTCGGTGCCGACTTCGACCAGCGTCACCTCGTCAGGATAGCGGCGCAGCACATCACGCGGTGCGCCCGATTCCAGCGCCAGCAGCTCCGGCCAGAAACGGCGGTCAATCAGGATCGGGTGGCCGCGCTCGCCGCGATACACCGGCGCGATAATGCTCCCCCGCCCTTCGAGATAGGCGGTCACGATCTGGTTGATCACGCGCGAATCGAGTGAGGGCTGGTCGCCCATCACCACCAGGCAGGCCGCGATCGTCTCCGGCAGCACACGCAGCGCCGCCTGTAATGACGACAGCATCTCGCCCTCGGCATAAACGGGATTGTAGAGCGTCTGGACTGGCAGGTGTGCCAGCCGTCGCTCGATAGCGTCCGCCTGAAAGCCGGTCACGACCAGCGTCTCGGCCAGGCGCGCGGTCAGTAGCCGGTTGACAATTGTCTCGATCACGGTCCGGCTGTCCCAGGGCAGCAGCGCCTTCGACTGGCCCATGCGCGACGAGGTACCCGCCGCCAGCACGACCGCCGCGATCCGCTGCTGAAGCTCATGGACCGGATGATCGCCAGGGGCCTGCATCGATCCCAGCGCCACCGCTTCGATGCGCGGCGAATTGAGCACGATCCGGGCCACGCGCCGCGCCAGCCGCCGCCCGTAGCCATTGGCTGGCACTTTGTTGAGCAGCGGCACCACGCGCGCGCCGTCCGGCACATTGCGCAGGCCCAGCTCCGGGTCGCGGAGGGTAACGGCCATCCAGGGCGGGATCAGCGGGTCACCTTCGGGAAAGCCGTAGCGTTCCAGGATGCGGTTGGCGTTGTAGATGTGCTCGTCGTCGAGCGGCTGTCCGAGCGCGTCCAGCCCGGCGACCGGCACCACCAGCGATGTATCGGGCGGGATGACCGGCTCGTGATCGTGCGGCGCTTTGAACGGCAGCCGCCGCGCCCCATCCGCCTCGATCAGCAGCACGTCGGAATTGATCGAGTCCATCAGGCCCGGCACCAGGTGCGGACTCAGCCCGGAGACTTTGCTCTGATTGACCTGATCGCCGCCGTAGAGAAAGACAAAACCGTGTTTATTGAGCCACTGCCGGACGGTAGCGGGCTTGATATCTGACGTCATGCACGCCGCCAATGGGGCCTGCTCGGCTTCCCAGCGTGCGACGCGCGTCGTCGTGGTCGCCAGCACACGCCAGCCCTCGGCGCGCAGCTCGTGCGCCAGCCGCAAGAGAGCCGATGTCTTGCCACCGGCTCCGATAAAAGCTACCACATCCCCGCGCTGGATTTTCAGCGCATCACGCAAACGCATAATCCCGTCTCGCTCACCCACCTTTCGAAAACTGGTCGAAACGCCCGGCCAGCTGAGGCGCGCTGAAGATCGCTTCCAGCACGCCGCCGCCCAGCGCCAACGCCTTATCGGAGATTGTAAAGCAATAGCGCCGTTCGCCGCGCGGATCGACATCGCCGATTTTTATCCCGGCGCGCACGGGCACGGTTGGATGGATCAGCCCGCGCAGCACGCCATCGAAGGGGGCGCGAATCGCGTGCCCGCCCACGTGCGCGATCAGCGCACCCTCGGCCAACCGGTCCCCGATCGCGGCAGCGGGAGTCACGGTGCCGTCGGCAGGCGCGCGCAGTACCCGCTCACCGACGCGCCCTTGCACACTGCCCGGCTGCCCGGTGTTCGGCACGGCGCTGCCCTGCCAGATCACACGCCCCAGGTCGTGTCCCCGGTTCGTCTCGATCACGGCATGACAGTCCTCACCCGCCGTAAAGCCCGGCCCCAGCGCGATCACCAGCGGGGCATCGGCGCGGGTCGTGTCCAGATTGCGCTTGGCAACGCGCGCATCGACCACCACCGTTGGGGCCAGAACCGGCAGGCAGCGCCCGGCTTCATCGACCAGCACCGGGATTTCGCCTGCCGCCAACAGGCCTGGCACGGTCTCGACTGCCGCCGCGTGCCGCGCCGTGATGCCGTCCACCGTGATCACGCCTTCGAATACTGCCGATCCATAGGCGACCGTCCGGCGGATGACCAGTGGCCGGGGCAGTTCGGTGATGATGACTGGAAAGCCCGCCTTCACCAGGCGATAGGCGACACCGGAAGCCAGGTCGCCCCCGCCCCGGATGACGACGGGCAGCGATTCAAATAGCACCGATACCTTGCTCGCGCAGACTCAGGACCACGCGTTCGGGCGTCAGCGGGATGCGGTCGATCCACACGCCGGTCGCGTCGCACACGGCAGCCGTGATCGCCGGGGCCAGCGGGATGAACGGCATCTCGGCCATCCCACGTGCGCCCCAGGGGCCGCGCGGATCGGCGTACTCCAGGATCACCGACTTGACCTCGCGCGGCACATCCCAGATGGTCGGGATCAGATAGGTGGAGAGGTAGGGGTTGAGGACGCGCCCGTCCTGCGTGATCAGGTCTTCCATGATGGCATAGCCCAACGCCTGGATCACGCCGCCTTCGACCTGACCCTCGATCTGCGTGGGATTGATCGCGCGCCCGACATCGTGCGCCGAGACGACACGCACCACCTCAACCTGCCCGGTTTCGAGGTCCACTTCGACCTCGACAAACTGCGCCATGTAACCATAGGCGAAGTTCGGATCGGCCTGGCCCGTTTCGGGATCGTAGGCCGTCGTCCGGGGTGGGCGATACTGGTAGGTGGCAATCGCGGGCCGTTCCTCGTGCTGCCATTTCTCCATCGCCAGCTCCGCCGCGCCCTTGATCGCGTTGCCGGCCATAAACGTCATACGCGAGGCCGACGTGCTGCCCGAATTCCCGGTGTAGGCCGTATCGTGCCCGATCAGCTCGACTTTCTCGATCGGCACGCCGGTCGCCGCCGCCACCATCTGCACGAACACCGTATGCGCGCCCTGCCCCACATCGGCCCCGGCCTCGTGCACGACGACACGCTCAATCTCGGCCCCGCCGTGAATCTCGACGGTGGCCCAGTTCTGTTCCGGCGCGCCAAAGCTGAAGCCGACATTCTTGAAGCCCATCGCCATGCCTACGCCGCGCCGCCGCGCCGGATTGGCAGGCTGCTCGACCGGCAGCCGCTTCCAGCCGTCCTCAGTGGACTGCCAGTAGCCGCTCTGGGCCGCGCCTTCGGCCAGCACCTTATCGAGCGTGACGCCGGGCGGCAGCGGACTTCCCACCGACATCAGGCTGCCCTCGCGCAACACGTTCAGGGCGCGCAGCTCAACCGGGTCCATATTCAGCGCTTCGGCCAGCTTGTTCATCTGGCCCTCGGCGGCAAACGCCCCCTGCGGCCCGCCAAATCCGCGAAATGCGCCGGTGGGGATATTGTTGGTATACACGCCGTAGGTATCGACCCGCACGTTAGGAATTTCGTAGGGGCCGCTGACCATCAGGTGCGCGTTGCCAAGCACTTTGGTGGTGGTGTACGCATACCCCCCGGCATCCGCATACGCCGTTGCCTCAGCCGCGACCACCCGACCCTCGCGCGTCGCGCCCCAGCGCGCCCGGATCACCATCGGGTGCCGCTTGTGGTGCCCGATCATCGACTCCTCGCGGCTCCAGATGATCTTGATCGGGCGCCGGAGCTTCATGGCCGCCAGCGCCAGCGTGATCTGGACCGACATATCCTCGCGCCCACCAAACGCCCCGCCGATAGCCGGGTAGATGATGCGCACCTGCTCTTCGGGCAGGCCGAGCGCGTGCGCAACCTGTTCGCGGTCCTCGTGGACCCACTGCCCGGCGACCAGCACAGTGACGCGGCCCTCGTCGTCGATATAGCCCAGACCGGCTTCCGGCTGCAAATAGGCGTGCTCCTGGTAGCCGGTGCGATACTCGCCCTCGACGATCACATCTGCCTGATCCCAGGCCGAGTCAATGTCGCCGTGCCGCAGCTTGTAGTGAATCAGGATGTTGTTCGGCGCGTGCGCATGGAGCTGCGGCGCGCCGTCGGCCATCGCCTCGAAGATGTCGGAAACGATCGGCAGGTCCTCATAGGTGATATCGATCAGCTTGACGGCGGCGGCGGCGATCTCTTCGGTTTCGGCCACCACCAGCGCCACCTGATCGCTCACGCAGCGCACGATATCCGCGCCCTCTTTGCCACTGCCCGGCCCACACAAGACCGGCTGGTCGGGCATACTCAGCCCATACTCGTTCACGGGCACATCTTTGGCGGTGAAGACCGCCACCACGCCCGGATACGCTTCGGCCCGGCTGGCATCAATCGCCGTGACTCGCGCGTGCACCCGGTCGGAAAAGCGTACTTTCATCCAGAGCTGATCGGGCAGGTCGATATCGCCGGGATAGGGCGTCTCACCCGTGACTTTGCCGACGGCGTCCATGCGGCGCACACTCTGGCCGATGAGTAAGTTTTTTTGCTCCACGCTGGTTACTACTCCTTGCGCGTCAGGTTCCAACTGAAACGAACGGGCAGTCTGCTACGCCTGAGTCTTTTTCTTCTTTTCCATGGCTTTGCGCTGGCGCGCGCGTTTCTGCGCCTCTTTTTGCAGGCGCTTGCGCTCGCGCTTCATGCCCTTGATGTCTTTGGGGTGCGGCCCCATATACTTCCAGGCTTCCTTTTCGGGATCCTCACCGATGAGCGCCGCCACGAGAAACACAGACAGTGCCAGCATCACCAGCCACAGCAGGCCCGCGATCAGGGCGTTAAACGGCGTCTCGCCAATATCGGCGCGCAGATTATCAAACTGCTGCTCGATGTCCGGGAACTGGCCTTCGAGCAGCTCGACCAGCGGCGGCGCGAGGAAGTAGGCGACCACGCCCAGCAGGACCGCGAACAACAGGCCGACCAGCGGCAGCGTGGCCTTCATCCGCTTCTTCCTCTTGGGCGGGCTGTACGTCGATGTAGACCGGCTCATTTCCCTGCTCCTTAATCCTGTCCGGGAGCGCCAGCCGCACCATCCCCGGTGGGCATCAGCGCAGCCGCCTTCTCGAAGGCTTCCACGATCTTGTAATAACCCGTGCAGCGGCACAGGTTGCCGGTGATGCTCTGCTCGATCTGCTGGCGCGTGGGCTGCGGGTGCTCTTCGAGCAGCTTGGCCCCCGACATCAGAAAACCGGGTGTGCAGTAGCCACACTGAACCGCGCCTGTCTCGACAAATGTCTGCTGGATCGGGTGCAGGCTGCCGTTCTGCGCCAGCCCTTCGACGGTGACGATCTCAGCTCCGTGTGCGCGCGGTGCGGGCACGAGACAGGCCATCACCGCCACGCCATCCAGGAAAACGGTGCACGCGCCGCATTCACCCTCGGCACAGCCTTCTTTCGTGCCGGGCAGCCCGATATCCTCGCGCAGGAAGCGCAGCAGCGTTTTGTTTACACCGCCGGTGCGCGTGTAGACCTCGCCATTGACGGTCGTCACAATCGTATCGCTGGCGTCGTCCTCGTGGCGGACCTGGGCCGGCAGCGCTTCATGCACCACCGCCTGACGCGGCCCCCACAGCATGGCCGGATCGGTCGGGTATCCATCGCGCTCGGTTCCATCGCGCAGGGCACGCAGCGCCCGCGACACCAGCACGCGGCACATTTCCGAGCGGTAGACCGCCGTGCTGCGCACATCGTCGATCGGGCTGGGAGCCGTGCCCGCCAGCCGCGCCGCCTCGCGGATCACGTCGTCGGTCAGCTTGCGGCCCTGAAGCGACTGCTCGGCCACCGGGAGGCGGAGAATGGTCGGGGCCACGCTGCCGAGCGTGATCCGGGCATGGGTGATGGTGTCGCCGTCGAAGGCCAGGATCGCCGCCACATTGACGACCGAGATCGCCTGGGCGCGTCGCAGCCCCAGCTTGAGGAAGATGCCGCGCTCGTTCTCGGCCAGCGCCGGGAAGCTAATCGCGGTCAGCAGCTCGTCCGGCTCCATCGCGGTCCGGCGCACGCCCCGGTAGAACGCCGGGAAATCGAGCGTCCGCTCGCCGCGCCTGGAGCTGAGCGTTACGCTCGCGCCCAGTGCCCACAGCGGCGTGATCGTGTCGTTAGCCGGGCTGGCCGTGATCACGTTTCCGGCAACAGTGCCCCGGTTGCGAATCTGGGGCGCGCCCACCGACCAGGCCGCCTGGGCCAGCGGCAGCGCGCGCTGAATGATCGTCGGGTGGGCGACGACATGGTTGTGAGTTACCAGCGGGCCGAGCCGGACCGTATCGCCGTGTATACGAATCTGGTCCAGGCCAGGTACACGGGTCAGATCGATTAACGTATCGACGCCGGGCCGCTGGCCGCGCTCCATCTCCAGGATCAGATCGGTGGCGCCCGCCACGATCCGGGCCTGAGAGCCATATTCGGCCAGCAGATCAAGCGCTTCATCGAGAGAAGTAACGCTGTAGTAGTTGTGCCACATGGTCCTTTTCACTTGAACAACAGTCTTGGAACGGGGTTGATAAAGCTGCAACAAACCCACTGCCTGTTTATAGTAGCACACCGTTCCAAAAAAACGAACACGTGTCGAGCTTCTTAATGCCAGCCGCGAAAAGCTCTGAGCCGGGCGCTGTCGGTCAGAGGTCGAGCGCGTAGCGTGGATTGATATTGATCACCTTTGTCGCGCCAAAATCGGTTTCAGTATTGCGCCGGCGGTCCCAGGTATCCACATGGCCGTGCAGCAGGTAGCGCGGCCTGGCCCAGCGCATCAGGTAGAGGAACGACTTGAAGCCCCGGTGCGCGTAATCTTCCCGCAGGTCGTGAATCCCCAGCGGCGGCGAGTGCGCGATGATCAGATCGACGCTGTGGCCGCGCATCGAGCGCAGCAGCAGCAGCGCCGGCAGCAGCCGCAGCACATTGAAAAACATCTGCCCCTCGGTGAACTGGATCGGCCCCCGGTTATAGCTGATCGAGCCCTCCAGCCCGGCAAACGAGATACCTTTGAAGATGCGCGTGCGCAGGTGCAGGTTATCGCCCCCTGGACGGCCCGGCTCGTATTCTGTGTCGTGGTTGCCGCGCACAAAAAACAGCGGCACATTCAGGATCGAGCCGATATAGTCCAGATAGCTCACCGGCATATCGCCGCAGCTCACCAGCAGATCGATATCACTATAGGTGCGCAGCAGAAACCCGGCATCCTGCATCTGGGGCAGCACAATGTCGCTAACGGCGAGCAGCTTCACGGTTATCGGGTCGCCTGTGTCAAGTGTCTGCACTACTTTTACCCGGTGGGGCCATCCACTGCATCGGCTCGCCGCTGCCGCCGCGCATCACCATCAAGATCTCGGCCATGATGCTCAGCGCGATCTCCTTCGGCGTTTCGGCTTGCAGCTCCAGCCCGATCGGCGCGTGAATTCGCGCCAGGGCCTCGCGGCTGACTCCCTGCCCGGCCAGCTTCTCGACCGTCAGCGCCCAGCGGCGGCGGCTCCCGATCAGGCCGATATACGGGGCTTCAGTCGCCAGCAGCGCGGGGATCAGCTTTTCATCGACCAGGATGCCGCGCGTCACGGCGGCGATATACGTCCAGCGCGTGATCTCGACCTGCTGCGCCAGCTCGGCGGGCGGCGCGGCGCTGTAGCCGTCCATATCGGGCACCTGCTCCGGCGTGGCATAGCCGGGCCGGTCGTCAGCCACGATCACGCGGAACTCCATCCACTTCGCCAGCTCGGCCAGCGCCCGGCCCACATGCCCGATGCCGATTACGAGCAGTGTCGGCGGGGGCAGCAGCGGCTCGATAAACAGATGCGCTGTCCCGCCGCACACGCCCGGATCGCCCGACGCCAGGTCGGACAGGTTATAGCTCAGCGTCCGCGTCTGGCCGTCACGCAGGGCGGCCTGCGCCTCGCGGATCACCAGCGCTTCCATCTCGCCGCCGCCGACGGTGCCGACAATTGAGCCGTCCGGCCAGACCAGCATCTTACTCCCGGCCTGGCGCGGCACCGACCCCTGTGTCTCAATGACCGTTGCCAGCGCCGCCGCCCGCCCGCTGCGCTGGGCCTGGAGCGCGGCTTCGAACACCGCGCGGTCCTCTTTCACGCTGATTCCCCTTCTCCGGCCTGGGCTGCCTGCCGGTCACGCAGCGCGCGCCAGACCTTCTCCGGCAGCAGCGGCCCATCCGTGATTCGCACGCCGACCGCGTCATAGACCGCGTTCACCAGCGCCGGCCCGACCCCGTCCAGCGGGATTTCGGCAACCGCTTTCGCGCCAAACGGCCCGGTCGGCTCGTAGGTCTGGACGAAGATCACGCCCATCTCCGGCATCTCGTCGGCGCGATAAATCTTGTAGGGGCCGAAACGCGGGTTGAGCATCCGACCCTGCGCGTCGAAGGCCATCTCCTCGCACTGTCCATAGCCGAGCGCCTGGACCATTCCGCCCTCGATCTGGCCGCTGGCCGTCACCGGGTTGATGATCACGCCGCTGTCTACCGCCATGATCATCTCATCGACGGTGATCTGGCCGGTTTCGGTGTCGAGCGTGATCGTCACATACTGGGCCGCGAACGGCGGCGGCGAGTCCGGGCTGACATAGCTGGCGGTCGCCATGATCTGGTGCTGGCTCTCGTGATGCAGGCTGTTGAGCGCGATCTCGCGGTGCGTGACGCTCCGCCCGTCGGGCGCATAGGCCGCCCGGTCGCGCAGAACGATCTGGTCTGGCTGAACCGGCGCAGCGCCATTCCCCGCCGCCTCGTTCAGCATCCGCGCCGCGACCTCGCGCATCTGGGCCGCGACTTTCTCCGCCGCGAGCACCGCCGCCCGCCCGGAGATATAGGTCGTGCTGGATGCATACGCGCCCTTGTCGAACGGCGTGAAATCGGTGTCGGACGAATAGGTGATGAAATCTTCCGGCCCGCAGCCCAGCACTTCAGCCGCCATCTGCGTCAGGACCGTATCGGACCCCGTACCGAGATCGGTCGCGCCGACCAGCAGATTGAACGAGCCGTCATCGTTGATCTTGATGCTGGCCGCGCCCATATCGAGCCGGGGGATCGCCGTGCCCTGCATTACCGTCGCCACGCCGATCCCGCGCCGCAGGTGCGGCTGGCCGGATACGGTGTGCCAGTCGGGATTGTTATATTTGTCGGCCCACCCGATTACCGCCGCGCCCTGCTCCACACACTCCGGCAGCCCGCACGACTCGATATATTCGGGGGCCCCTTCGCGCCCTTCGCTCCACGCCTTGCTGACCGGGTGCTCGTCGCCAGACTTGATCGCGTTCTTCAGGCGGAACTCCAGCGGATCAAAGCCCATCTCGCGCACGATCCATTCGATCTGCTGCTCGACCGCCCAAAAGCCCTGCGGCACGCCATAGCCGCGATAGGCCCCGCTCGGCGGCGTGTTGGTATAGACGATGTCGGCATGGAACTTGATATGGGGCGCGTTGTAGAGCGCCATCCCCTTGTGGCCGGTATTCCCGGCGACAGTCATCGCGTGCGAGCCGTTCGCCCCGGTATCGCTCAGCGCGTACAGCTCATTCGCCACAATCCGCCCGTCGTTGGTAACGCCGGTGCGCAGGGTCAGATACATCGGGTGGCGCGAGCGGCTGGCGTAGAATTCCTCGGCGCGCGTGTATTCCAGGCTCACCGGACGCCCGGTGACAATCGTCAGGTGGGCGCAGATATCCTCGATCAGCACTTCCTGCTTGACACCGAACCCGCCGCCGATGCGCGGCTTGATCACGCGGATCCGTTTTTCGGGCAGGCCCAGCACCGGCGCGAGAATCCGCCGCACGTGGAACGGGACCTGCGTGCTGGTGCGGATCACCAGCCGGTCGTCCTCGTCCCACCACGTCACGACGACGTGCGGCTCCAGCGGCGTCTGCTGCACCTTCGGGCTGTAATACGTCGCCTCGAAGATGCGATCCGCCTGTGCGAATCCTTCGGCCACGCTGCCCACTTCCCAATCGACGATGGCCGCCAGGTTGCGGTCGCGGTCTTCGATCTTGAAGCTTTCCGGCTCGTCGTGCAAAATCGGCGCGCCCGGCTGCATGCTCTCGCGCGGGTCGAAGATCGCGGGCAGCAGCTCGTATTCGACCTCGATCAGCTCCAGCGCCCGCAGCGCGATCTCTTCTGTCTCGGCGGCGACGGCTGCCACGCGGTCACCCACGAAGCGCACCTTGTAATCCAGGCTGTAGCTGTCGTGCGGCCCCGGCTCCGGATCGCTCTGCCCGGCGGTCGTATAGGCCACCCGCGGGATATCCTCGTGCATCAGGACGGCATGCACGCCCGGCAGCGCCCGCGCCCGGCTGGTGTCGATGCGCTTGATCAGCGCGTGGGCGTGCGGGCTGAGCAGCAGCTTGCCGACCAGCATCCCGCGCAGCTCAATATCGTCGGTGAAGGCCGGATTACCCTGAACCAGCTTGCGGGCGTCCACCTTGGCGGCGGGTTTGCCCACCTGCTGGAGCGTATCGACTTCCGGCGCGACAACCATCGTCGGCATGGCGCGCGTCACGACGCCCGGCGGCCCCTGGAGCGTGGACGTGATCTCCGAGGGCGGCATCTCTTCGCTGCGCGCCTCGCGGCTGAAGAATTTCGGCAGGACCGGCATATCGGGCCGGCTGTCGATCGGCGCGACTGCATCCCCGCGCAGCACCGCCGCCGCCCGCAGCACGGCTTCTACCGGCTTGAGATAGCCCGTGCAGCGGCACAGCACACCCGCCAGCGCCTCGCGCACCTGGGCTTCGGTCGGGCGGTTGTTCGTCTGCTCCAGCAGCACCTTCGCCGCCAGGATCATCGCCGGCGTACAGTAGCCGCACTGGATCGCGCCCGTCTCGATGAACGCCGTTTGCAGCGCGTGCAGCGGCTCGGTTCCGCGCCAGCCGCGTTCCTGCGCCCCACCGACGCCCTCGATCGTCACGACGCTGCGCCCTTCGACCTGCGCCGCCAGCATGATGCACGTATTCACCGGCGTGCCGTCGAGCAGCACCAGGCACGCCCCGCACTCGCCGGTTTCGCAGCCATGCTTGACGCCAAATACACCGTTGCGGCGCAGCATGGCCAGAAAGGTTTCATTTGGGGCAGCCTCGAAGGATACTGCCTCTCCGTTCAGCATAAAATTTAGCTTCACTGCGCTAGCTCCTGAATCGTAACTTCGCCAATGAACAGGCGCCCGCTCTCATCCGCGCCGGGGCCGTGCACGGGCAAACGCTGCCCGCTGCGCGGATCGTACAGGCCAATGGCGACCGCGTAAGTTCCACGTGCTAAATCATCCGGCAGGGCGACGGTGTACACATCGCGTACAACGCCCGGCAGCCAGTTCCCCGGCGGCAGCACCCCACCCGCCGGGCGGGCCACCACCTGGGTGACCGGCTCGGCTTCCGTATTATTATACAGGTGAACGAATGTGATTGCGTCACCGGCCCCTGGCGCCGGACCCAGCCAGGCCAGCTCGACCGTGAACTGATCGGGCTGCGTCGTAAGATTATAGCGCAGCAGGCGCACGGCTCCCCCTGCTCCAAACGTCGCCAGCGGCTCCGTTTCGGATGCGGGCGGCTGCTCCGGCTCGAACGCGCCCTGATAGGCCCAGTGGGCATAAGGCATATACGCATCGACCACCGGATCGACGATCTGCGGCTCGATCCTTACCGTCGTCACGCGCCTGGTGATCTGCTCGCCGGGCACCCAGGATACCACTTCCAGCCAGCGGCCCGGCACGGCGGGCTGGACGCGATCCGGCTGCTGTTTGCCGTTGACGGTGATCATCAGCGGGACGCTTGCCCGCCCATGTACGCGCGTCACCAGCAGCAAATCCTGGCCCGGCATGGTTTCCAGCGTGAACGATTCGCCCCCGGTGATCACGCGCCCGCCATCCGTCGCCCAACATCCATCCTCGTCGCGCCCGCAGGCGTGATAGGCGTGGCGGTAGACCTCGCTGGCGAAGCCGGGCGATGGTTCGTCGGGCCACCACTCGTAAGCGTGGGCGGCCTCGCTCTCCAGGTCCGCGACATCGACCCAATCGACCAGTTCCAGCCCTTCGACCCAATCCAGCGTGGTCGCCTGCGCGATCTGCTCCTGCGCGCGCGTGTCGGACCAGTCCGCCCGGTACACGGCCTGATAGCCGGTCGCCGCCGCGACGTTGTGCGCGGGCAGATCGAGCGCGAACTCGGCCAGCACCTCGCCCATTACGCCCGCGTCGAGCAGGTAGCGCAAGCCCTGCACATCAGGATAGATCGCAAAATAGCCGGGCCGGTAGGGGCTGGCGGCCATCGTCTCGTAGATCGCGCCCGGCCCCTGCCGCCACGCCGCCGCCGCATCGGGCGTCGTCAGCCCGACCACATCATACAGCGCGCGGTCGCCAAAGTAGCGCATCAGGCCCACGTCGTGCACACCGATCCGCGCGTCGTCGGGCAGATGTTCCGCCACCCAGCGCGCCATCGGCACCTGCTGATCGCGCACCACCTGGACATTCGCGCCATAGCTGCGCACAAAGGTGATCGTCGTCAGCAGCGCCGGCACCAGGATCAGGGCAGGCAGGCCCCAACGTGCCCAGCGCACTCCCGTACGCCGCTCCAACAGATTCCCCAACAGAGCCGCAACCCACGCCGCCGCCGGGAAAAACAGCGCCATCGCCGGAAGCTGGTAGCGCTTGAACTGCCAGAACGCCGTATCGAGCGTGGCGACTCCGGCGGTCAGCGCGACGATCCATGCTAGAACCAGCGCCGCGCTGTTGATCCTGCGCTGCCGCCACGCCAGCAGCACCCCGACGATCAGCCCGGCCAGCGCGAGCACGGCCAGCAGCGGCGAGGTATAGGTGCCCATATCCGGGCTGCGGCCCACCAGCAGTTCGCGCCACATCCGGATGAAAAACTCCAGGATCGCTTCCAGCCGCTCGGCCAGCGGCGCGCCGGTATTGTACAGGTGTGACTTGGCCTGCATCCCCGACGACGACGCGCTGCCGGTCACCAGCAGGTTGACCATCGGCTGTACCAGCCCGGCCAGCAGCGGTACGCCCAGCCACGCCGCCTGCCGGATACGGGCGCCCCAGGTTGGCGGCCAGGGATCGCGCAGCGCCCAGGCCAGCGACGCCAGCCCGGCCAGCACGACGCCTTCAGGCCGCAGCAGCACCATCAGCACGCCCGCCGCGAGCATCCGTCGCAGCCGGTGCGTCTGAAAGCTGTAGAGCGCCAGCAGAGTCGCGAACAGGAACGCGAGCGTTTCCATCCCGCTCAGCGCGGCCCATACCACCGGGCCAGAGACGGCGAACGCCAGCGCCAGCCACAGGGCATAGCCGGGCTGCCGATCCGGAATCAGGGGGTTGTGCAGCGCGATCAGATAGACCAGCCATGCGCAGCCGAAGAGCGCCAGCGCGCCGAGGCCGAGCGCCCAATAGGCCAGCGCCCAACCCTGGAAGCCGAGCGCGTAGCCAGCCGCCAGCAGCAGCGGGTAGAGCAGGCTCGTCCCGCCTGAGGTGGCCGGATCGCCGGGGTTGTAAACCATGAAATCGCCGCGCGCGGCCTGGCGCGCATACTGGAAGTGAATATAGGTGTCGTCGAGCGGCATCAAGAGGGGGTCGGCGCTGACGGCCAGACTGAGCGCGACATAGATCGTGACGACCAGCCCCACCGCGCAGACAAGGGCCAGCCATGCCCAGAACTGCTGGCGACCGGCCCTTGCGTTCATCTCTGCCGACACGTCCGGTGCCGCCGGAACAGCGGGACGTGGGTCTGTGTGCATGATTTCAGTTCCCGGCGGTCAGGGATAGACCTGCCAGCCGACATCCTGCATTTTCATCTGCTCGATCTGGCCGGCGGGAATTTCGGCCAGCGTCGCTTCCGCCTCGACCGCGACCGTCCCATCGGCCAGCACGATCTCGCCGCGCGCCGTCACCAGCCGCCCGCGATCCTTTTCCACGCGCCCGCGTGCGGTAAATTCCTCGTGCAGCGGCACCGGGCGGCGGTAGCGGATCTCCATCCTGGCGGTGAACATGAAGCGCGGCTCGTTCGGGTCGCCGCCCGACAGCACCGCGCGGCCTAGCGTCTCGTCCATGATCGTCGCCAGAATCCCGCCGTGCGCCATACCCGGATAGCTCTGGTAGGTGTCGCCCAGCGTCACGCGCGTGATCACGCCGCCCGGCCCATCATCGAAGAAGCGAAGCTGCAAGCCGCACACGTTCTCGACTCCGCACACGAAGCACCATTTTGAACTTGGCTGCTGGTCGTGGCGTTTGGGTGCAGGCTCAGGAGCCGTCATGATCGCGCCTCACGCGCTAGGCCGAGTAGCCGCTGGCAAAGGTGTCGATCATCAGCCGCACATCGTCGCCCAACGGGTAGAGCACCGGGCAGGTGCAGCCCGCCGCGACATACTCGCGCACCTTGGCGCGCACTTCCTCGGGCGTGCCCGAAGCGGTGATGAGTTGGACCACGTCATCGGGAACCAGCTCCATCGCGCGCTCGATCTGCTCTTCGGTGGCGGGCCAGGTGAGTACCTGGTGAATCTCGTCCAGCACGTCGCTGCTGACGCCGCTGGCCTTCATGATGTGCGGCTGCTGGCCGAGATACTGCGTGACCAGCTTACGCGCGTTGTCCAGCGCCCGCTTGCGATTGTGATCGACCGAGCAGACGACAAGCTGCGGGCGGTCGATGTCCTCAATTGTCCGGCCAGAGAGCCGCGCGCCGGTTTCCAGATGCTCCAGTGCTGTCGCGTTATAGGCGGGCGAGACGAGGTAATTGAGCAGCACACCGTCGCCGATCTCGCCCGACAGCGCCATCATCTTCATGCCGGTCGCGCCGATATAGATCGGGACGTTGCGCGGCTCGCGCCGCCCGTGCACGATATCCAACTCGATGCCCTTGACGTTGACGAACTCACCTTCGAAGGTGACGTTTTTCATCGCCAGCAGATCGCGCACCACCGACACGTGTTCGCGCATCGCCAGCAGCGGCTTGCGGCGGTCGATGCCGACATTCGCCGCCAGCGGGTCCCACCACGCGCCGATCCCTAACAGGATGCGGTCCGGGGCGAGATCGTCCAGCGTGAGGAAGGTGGCGGCGGTCAGGGCGGCGTTGCGCGTCCAGTTGTTGATCACGCCCGACCCGATTTTGATCCGGCGCGTGGTGGCCGCATAGGCCGCCATCGGGACAATCGCGTCGCGCACCAGGCGGCTTTCGGCCTGCCAGACCGCCTCGAAGCCGCGCTCCTCGGCATACTGCACATAGCCGATCGCGGCCTGCAAGGAATGCGCGTCCTGCAAATAAAGTGCTACTCGGTCAGCCATTGTGAGGTCCTCCGAAAGGGTAAAAACTCTATTGACAACACAGCCAAACGCGGTCCGACCCGGCACAACCAGTCAGCTTATGTCATTGATCATGCAGCACAGGGCGGTTTTGATGCACAATCTTGCCGCAGAGAGTGTCGAACGCGCAAAAAGAGAGTTCGGGCACCCCCTGCGGCGGGTGCAAGCAGGATATGGGCCGCTGGCCCAGCTTACGGCTCCAGGCTGGATTCCGGCTCGAAGTGCCATCCATTCGAGCGGCTGTGCTCCAGCACCGGCTCGCCCAAGACATCAGCCAGGTCGTAATACGCCGCCAGATCGACCGGCGTGTCCAGATCGAGCGATGTACGTTCCGATGAGTAGACATGAACGGTGGCCCCAGCTTCGGCGGCCAACCGCTGGTGCTCGGCAAAACTGTTGACCCCGAACGAGTATGGAATCACACCCGGCGGGCGGACCAGCAGCAGATTCGTACCGTGCCGGTGACGGTCCGGCGCGATCACGACTGTGTTCGAATAGCGGCCCAGGTTGAGCACGCTCTCGACATCCTCAGCCGCCAGCAGCGGAATATCCGCCGGGACGACCAGCGCGACGTCGGCTCCCCACCCCCGCAGCGCATGCGTCGCGCGGTAGAGGGCACTGTTCAGCTCCGGCGCGCCGCTCTCCTGGAGCGTTTGAGCGCCGAGATCACGCGCAATCGCCAGCGCTTTCGTGTCACGGCTGATTACCAGCACGCCCGTGATTTTCGGAATCGGTACCAGGGTCCGCAGCGTGCGTTTCAGCAGCCCGGTCGCTAGTTGCTCGCGCTGTTCCGGCTCCAGTTCCCCCACCAGACGGCTCTTGGCGCGATTCAATGGTTTGACAGGCACAATCGCCCAGACACACATTATGTTCCACTCCCTACCCAACTGAGAATCTCACCCGCTAAACGTACTTTCTCTTCACTCGACTGCATCAGCGTGTTCGTTACCAATACCGGCACGCCGTCCGCTGATGGTTGATCTCGATCCGCTTCGTCGATCACCAGTCCGTCCAGCAGACCCGCGTAATACCCGGCCAGGCCGCGCGGTGAGATCTCCAATCCCATCTCGCGCATGATCTTCTCCGCCGGGCCTTTCACCGCCTTACCACCGATAAACGGGCTGACGGCGACGCATTTCCCACGCCTGGCCGCCAGCGTCTCACGCATGCCGGGCACCGCCAGCAGCGGCGCGATCGACAGCACCGGATTCGACGGGCACATAACTATTACGTCCGCCGTGCCCAAAGCGTCGCGGACGGCATCGCTCAGACGGGCCTGCTCCGCGCCTTCGAACCACAGGCGGCGGACGGTTGGCTGCCAGCGATGGCGCACGAAATATTCCTGAAAGCCCAGCACGCCATACTCGACCGTCTCAACCATCGTCGCCAGCGGATCATCCGTCACCGGCAGCAGCCAGGACTGGACATCCAGGCCGCGTAACAGCCGCGTCGTCACCTCGCTGAGCGTCATGCCCTGGCGCAGCCACTCGGTGCGCAGCAGGTGTGTCGCCAGGTCACGATCGCCCAACCCAAACCAGGGGTCCTCGCCATAGGCGCGCAGCATCTCAAGCATCTGCCGCGTGTCACCTTTGATGCCCCAGCCTGTGGCCGGGTTGGCGACTCCGGCCAGCGTATACATTACCGTATCGAGATCAGGGGAAATATGCAGCCCATACAGTTCAAAATCGTCGGCGACGTTTCCAACGATCGTGAAATGGTCGGGGGGCAGCAGTTTTGCCAGACCGTAGACTAACTTCGCTCCCCCCACACCGCCTGCCAGAGCAACGACTTTGGCGTCTGTGATCAATACCATATTGTCCGTGTGTTCAGCGGTTCCCGGCTCGATGTGCGCTGCTCTGCCGGATAGCCGACGGTGAACAACGCCTGTGCTTCCCAGTCTTCCGGGAGTGAAAGTTCCTCGCGCACCACGTCCGGGCAAAACAGCGGTGCACACATCCAGCACACTCCAAGCCCTTCGGCTTCCGCCGCCAGCAGCAGATTTTGGGCCGCCAGCGCCACACTCTGGGTCGCCATGATCCGCTCGGCGTTCTGCCGGCGCGCATCCGGGTAGCGGTCCATATCGGCCATGCTGAGAAACAGCAGGACCAGGGCCGGTGCGCCGCTGATGCGCTGATACGAGCGCGTCACCTGCCGCTCGACCTGCTCCTCGGCCAGCCCATCGGCGCGCAGGTCGGCCCGAAACCGCTCGCCCATCGCCCGCGCCAGGCTCGCGCGCCGCACCGGATCGGTGATCACGGCGAAGCGCCAGGGCTGGCGATTGTGGGCGGACGGTGCCCAACGGGCCGCTTCGAGCAGGCGTTCCAGTGCCGCTTGTGGCACCGGCTGCGCGAGATAGCGCCGGATAGAGCGTCTACTATGCATTATACCAGAGAGGCCGATTTGATTCATGACGCTGGACTGTCGTGGCATAAAAAACAGCTAAAGAATCTCAATATCATTTGTAAAGATCAAACTCCGGCGGGCGGACCAGATCGGCGGCGCGGCCCTCACCGGGCGGCAGCGCCAGCCCGCGGATCAGCACGACCGGGCGGCTCTCGGCGCCCTGTCCGCTTAGCAATCCGGCGGCAGCGGCCAGTTCGTCGCCAAACCCGGTCATGCTCACGCGCAGCACCCGCCCAAACAGATCGTGCTGCCCGCGCAGGTCCCATACCGCCGCAAACCCGGCCAGCCCAATCGCCATATTGCACGTTCCCATACGGAAGGGCCGCCCGTGCGAGTCGCTGATCACGATGCCGGGCTGCACGCCGGTCAGATCGCCCAGGGCCGCCCGGATGCGCCGCGCCGATTCGTCGGGATCTTCGGGCAGCAGCAGCACCCAGTCTTCGCCGTCCGGCCCGACGTTCGAATGATCGATCCCGGCGTTCGCCAGCGTAAAGCCGAGCCGGTGCCGGACAATCAACACCTCGCCCGCCATACGCGAAATGCCGCTCGATTCGCGCAGAATCAGCTCGACCAGGCGCGGGTCTTTGTGAGTCGCCTCAGCTACCTCTCGTGCTTGCGCCGATGGCTCGACCGTCGCCAGGTTCACGAAGCGCCCTTCGGCCTTCGACACCAGCTTGGACGTGATCACCAGCACATCATCCGGCACCAGGGCCAGCCCGGCCCGCTGCAACGAGTCAGCAGTCAGCCGGGCCAGATCGTCGCCCGGCTGAATCAGCGGTATGCCTGGCAGTGCCAGCAGGGTGAGCTGAGGCAGTTCGGGTTCGCTCCCCACGTCACTCCACACCCATAATGCGGATACCTGCGCCCTGTACTTTGTAGCGCTTATTGATATACAGCAGCACCGGGGTCAATGCCTCAACCGCGACCGCATTTGCCAGCGGCCCGGCATCGATCGGACGCATCCCCTCAATCCCCTCGACCAGCTTGAACACTTCCTGCTTGGCGTCCTCATCGTCACCGCAAACCAGGACATCGGTATTGACCGGGTAGTCGAGCTTTTGCAGGTGGCTGGCGCTCACATTCTGGAAAGCCGCCACGACGCGCACCCCCTCGCCGACAATCGCCTGTGCTTCGAGCGCCGCAGACTTGCCTTCGGGGACATACACGGTGCGGACCGCCGGCGGCTGGAGCGGCACGGTCAGATCGATCAGGATTTTGCCCTGGAGTTCGTCGCGGACTGAAGCCAGCGTATCCCGGTGACCGGCATAGGGCACGCTCAGGACAACAATATCGGCCTGAGCTGCTGCCTCGGCGTTCGCCAGCCCGCGCACCAGGGCTGCATTCAGCATACCGTTGATCTCGTCGGCTTTGGCCTGGGCACGCTCCGCATCGCGCGAGCCGATCAGCACCCGGTAGCCGCAGTGCGCCCAGCGCAGCACCAGCCCTGACCCTTCCTTGCCCGTGCCCCCTAGAACCGCGATTGTCATCAGGGTTGATAAGTCCCTATCCACAGAATTGTGCTCCCTTACTGCTGCAGCGCCTGCCGGGCAAACTGCCCATAGCGCTCCCATACGCGCGGCGCGATCTCACGTGCCGCCGCCGCGATCTCCGCTTCGTCTAGCGTCAATAACTGCCGGTCGCGCATCAGCACGCAGCCCGCCGCAATCGTCGTCGTGACCATTGACGCCTCGAACCCAAACAAAATATGCCAGGGAAGGTTCCCGCTGTTCAGAGGTGTGAACGGGTGATAATCGACCAGGATCACGTCAGCGGCGGCCCCCGGCGTCAGCGTGCCGAGCGTCTGGTCGGGGAAGAACAGCGAGGCCAGGCGCGCGTTGTTGGCGGTCGCAATCCGGGCGATAGCATCTCCCGGTGCGCGGCGCGGGTCGCGGTTGGCGACCTTGTGCAGGAAATACGCGGCCTTCCATTCGGCCCACATATTATTGCTGAACCCATCGTTACCCAGCGCCAGCTTGATGCCTTCGTCCAGCATGGCATCCAGCGCCGACGCCCCGACCGCGTTATTCATGTTCGAGCGCGGCTGGTGCGACACCCAGGCGCGGCTGCGCTTCAGGATGGCGCGCTCGCTCTCGTCCACATGCACGGCGTGCGCGACAATCGTCTTGGGGCGCAGGATACCCAGCCGGTCCAGCCGGTGTACCACCCGCTGCCCGGACTTGTTTACACTGTCTTCCTCGTCGGCCTCGTGCTCGGCCACGTGGATATGAAAGCCGGTGTCGAGATCGGAGACAGCGCGCACGCACGCTTCGAGCGTCTCGTCGGAAAGCGTCAGCCCGGCGTGCAGGCCGAAGGTTGCTCCGATCATGGGGCGATCTTTGGCCGCCTTCAGGAAGCGCACATTCTCCGCGATCCCGGCCTCGGCTTTTTCCGGCCCGTCGCGGTCGGTCACTTCGTAACACAGTACGCCCCGCAGCCCGGCCTGCTCGACCGCGTCCGCGATCACGTCCAGACTGCCCGCGATGAAGTTCGGGCTGGCGTGGTGATCGATCAGCGTGGTCGTGCCGTGCTTGACGGCATCCACCAGCGACACCAGCGCGCTGTAGCGCACCGACTCTTCGTCCAACGCCTTATCGAGCGGCCACCACAAACGCTGCAAAATCTCCGGGAAGTCTTTGGGGGCCGGGCCGGGAATCGCCAGCCCGCGCGAGTAGGCTCCGTAGAAGTGGGTGTGCGCGCAGATATTGCCCGGCATGACCAACTGCCCGCGCGCGTCCAGCCGCTCGGCGTCGGGATAGCGCTCGACCAGTTCTGCCGCGTCGCCGACTTCCTGGATCACGCCCTCATCGATCAGCAGCGCCCCGCCCTCGATCATGCGGTTCGGCTCTTCCCACGTCACCAAAACACCATTTGTAATCAACAAAGCCATGTTGGTTTATCCTTCAATTGGCACACGGATCGGCAGTGGGCCGCCATAATCCTGAATGGCCTGCAAAATCGTGGCGACACTGCGCCGAAGCGCTTGCGGCGAATCCGACGCGACGAGCGGGATCACGTGCTCGGCCTGGGGCGCAGTCGAAGCGATGACGGTGCCCTGCTCGCACGCCACGCGAATCTGCGCGCCGCCGTCGTCGCTCGCGCGCGACGCCTGCCACAGACGTTCTGCTGCAATCCCGGCGTCTTCCAGCGCATAGAAAACGCGATCGACAAACTCATCGGCCTCGCTGTAGAGGTCGGCCAGCACACGCGCTGCTTTGAAGCGGTCCCAGGTGGTGTAGATGAAACTGACCGGGCGGCGGGTTGGGTTGAGGACCGGCGGGTCTTTGCGCTGCAGCTCGCCCAGTTGAAGTTTATGGTACACCGCGTCAGCACGGGGATGGCTGGCTTCGCCGGGCAGTAGATCGCGGCGGCGGGCCAGCTCGGTCCCCGTGTGTCGTGCATAGTAGTGAATCCCGCCGTTCAGCGCTTTGAACGCGCGGCTCAGATAAAAGGCGATATATTCGGCGTCGATTCCTTTGGCGGCCTGGCCTTGCGGCACACGATACCAGTGTTCGTGCTGCGTCTTCTCCAGATCGCGCTTGCGATTGATCACGCCGACGAGCACACGGTCTTCAGGATGCTCAGAATCCAACGCCCATCCCTTGTCTTAGCCCAACTGGCCGGCCCGGTATTCCTTCAGGCAGCGGTCGATCTCTTCGACGCGCCGCTGCTCGGCTTCCCACCACGCGGGATCGCGCTGGGCTTCCAGTTCTTCAACCGTCTTACCCTGCTGCTCAACCCAGGTGTAATACTTCAGATTGTGCCAGCGCTGGCGGTTGTCGGGCGTGCCATCGAAAATCCAATCGGTCTTCAGGCCGTGGAACAGGCTGCGCACCCGCGCCACCCCTTCGACCTCGTCCACCACGCCGTAATCGCGCCGCATATCGTCCATCACGCTGCCATAGCGGTCGAGGCCGTCGGTCGCCACAGTGACGACCAGATCATCCTTGCCCAGATTGTAGTGCCGGGCGGCTTTGATCGCACCGTAGATGTTGCACAGGCTGCTGATGCCCAGGCGCGTGGACAGATATTCAACCAGTGCGGGCGCGACGCCAAACCGCTCAACCAGCGCCCTGCGACCGCCCTCGTCCGCGAAGATTTGCAAGCCGAGCTTGCTGTCCACATCGTCGATGCACATCACGGCGTCCATATTGAGCACGTTGTGAATCCAGGTCACGTGCTTGTCGCCGATGCCCTGGATATCGTGCCCACCGTAGCCGTTCAGCGCCAGCGTCGGGCACTGGATCGGCTCCAGGCCGACGATCTTATGATCGTGCCATTCCTGCTTGAGCCGGTCGCCCGCCGCAATCGTGCCCGCGCTGCCCATCGCCGAGCAGTAGGCCGAAATCCTGCCGCTGCCGATGCCCTGATCCGCCAGCTCGCGCGCCAGTTCGATCAGGGTGTTGCCGGTCACATAGTAGTGAAAGCGATAGTTGCCCATCACCTCGAACTGATTGAGGATGCGGACGTTCGGATCGGACGCGCGTAGCTCGTGCGTCTTATCGTAGATTTCCTTGACATTACTCTCACAGCCCGGCGTCTTGATCACCTGCGCGCCATAGCGCTCGATCATCTCGAAACGCTCGCGGCTCATATCTTCCGGCAGGATCACAACGCTCTTGCAGCCCATCCGCCCGGCGACATATGCCCCGCCGATGCCATAGTTGCCCGTCGAGGGCCACACCATCGTGTGCGTCCAGGGATCGACCTCGCCAAACAGCTCTTTTTCGAGCAGCACCGAATAGGTCGCGCCGACCTTATGGCTACGCGCCGGGAAGTGAATACTGGTCAGGATGGCGATAGGGGTATCGACGCCCGTCAGTTCTGGCGGCAGCACCGCGTACTGAATCCGGTTGTTGGCATCGCGCCAGGTGATATTGAACAGGTTGATCGCGTCCAGCGGGGCCTGGGTGCGGGCTTCGTTGGCCCTGGCCCGAATCTCCGGATCGATCAGGTGCGGGTGCAGCATCTCCTCAAAAGTTGGGCCAGTAATTAGTTTTCGCTCGTGAATCACAACAGCTACTCCATATATTCAGCATTCGGATAGAGGGTAGTGGCGAACAATTGACTGATTAGCGGCTGTGCAGCTGCCCCCCATCCCCCGACCCCTTCCCCCACGCTGACGCGGGAAGGGGAGCATGGTGATTTTTTCAAGTCCTTCCCTCATTTTGGGGGAAGGATTTAGGATGGGGGGCAAACAGGCCTCAGTCAAAATCTCACCACTACCGGATAGAGGCAGCAGACCGCCCTCACGACAAGGACCGTCTGCCACTGGCGAAGGGGTGATATTCCCCCAATTGCATTTTTACCGATCGCCGTCCGGGTCGTCGTCAAGCAGAATCTGGCGCTCAATCGACTTCATCTGGTTGTACACGTAGTCGCGGCGATGGGCGAGATCGCGATAGTGCTCATAGTCCTCATCGGACATCTTCTCGGTTGAGCCGTTATGTAATGCCAGCAGGCTGTCGATCTCTTCGTCCAGAGCCTCATATTCGAGCACCAGTTTCTGATACTCGTGTACCCGGTCGATGTCGTTCGGGTCGCTTGGTTGAGGGTTATCTGTCAAGGTCGCTTGTTCCTTGCTATGCCTTACCCGGCGGTCTGCCCTGGCGACGTTACGCCGCCGGCATGATTCGCTGCGGGAGCGGCAGCCGCTTCGCCGCCAGCGTGGAGCGCATCTGGGCGCTCCCAGACTTTCGATACGATATAGAGTGGGCGCTGGCGCGTCTCGTCGTAGATGCGGGCCACGTACTGCCCCATGATGAAAAAGAAGAACAACTGAAACGAGCTAAGCAGCAGCAGGACGACCAGCGTGGTCGCCTGGCCTTCGAACACCGACGCGCCAGCCAGCCGCAAGAACGCCACGATGGGCACCGCCAGCACCGCGATCAGCGCCAGAACCAGGCTGGCGTAGATCATGACCTGAAGCGGGAAGTAGGAGAACCCGGTGATCGCGTCCAGCGCGAACCGCATCATCTTGCGCAGGGGATATTTGGTTTCGCCGGCAAAACGCTCCTGGCGCACATAGTCCACGCCCGTCTGCCGGAAACCAACCCAGCTTGTCATGCCCCGGATGAAACGGTTGTGCTCGCGCATCTGCTTGACCGCGTCCACTACCTGCCGGTCCATCAGGCGAAAATCGCCCGTATCCAGCGGGATATTGACATCGGTGATGCGGTAGATCACCCGGTAGAACAGCTTGGCGGTGAACTTCTTGAACCAGGTTTCGCCCTTGCGCTCGGACCGCACCGCGTAGACCACATGGTAGCCTTCGCGCCACTTGTCGAGCAGTTGCAGGATCACTTCCGGCGGGTCTTGCAGATCGGCGTCGATGATCACAACCGTATCACCACGCGCGTAGTCCATCCCGGCGGTGACGGCGTTCTGATGCCCGAAGTTGCGCGCGAAGTTGATCACCCGTACGCGGGGATCACGCGCGTGCAGCGCCACCATCAGTTCCACCGAACGATCGGTGCTGCCGTCATTCACCATCACCAGTTCCCATGGCTCGCCGATCGTGTCCAGCACGGCCACCAGCCGGCGGTACAGCTCGTCGATGATCGGTTCTTCGTTATAAACTGGCGCGATGATCGATACTACTGGTTTTGTCGTCATCCAACTCTCAAGGTCCAACGCCCCGCTCCAGCCTCATTTTAACCAATCGTTCCCCAGCGCGCGATTCTGCGCTCAGGCTCTAGCCAAACGATGGCAGCCCCAACCGCGCGCGCACCTGCTCGACAGCCTCGATAGAGGGCGCGACCGGATGGCCGGAGCCGGCGACACGCATCGCGCTCTTGATATCTTTCAGACCGTTACCCGTCACCAGCAGCACCACGCGCTCGTCCGGCTGAAGATGCCCTTCGGCCAGCGCGGCCTGTGCACCGGCATAGGTGGCGGACGCCGCCGGCTCGGCGAACACACCCGCCAGCCGTGCCAGCGCCGGTATCCCGGCCAGGATCGCCTCATCGGGCACCGACACAAACGCGCCGCCCGTATCCCTGACCGCGCGCACGGCCTTGACCCGGTCACGCGGGAGATCGGCGGAGATGCTGTCGGCCACCGTCTGCGCGTTGATGGGGACCATCGTGGCCGGGTCTGCGCCGCGCTTCCACACGTCATACAGCGCCGCGCTGCCCGCCGCCTGCACCCCGATCAGCTTCGGCATCCGGTCAATCCAGCCCAGTTCCATCAGATCGCACAGGCCCTTGTGCACACCGCTGATGATGTTGCCGTCGCCCACGCTAACGACAATCGCGTCGGGCATCTGCCAGCCCAACTGCTCCGCGATCTCATAGGCGACCGTTTTCTTGCCTTCCAGCGTGTAGGGATTCATACCCGTGTTGCGGCAGTACCAGCCATAGCGCGCTGATGCCTCAACCGCCAGATCGAAGGCCGCATCGTAGTTGCCCTGCACCAGCAGCACCGTCGCGCCAAAGGTCAGAAGCTGCGCGATCTTGGCTTCCGGCGCGGACGCGGGCACGAAGATCACCGCCGGCAGCCCGACGCTCGCCGCCAGCCCAGCCAGGGCCGCCGCCGCGTTGCCGGTGCTGGCCGTCGTCACGACCTGAATCCCGTCGGCCAGTGCGCGCGCCACGATCAGCGCGCTCGCCCGGTCCTTGAGCGAGCCGGTAGGGTTGCGCCCATCATCTTTGACCCACACCTGGGCGAGACCGAGGTCCTGGGCCAGGCGCGGCGCATCATACAGCGGGGTGCCGCCCACGTGCAGCGGCGGGACCGGGGCCTGTTCGGCCAGCGGCAGCAGCGCCCGGTAGCGCCACAGCGACTGGTCGGCACAGTCTGTCAGCGATTCACGCGGCACGACCCGGCGCAGCGCGTCAAAATCGTAGCGCACATCAAGCGTCCCGGCGGAGCCGCACGCCGGACAGGTGTAATCGACCTCGCCCGGTTGGTAGCTGTGCCCGCAGACCGAGCAGCGCAGCTCATGTACAAACATCATCACTCGCTCCTAAGCCGGGACGATCGCCGTGCCAGTTTCGCCGCGCAGCGCCCGCGCGATGTTCTCCGGGTTGGTGATGATCGCACGCGGCCCGCCCTGGTCGATGAAGCTGAGCACCGCTTCGATCTTCGGCTGCATACTGCCGGCGGCGAAGTGCCCCCCGGCCATATACTGCCGCGCCTCGTCTGCCGTCATGCAGTCCAGCCACTTCTGGTCGGGCTTGTTGAAGTTGATCGCCACCTTCTCGACGGCGGTCGAGATCACGAACAGATCGGCCCTGAGGCCCACCGCCAGCAGCGCCGTGCCGCGATCCTTGTCGATCACCGCGTTGACGACCTGCAGCACGCCGTTCTCGTCACGGATAACGGGAATCCCACCGCCGCCGGTGCAGATCACGATGAAGTCATTCTGAACCAGCGCGTTGATCGAGTCCAGCTCGATGATCTCAGTCGGGATCGGTGATGCCACCACGCGCCGGTAGCCGCGCCCGGCATCCTCGACCACCGTCCAGCCCTCGTCGCTAAATTTCTTGCCCTGCTCTTCGTCCATAAATCCGCCGATGGGCTTATTCGGATTCTGGAAGGCCGGATCGTCCTTATCGACCAGCGTCTGGGTGATCACCGTCACCGGGTCGCGCTCGATCCCGACCTCGCGCAGGCAGTTGCCGAGCGCTTGCTGGAGCATATAGCCGATCGATCCCTGCGTATCCGCCCCGATGATATCCATCGGCGTGGTGTGGACTTCGTGCGCGGCCAGCTCGTTGCGGCGCAGAATAAAACCGACCTGCGGCCCGTTGCCATGTGTGATGACGACGCGCCAGCCTTCCTGTACCATCTCCGCGATATGGCGCGCAGTTTCATAGGCGGCTTCCCACTGGTGCTTCACGTCGGGATGGTGTTTGTCCAGGATCAGAGAGTTCCCGCCAATCGCGATTACAGCAGTCTTGGTTGCCATCTTGAGGCCCAATATCCTTTTCCGTCACCCTGGTTTAACCCAAGTTTATTCCGGTGCACTAACCGTTATTGAGAGTAGGAAAGCCGACCACCCTGGCACTACCGGTTGATCGGCTTATCCAGATTACACACATTGTCGCCGTTTTGCGTACTAACGCATGGTCAGCGCCATGACCGCCTTCTGCACGTGCAGCCGGTTCTCGGCCTCGTCATAAACGGCGCTCTGCGGCCCATCGATCACCTCGTCCGTCACCTCGATATTGCGGTCGGCGGGCAGGCAGTGCATATAGCACACGCTCTCGTCGGCCAGATCCATCCGGCGGCGATCCGTGATCCAGTCGGTGTACTGGCCCGCGATCCGGGCGGACTCTTCCATATCGGTCGTGGTCAGGGTCGCGCCCCAACTCTTGGGATATACCACGTGCGCGCCTTCGAAACCGGCGTCGAAGTCGTCCAGCACCTCAAAGCTGCCGCCCGACCGGCGGGCATAATCGCGCGCCAGGTCCTCGATCTCCGGCATCAGCTTAAACTCCGGCGGACGGGTCAAACGGACGTTCATGCCGTAGCGCGTCGCCAGCGTGATCAGGCTCTGCGGAACCGAGAGCGGCTTCTGGTAACTGGACGCATAGGCCCACGACACGTTCAGCGTCTTGCCGCGCACGTCACGCCCAAAGCGCTCGAAAATGGTCATCATGTCGGCCAGCGCCTGAAAAGGGTGGTACCAGTCGCACTGCATATTCAGCACCGGCACGCGGCTGTACTGCGCCACGTCGCGGATGTACTGGTTGCCAACGCCCCAGTCGCACTGCCGGATTGCGATCCCATCGCAGTAGCGCCCGACGATCTCACCGATCTCTTTGGCCGTGTCGCCGTGCGAGATCTGCGTGGTCCGGCTCTCAATGAACTGCGCGTGCCCGCCAAGCTGCGCCATCCCGGCCTCGAAGCTGACGCGGGTGCGCGTGCTGGAAAAGAAGAACATCAGCGCCAGCACCTTGTCGCGCAGCAGCGCGTGCGGCTCGCCCATCGCCCGCCTGCGTTTGAGGTCGAAGGCGACTTCAAAGATGGTATTGACCTCGTCATCGGTCCATTCGTCGGGCGTGATCATGTCACGACCAACCAGATGAGTCTGCATAATCCCCTTGTTCCTTTGCTAAAGCGAGATAACCCTAAGTCCAATCGTGAGCCGAGTTGTGGACGGCGGGGAAGTGGACGGTTTTAGCCCGCGCCAAAGCATAACACGCGGCAAAAACCGTCACAAATTTCACGCCGCCAGCTAACCATTTACCGCGCGCTGTCGCGCAGCAGCGCTGGCAAGAGCGTATAGAATTCGGTGGCGCGCACCACATCTTCGAGCGGCACCTGGTCCAGATTTCCGTGAGCCGTTCTTTCATCGCCGGGGGCAAACCCGATCGAGGGGATGCCGGCTTTGCCGTTCCAGTAAATGCCGTTGGTCGAAAAGTCCCACTTCCCGGCCCTGGCCTCGCCCCACAGCGTCTCAGAAGCGATCAGGCCCGCCTGCACCAGCGGGTGATCTTCGGGGATGGCCCAGGCGGGGAAATACTTCTCGACCGGGTATTGATAGCCCGTGTAGCTGGGCGTGTCGTAGTGCAGGATTTCGACGTGGATCGCGTCCGCGTGCTCCGGCGGGATCAACGCCTGGACCTGCTCCACAGCCTGTTCCTTGCTCTCGCCAAAAGTCAGGCGCCGGTCGATATAGATCGTGCACTCGTCCGGGACGGCGTTGAGCGACGGCGTCTGGCACTCGATCTTGCTGACGGTGATACGCCCCTGGCCCAGGAAGGGATCGATGTGAAGCTGGTCGTTCAGATCGCGGATTCCGGCGATCACGGGCAGCATCTTATAAATCGCATTATCGCCCAGTTGGTTGGACGCGGCGTGAATCGAGCGCCCCTTCGCCACTACTTTCAGCTCGACGCGCCCCTTGTGGCCGCGATAGATCTGCATCATCGTCGGCTCACCGATCACCACGAAATCGGGCCGGACACCCTCGACCTCGACCAGGACATTCGGCGCGATACCGTCGCAGTCCTCTTCCATATTTCCAAAATAATAAAGTGTAAAGCCTTCCAACAGGCCCAGGTCACGCGCCAGCGCCATCCCGTAGATCATGCCGGGCGTGGACTGTTTCTCGTCGCCTGCGCCGCGCGCATAGAAGATACCATCCTCGATCTTGCCCTGGAAGGGGTCCCACTGCCAGGCCGACGCGTCGCCCACATCAACCGTGTCGATATGGCTGTCGTAGAGCAGCACACGCGGCCCATTCCCGATCCGGCCCAGGACATTCCCCATCCGGTCGAAACGCACCTCATCGAAGCCCAGCCGCTTCATCTCGTCCGCGACACGCACGCCGACATCGCCAATCTGCCCCATCACGCTGGGAATGGCGACAATCTCGCGGAAGAAGTTCAGAATGGCGTCCCGTCGTTCCGCTACATTTGTCCGGATAGATTCCACCAGGGCAGAATCAACTACTGCTGTCATTTCATCATCTCCATATTCTATTTATGTTACCAAACATGGGCAGGCACGCGCCCCGGCGTGAAGTTCAGCTTCCGCCGCGTGCCGCGCTGCCACCCATCGCCTGAGCCCCAACCATAGTTGACCTGAAGGAAAACAGCAACCGCCGATCAGCGCCCGGCGGCCAGCGGCACGAAGGGCTGCCCGCGCACGAACTGCCCGCGCCCCGGCTCGCCACGCAGCGCCCCATCCTCGACCAGCACCGCGCCCCGGCTCAGCACCGTGCGCACCTGCCCTTGCACCGGCAGCCCTTCATACGGCGTGTACGTCGTGCGGGTGTGCAGATTCGCGGCCCGGATCGTCACCATCGGCTGCGGATCGTAGATCAGCAGGTCGGCATCGGCGCCGGGGATGATCGCGCCCTTGCGCGGGTAGAGGCCGAAGATGCGCGCCGGATCGGTCGAGAGCAAACGCGCCAGTTCGGTCAGCGGCAGACGTTCCGCCGCCGCTGCGTCCGGCTGCGGGCGCATCCCGGCTGCCGCGTAGCTGTAGGCCAGCGGGAACAGCGTCTCCAGGCCGGGAAGCCCGCCGGGCGTTCGCGCAAAGTCGGGGAACTCTTCTTTCTGCTCCAGGCTGTAATCGCAGTGATCGGTCGAGATGGCGCTGAGCGTCGGCCAGACATCCAGCAGCTTCACCTGCCACGCAGCCGGGCGGAGCGGCGGCTGCAAGATGAAGTGCTGCGCATTCGGCGCGGCATAGCGGCTGTCGTCCAGCCAGAAGTACTGCGGGCAGGTTTCGCAGTAGACCGGCGGCGTGTTGCCGGTGCGGTGCGCGCGCGCCACCTGCCGGATCGACTCGGCGGTCGAGCAGTGCACAATATACACGGCGGCCCCGGCCACCCGCGCCAGGTGCATCACGCGCCGGATCGCCTCGACCTCAGCTTCGGGCGGGCGGGCCTGGGCGTGATAGGCCCAGCCGGTCTGCCCGGCCTCGATCAGCCGCCGGGCCGCGTCGGCCACCAGTGCATCGTTCTCGCAGTGCACCATCGCGATCATATCATCCGGCATGGCGCGGAAGGTGTGCAGCAAGATCGCGTCGTCAGCATAGTAGTTGGGGCGATAGGTGGTGTAGAGCTTGATGCTCGGCAGGCCCAGATCGCGCAGTTCTTCCAGCCAGCGCCGCGCCTCAGCCGGATCAGACGGCAGGTCCGTCACCATCATGTGCAGGCCATAGTCGATCCGGGCCGGTGCGCACTCCTTCAGCCGGGCATCCAGTGCGTCGGGCAGCGTCATGCCGGGGAACTGCGTGGCGAAGTCGATCACGGTCGTGACCCCGCCATAAGCCGCCGTGCGCGTGCCCACGTCCCAATCATCGGCCGTCTGATAGATGCCGGTGTCGAGCTGAATATGGGTGTGCGGATCGACCACGCCGGGAAAGACATAACAGCCCCTGGCGTCGATCAGCTCAGTGCCCGTCTGGTCAAGGGTTCCCGGTACGAAAATCCCCGCGATCCGCTCGCCGTCGATCAGGATATCGGCTTCTAGCACATCCGAAGGCGTCACGACCTGCCCGCCCCGCACGATTTTTCGAGTGTTCATCACGTGCCCCTACTCTCCATCCACCAACGCCCGCGCGATCTGGTTGTGGCGCTCGATCACCGGCCCCAGGTCCAGCGTCGCCAGGTGGCCTTCGCGCACCACGACGCGCCCATTGATCACAGTATAGTTCGCGTTGACTGAGGCACAGAAGACCAGCGCCGCGACCGGGTCATGCAGCGCCCCGGCGAACGCGATCTGGTTCGTATCATAGGCGGCAAAGTCGGCAGCCATGCCCGGTTTGAGCGCGCCGATGTCGTCGCGGCCCAGCACACGCGCCCCGCCCAGCGTCGCCAGCTCCAATGCTTCGCGCGCGGTCAGTGCCGCCGGATCGCCGCCGAGCCGCTGGTAGAGCATCGCCAGCCGCACCTCGTTGAGCAGGTGGCCGCTGTCGTTGCTGGCCGAGCCATCCACGCCCAATCCGACCGGCACGCCCGCGTTGAGCATGGCACGCACCGGCGCGATCCCGCTCGCCAGCCGGCCATTGCTGGCGGGGCAGTGCGCGATCCCGGTCCCGGTCCGCCCGAACTTCATAATCGCGTCGTGGGTCAGGTGCACGGCGTGCGCGTGCCAGACATCCTCGCCCACCCAGCCGACATCCTCGGCATAGTCACCCGGCAGCAAGCCAAACTGCGCCAGGCTGAACTGGACATCCGGCTTGGTTTCGGCCAGATGGGTATGCAGCCGCACGCCCGGATAGCTGCGCGCCAGATCGGCAGCCGTGCGCATCAAATCCTGTGTCACACTGAAGGGCGAGCACGGCGCGACCGTGATGCGCAGCATCGAATAACGGCGGTTGTCGTGATACGTCTCGATCACGCGCTGGCAGTCGGCCAGGATTGCGTCCTCGTCCTCGACCACGCTGTCGGGCGGCAGCCCGCCCTGGCTCTGCCCCAGGCTCATGCTGCCCCGACTGGCATGGAAGCGCAGCCCGGTCGCCTGCACCCCTTCGATCTCGTCGTCCAGCCGCGCGCCGTTGGGAAACATATAGAGATGGTCGCTGGCGGTCGTGCAGCCGGAGAGGATCAACTCGCTGGCGGCGACCTGCGCGCTGACCCGGATCGCTTCGGGCGTCAGCCCGGCCCAGATCGGATAGAGCGTTACCAGCCAGTCGAACAACTCCTTATCCTGGGCGGCGGGCACCACGCGCGTGAGCGACTGGTAGAAGTGGTGGTGCGTGTTGATCAGGCCGGGGATCACGACGTGATTCCGCAAGTCGAGGACCTTGTCGGCGCTGTCCGGCAGTTCGCTCGTCGGCCCGACCGCCTCGATCACATTGTCGCGGATAAACAAACCGCCGTCCCGAATTTCGCGGCGCGCCTCGTCCATTGTAACCAGGACCAAAGCGTTCTTTACCAGCAGTGTAGACATCGCTCAGCGTATCCTCAGGCAAGTTATCGGCAAACTGGGACGGATGCCAGGGGCGCAGGGTCATACACCCCTGGCATCCATGGGCAGTCAGGAATCAGACAGGCGATCAGGCGTGCTCGGCGATCGTCATTTCGGCCCCGCGCAGGGTGTTCTTGAGCAGCATGGCGATTGTCATCGGCCCAACGCCGCCCGGCACCGGCGTGATCGCTCCGGCGACTTCCTTCACCTCGTCGAAGTCCACGTCCCCGACCAGGCGGTAGCCGCGCTTGGCGGTCGGATCGTCGATCTGGTTGGTGCCCACATCGATCACAATCGCCCCCGGCTTGACCCAGTCGGCCTTGACCATCTGGGCGCGTCCGACGGCAGCCACCAGGATATCAGCCTGGCGGCAGATCGCGGGCAGATCGCGCGTGCGGCTGTGGCAGAGCGTGACGGTAGCATCGCGCTTCATCAGCAGCAGCGCGGCAGGCTTCCCGACGATATTGCTGCGGCCCAGTACGACCGCATTTGCACCTTCGAACGTGGCGCCGGCTTCTTCGAGCAGCACCATGACGCCATATGGCGTGCAGGGGACAAACAGCGGATCGCGGCCCCGCATCGCCAGGCGGCCCATATTGAGCGGGTGGAATCCATCCACATCTTTGTGCAGGCTGATCGCGCTCAGAACTGCCTCTTCGTCGAGGTGTTTGGGCAGCGGAAGCTGGACGAGGATGCCGTGCACGTGTGGATCCGCGTTCAGTTCGTGCACCAACCCCTCGACCTCGGCCTGCGAGGCATCGGTGGGCAGGTTGTGGGCAAATGACTCGATGCCGACTTCCTGGCAGGCTTTGTGCTTCATCCGCACATAGGTCTGTGAGGCCGGGTTCTCGCCGACCAGCACCGTCGCCAGTCCAGGGTGGATGCCGTACGCGGCTTCCATCTGTGCCACCTGCTCTGCGATCTCTTTCCGCAGCCGGGCGGCGACTGCCGCGCCATCAATTAACCGTGCTGTCATAATTCTCTTTTACCTTTCGCTGTAGCTCTAACCATTGTTTAGCCTAACATGGGAGCGCCAGAAGCACTAGTGAGGGCTGGCGCGCTTGTTCTACGTCAATTGTCAATGATTTCCGACAACTCGCCTACAATTCTCAACTCTGCGCGGCGCAGAGTCATGTACTATTAGATTGAGGGGACCAGATACCCGCCGCCGGGAGCCGGTTGAAATGATGACACCGGCTTGATGCGCTGGAATATGGTATGCTGGTGTGTATGATACACGATAAAATCCTGAGATAAAGACTCGGGTGGAATCTGCCAGTAACAGGAGAGCGGAGTCATGTCTGACCACAGCCTTACGCGAGCCCCTGCCCCGCAGGACCAGCAGCCACCGTCGAAAACCAAGACGCGCGGTCAGGCGTTGATCGAGTATGTCCTGATCCTGACCCTGGTCGTGGTGGCGCTGATCGCCGTGCTGACTCTCACCGGTCCGGTCGTCGGCAACGTGTTCAGCAACACCGTCTATGAATTGATGGGCGGTGATGTCGAGCCACGCGATACGCTGTCTGCCGAACGCTTCTGGCAGCAGGTCGAAGCGGTATCATCGTTCACGCCCGGAAGCCCGAAGATTCAGACGAACACACCGGCCCCGCCGACGAGCACGCCCAACCACTAGCATATATCGGGCGCCCGCACGGGGCCCAGACATATTTCGATTATTCAGTCGCGGCTGGGGCATGCTCCAGCCGGGCTGTTTTCCCTGCCCTCATTCCCCCAATCAAGGGTTCCACCTTCCCTCAGATAATATCCATACTAACGAAATTTTAACGTGGTTTATTCGGGCACGGCGTGCTAAAATAGCCTATCTTTCGTGGAGTTGAGCCAGGAAGGGCTACATGCCGCACGAGGGTATCCTCTTTGTTCTGGTCGGGCCTTCTGGAGCCGGAAAAAACACCTTGATGCAGCGCGTCAAGGGGCACTTTGACAACCTGACACAGCTTGCCACCATGACTACCCGCTCAATGCGCGAGGGAGAAGCGCAGGGCCGCGAGCACTGGTTTGTATCTCCCGACGAATTCACGAGCATGATCGAGCGTAATCAATTGGTGGAGTGGCAGCGCGTCCACCTCGATGATCTCTATGGCACGCCGCGCAAGACGGTTGACGAAGCCCTCATCGCATCCCACGATCTGATCGCTGACATCGAGTGCCTGGGGGCGGAGCAGATACAAAAGGCCTACCCCCACAACGCCGTGCTGATCTTCATCACCCCGTCCAGCCTTGACATTTTGGCCCAGCGCATCCTGAAACGCACCCCGGATATCGAGCCGAAAGAGCTGGCGCACCGGCTGGAGCGCGCCAAGTTCGAGATGACCTTCGCGCCGCAGTGTACCTACCTGGTGCTGAACGACGACGTCGAGCAGGCCACCGTCCAGCTCCGCCACATCATCGCCAGCGAGCGCCTGCGCCGCCGGGGAGAGGATGCCTCGGATGGGCCGATCATCCCGCGCCACGTGTTTCATATCCGCACCGTCGGTCTGATTCGCGCTGGTGAACACCTGCTGACGCTTGATGGAGAGCTGCCCGATTTCGGCGTGAGGGATTACGACGAACTGCCGCACGTGGCCTTGCAGCGCGCCATCGAGCAAGCCCTGGGGCAACCCCCGCTGCTCGAAGAAGTCGCTGACAGCCGCTTCGACTTCACCGCCCCCAGCCACGTTTCTATTATCGCCCGCCCGCCCGACATCCATCTCACGTTCTACTACCGGGGCAGCCTGCCCACACCGGACGCGGTCAGCCAACCGGACTGGACCTGGCGCTCACCGGCCACTCTCGATCTGGCCCCCGCCGTAACGGAACTGCTGGTCACGCCCTGATCTGTTTTCGTGAGTCGTTCCCAACGCCCTGCCCTCTCGTCGAGCGCGGGGCGTTTTTTGTGTGAGTGTTGTCAAAGACGTAGAGATTAATGTATGTTCGTGTGGCGGAAGCCCGCTGGCCCGGTAGAATTGGAATTGCCGAACGCTCAAGCGCGTGGAGCAGCAGATAATCACGAACCAGCGCTGAATCCCAGGCACGTGTGCGTATCGGTTGGCACAGGGTGCTTTTTGTTTCATAACAGCCCAGGCACACAATCACCATGATAGAAGTCCAAAACCTGACCAAGCGCTACGGCACGTTCGTCGCGCTGGATTCGATCAGTTTTTCGGCCCGCCAGGGTGAAATCCTCGGTTTCTTGGGGCCAAACGGGGCCGGCAAAACCACCACCATGCGGATTCTGACCGGCTATATGCCGCCCACCGAAGGCTCGGCGCAGGTGGCGGGCTACGATGTGTTTGACGACTCGCTCGAAGTGCGCCGCCATGTTGGTTATCTGCCGGAGACGGTGCCGCTCTACCGCGATATGACCGTGCGCGGCTATCTCGACTTTCTTGCCCGCCTGCGCGACGTCCCACAGCGCAAGGCACGCATCGACGAAGTGCTGGCGCGCGTCGGCATGACCGACCGGGCGCGCAGCCTGATCCGCAGCCTGTCGAAAGGGATGCGCCAGCGCGTCGGGCTGGCCCAGGCAATTGTGCACAATCCCGACGTCCTGATTCTGGACGAGCCGACCATCGGGCTGGACCCACACCAGGTGCAGGACGTGCGCGCCCTGATCCGCGAGCTGGGCCAGACGCGCACCGTCATGATCAGCACGCACATCCTCTCGGAAGCCGAGCAGATGTGTGACCGCATCGTGATCATCGACCGGGGACGGATCGTGGCGGAAGACACGCCGGAACAACTGCGCGCGCGGCTGCACCGGAGCGGACGCCTCTTTGTGCGCGTCGGAGGGCGGGCCGGGCAGAACGCCGGGCAGCTGCTGGGCGGCGTGCCGGGCGTGACCGGGGTCGAGCCACACGCCGACGGCTACCTGATCAGCGCGCGCCCGCGCACCGATGTCCGCGCGGCGCTGGCGGCAGCGGTCGTCGGACACGGCCTGGAACTGCTGGAACTGCGCCCCTGGGCGCTGACGCTGGAAGAGATCTTCCTGGAAGTTACCACCGCGCTCGATCACGAGCCGGTTGCAGGAGAGCGCCGCCATGCGTAACGTGCGGATTGTCGCCCAGCGCGAGCTGGCGCAGTACTTTCTGTCGCCAATCGCCTATATGGTCGCCTTCGCGATCCTGCTGCTGACCGGCTTCCTGTTCAACTCCGATCTCGGCCAACGCGCGGGCCGCCTGCCCCCGGACGGAACGGCGGTGCTGGGCGTGTTCGGCTTCTTCACCGTGTTCTTCGCGCCGCTGATCACGATGCGCCTCTTCGCCGAGGAAGCGCGCGAGGGTACGCTGGAACTGATGCTGACAATGCCCGTGCGCGATGGCGATGTGGTGCTCGGCAAATTCCTCGGGGCGTGGGCCTACTATTCGATCATCCTGGGGCTGACGCTGGTCTACCAAGTGATCTGGCTGTCGATCACGACCTTCAAGGCCTACCAGCTCAGCCCAGAACTGGATATCGGCCCGGTGATCAGCAGCTATCTGGGCATCTGGCTGTTCGGCGGCGCGGCGCTGGCCGTCGGGCTGCTCTTCTCGGCCATCACCGAGAATCAGGTCGTGGCCGGGTTCCTGAGCATCGCGACGCTGTTCATCCTGTGGCTGGGCGATTTCGCCGGGCTGGTCGTGCAAAATCGCGTCATCGCCCAGGTGATCCGCGCGCTGAGCCTGCAGGCTCACTACTCGACCTCGTTCCTGATCGGTGTAATTCGCTTCGAAGACGTGGTGTTCTTTATCGGGCTGATCGTGGTGATGCTGTTCATCACGACGCGCCTGCTGGAATCGCGGAGGTGGCGCTGATGCACGCCTCACCCCTTGTCAACCGTGCCGCGGTCGCCAGTTGGGCCAGCATCGTCGGTGCGGTGGCGCTGGCCCTGGCCGGGCTGCTGTTTCTGCTCCAGGGCGAGATTTCGACGTGGGTGTTTGCGCTGGTCGTGATCGGCGTGGGCAGCCTGGCGCTGTGGGTGTGGTGGGCGCCCGGCGAGTTCCAGGCATGGCTGGCCGGTCGCCAGACGCAGTATGGCACGACCAGCATCCTGGTGACGATCCTGTTTGTCGCGTTCGTGGCCTTCACCTATGTGCTGATCGACCGTGCTAACCTGACCGTCGATCTGACCTCGCGCCAGAAATACTCGCTCAACGCGCCCACGCTCGACGCGATCGACCGGCTGGAACAGACCGGTTTCCGGGTGCGCATCGTCGGCTTTTTCAGCCGTACCAAACTGCGCGAGCAAGAAGCTGCCGATCTGCTGCTGCGCCTGTATGAAGGCGAGGGCGGCGACCGGATCGAGGTCGAATACATCGATCCCGACGAGCGCCCGGAGATCGCCGCGCAGTACGGCTACCAGCCGGCGTATGATGGGCAGTTCTTCCTCTCCGTGCTGGCGTCAGATGGCGAGCCGATTCCCGGCTCCGTGCCGATCTATCTCGGCGGGCCGAACGAGCGCGATATCACCACCGGCCTGCTGACCGTCGCCTCGGCGGGGTCTTTTAAGGTCTATTTCACCGCCGGGCACAGCGAGGCGGATCTGGCACAGATCGAAGCAACCGGCATCTCGGCGCTGCGCACCAGCCTGACCGGGCAAGGGATCATCGTCGAGCCGCTGCGCCTGCTGGAAGCCACCCAGACGGGTATTCCAGAGGACGCCAGCGCGGTGCTGATCATCGGGGCGCGGGCGCGCTTCACCGAGCAGGAAGTCCAGGCCATCGACGATTACGTTCAGCGCGGCGGGCGGCTGGCGATCTTTGCCGATCCGCCCCTGGTGGATGTGGGCGAGGCGACGCTGACCAACACCTTTCTGGAAGAGGGCAGCCCCTTCAGCGACTATCTGTGGGACGAGTTCGGCGTGCGGGTGCAGCCGGCAGTCGTCGTCGCACCCGATCTCAATCTCGGCAACCAATTTTCGCCGATTGTGGCGATGATCGCGTCGCACGATATACTTACCGGCTTCGAGGATGCCCAGATCGTGATGCGGTTTGCACGCCCGCTGGAGCTGGTCAGCGCGCCCGACGCGCGCCAGGGGCAGTATTTGCGCGAGCCGCTGCTCTATTCCTCGGAAGGCGCGTATGCCGAGTTTGACCTGGAGCGCATGACGGGCAGCCGCCCCGAAACAATCCTGGATGGTGAAGACCAGCGCGGGCCGCTGCTGCTGGGCGTCACGATCCGGCGCTCGCTCGAATTCCAGCAGGAAGCCCAGCCCCGTATTGTAATCATAGGCGATTCTGATGTGCTTCAGAACGATTATGTGTCAAACTTTGCGGGCAATAACGTCCTGTGGTCCGATACTGTAGACTGGCTGACCGGCTTTTCCCAGGCGGTGCGCTTCGCGCCGATCAGTGACCCCACGACCCTGGCCCTGGTGGTATCCAGCCAGCAGCGCACCACGATTGCGACGATCACGATGCTGCTGCTGCCGGGGATCGTGCTGCTGGCGGGGGGAGTTGTGTGGTGGTATCGGCGGCGTTAGGTTACACTTTATTTATGGCTCGGATCAGGCGCGCGAGTCGGCGGCAATGCTCAAACAACAGGTAGGATACAGCCTGCTGGTCGGGCTGGCAGCCGTGCTGATCGCGCTGTTGATGCTGGATGATCCGGCGGAGCAGCAAGCCCTGTTTATGCAGGTGCGGGCCACCCAGCAGAACCAGCAGCTCATCGTGATCTTCCCGGAACTGCGCAGCAGCACGCAGATCTATGGGATCGAAGTGCTGGATGTTGCCACCGGCCAGGACGTTTTGCTAATGCGCGACGACCAGGGCCTGTGGTATGCTCCAGAGATGCCAGACGGCCAGGCAGAGATTCCGGCGCTCCAGATCGACCAGCCGTTTGTCGAAAGCGCGGTGCTGGCGATCAATTTGCTGGCCGCTGAGCAGCAGTACGAGTTCGAGCCAGATGATCGGAGCAGTTTTGGGCTGGAGCCGCCGGCCTACCGCATCCGGTTTGTGGCACGCGATTCCGCAGGTGTGTCCTACGCACCTGTTATCCTGGAAGTCGGTGATGCCAACCCCAATGACACGGCCTACTATGTCTGGCCCCAGGGGGGAACGCACCTGTATCTAATTCCGAAGCCGACCATTGATTCTCTGCTGAGAATGTTATCTGAGCCTGTTCAAGCACTACCAACACCTGCATCATCCGCCTTGAAGAGCGAGGTGACTGCTCTGCTGCTCTAACGACACGTCTGTTTCAGACGCAAGAGCACGGGCGCCCTACCCTGGCGGTAGGGTGCATTTGTCTAAACGAACTGACTGTGCGCAAATGGCTGTAACCGAGACACAACAACCACCGATCACCACCGACAGCGAGGTCTGGCAGCAGCTCTTGACTCTGGGCGAGCAGCAGGGCTTCCTGACGTATGATAATATCCTGGCACTGCTGCCCAGCATCGAGCAGAACGTCGAGATGCTGGACGAGCTGCTGGACGCCCTGGCCGGAGCCGGAGTCGAGATCACGCCTTCTGCGCCCGTCGAAGAGCCGGGGTCGGATGCGGCGGAGAGTGAAGAGGAAACGCTCGATCCCAGCGTGCTCTACCAGGACCTGATCCAGGATGCCGGCTACCAGCAGGCATTGGAGACGGACGACGTCGTGGGCCTCTACCTCAAAGAAGCCGGGCGTGTCCCGCTGCTCACCGCCGAAGAAGAGGTCATGCTCGCCAAACGCATGGAAGCCGGCGAGCTGGCCGCTGAGCAGCTTCGGGAGTATCGCGGCGATCTGCCCGACGAAACGATTGAAGAGCTTGAGGCGCTGGTGGCCGACGGCGAAGCCGCCCAGGAATACCTGGTGCGCGCCAACTCGCGCCTGGTGATCAGTGTCGCCAAGAAGTATATCGGGCGCGGCGTGCCGTTCCTGGACCTGATCCAGGAAGGCAATATTGGGCTGATCCGCGCCGCGCGCAAGTTCGAATACCAGCGCGGGCACAAGTTCAGCACCTACGCGACGTGGTGGATCCGGCAGGCGGTCAGCCGCGCGGTGGCCGACCAGGGCCGCACGATTCGCGTGCCGGTTCACATGGGCGACCAGATCAACCGGCTGCGGCGCACGTCCACCCGCCTGACGCAGGAATTGGGCCGCGAGGCGACGACCGAAGAGATCGCAGTTGCGATGGAAACCACGCTGGATAAAATTCAAGATCTGATCGAGATCTCGCGCCGCCCGATCAGTCTCGAAACGCCGATCGAAGAGGATGCCGACTCCGAGTTTGGGGACTTCATCGAAGACCAGACCACGCCCCAGCCGACCGAAGTCGTGACGCAAAACCTGCTGCGCGAGCATCTGGCGCAGGCGTTGGGACGCCTGCCAGAGCGCGAGGCGCATATTCTGCAACTGCGCTATGGCCTGCTCGACGGCGAAACCCACACCCTGGAAGAAGTCGGTCGGCAGATCGGGGTGACGCGCGAGCGCGTGCGTCAGCTTGAGGCGCAGGCCCTCAATCGGCTGCGCCATTCGTCGGCGCACCAACTGCTTCAGGATTACCTGCTGGAGGCGTGATATGGAGCGTGTGCTCCGGCTCTGGCCGCTGGTGTTGATCATCGTGGGCGTCGTGCTGCTGCTCGACAGCTTCCTGCTGATCAACCTCAAACTGTCCGTGCTGTGGCCGCTGGTGATCGTGCTGGTCGGGGTTCAACTGCTGCTGCGCGGCGATGTGGGCCTGAGCTGGCAAGCGCAGACCTTCGGGATCACGCGCGGCAGCGTGCAGTCGGCCTCGCTTGAAGTCGAGAGCGGCGAAGTCGATGTGCAGGTGCGCGCGCTGCGCAAGCCGGGGCGGCTGATCGCGGGGCAGTATACCTCGCGCTCGCGCCCGGCGCTGAGCGTGCGCAACAATCATGCCGCGCTCAAGCTGCGCCGGGGCCAGACGTGGTGGCCGTCGCTGGCCGATTGGGATTTGGGCCTGGCGCTCGATCTGCCCTGGGGCGTGCTGATCAGCAGCTTTTTGGGGCAGCTGGATGTAGACCTGCGCGGGCTGCAAGTCGAGCGGGCCTATCTCTCGTCCGGTCTGGGCAGCGTGACGCTGGCCTGCCCGGATTACGTTCCCGGCCCGATCTTCGCCCGCTCCACCTTTGGCGATGTGCGTCTCTCGCTGCCGCCCGACAGCCGCGCCGCGATCCGTATCAAGGCCGGGCCGTTTGGTCGCGTGCGCGCCGATCAAGCGCGCTATGTCGAGGTCGAGCCGGGCCTCTACCGGACCATCGAGTCGGACGAGACGCCCGATCAGGAAACCATCGATCTGGATATCACCGCCAGCACCGTCTTCGGCTCGATCTATCTGAGCTAGCGCCTATCCTACTCTGCACCAAAAACAGCCGTGCCCCGCCAGCAGATGACGGGGCACGGATTTTTTTCGTTCCACTAGCGACCGGACGATACTGCCGTGAGCGGGATGATCTCGCCCGGCTGCTTGCCGCGCAGGTGGCGCGGGATGACCGGCGGGCACTTCCATGCCTCGGCAGGCGTCTCCATGCGCGTCGATTTGAACTTGGGCAGGATGCCGCAGGCAAAACACTGGTTGCGGCAGTCCTGGCGCGTCTCGCCTTCCTGCGACATCAGGTAGTCTTCCGTCAGGAACGACTTCTTGACCGCGATGTCGATATGATCCCAGGGAAAGACTTCATCGGTGGGGCGCGGGCGGTGGGTGTAAAAGTCCATCTCCAGCCCCAGATCGTCGAATGCCTGCTGCCACGCGGCATGATCGTGGTGATCCTGCCACGCGTCGAACCTGGTCCCCAGTTCCCATGCCCGCTGAATGACCGCGCCCATCCGGCGGTCGCCCCGGCTCAGGAACGCTTCGAGCAGCGTCTCGTTGGGCTGGTTCCAGCGCAGGTGCAGCCCGTGCCCGCGCATACTGCGCTTGAGCAAATCCTGTTTGGCGCGAATCTGTTCGAGCGTGTCGAGCGGCACCCACTGGAAAGGGGTATGCGGCTTGGGCACAAACGTGCTCACGCCAACGTTGACGCTCGCCTTCTTGCCGTGAATCTTGCGCCCCTCGGCCAGCACCGCTTTCGCCAGATCGATGATCGCCTGCACATCCTCAAGCGTCTCGCTGGGGTGGCCGATCATGAAATAGAGCTTGATCGTCACCCAGCCGCGCGCATAGGCTTCGCGCGCCGCCGCCAGAAGCTGCTCGTCGGGCACCGACTTATTGATGATGTCGCGCATCTTCTCGGTGGCGGCTTCCGGCGCGAAGGTGAACCCGCCGCGCCGCCCATCCTTGAGCGCGTCCATCAGGTCGATGCTGACCGATTCGATCCGCAGGCTCGGCAGGCTCACGCTGATGCCCTGCCCGTCGAAGGTTTCCGCGATGCGCTCGACCAGCGTCTGCACTTCGGTATAGTCCGACGACGACAGGCTGAGCAGCCCCAGTTCCTCGAAACCGGTGTTGCGCACGATCTCTTCAGCCGCCGCGACCACTTCCTCGACCGGGCGCTCGCGCACCGGGCGCGTGACCATCCCGGCGTGGCAGAAGCGGCAGCCGCGCGTGCAGCCGCGCATGATCTCAATCGGTGCGCGGTTGTGGACCGTATCGACATGCGGCACCAGGAACTTGGTGAATGGCTTGGGCAGCACCGGCACCAGCCGCTTGCGCACGACTGCCGGGACGCCTTCGCGGTTGGGCCTCACCTGCGCGACCGTGCCGTCGGGGTTATAGCTCGCGTCGTAGAAGCGCGGCACATAAACGCCTTCCAGCCGCGCCAGCGCTCGAAGCTGTTTCTCACGCGGCTGCCCACGCATCTCGCGCAGCGTGTGGCAAATTTCGAGCAGCACCTCTTCGCCCTCGCCGATCACGAACGCGTCGATGAAGTCGGCCATCGGCTCCGGGTTGTAGCAGGCATGGCCGCCCGCGATCACCAGCGGATAACTCGCGTCGCGGTCCTGCGCGCGGATCGGCATCCCGGCCAGATCGAGCAGGTTCAGCACATTGGCATACAACTGCTCATACGGCAGGCTGATCCCCAGCAGATCGAAGTCGCGCAGCGGGTGCTTGCTCTCCAGGCCATAGAGCGGCAGCCCTTCGCGCCGCATGACCGCTTCCATGTCGGTCCAGGGGCTGAACACCCGGTCCGCGAACATATCGGGCTGGTCATTGATAATGCCGTAGAGGATCATCAGGCCGAGATTCGACATGCCGAGATCGTACAGATCGGGGAAAGCCAGCGCCGCCCGGAACGAAACCGCATCCCAGTCTTTCGCCACGCTGTTAAACTCGCCCCCCACGTAGCGGCCCGGCTTCTCGACCGTCAGCAGGACACGGTCCAGTGTGCGCTCAATCTGCTCCGGTGTTGGTTGCATGATGCACTGTACCTTCGAAAATAATGTTCAGCTTCCTTTAGAGTATGGGATTATAACAAACCGGCAGCGGCCCTGGCGCGCCGGGTGAGGATGCACGCGAAAAAGCATGCCGTTTGGCGCGGCCCACTCACAACGTCGCGATGAACTGCGGTGGGATGCTATCCGCCAGCCAGATATCCTCGTTGCCATGATAAAACGCGACTCCGGCGCGGTGCGCCTCACCCGCCTGAATCTTCAGGATGACCGGCTGGGGCGCTTTGCGCTGGCCAACCATGCGCGCGGTGGCCTCGTCGGTCGAGAGGTGGACGAACTGGCGCCGCATGGGTCGCAGCCCGTCTTGCAGGATCAGTTCTGCCGCGTGGGGCGATGTGCCGTGATACAGGAATGCGGGCGGCTCGACCGCCTCTTTCTCGACGCGCTCCGAAACTGAGTGCCCATAAAGGGCGCGAATCCGGCCCTCGCACAGCTCATAGCGCTGCTTGGTCGCGCTCGCCATCATCTGGTGCAGATCGTCTTCGGTCAGATGCGCCCAGGCGGGATTCCGCCCACGCAGCGCTGCCAGCAGGTCCTCAACCGGCGTCCAGCCCTCGGCATCCAGTTCCAGGCCAAACTGCTCCGGCGCATGGCGCAGCGCGCGGGCAATTGTCTTGCTCAGGCGCTTGTAATCGAGACCCATCCCTATCGTACTCCCTTCGATGCCAGGATTGAACGACCTTTCCAGCGCGGCCCGCCGTAGCGCACCCGCCACCAGATTGCACGGGCGGCGATCGCCGTCATCAGCAGCACGGAAACCGGCATCCACACGGCATCACGCATTCGCTGCCCCGATGCCCCAGCCGAGAGTGCACGCACGCCAACCCCCAGCGCGACCAGCGCCAGCGGCCATCCGGGCCAATGCGGGCCGAGATCGAGTGCCCAGCCCAGCCCCAGCCAGACCCAGGGCGCGAAAAAGACCAGCCAATGAAAGATGGTGGCCAGCAGCAGGGGCAGCAGCCCGCCGTATCCGGCAATGATATTCTTGGCAAATCCATCGCGCGCAGACGACCAGCCCTGGTACATATGGCAGGTGATCAGCCCATCATCCAATACCATCACCAACCGCCGCCCTTGGCGCTTGATCTGCCGCGCCAGCGCTACATCCTCAACGATACGGTGCCGGACCGCAGCGTGCCCCCCCACAGCCGCGTATGCCTCGCGCCGGAAGGCCAGGCACTGCCCGTTCGCGGCAGCCAGGCTCGCCCACGGCGAACGCCGAACCAGCAGTTCCGGCAGGTAGCCGAACACCACCAGCGCGAGCAGCGAAACCGTCAGGCGTTCTCCCCAGGTGTGCGTGATTTGTGTCGGCCAAACGGCCAGCAGATCCGCGCTGTGCCGCTCGAATTGAGCCACGAGAGCGGCCAGGGCGTCCGGCTGCCAGCGCACGTCGGCATCGGCAAACACCAGAATATCGCCGCTGGCGGCCCCGGCCAACTGGTGACAGGCCCAGTTTTTGCCAATCCAGCCCGGCGGCAGCGGCACACCGCTGAGAAGGCGAAAGCGCGGGTCATCCGCCGCCGCTGCCTGTGCGATCGCGCCGGTGCCGTCCTCGGACTGGTCGTCCAGCACGATCACCTCGAATTCGGGATAGTCCTGGGCCAGCAGGGAGCGTACGGTTTCACCTATGACGGCGCGCTCGTTGCGGGCGGGAACCAGCAGCGAGATAGGCGGTGCGGCCTGCGGACGCTGCCGACGCAGGCGCGGAAATGTCAGCGTGTTGACCACCGCGATTGCCCCGATCACGCTCAGGACCAGTGTGATGCCGAGCCAGACCACCATCACGCGGCCTCTCGCCTGAACAAACCCGGTTTCATTTCCGGCGTGTAACGCAGTTCCTGGCGATGCTTCCACACCAGAATCCCCAGGTTTCCCACCCACACCGCCAACAGGACGGGGTCGGGGTTGAAAATCACCAGATGGACGCCGAGTGTCACCATCGCAAATATGACGGCCCACCCGCTCGCCGTGAAAATCTGGACACCAATCCCCAACATCAGCCCCAAAATCGTTGGTACATAACCGAGCGTCAGACCCGACCAAATGCCGAAAGTTGCCGCAACTGCCTTACCGCCGCGCCACCCCAGCCAGGGCGAAAAGGCATGTCCTGCCACCGGCGCGAGCGCCACCGGCGCGATCAGCCATCCCTGCACGCCCGCCAAAAACCAGGCGATCCCGACCGGCAGTGCGCCCTTCAGATAATCCAGCAGCAGTGCCAGCGCGCCCCAGCGCCACCCGCCCGCGCGGATCACATTGGTCGCACCGGGGTTGCGATCCCCAACGGCGCGAATATCCAGGTTCAGCGCCCACCGGCCCACCAGCAGCGAGAAGGGAATCGAGCCGGCAGCAAACGCAATCAGCGTCCAGAGCAGCCAGCTCACCGCTGCGTCTCCTGCCGCCACGCGTTCAGCACGAAGACCCCCATCCCCACAAAGCCCGCCAGGGCCGGACCAGGCTGGCCCCAGAAGACTCCCAGCCCGATCAACTGGAACCCCCAAACGAGGGTATACATTACCATCAGTGGGCGAACCGGCAAGCCCTGGGGCCGAACCAGCAGCGTGAACAGGCTCGACGCGACCCACCAGCCCGCGAAGTTAACCCAGGGGATGCCAAAGTACGCCCCTGGCACATCCCAGGTCCACAGGCCCCACCCGACCATCTGCGGATCGAGGTAGAGGTCCCAGGCAGTAAACGCCAATCCGCTGAGCGCGGCAAAGGTGATCCGATACGGCCAGCCATCCGCCCGATGCTCACCCAACAGCGCTGCAACCACCGCCCAGGCCGGGGGCAGCATCATCAACCATGCCAGCGGGATCAGCAGCGGCACTCCGGCCACCTGCGGCCAGAGCACATCCGTATAATCATAGTGCCCAAAGGGGAACCCGGTCGCGACACCCAGCGCTTCAACCGCCCACGCGCCGACCAGGACGATCGCAGCCGCGCGCGCGATCCGTTTCTGGCTCCACGCACTCGCCAATGCCGCCAGTGTTGTGATGGCCTGCGCCACCACGCCGAGCGTTACTATCGCCGGGATAATCTCATCGCCCACTACTCGTCCGGCGATGGGAGTTGCGATCCAGATCAGCACCCACGCCGCGAGCGCTGCCAGCCAGCGACTTATCCGGCGATCAGGATCCGCCGGCCACCCCCCTACCTGCAGCCGCCCCCTATTGACCGTCATCTTGCCCCGCCGCCTTGAGACGCTCCTTGCTCTCTAACCACTGCATCACAGTCTGACGCCACGCCTGCACACGCACCACGCTCTCGCCGTCCAGCATCAGCGTCATGCCGAAGACCAGCAGGACGTTGGTTATCAGGAAGAACAAGGCTTCTTCCATAGGCAGGACGCCCGCCAGCATGATCCCGGTAGACTGTGCCGGATCGATCGTCCAGGTTCCGGCCTCGATCGCAACTGTATCCGTCACGCAGAGATAGATGGTCGGCAGCAGAATCGCCAGCACCACCAGCCGGGCGTGCGCGCGCAAAATATCCGCGCCGAAATACAACTGTGTAATCACCGGCGGCAAGGCCCACACCAGGATCAGACCCAGGTAGACGCCCGGCTGCCAGCCAGAGAGCAGCAGCGCCACCGACGCGATCCAGATCACACCCGCGGCAGCCGTTGTCACCTGGCGCAGCGCCAGTGAAGGACGGATGGCCGGCGGTCGGACCAACACCCGGCGCGCGAGCGTGAGCAGCATCAGCCCACTGAACAGGCTTTGCAGCACAAAAAAGGTGTACTCCTCAATCGGCACCCAACCAAGTGTCAGCCCTGTGACCAGATCAGGGTCATACCACCACACGCGCGTCGCCACCAGATAGTTATCCCAGGGCGTCGTATACAACAGCGCGATCACCACATGTGCAACCACGACGGTCGCCGCGCGGCTGCCATTCAGCCCGGCCCCCATCCGCCGTCCACGCCGCGCATCCCACCACGCCCATCCGGCCAGCAGGGCCAAAGGCGGACCGATGAATATCACCAGTATCTCGAAATAGGTCATTAGATCCCATCACGCCCGTTTGCGGTGAACGATCAGGCCGTTCACTAAATCGAAGAAAAACAGGAAGGCACCTTGCAGCACGATGCCCCAGCCCATACCGCGCCGCCACTCACGATCCCGATAGTGCCGTGCCATCCACGCGCCGCTGAGCATATACAGCACGTCGAGCGCGGCATTAATCAGCAGGACCTGCTCGAAGCGCCGGGTCTGCTGGTCGTGCTCCGGCAGCGTCATCGCGCCATCGGCCAGCCGGGCGGCATTATCGAGCGCCAGGCGCAGCCCGATCAGCCCGATCAACGCGTCAATCGCGCCCCAGACGACGAACTGCACGCCTGCGCCGCGCACCAGGGGGTGCCGGCTGCGCCACCACAGCCAGCCCGCAGCTATACTGCCCAATCCCCAGCCCAGCAGCACCGGCAGGATGCGCATCTGGTAGCGAAACACATCAAATACCAGCATTCGGGTGGGCGGCAGTTCCGTTCGGTGCGGAGAAGTTCGCAGTTCTTTGATCGATTCCACACTCGTCAGCCTTTGTCTCTAACTCATTGTATGGGTTCCCTGGTCAGATCATAGCCGGGCATAAGCCCTGCGCCCATACGTCGCTTAATCAACTTCTCAGCGAAGCTTAAGGGAAGGCTAAACATGCTTGAATCCAAACATATGGCTCGCGTAATCACCCTTTCTATGGAGGCTGGTTTAATGACTTTCTCAATCTACTCTTACAAAACTCTCAGGAATCGAGGTAAGGCCCGTTTGTCGAGATGGATTTTAATGCATTATCCTCTTGAAGGAGATGGACTGCAGCAGTCTTACTCGAAAACACAACTAACCAGGCATAGGCTGCGTAGAAGTAGTATAGTGAACTCAGTCACAAAGGCGCGTATCATATGACATCAGTCATCATCATCGGCTCGGGACTGGGCGGTCTGGCAGCCGCACTCCGGCTCCAGCACGCGGGATTTCAGGTTACCCTATTCGAAAAACAGACTCGCCCCGGTGGCCGTAGCAGCGTCATCGAGGAGCATGGATTCCGCGTCGATACTGGCCCGACCATCCTGGTCATGAAGGATACCTTCGAAGAAACCTACGCGGCTGTCGGGCAGGATATGAACCGCCGCCTGGACATGATCCAGATCGACCCGAATTACCGCATCTACTTTCACGACGATACACACGTCGATCTGTACGCGAATATGGCCGAGCTTGCGGCGGAAGTCGAGCGGATCGAGCCGGGCGCAGCCGAGAGCCTGTTCGACTTTATCGGGGCCGGGGCGCGCAAGTATGCGCTGGGGATGGACTTCGTCGTCCGCAACTACGACCATATCACCGATATTGCCAATCCCAGAGCCGGGCTTCGCCTGCTGCGTACCGGCTCGCACCGGCGCCTCTACAAACAGGTCGGGCACTATTTCAAGTCTGACAAGCTGCGCAAAGCCTTCTCATTCCACTCGATGTTCCTGGGCCTGTCGCCATTCGACGCCCTGGCAATGTACAGCCTGATCACCTACGCCGATCTCGCGCGCGGGATGTGGTATCCGCGCGGCGGCATCTACAGCATCGTCGAGGATATGGTCGCGCTGGCCGAGCAGCTGGGCGCGCAGATCTGCCTGGGGACGCCGGTGCAGGAGATCGTGATCGAGGCGGGGCGCGCGGTGGGAGTCCGGCTCGAATCGGGCGAGGTGGTGCGGGCCGATATGGTCGTCTCCAATGCTGACCTGCCCTACACCTATAAGAAGCTGGTGCCGGCTGCCTATCGCAAGCAGTACACCGATCGCCGGCTGGACAAGATGCAGTATGCCTGCTCTGGCTATCTGCTCTATCTGGGTGTGGACAAGACTTACTCCCACATGCGGCACCAGGCGCTCTACTTCTCCGAAGATTACCGCGCCAATCTCGACGCGATCTTCAAGACCCGCACACTGCCCGCCGCGCCATCGTTCCATCTCAATCTGCCGACCGTCACCGATCCATCGCTTGCGCCGGAAGGACACAGCCTGATTTATGTGCTGGCCCCCATGCCCAACTTGCAGGGATCGGTGGACTGGAACGAGGCCGCGCCGGTGGTCCGCGAGCAGCTTTTGACGCAGATCGAGCGGCTGGTCGATCCTGACTTGCGCGCGCATATCGTATGGGAGCGGGAATACACGCCGGTCGATTTCGAGCAGGGCATCAACGCCGTGCACGGCACCGCCTTCGGATCGTTCTCGCACGGTTTCTTCCAGTCATCCTACTTTCGTCCGCACAACAAAGCACGTGACATCCAGGGCCTCTATTTCGTTGGACAGGGCACTTATCCTGGAGTCGGTATGCCGATGGTGCTGCTCTCGGCCCGCCTGGTCACAGAAAGGATTCTCCGGGAATGGAACTAGATATCAACAAGCCTGGCGGCATTCTGCCTTCTCTCGCCATTCCTGGAGCGGGACGCCAGCTTTCACCTACTCCCACCGCCGACTACCTCGCTTGCTTTCAGATCATGCAGGCGGCCAGCAAGAACTATTCGTTTGCCAGTCGGGTGCTGCCCCCCGGCAAGATGCACCACGTCGCCGCGCTGTATGCCGTAATGCGCGTCGGGGATGACCGGGTGGATGTCGGGCATTACGGGTTTGAGTCGCCCCTGGCCGCGATCGAGGACTGGCAGAGCAGTTATTGGCGCGCCTTCGAGACAGGCGACAGCCCCTATCCCGTGCTGCGCGCCTATGTGCACACGGCGCATACGCTGGGCATCTCGCCCGACCTGCTCAACCACTACTTCCGCGCCATGATCGAGGACCTGACGATTACGCGCTTCGCCACCTATGACGACCTGCTGCATTATATGGAAGGCAGCGCCGTGCCGGTGGGGCGCATCATGACCCATATCCTCGGCACGACCTCGCCGCACATCGCGGATGCCTACCCCGCCGCCGACGCGCTCTCGCACGCCATGCAGCTCAGCAACTTCTGGCGTGACATCGGCGAGGACTGGCGGCGGGGCCGTGTCTATATCCCGCGTGAAGACCTCGACCGCTTCGGCATCAGCGAGAGCGATCTGGCAGCGCAGCGCATCGATGCACGCTTCCGCGATCTGCTGGAGTTCGAGTTTGAGCGCACCGAGCGCTATTATGAACAGGCCCGGTCGGGCGTTGCCCATCTCGCCACAGGTCGCCTGGGCGTCATGAGCGCGCTGGAGCTGTACCATGCGATCCTGCCCGGCATCCGGCGCAACGGCTACGACGTCTTTACCCGGCGTGCCGGTGCGAACCGTTCCCGCAAATTCGCGCTGCTGGCGCGGGCATGGTGGCAGGTCCGCCAGTTTGCCCCGGTTGAGCAGGGGCGCGCCCCCCGCGTGGATTCATGGAATCAGCCATTGACACAGGGGGAGAACACGCTAGAATAAACAGCGTTCCAGGTGAACCCTGGAACACGCCGAGGTAGCTCAGTTGGTAGAGCACTTGACTGAAAATCAAGGAGTCCCCAGTTCAAGTCTGGGCCTCGGCACACCGAACAAATAAAAGCTGCCCGGATCACATGGTCCGGGCAGTTTGTTTTTCACGTAAGCGGAATAGATGCTATTTCATGCGCCGGGTGGCGCGCAGCAGCCAGCCCAGCCCCTTATGGAAGAAGTCCGGTGTCAGGAACATCATCGGGCAGCCGACCGAGATCACATTCACTCCAGCCGCTCGCGCTTCATCAGCGGCAGTCTTCGCAACGCTTGACGGCGCGAGGACGTTGTTGTGCATCCAGATGTGCTTGATGCCCAACCGGACCGCCTCGCGCACGATCGTTTCGGAGATATCCGGGCTGTTCATGATAAATACGGCATCCACGCCGCCGGGGATCGCGCTCAGATCAGGATAGCACTGATCGCCATGCAGCGCCTCGGCCTGGGGGTGGATCGGGAACACCTCGTAGCCATGCTCGCGCAGCTTCAGATAGATCGATCCCGCTCCGCTGTCCTTCGTGCGCGAGAGTCCCGTCACCGCGATTCGCTTCTGCGCCAGGAACGCCTGCACGCTCTCCTGATGGGTCATGCTGGTAAGAGCCGTCATTGTAGCCTCACTTCCTGCTGTCATTGCACGATATTTGAGCTTAGTCCCTTAGCGCGCGTGCCAGATAGTATCGAATAGCACGCCCGCCCCGGTTACCTGTCACCGCCGTTTGAGGCGAAAGCTCACGCCAAACGCACTAAAATACTCACTTCCGTTCTGCGCCAAACACCCTGAGAATCATCAAGCAGCATCAAGCCATGCTGCGCCACGCGATCATAACCGCCTCACCACCGCCCAGAGCAAAGGAGCGCCAGATGAACGTGCTCGTCCTCTACCAGAGCCGCAAGGGTCACACCCGCGCCGCCGCCGAAGCAATCGCCCAGGCCGCCCGCCAGATGGATCACGCCGTCACCGTCAAAGCGGTGATCGAAGTGCGCCAGGAAGATGTCGCAAACGCCGATGCGCTGTTCGTGGGCACCTGGGTGCACGGCCTGATTCTGTTCAATGTGCGGCCCGCCGGGGCAGAATTGTGGGTGCCGGCGCTGCCGCCCCTTGAGGGAAAACCTGCCGGCGTGTTCTGCACCTACCTCTTCCACCCGCACAACAGCCTGAGCAAACTCGCCGCCATGCTCGAAGCACGCGGGGCGACGGTGCGCGGGCAGCACGCCATCCAGCGCCGCAACCCCGGCCAGGGAGCCGAGGCGTTTGTCCAGGGGGTCTTGCAGGCGGGGACGCCATAAAACCGGGCGGCCCATCTGACCGAATAAACTGCCTGTGCAGGATTGCTCAAGTGATCTCGCAAAAATGGCGTTACACTGTTCCTAGTTGTTTCATCGACCGACAGTGTCCAAGGAGGTCAGTATGGCAACCCAGACAATCCGCGTCGCGGTCAACGGCTATGGCGTCATCGGCAAGCGGGTCGCCGACGCGGTGCGCGCTCAGCCCGATATGGAACTGGTGGGCGTGAGCGATGTGGTCAGTGATTACCGGGTCAAGGCCGCCGTCGTGCTTGGCATCCCCGTCTATGCGTCCGTACCGGACAAGCGGGGCGAGATGCAGGCCGCCGGTGTTCCCGTCGCCGGCACGTTGAACGATCTGCTGGGCGAAATCGACGTCATCGTAGACTGCACGCCGAAAGGCATCGGGGCGAAGAATCTCGATGTCTACCGGCAGGCGAGCGTGAAAGCGATCGTACAGGGCGGCGAGAAGCACAGCGTTACCGGCCATTCGTTCGTGGCCCAGGCCAACTACGCCTCGACCCTGGGCCGGGACGCGACGCGCGTCGTGTCGTGCAACACGACCAGCACGGTTCGTACGCTGGTGGCGCTGCGCGATGCCGGTCTGCTCAAGAAAGCGCGCGGGGTGCTGATTCGCCGCGCCACCGACCCCTGGGAGTCCGATCACAGCGGGATCATGAATACGGTCGTGCCTGAGGAGCACATCCCCAGCCACCAGGGGCCGGACGCGCAAACCGTCGTGCCGGAGCTGGATGTCGTCACCATCGCGGCCAAAGCCGCCCACACTCAGAATCACAACCATTTCTGGATCGTGGAGCTGACGCGCGAGGCCAGCCGGGATGAAGTCCTGGCGGCCTTCCGGGCTGCGCCGCGCATCGCCTTTGTCCGCATGAGCGACGGCATCGCTGCGCTGAACAACAGTGTTGAGCTGATGAAAGACCTGGGCCGCCCGCGTGGCGACATGTGGGAAGTCGGGCTGTGGGAAGACGTGCTGCAGGTGAACGGCAGCGAAGCCTACTACACCTACGAGGTCGATAATCAGGCAATCGTGATCCCGGAAACCATCGACGCCATCCGCGCGCTGGCGGGCACCATTCAGGACGCCCATGAATCGATCCGGTGCACCGACGAGGCGCTCGGCGTCAAGCGCGATTTCCTCACCGCCTGACCCCTTCATCCCGCATAGTTAGACCCATCCCGGCCCAGGTGTATTTCTCGCCTGGGCCGGGTTCTGGCTGCACCGCGCAGACGCCGGTCGATATGGCAAATGTGGTGCGTTTCTTTAGGATCGCATCAGGGGCACACCTAAAATCCGTCCCTCTCTATCTGTGAAACTGCATCAGGAGAACATGAAAATGGCACATCATCTTCAACAAATGCTCGCCACCCACCCTTCCCCCGCAGCTAACGTCAATCAAGAAGCCTTGCTAAGATGTATCGAAGCCTGTTTCGAGTGCGCGCAGACCTGCACATCCTGCGCTGACGCCTGTCTGGGCGAACAAAACCTGCAAATGCTGGTGCGCTGCATCCGTCTCAATCTGGGCTGCGCCGACATCTGCGGGACGACTGGGCGCGCGCTCACCCGCCAGACCGAGCCGGACTGGACGCTGTTGAAGCAGCAGGTCCAGGCATGTGCCGAAGCGTGTCGTGCCTGCGGCGCGGAGTGCGAGAAGCACGCCCACCATCACGATCACTGCCGGGTTTGTGCCGAAGCGTGCCGGATGTGCGAACAGGCCTGCCGCCAACTGCTGGCTGCCTAAGCTGACCTGCATGATCCTCTTCCAGAAATAGAGCGCCTTCCGTCCCCCCGACCGGGAGTGCTCCGGCCAGCGCCGCTCGCTCGTCCAGATCAAACAACCTGACTCCCCCTGCATGGCTGGCAAATGGCTCGCTCATTCGACGATCACACCTAATCGCAGCCTGAAGTCGATCGCACCCTCGTTCAGCAAAACATATCCCGCGCCGCACCGCCAGACCGATTGCTGCGCGCCGCGCAAAACCGGATTATGATTATTCAGGTGGCCGGAGATGATCCGCCGGCTGTCGTGTGCCATCACCACGCCGAAAGGATAGGCTATGCTCGCCCCTTCTCTATCCCGAATCACACATCGTGCGCTGCAAGGCAAAGACGACGCCTTGCGCCTGCGCCAGTTTCTGATCGACACGTATGCTCAGATGGGCTGCGAGTTCAACTGGGAGACGCGCCGGTGGGAAGGCTCCTACTGGTGTGTGGCCGATGCCGATCTCGCAGACCCAACCTGGGGCGCGCATACCCACCTCTGGGAAAACGCCGCGGGCGAGATCGTCGGTGCGGCGGTGCCGGATGGCCCTGGCGACGTAGCGCTGCAAATTCACCCGGACTATCGCGCCCTGGAAGATGCGATGCTCGACTGGTCCGAGGCACATATCGCCCAGGTGAAGGATGACGGCCAGCGCGAGCTGATCGCCTGGGCATTCGAATGGGATACTGAACGGCAGGAGCGGCTCGCACGGCGCGGGCACGTGCGCAAGCCGGAATGGTTCTGGCACAACCGGCGGCGGAGCGTCAGCGATCCGGTTCCGGCACTCACAGTGGCGGAAGGCTACACGATCCGCAGCGTGCAGCCGACCGACGCCGATGTCGAGCGCTGGGTCACGTGCACCAACACCGTGTTCCACCAGTCGTACCTGCCGGAGTATCATCGCAACTTCCAACTCTATTCGCCCTCGCACAATTACGATCTACACGTGGTGGCAGAGACGCCCGATGGCTCATTCGCCGCGTTTGCCGGTCTCACCGTCGATGCGGCGAACCGCACGGCGGTATTCGAGCCGGTCGGGACGCATCCCGATCACCACCGGAAGGGGCTGGCGCGCGCGCTGATGTTCGAAGGTATCCGCCGGCTGCAGGCGCTCGGCACGGTCGATGTCGTCTATGTGGCGAACTGGGGCACAGCGGATGCGGCCAAGCTCTATGCGGCGGTCGGGCTGGAACAGTATACGACTACAATGGCCTGGGTGAAACGGTTCTAGAGAGCGCGTGTTATCATAACCACTTTCTTCCGACCGGCCCCACGCGGACTACATGATAGGAGAGGCACGGATGAGCAAAGTGATCATGGGCATGACGATGTCGTTGGATGGGTTTATCAGTGACCGGAACGGCGACATAGGCATCCTCTATTCCGATATGGACACGCTGCGCGAATCCGAAGGGCTTCAGGAAATGATCCGGACGACGGGCGCGGTCGTGATGGGGCGGCACGCTTACGATATGGCCGAGGGAGACTTCACCGGCTACGAGTTCCAGACGCCAATCTTCGTCCTGACCCACCACCCGCCCGCAACACCGGCTAAAGGCGAAAACGAGCACCTGCGGTTTACCTTCGTGACCGAGGGCATCGAGCGCGCGATCGCACTGGCGAAAGCCGCCGCTGGCGATCAGAACGTGGTCGTGATCGGCGGCGCGAGCACGGCCCAGCAGTGCTTGAAAGCCGGGCTGGTGGACGAACTGGAAGTCGACATCATGCCTGTTATCCTTGGCGGAGGGCTGCGCTTCCTCGACCAGATCAGTGAGCCGATCACACTGGAAAGAATCAAAGTTGACGAGATGTCAGGTGGCCGTACCGAGATCACCTTCCGCGTCATCCGTTAGCCTGCTCAGATAGCATCTGGCAACCTGGATGAAGGCTGCCATTTCCAGCGCAGTTTCTCACCCGTCAGCGGTATTTAGCGTTAAGGTAAGCGATAATAAAATAGGTATGGTCACCCATGCATCGACCCTAGTTAGCGTTTAGAATTGTAGTATGTAAGGGAGATTCACTGGTGCGGAAAGGAGTCCGTCGTGCCGCTCGACTCTCCAATTCGCGTCTTGTTGGTTGACGACAACGAGACGGTGCGGCGCGGACTGAGCATCCTGCTCGAAGCGTATGACGATCTCGCCCTGGCCGGCGAGGCAGACGATGGGGAATCCGCCATCGCGCTCTGCGCCCAGGTTCACGCCGATGTCATCATTATGGATGTGATGATGCCGGGCATGAGCGGCATCCAGGCTGCTCGTCTGATAAGCGACCAGCATCCTCACCTGAAGATCATCCTGCTTTCCACGTTTCTCGACACCGAGCTGCTGCTGGAAGCGCGTCAGTCGGGCGCACTGGCCTATTTGCCCAAGTCTTTGCCCCCTGGCAAGCTGATCGAGACGATTCGAGCGGCATTCGACGCCTGAGGCACGGGGTTGGAAAATGACACAGCAGCAGGATCACTCCACCTCCAGAGCGTCAATATCCCCTTCGACGCGGACATCGGATGCGTTCACCCAGTACTCACCTTCATCGCGGATGATCTTGAGCCAGCCGTAGTCTTCCGTGCGCCCGACCAGATCAAGTGACTTGCCTTGCATAGCAACGGCAAAAGGGGCAGCGGTGGCTCTAGGAGCGTGGCAGATTAGTGTTCTGTTGCTTGTCACAATACCAGTCAGCGTTGGACGGTTGCTGGAACGTTCCTGCTGCAACTGCCAGTAGTGGTCGGCCTTTTCTGTGTGCCCCAGCATCCGCAACGCATCGGCATAATAGCCACCAGCTTTGACCGGCAACTGCCCCTTTTCCGCCAGCACTTGCTCAAATAGGTCGGCGGCAGTCTGATACTGCTGTTGGCGGCAAGCCACAAGCGCGGCCTGGAGAGGGTCATCCCTGGTCATTGACTCGGCAGAGGATCCCACCTGGTTTTCGGCTTTCGGCCCCTGAGTCGGTAAAGGATTCACTGAAGCTACATTTTGTAGAGATGTTCTCATGTGATAGAGATGATCTTCAAGCACAAGCCCCAGTTGAATCAACTCGGCCAACACCAGCAAGAAGAATGCCGTCAATGCCACTCCGATAAGCTGCACCAGGAATATTCCGAGTTCGAACTCCGTTCTGCCCCAGCCTACTTCCCGATTTGCATTATCCAGAGCGCTCAAAAACCCCGCGATTACCACAAAGCCGGCAACAATCTGAAGCAAGATCCGGTATGTGTTGAGTAATGGGAAACGGGACATCATGACTACCCCCTTGGAGAAAGCATCTATTCAAACTTCATTCTACTTTATTTTATTCTCGCTACAAGTGCGTAAGCCTAATTCCTAATTTATCTTGGAACGTGGTCAAGAGTGTATAGACGATATAAAAAATGCGTCGCGGAAGCCGATTCTTTGATAAAGTCTGTAGTAAGACCTCATGGAGCTACAGGCTGGAAAAAACTTATGCCGGCGTCACGAATTCGCGTCATGCTTGTTGACGATCATGATCTCGTTCGCAGCAGTTTAATGATTGCGCTCGAGAGCTATGACGATCTCGAAGTGATTGGAGAGGCAGGCAACGGCGCAGAAGCAGTTGAGCTGTGCGGGGCACTCCGTCCCGACGTGATCCTGATGGACCTGAAGATGCCGGAGATGGACGGCGCGACAGCAACGCGTATGATCCGCGAGCGCTATCCCAAGACTCAGATCGTCGCCCTCACCAGCACCGAGTACCAGGCGCTCGTAACGCGCGCTATGGAAGCCGGTGCAGCCGGTTATCTGCTGAAGAATGCCTCGATGGACGACCTCTACAACACCATTCGTGACGTATACCAACGCAACAGCGAAAAACGGTGATGCAGCCGGGCTGCACCACCGTCGTGGTATGCTAGCTCACCACGCGATCTACTCGACCGCGCCGGTTTTCTCCTTGATCAGCGCCACGACCTCCGGGAAGTCGATCCCCAGATCGCGAACCTTTTCCAGCGTGGGGATGCCGTTCGCGTCCCAGCCGCGCCGCTTATACACGGCGTCCATCAACTGGCGGTACTGATCCTCACGATAGGCGCGCAGCTTAGCGACCCTCTCCGCCGTCGTCATATTCGTTGGATCGATGCCTGCCTGCTCCCGAAGCTGCTCGTCATAACGCTCGGCACGTGAGGCGTATTCGAGCGCCGTAACCGGCCCCATCGCCCGGTATGGCAGGCGGTCCATTTCGCGCGTGCCATAGCCCAGCTTCAGCGCCAGCAGCCGCTGGAAGTTGTAGACGCGCTCCGACTGCGCCAGCAGGTCCGCCCCTGTCACCGGCTTACCCGACAGCCCCTCATAGAGCCAGGTGTAGTTCTCGATGTGCTCCGGAACCTTGTTCGGCTCGGCAGTCTCTTTATTGTTGGCCGGAGTGATATCGTTCCAGGGCAGCTTGCACAGCCCATGCAGGCTGAACCAGGTGCGCCACAGTGGAAAATAGTGCAGCGCCTCGGCCTTGGCCTCGAACGTGGGAAGCTGCTTGTTGACCATATCCATGAAGATCAGCCAGGCTTCGTCATGCTGCGCACCCTTGACTGCCATACCATAGCCGCCCTGCTGCGCCAGTGACTCCTTGCTGACATACTCGGAGATCTCCATCCCCTTGACTTCCATGCCGATATCCTGCATGAAGTCGGGATCGGCCCCGTAGTGCTCGGCGAAGTGTGCCTTCATATAACGCACGCCCTGCCCAACGATCAGCCCAAAGCCTTCTCCGCGCACCATCTGGTGCAGCAGCTCCAGCGCGCCTTCGGCGTTGCCCCACACCAGTTTCAGCCCGCCGGTGATCGTCTCATTCAGAATCCCGGCTTCGTAGCACTCCATCACGAAGGCGACCGAGTTGGCAAATGAGATCGTGTCGATCCCGTAGGTGTCGCAGTAGAAATTAACCTCCAGGATGGCGAAGGGGTCGAACACACCGATGTTTGAGCCGACGCCAGCGATCGTCTCGTACTCTGGGCCATCGACCAGCACGATCTCGCCCTGGTACGGCCCGGTCCGTAGGTGGAAATGATCGACGCCATGCGCACAGGACAGCGTACAGCCATACCAGCAGCCATCGGGCAGGCCCTGGGTGAAGAGGTTGGCCCATACCGGCGTATCAAGCCGGTCCGCTTCGGGGTGCGACCCGTAGCGATAGTTATGGACCGGCAGCAGGTCGAAATGATCCATGATCGGCGGCAGGTGCCCGGTCCCCACGCTGCGCATATTGTTCTGCTTGCTGTCCAGCTCAGAGATTTCCTGGTTGATGCGCCGCCCGGCCTTCCGGATCAGGTCCATATTGGCCGGGTTGTTGCTATCACCCTTCATCTGGCTGTAGCGCACGACAATCGCCTTGAGGCCCTTGTGACGGAAGACACGCCCAGAGCCGCCGCGCCCGGCCTGCTTGACACGTACCTGCTTGCGCCGCGCGTCATACCAGCTAAAGTTCAGGATCGCATAGCGCGAATGCTCGGCCCCCTGCCCCGCCGAGATGACGGAGATGCTGCGGCGATCGCGCTCGTCGTGGGCGTACATCTCGGTGAGCTGCTGGCCGATCAGGTGGGAGTCGAGGTCTTCGAGCGGTGCGTCTTCAAGCGTGATGCGGCCCTCGTCGCCGTCGATCACCAGGATCACATCGCGGCTGGCAGCGATGCCTTGAATCTCCAGCGCATCCCAGCCGGAAAACTTGAGATAGGGGCCGAAGTAGCCCCCGGCGTTGCTATCGATCACCGAGCCGGTGAGGGGCGAGACGGTGACAACCGTCGATTTGCCGGAGCCGGGATAGGCCGTTATGCCGCCAATTGGCCCCCCGGCGATGATGATCTCGTTTTCGGGATCGTCCCAGCGCGTTTCGCGCGTAACCGCGTTCCACAGCAGCCACACCCCAAAGCCGCGCCCGCCGGTGAAAACATCTTTCATCTGCCCGGTGACCGGCTTGCTGCTGATGGTGTTGTCCGAAAGGTTGACATAAAGCGTGCGGTTGGCATAGCCGCGCTCCACCGGCTGCACGTCATAGCGGAACTCGGCCAGCACCGTGTGCTCCTGCCGCAGCTGTTCGGGCGTCAAAGTCGCCATAAGTGGTTCTCTCCCAAAAGTCTAG
>JAAYCM010000073.1 GCA_012729765.1 Chloroflexota bacterium | reverse complement strand
GATGATGTTCGTCATGTGCGACGAGAAGGTGGAGAGCGACTGCTCGATGCTCTGCTCGTCACCGATGTCCGCGAAGACCTCTTTGAACACGGACAGGCGCGATCCGCTGCCGGCAGGGATGTGCAGCCCGCACTGGGCCATCAGCGCCAGCAGGCCGACTGTCTTGAGCGCGACGGTCTTGCCGCCAGTGTTCGGCCCGGTGATGACCAGCACGTAGGTCTCCTCGTCCATCTCGACGTCGATGGGCACAACCGTCTTCTGATCGAGCAGCGGGTGCCGCGCCTCCAGCAGGTGGATCGTGCTGCCGGGGTGCGGGTGCGGCGCGTCGCGGAAGCCGACCAGCTCCGGCGCGGAGGCGTCGAGCGCGTCGGCGTACTTCGCCCGGGCGAAGATCAGGTCGATCTGGGCCAGCGTTTCGACCGAGCGCACGATGTACTTGGCTTCGTGCCCGACCAGCTCGCACAGCTCGCGCAGCAGTCGCCGGACTTCGTTTTCCTCTTCGAGCTGGAGCTCGCGCCAGGCGTTGTTCAGTTCCACAGTGGATAGCGGCTCGATGAACAGCGTTGCGCCGCTGGAGCTTTGATCGTGGACGATGCCCGGAATGCGGCCCTTGAACTCCGCCTTGAGCGGGATCACGTAGCGCCCGTGGCGCTGGGTGATCAGCGTCTCTTGCAGGTAGGGCGCGTTGTTGGCGTTGTGCACGATGTTGCTCAGCTTGGCCTGCAGCCGGTCGAAGGCGATCCGCATTTCGCGGCGGACGCTCGCCAGCTTGGGGCTGGCCGAATCCAGCACTTCGCCGGTGTCGTCCAGCACGCGCCCGATCTCGTTCTGGAGGGCGGTGCATTCTTCCAACCGGTCGGCGATGTCCGCCAGCCGGGGAAACTGGTTGTTCAGCCGGCTCAACAGGCGGTGTAGGGTGGTCGCCTGGCGCAGCGTGGCGCGGATGTCGAGCAGGGTCTGCGGGTCGAGCACCACGCCGCGCTCCGCCGCCAGCGCATCGCCGCGCACGTCGCGGGCGCCGCCGATCGTCACGTGATCGTGACTCGCCAGCAGCAGGCGGGCTTCGGTCGTTTCCTGCTGGCGATCCTGCGCCTCGTCCAGGTAGGGCGTGGGCGCCAGGTCGAGGGCCAGCTCCACGCTGGCCGAAAACGCGGCATAGCGCGCGAGTTGTTCGAGAATTTTCGGCAGTTCGAGAATGTGCGCCGATTTGGGATTCATTGTGTGTCAGTCCTTACCCTATCGTTCGTTCGCAAATGGGATCCGACAAAAAATGCCGTGACGTGTCGCTGTCCAACACTCACGGCATTCCCCATGTCATCGCGCGGCGCGCAGGTGTCAATCCAGGTGATCCAGGAGGCGCGGTCCGGCGAGCGGAATTCCAGCGAGTGCGAGTAGGTTGACTTGGTGCGCGTTCACCGGCTGCCTCCTTTCTATCAGGCTACATGCGGACGAAGTTATCGGCGAGAAGTATAGCCGCGTGAGGGAGGCTTGTCAACGGTCAGCG
>JAAYCM010000072.1 GCA_012729765.1 Chloroflexota bacterium | reverse complement strand
TAGGCCGTCAGGTGATAGGCCATCATATCGTTGGGATCGGCGGCCACGATGTACTGGATGCGTGCCTCACCCGGCGGATCGAACAGCAGCAGCTCGCCGCCCACGTTCGGCGGCAGACCATCGGGCCAGTCGTCGCCGTAGATCACCGCCAGGACCCCGGCCTGGGACCGCTGCACGCCGTCGTACCCGACCACGCTGTAGGTCGGCGCGCCAAACATCAGATCGCCGTACCCGTCCTGATCGATATCGATCACCTCGACCGTGTCGCCCGCTTTGGCATACGCCTGATCAACATGGATCACGACCGCGCGATCGGTCGGGCTGGCGAGATCGATCATCTGCCCGGCGAACGGCTCACGCGTCGAGATCACCCACGCCTCGCCCGCGCCCTCGAACTGGTTGTTGCGCCCGTTGCTGACCAGTGTGCCCAGGATCAGCTCCGGCTGGCCGTCGCCGTTCAGGTCCCCGACGTAAATCTCCTCGCCCAGAAAGTCGTTGACGTCCAGCCCATAGATCGCGGTCACGCTGGAGTTGGTCGGCGCGCCGTTGGCGTCGATCCGCCGCGCCAGGTCAATCGACCGCCCGCGAAAGCCCCGGTCGCCGAAGATGATGAACGTATCCCCGGCATTGTAGCGCCGGTTGGCCGGGCCATCGCCGCCGCCGAACGACAGCCCCTCGACGCCGCCCGACCCGCGATAGAGCGCCGCCGACGCGATCACCTCGTCGTAGCCGTCCCCGTTCAGATCGGCCCCGAACACCGTCGAGCCGAACAGATCATCCGGGTCCGGGCCGATGATGCGCGTGGCGTCCTCCGGCGGGAAAAGCAGATCGAGCAGCGTGCCATACGTGCCGAGCATGTCCTCGCCGCCGAAGACGATCCACACCTCGCCCGCGTTGGGACGCGCCGCGTTTTCGCCGTCGGCCTCGGTCGCGCCCATCAGAATATCCTGGAAGCCGTCGCCGTCGAAGTCGCCACCATCGACCCACATCCCCAGTCGCGCGGTTTCTTGCGCGCCGTAGATGACGAGCAGATCGTCGGGCGGCTCCAGCAGGTCGATATCCTCACGGTCGGCAAAATTTGGCCCGCCGGCCAGCCAGTAGACCGCGCCCGCGTTGAAGCGCCCGCCCTGCGTGCCGTCGTTGTTGGGCGCGCTCATCAGCAGATCGTCGTACCCGTCCCCGTTGAAGTCGTCGATATAGACGCCCGCGCCGAGGGTGTCCTGCCGCCGCGCACCATAGAAGGTGAGGACCTGCATGTCCGTCTCATCGAGCGCTTCGACGTCCACCTGCCCGTTCAGATCGCAGATGTTCATGATCACGCGCACATGCCCGGCCTGGCTGCGAAACGCGTCGGGCCGCGCAAAGCTGGCGTTGAGCGCGCCAACCGCAAGATCGCCGCAGCCGTTGCCATCCAGATCACCGGCGGTGAGCGGCTGGCCGATCAGGGATGCTTCCGCCGGCGAGTCGTAGAAGGTGAACTGCCCCGGCTGATCGCGCTCCTTGAGGTCCCAGGGCTGCCCCCCGGTAGGCGTGCGACCGCCCCCCTGGGCCAGCGCCAGGCTCCCGGTTTCGAGCTGGAGCAGTCCATGAGAGTTTGCTGAGAAAACGATGAGGAACAGGCCGGCAAGCATCGCCAGGGCGCGGCGCAGGGATGGTTGACCCGATTTTGAAGTCATATTCTCTCCAGGCAGTAAGCGTCTCCCCCGCCGTTGCAGCCGGATGTGCCAGGTAAGTGGAGTTCGAAGTGGCCCCGCGTGACGGGGAAGCAGAAGCAGGCTGGCCGCAAAACGGGTCTTCCCGGTAGCAGACTGGACTAAACGTGCGGATGAGCAGGATCACGCCGATGCTGAGATGTTAAAGCGTTTTGAGTCGAAGTCCAAACCCCCTGGCGTCGTGCGCCATATTGCTGCCCAGAGGCTGTTACGCACGTGTGAAGCGAAAGCGCGTCAGCGGCAGGCAGTCGGGTTGTGTAGGGGCAGGGCAAGCCCTACCCGGCGGGCGAGGCAAGCCTCCGCCCCTACAAGAGAACCCTGGGCCGCTGCCGCCGGCTGTTCCTCAAAAAGCACATACCACGCTCTGGTAGTGGTGAGATTTTGACTGAAGCCTGTTTGCCCCCCATCCTAAATCCTTCCCCAAAAATGAGGGAAGGACTTGAAAAATGCCACCATGCTCCCCTTCCCTCCGCGCAGCAGTAGTGGGGGAAGGGGCCGGGGGATGGGGGGGCAGCTGAACAGCCGCTATCAGTCAATTGTTCGCCACTACCCACGCTCTAGACTGATAAGCGGGCATCGCTAGCTTCCTGAAAGGGATTGGCTTAGCAAGAAATGCGCTTTGACTCTCCGATGCTTTACTCGCATAATATACTTAGTTATAGTTGGCTTGTGTCGCGGTCAGTCTATAACCAAATATCTCTTTCTTAATTGTTGGGAGGGTAAGACTATGAAGCGGTCGTCCATCGTCCTGGTTCTACTCTTAGCCCTGCTCCTGCCGGCTGGAAATTTTTTAGTCAGTGCCCAGGATGGCGAAAACCCATTCGAGGGCATCCCGCTCGAAGATCTATTCCCCAATGCCATCGATGATCAGGAGCGCCAATCCGCCTACGATGCGCTGATTGCCGCCAACCTGCCGGATGCACGCGACCGGTATGAGGGCGAGACCCTGACGATCGGCGTGCTGGCGAGCGGTACGCGCGGCGTCATCTCCGGCCCGGTCTACTACTGGCGCGAGGCGTTCGAGGCGATCACCGGAGCCGAGCTTGAGATCATCGAGATCCCCTTCGAGCAAATGCTGACAACACTGACGGTAGACTTCTCGACCGGTCAGAATACCTACGATGCCATCGTCAACGCGTCCTTCTTCTATGGCGATTACATCAGCAACGAGTGGATCATCCCCATCGATGATTTCATCGGCGCCGAGGGCTTCCCGGTATGGGAGCCGGACAAGGTCGCCGCCCCGCTGCAGCAGCTTCTGAAGTGGGAAGGCAGACAGTACGGCGTGGTGTTCGATGGTGATGCGCAGATGTTCTACTATCGCCGCGACATCCTGGAAGACCCGGAGTGGCAGGCCGCCTATGAAGCCGAAGTTGGCGAGCCGATGCCCGTTCCGCCGCGCACCTGGCAGCAGGTCCTCAAGATATCGCAGTTCTTCAATGGCAAGGACTGGAACGAGGACGGCGATCCCGATGACGGCGTCAGCCTGCACCTGCGTGTGGGCGGCCAGGGCTTCTTCCACTACATGGCGCTCTCCGCACCCTTCGCCATCACCCCGGCTGACGGCGACGACCCGACCGCTGTCACCAAGTACGACAACGTCTACTGGTTCGATCCAGACGACATGACACCCCTGATCAACTCGCCGGGCCATGTCCGCGCACTGGAATTCCTCAAGGAGCTGGCTGCGACCGGCTCGCCCTCGCAGTTCGGCTGGGAGCTGGGTGAGGCCTGGGACAACTTCCTCAACGGCAACGCCGTGCTGCTCTACTCGTGGGGCGACGTAGGCTCGCTGGCGCAGGACCCGAACGCCTCGACGATCCAGGGCTTGCTCGGCGGCGCGCCCATCCCCTGCTCCGAGGTCTGGTACGACCGCGAAGTGGGTGAGTTCGTGGAAGACGCGGAGAATCCCAACTGCGTCGGCAATCTGGTTGGCTCGTCGTGGCATGGTGTCATCTCAAGCCAGTCGGATGTGCCGGAGCTGGCCTACTACTTCCTGGCGATGCAGGCCAACCCGTCGATCCTGTTCTGGAACGTGACCTACGGCTGGACGGGAATTGACCCCAGCTCGACGCCGCACCTGTTCCCGCCCGCGGGCGAAGCCTCGGTCGAGGACTACGTGGCCGCCGGCTACAATGCCGAAGACGTCGAGTCCTACATCACGGCCTATGGCGAAAACCTGTTCAACTTCCCGATCACGCAGTCCTATCTGCGCATCCCCGGCACGCCCGAATACTGGAACATCCTGGACATCCGGCTGGCCGAGGCGATGATCGATGAATCGTCGCCGCAGGAAGCCCTCGATGAGGTCGCGGAAGAGTGGGAAGAGATCACCGACGACATCGGGCGCGACTACCTGCTCGACATCTACCAGCGCTCGATCGGCTATACACCGGCGGAATAACCCGCCACCGGAACGCTACCACGCTTAAGCCAGACGGGGAGAGGAGCGCATCCTCTCCCCCTTTTGGCATCAAGGCGGCTCGTGCCCGGTTTCGGGCTGCTGTGTGACCCTTGCTCACCACGCGCCAGACAGAACGTGTCTCAAACAGGGTGGCCGTTCATGAAGAAGTTTAGAAATCAACCCGGACTATTCTTTGTCTTACCCGGCGTGGCCTGGGTGCTGGCCTTCACGATCTTTCCCCTGGCCTACTCGCTCGGCCTCAGCTTTACCGACAAGCGCATGGGCCGGCGCAATCGTCCCGGCGAGTGGATCGGGCTGCAAAACTATCAGGAGATCTTCAGCGACAACCGCGTCGAAGAAGTGCTCGAAATGACGCTCTTTGTGATCGTCGGCGGGGTGCTGGTGACGATCGTGCTCGGCACGCTGATCGCGTGGCTCTTCAACCACGACATCCCCGGCCTGCGCATCTTTCGCTCGATCCTGACCCTGCCGATCTTCGCCGCCCCCATCGCGCTCGGCCAGCTTGGGATGATCCTGTTCAACGAGCAGAGTGGGCCGATCAACCACCTGATCCGGGGCGCGGGGGGTGACCCGATCTTCTGGCTGACGGATCCCTGGTCGGCACGCTTTGCCGTGCTGATAGTGGACGCGTGGCAGTGGACGCCGTTCGTGTTCATCATCGTGCTGGCCGCGATGCAGGCGATCCCCGACGAGCTATATGAGGCGGCCCGGCTGGATACCAGTTCGGCCTGGCCGATCTTCCGCCGGATCACCCTGCCGCTGATCGCCCCCGCCCTGGGCACCATCACGATGCTGCGCCTGGTCGAAACCTTCAAGATTCTCGACATCCCCTACACGCTCACCGGCGGCGGGCCGGGCGTCTCGACTCAGACCTATTCCTTCTACATCTACCTCGAAGGGCTGCGCAATTTCGACATGGGCTATGCCAGCGCCCTGGCCTATATGCTGGTCATCGTGGCGATCATCGTCAGTTCGATCTTCTTCTGGCGCGTCCGCGAGCGGTACGAGGTTCAATAAGGATCATTCGATATGGCGACTCAAACAGCCCAACCCGCGCCTCGCATCAAGCCCGGCCAGATCGTGCTCTGGCTCGCGGTGATCCTTGTTACCCTGGTAGCCCTGTACCCGTTCCTCTGGGCGATTGTGACCTCGTTCAAGCCCCAGCGCGACGCCTTGCAGCCCACGCTGATTCCCTGGCTCCAATTCGACCCGATCATGGACAACTGGAACGCGGAGCTGGGCCGCACCGGAGAAGAAAACATCAATGCGCTGAAGAACAGCGCCGTCATCGCGGGTGGGGCAACGCTCGTGGCGCTCTCGTTGGGGACCAGCGCCGGCTATGGGCTGGCGCGCTTCCGCTTCCGGATCGGCAACCGCAACCTGGCGTCGTGGTTCCTGTCGCAGCGCTTCCTGCCGCCCGTCGCCACGCTGATCCCGTTCTTCCTGATGCTCCAGCGCCTCGACCTGTTCGATACCTATCTGGGGATGATCATCGTCAACGCGACTTTTGTGATGCCGTTCGCCGTGCTGATCACGCGTGACTTCTTCGCCGATTTCCCCAAAGAGCTGGAAGAGGCCGCGCTGGTCGATGGCGCATCACACCGGCAGGTCTTTCTGCGCGTCGCGCTGCCGATCGCGGGACCGGCGCTGGTCGCGGCAGGGATCATCTGCTTCACGTTCGCGTGGAACGAGTTCCTGTTCGCCAGCGTGCTGACCGTGCGCGACGCCCAGCCGTTCACCGTGAAGATCATCAGCACCGGCACGGTGCGCGGGATTCACTTCGGCTTCGTGTCCACCCGCCTGCTGATGGCCGTGCTGCCGCCGCTGATCCTGTCGCTGTTCGTGCAGCGCTATATCGTGCGCGGCCTGACGATGGGCGCGGTCAAGGGCTAGAAGCTGTCAGCCCCCCATCCCCCGGCCCCTTCCCCCACGCTGTCGCGGCGGGAAAGGGAGGTCAGTCGTATGCTTCAAGTCCCGCCTTCCTTGTGGGGGAGGGATTTAGGGAGGGGGGCCGGTGCGGCAGCCTGCCTAAGCGTTCTGAAGTGCCTGACACGCCCTAGAAGCGTTGCAGCGCCGCCCGCACATCCGGCACGAGCGCGCGCAGCGTGTCGGGCAGATCGTCGTCGAGCAGGCGCACAAGCAGACTGCGCAGCAGATTTTTGGTGTTCAGGTAGCGGCTGTGGCGGGCCGGATCGCTGAACTGTTCGCCGTGGCCCAGGGCGGCGGGCAGATCGGCCAGCGTATTCAGCCAGCGCTCGACGGCGGCGCGCGGCATCAGCTCCCGCTTGAGCGCGCTCAGCACCGCAACCGTCAGCCGGTCGTCCTCGTTGAACAGCAGCGGAC
>JAAYCM010000071.1 GCA_012729765.1 Chloroflexota bacterium | reverse complement strand
TCGACATCAACGACATGGCCGCGATCCATGTCGAGCTGCCCGAAGTCTTCGAGGAAGTGCACACCCTGCCGATGCGGCTGCTGGCCGCAGGCCAGATCAACAGCCTGCGCATCGATCATCCCGACGGGCTGTGGGACCCGACCGCCTACTTCCGCCAGCTTCAGGAAAGCTACCTGATCGGCGTGGTGCGGGCGCGGCTGGCCGAGCAGGGAGACGAGATCGGGGACGAGGCGATTGTCGAGGCGGTGCGCCAGTGGTGCGCGCAGAGCTGCGATCCCGATAACCCGGAGCGGCAGCCCTGGCCGGTGTACGTCGTCGCGGAGAAAATCCTCTCAGAAACCGAGCCGCTGCCGCTCGATTGGGCAGTCTATGGCACGACCGGCTACGACTTCCTGAACGCGGTCAACGGCCTGTACGTCAACAGCCAGAACCGGGCACTCTTCGACCGCATCTACAGCGACTTTCTCAACGCGACGCTGCGCTTCGACCGGCTGGTCTATGAAGCCAAGCATATGATCATGGCCGACGCGCTCTCCAGCGAAATTCGCGCGCTGAGCCACCGCCTGGAGCGCATCACCGAGGACAGCCGCCGCTACCGCGATTTCACCCTCAGCGGGATCACCGATGCCATCCGCGAGACGATCGCATCGCTCTCGATCTATCGCACCTATATCACCGGGCCGGAGCAAATTTCGGCGCGCGACCGGCAGTACATCCTCGAAGCGGTGCTCGATGCCCGCCGCCGCAACCCCGGCACCTCGCGGCTGATCTTCAGTTTCGTGCGCGACACCTTACTGCTCAATAACCTCGACAGCTTCAGCGAATCCGCCCAGGGCGATGTGCTCAACTTCGTGATGAAGTTCCAGCAGCTCACCGGGCCGGTGATGGCAAAAAGCGTCGAGGATACAACCTTCTACGTCTACAACCGCCTGGTGTCGCTCAACGAAGTCGGCGGACACCCGGAGCAGTTCGGGATCACGGTCGAGACTTTCCACACGCAGAATCAGGCGCGGGCCGAGCGCTGGCCGAACGCCATGCTTGCCAGCTCGACCCACGATACCAAGCGCAGCGAAGACGTGCGCGCGCGTATCAATGTGCTCTCGGAAATGCCCGCCGACTGGGCCAAAGCGATCTATCGCTGGCAGCAGCTCAACGCGCCGCATAAAGTCCTGGTCGAGGGCGAGCTGGTGCCCGATCGCAACGAGGAGTATCTGCTCTACCAGACCTTGCTGGGGACGTGGCCGCTGGGCGATCTGGGCACCGACGAGATGGAAACCTACCGCGGGCGGATCGCAACCTATGTCCTCAAGGCCGCCAACGAAGCCAAAACGCATACGAGCTGGATCAACCCGGACGAGGAGTACAGCGCCGCCCTGCAAGACTTCGTGCACCGCATGCTCGATACGAACCAGGCAAACCCGTTCTTAGAGGCGTTCCTGCCGTTCCAGCGCCGGATCGCCTACTACGGCCAGTTCAACGCGCTGGCGCAAACCCTGCTCAAGCTGACCTCTCCCGGCCAGCCCGATATTTACCAGGGCAACGAGCTGTGGGATTTCAGCCTGGTCGATCCCGACAATCGCCGCCCGGTGGATTACGATCAGCGCCGCGCCTACCTCGACGATCTGCGAAGCCAGGCCGGGCAGGTCAACGGGGACCGGCTCGCGCTTGCCAGGGCGCTGCTCCAGAGCAGCCAGGATGGACGCATCAAGCTCTACGTGACGGCGCAAACGCTCGACTTCCGGCGCGATCATGAGTTGCTGTTCAACGAGGGCGACTATCGCCCGCTGGACGCGACCGGCAGCCGGCGCGATCATGTCTGCGCGTTCGCCCGCACCTACACGGATGAAGCCGTGCTGGTCGTGACACCGTGCCTGATCGTCGGCCTGACCAGTGGCCAGGAGCGCCCCCCCACCGGCGCGGATCTCTGGGGTGAGACGCAGTTGAGCCTGCCCGCCGATCTCGCCGGCACCTATCGCAATCTGTTCACCGGCGAGATACTAACCGCCGAAGCGGGTGAATCCGCAAGTCTGCCGCTGGCCAGGGCGCTGGCGAGCTTCCCGGTCGCGCTGTTGCAGCAGGTCTAGCCCCGGTTTCGCACCGTGCTGATGCGGCCCGCTCAACACGGGCCGCCGTTGTTTTCCCCGGTCCACACCAAAATCATTCCACTGACCCCCCTCAAAACCCGCCACCTGACCGATACTTGCGGTCATTAACATCGGTATGATTCTTTTATCACATTTACCAGTAAAAGGAGAACTGAGATGGCCCTTAAGTCGCTTGACGATCTGCTGCTTCACGAACTGAAGGATATCTATGATGCCGAGCATCAGATTACCGAAGCGCTGCCTAAGATGCGTCAGGCCGCATCTTCGAACGAGTTGAAGAAAGCCTTCGAAGAGCATCTGAAGGTTACGGAAGAGCAGATCAAGCGTCTGGAGCAGGTCTTCGAGCAGTTGGGTGAGAAGCCCAAGCGTGAAGCCTGCAAAGGCATGAAGGGCTTGGTCGCCGAAGGCCAGAATGTGATGGAAGAAGGCGATAAGGGCGACACGCTCGATGCGGCGCTGATCGCGTCGGCCCAGAAGGTCGAGCACTACGAGATCGCCAGCTATGGCTCGGTGCGGACCTATGCCAATATGCTCGGCCACCGCGACGTGGCCCAACTGCTCCAGCAGACGCTGGACGAAGAAAGCATGACCGACGAAAAGCTGACCGGTATTGCCGAGCGGCTGAACCGGCAGGCCAAGTAGGCGCGAGCACGCCGGTCCATCTGATATCAGCGGGGGTGACAGCACACGCTGAATCACCCCTCTTTTTATGCCTGAGGTGAAAAACGTGAGCGAACAGAAGCAGCAGTTCCCCCCGCAAGAGCAGGATCAACAGCCCGGCCTGGAAACGGAAATGACCCCGCAGCCCCGCTCGGATGATTGGACATACCGGGGCAGCCGCAAGCTGGAAGGCAAGGTCGCGCTGATCACCGGCGGCGACAGCGGAATCGGGCGGTCCGTTGCAATTTTCTTTGCCCGCGAGAGCGCCGACGTGGCGATCGTGTATCTCTCCGAAGACCAGGACGCGCAGGATACCAAGCGCGAGGTCGAGCAGGAAGGCCGCCGCTGCATCCTGATCCGGGGCGATATCGGTGACGAAACGTTCTGCCAGCAGGCGGTCGAACAGACCGTGCGCGAATTTGGGCGGCTGGATATTCTGGTCAACAACGCCGCCGAGCAGCATCCTCAGGAATCGATTGAGGACATCACAGCCGAGCAGCTCGAAAGCACTTTCCGCACCAATATCTTCTCGATGTTCTACCTGACCAAAGCGGCTATGCCGCATCTCAAAGCCGGCAGCGCGATTATCAACACGTCCTCGGTCACCGCCTACCGGGGCAACCCATCGCTGATCGACTACTCCGCCACGAAAGGCGCGATCATCGCCTTCACGCGCTCGCTCTCGCAGGCGCTCGCCCAAGATGGCATCCGTGTGAACGCCGTCGCGCCCGGCCCGATCTGGACGCCGCTCATTCCGGCGACTTTCCCCGCCGACAAGGTCGCCAGGTTTGGGGCAGATACGCCGATGGGCCGCGCGGGACAGCCGGAAGAGGTCGCGCCGAGCTACGTCTTCCTGGCGTCGGACGACTCGTCCTACATTACCGGGCAGGTCATCCATCCCAACGGCGGCGATATGGTAACCAGCTAGCGCGATCTGGTCCGTCGTTTGCAACCGCGCGGCCCGCGATGCATCAAAGTAGTTACAGGGGAGTAGCCCAAGATTACTCTTCTGTCCGATGCAGGGGCCGCGCATATCTCGTACACTCAAGCTATAGATTCTTGGCGCCTTAATTCGAGGCACAAACCGCCATGCCCGGCTCACGCACCGTGCAGGCGAGAATATCTTTGAGGAAAACATGGCATCGGCAGCCCCGATTACAGATTTTGTGTGTGTCAGCCAGCAGCGCTGGGAGATCGCCAGCCAGGACCCTGATCATCTGCCCTGGCGTTTTATGCGCAAACCACGCGTGTTCTTCATCGAGGAGCCGGTCGCGCGTCCCAATACGACGCGCCCTTACCTGGAAGTAACGCCCGTCCGCGAGGGTTCCTTCACCAACGTAACCGTCATCCGGCTGGTGTGTCCCGGTCCGCTGGCGCGTGACCTGCGTTATGGTGATCAGACAACCCAGGCCGCTTATAACCCTCTACTGCGCGACTTTCTGGAGCGTGAGGGAGTCGTCAGGCCGGTGCTGTGGCTCGGAACGCCGCTGGCGCTCAAATTTGGGCTGGCGATCGATTACAGTCTGCTGGTTTACGGCTGGAGCATCAAACCGCCAAGCCCAAGCGTGCAGCTTGCCTAGTCAGCCTGCCACGTTGTGGCATATGCCCGCTGGCGGCTTCAGAGCGGAACAAGTCCACAACCTTACAAATGGTCCGAATGGCTACCTTAACAATAGTCCAGATAGCGGATGAGATTTACAAATATATATTCTTAAATTTGGTTACCGGATGGCAGCGCTGATTCCCCCCTATTTACTGTCATATCAGCTTCCATCCGGCTGCACCCGCCAGAAAGGAGAACAGTGTGGTCACTGAGAAGGTGCAAACTGGCCGCGTGCTGCGCGTTGGGCGCGGCTGGGTGGACGTTACAATCGAGCGGCGCGTGTGTCGTATCGTGCTTCAACCTAATCTCGCCGTTCGCGCCGGCAGCTATCTAAAGATCGTGAATAACCAGGCGGTCGCCCTGCAAGGCGGGCCAGAACAGGTCGCGGCTGTACGCTAAAATATACCGTCTTGTTGCCAGAACAGATCGCGGGCCAGGAAAGGGTAGTTAGCCAGGGCCAGGGCGAGCGTGCTCTGGCCCTCTTTCGTGCGAGGATCACGACTCCATGCCGCTGGCGGGTGGGGCGGAGTCGCCGGTGAGCACCGCCCGGCTGCGGCGAAGGATGGCCTTCGCGCCCTCATACGCCAGCAGCTCGATCGCTTCATCCAGCGGCAGCCAGCGGACCTCTTCCATCTCCGCGTCATGATCGCTGATGCTGCCGCTCTCGTACTCCATCAGGAAGTAGTGCACCGACTTGAACACACGCACCCCACGCGCCGTGTAGATATACTGCTCCGGTTCGCCCAGCGGCGCGACCAGCCGCGCTTGCACGCCGATCTCTTCCTGGGTTTCACGCAGGGCGGCGGCTTCCAGGCTCTCGTTTTTGCGCACCAGCCCTTTGGGCAGCACCCAGCGGTGATAGCCGGCGTCCTTGCAGATGGCGACTTCGAATCCGCCCGGTGTGCGCCGGTAGACCACACCGCCCGCTGAGACTTCTTTGCGCGATTTCATCCGGTGCGCCCCTTTCGATCAACGTTGAACGGTATCCGGCCTGCGTTCAGCGGTCAGCAGCGCCGGGAGCACCCGCTCGCCAAACATCTCGATGAAGGCCGGCTGGCGATGGGTGACATTGTGGATATAGAGCCGGCTGAAACCCAGATCAAGGTAGGCTTGCAGCCATTCGATATAGCGCGCCGGATCAGACGCGATCAGGACGTGGCTGTCCAGGTCTTCGGGTCGTACCATTTTGGCCGCCGCCTCGAACTGTTCCGGCAGCTTCAGGTCGGCCAGCAGCGTGCTGTCGAAAACATTGGTGCGCCACTGCTCGTAGGCTTCCTGGCGAGCTATCGCGTCGTCAGGCGCCCAGGCGACATGCACCTGCAGGAACATCGGCTTGACCTCGCCCCCACCCTCACGAAAGCTCTGCACCACCTCGGCCAGTTGATCGGGCGGGCGGTTGACCGTGATCAGCGCGTCGGCCCATCCGGCGACCCATGCCGCCGTTGGCGCGGTCACGGCGGCCCCGACCACCATCGGCGCCTCGGCAGGACGTGTATACAGCCGCGCCTCTTCGACCTCGATCAGCCCGCGATGCGTTACGGTTTCGCCCGCCCACAACGCGCGCATCACCGCGACCGACTCCTGCAAGCGCTGGTTGCGCTCGGCCTTGGTGGGCCAGCGCTCGCCGGTAATGTGCTCGTTGACCCACTCCCCGCTGCCGACCGCGAGCCAGAACCGCCCCGGATACATCTCGGCCAGCGTCGCGGCGGCCTGTGCAATGATCGCCGGGTGATAGCGCTGTCCCGGTGCGTTCACCGTCCCGAACGACAGCCCGGTCGCCTGGAGCGCCGCCCCCAGCCACGACCACGTGAATCCGCTCTGGCCCTGGCTCTCGCTCCAGGGAAAGAAATGATCGGAGCACATAGCGGCGGTGAAACCGGCCTGCTCGGCACGCTGGACGTAGTCGAGCAGCTCACTGGGCCGGAACTGTTCGTGCGAGGCGTGATAACCGATGTGGATCATGCAGGCTCCTTGTTGGCGGGCAGGTGGATGTAAATTTTGTTTGTGTAGAAAGTAAGGGAAATTACAGCCGGTGCAAAGCGCGGCAGGCCGCAGAAATACAAATCAGCCCGATTCGCCAGGATGGGAGCGGGCTGATCGATGTCACCGGCGATCACAACTCCGGCGCTCAGGTGTGCCAGCTACATAAAGCCGACGCGCACCCCGCAGTTACCCAGTTTCAGCTCGTCGCCGTCGCGCAGGATACGGGCCTGGAAGGGTATCAGCTTCTGACCGTTGAGATAGGTCGCATTGGCGCTGCCCAGGTCCATGACCTTAACCACATCCTCTTCGACGAGCAGGACTGCGTGACGCCGTGAGACGCCGCGCTCACGGGCCTGGCAGGCGCTCAAATCGATGTCGGGCGCGACGCCGCTGTCGCTGTCGTAGCGACCGATGGTCAACTGGTCGCCGAGCGACACCACGATCGGCGGAACCGCCTGGCCGATCAGGTACAGCATCAGCCGGTACCCATTGGGCACCAGGGCGGAGCCATGGCGTGCCACCGGCTCGAGCACTTCATCCGGCTCAACCTCAAAGGTGGTCGGATTGCTCAGCATACTCTGGGCGGCGTTTTCATCGGATGTTTGATAGCGTGGCCCGATATCGGTACCACCGTGATCGGGCGATGCTTTAGTGTCACCGGAGTCCGTGGGGAGCATAAGCGCCTCGAAAACTGCTTCAAGGATATGAGCGTCAGTAAGCGATGGATGGTCAGTATTCACACTCAAACTCCAAGTTGTGCATGCAGCCTTTGCACCTAGCACCGGCAGCAACCGGAAAACACAGCACAATGGTGCAGAACATTGCTCCGCTTGCTCAAACAAAAGTGAAGTCAGCCCCCCGGCCGGTAAGGAGTCAGTACAGTATCCCCTTACTATAAGAGATTAGATTAGATCTGCAAGAGGTACATCGGCCAAAAGGACTAGATCCGCATAGGCTAATTGGGGGATATTGGGCGATACGCGGCCAAAATTTGCTGCATAGCTTGAATCAAAAACGGGGGCGTGCTGCCCCCGTTGTATGGTGTGGTGAAACCGGACTAGTGGCCTGACCCTTCAGTCAGTGTGCCGTTGATGATCTCCGGCTGCGGCTCGCCCTCGACCATCAGGAAGCCGGCCAGCCCGCGCTCCATCCGGCTCAGCGCGTGATCGACCAGGATATACCGGCCCGGCACGTCCAGCGCGAACTCGACCACCGTCGCGCCGCCGGGAGCAACCAGCGTCGTCTGCACATCGGTCAGCGGCGGGCTGGTGAGCGAAGCCTGGTCGTATACCCGGTCGAAGATTTCGCCGATCACATGGAACGACGAGATAAAGTTCGGCCCGCCTACCCCAAAGTAGATACGCACCGTCTCGCCAACCTGCGCGTGCATCATGTTCTCGTCCAGGGTCAGAGCGTTGGCCGCACCGTTGAAGACGAAGTACTCCGGCTGCTCGTCCAGCATCTTCTCATGGCTGAAGTGTACGTAGCCCGGCGTGCCGTAATCTTCTTCGGTGTAGATCTCGCCCTGCATGACGTAGAACTCACGATCCACCGGCTCCAGCCCGCCTTCCGGCTCGACCAGGATCAGACCGTACATGCCGTTGGCGATGTGGTGGGCCACGCTGGGCGTCGCGCAGTGATAGACGTACAGCCCCGGACTCAGCGCCTTGAAGGTAAAAACCGTTTCCTCACCAGGCCGCAAGTTGGTATAGACAGCGCCACCGCCCGGCCCGGTTACGGCGTGCAGGTCAATCGAGTGCGGGAACTGGCTCGACGTCTCATTGCGGAAGGTCAGCTCGACCGTATCTTCGACGCGCACGCGAAGCATCGGCCCCGGCACCGTGCCATTGAAGGTGAAATAGGTCATGGTCGTGCCGTCGGCCAGCTGGCCCACGACTTCTTCGGCCACGATCTCGACTTCGACCAGCTCCGGCCCGCGATCACCAACTGGCGGCGGCACGTCGAGCGGGCTGCGCACGATATTCGCGCCGGTCGCCGCTGCGCTGGTGGCCTGCCCCACAACCAGCATGCCCCACATCCCGGCCTGGCGGTGGCCCGGCACCGAGCAGTAATAGACGAATTCGCCCGCCTGGTCGGCGGTGAAGACGATGACCTCTTCCTTGTCCATCTCGGTAAACTGGCTGGTGGCGGCGTTCAGCTCGTCGATCACGAGGTCATGCAGCATCCCGTCGCCGTTGATCAGCGTGATCTGGACCACGTCGCCCGGATTAGCGGTCAGGGTCGGGTTCACGACACCATCAATCTCCCCCCCAACGCCCACGAATACGAGTTTGCCGGTATCCCCCCCGGTGATCAGCGTATATTCAACGTTTGGTGCGGCGGCGTTGGCGGCCTGGCCGAGCGTGTTGGCGCGCGTAAAGCCGGCAGTCAGCGCGACTCCCAGCACCAAAGCGATCATCGTGACAAGCAGAGCAGCAATAGTAAATGGTTTGCGATTCATCATCGATCGTCGTTTCCTTCGTGTGTGTGATTGCTACGTTCTAGCGTTCGTCGGTGCAGTCGTCGGCGAAACAAATCAGGAACGGCAGCGCGATGGCGCTCACCGGGCAGACATCCTCGCAGACCGTGCAGTACGTGCAGGCGTCTGGCCGGGTAAGCTGCGCTTTGTCACTCACCTGCTCCAGGGCATCGGTCGGGCAGAGCGCGACACATTCGCCGCAGCCGGTACACGCTATCTGGTCGATTCGTGGCAGCCAATTTGAGTTATCCATACATCCCAATCCCATCTCCTAGCCTGAACACAGCTTACCCGATCCGAAATAAGCCTGCATTGACCGGGATCAAGCGACTTGATTTAGATCAAGAAGATTGGGAAATATGGCGCAATCTGGGCTGAAACGGGGATATGAAGCCAGCGGCAGGCAGGCGGGATGTAGGGGCAGGGCTTGCCCTATCCGTTTTTTCGACCAGCGGGCGATGCTTGCATCGCCCCTACACAAACCGGCGCTTAGAGCACGGCAATCGAGCGCAGCAGATCATGATCCACGATCAGGATGCGATGGCGGTCGAAGCGCACCGCGCCCGATTCCTGGAGCTTGGCCAGCATCCGGCTGACCGTTTCGGGCGTGGTCGCCAGGTGAGCGGCGATTGCCGCGCGGGTGATACCGGGGCCGCCGAGCACCGGGTCTTCGGCCTGCGACAGCAAAAACCGGGCCAGCCGCGCGATCACGGGATAGAGCGTCAGGTCCTCGATCTGCTGGTTGAGCATCCGCACGCGCCCGGCCAGCATCCTCACGGCGGCGCGCGCCATCGCGGGATAGCGCTCCAGCGCGTCGAGCAAAACCGCCGAGGGCACCGTCCACGCCGTGACCAGGCTCATCGCAATGGCGTTGGCGGGCGTGGGGCCGTCGTCCAGCGCCGCGACATCGTTGAACGACTGGCCGGGGCCGAGCAGGTGCAGGATAAACTCGTCGCCTTCCGGGCTGGACTTGGTGATCTTCACATTCCCGCTCTCGATAATCCACAACCCGCGCGACAGGTCACCTTCCAGGAAGATCAATTCGTCCGGCTCGAAGGTGTAATACAGCGCTTGCCGGGCGATCGCGGCCTGGTTTTCGGCGGTCAGCGGCGCGAGATAGGGAATTTTGCTCAGGTGTTCGAGCAGCGGATCAGGGTCAGGCAGGACGGTTCGAGTCATCGTGGAAGCAGCTTATCCTGTCTTGGTGGTTATGTGTGCGCGAATCCGTTGGGCACAGCCGCAGGCTGCCCACTACCGATTGTACGTATTTCGGGCGCGATTGGGCACGCCGCAGGTCAGCGCCGCCGGGATTTGCTATGATCGGGCAGGGATTATTGAGGCGGGGAGTGCCACGAATGAACCATCACGATCATGTAACCCTGCTGCGCGACGGCGTGCCCGCGCCCGGCGGCGTGTGGGCCGATCTCGGCTCCGGCGAAGGGGCCTTTACGCTGGCGCTAGCCGATCTGCTCGGCCCATCCGGCAAAATCTACTCGCTCGACCGCGACCAGGGCGCGCTGCGCAGCCAGGAACGGGCCATGCGCGCCCAGTTCCCCGATGTAGCGGTCCATTATCAGGTTGCGGATTTCACCCAGCCGCTCGATCTGCCGCCGCTGGACGGGATCGTGATGGCGAACGCGCTGCATTATGTGCGCCGTGAGCAGCAGTTGGACGTCGTGCGGCGGCTGCGCGGTCATCTGCGCGCGGGCGGACGTATGATCCTGATCGAGTATGACACCGATCACGGCAATACGTGGGTCCCCTATGCGCTGTCCTACCCCACCTGGACGCGGCTGGCCGAACAGGCCGGATTCAGCCAGACGCGCCTGCTGCATACCGTGCCGAGCCGCTTCCTGGGGCGAATGTACGCCGCCGCCAGCAACAACGGCCCGGCAGCCTGAGCGCGCTCAGCCGCTTAGCTCGTGCGTGCCCGGCTCCAGATGCCAGCTTTGGGCGCTGCCGTTCCAGCGTACAAGCAGGTTGAGCGGCGCCTGCGTCGTGACGGTGAGTTGCGGCGGGTCGTCCCGGTCAGAGCGCGCCGCGCAGATCAGGTCCGCCGACTCCGTCATGCTCAGCGGGTAGCGCAGAACCCCGTGCCGCTCCGTCAGCCGCACATCCCACAGCAGCGTGTCGTTCGCGGTGTCGCGGCGCAGCCCAACCACGTACTCGATTGGAATGGCGATTGCCGACAGGCCGGTCCACCCGACAAACCTGTCTTTAGCGGGACGGCTGGGGGCCGGGAATTCGGGCGCGTAGTTTTCCCACAGCGTGCCCGTATCCTGAAACACCCGCGCCACCTGCTCGACATGATTCCGCGCGATGTCGTGGGCCAACTGGTCCGCGCCATAGAGCGTCAGGCCGCGCAGCAGCATATAGTTAGTCGGCGGCCACACCCCGCCGCGCCAGTAGAGGCCATCCGGCTCATAGCCGGGGCTGTCGGCGGACTGCGACGGCACGCGATGGGGCCGGTTGAAACAGCCCGCGTCTTCCAGGTGTTGGAACATATACTGCGCGCGGCTCTCCGGGATCACGCGCGCCAACAGGCCCCAATACGCGCCGATGCTCTTGATCGTCCCCGGCGTGCCGTCTGGCCCCAGGTCGTAGTAGAAAGCGCGTTGGTCGTCCCACAGCCGGCGGTTGATGAACTGGTAGAGGTGCTGGTATTCCGCTTCCAGATCGTCGTTGAACTCGGTGCGTTCAATCGTGCTGCCGATGGCTTGCAGCATCCGGCAGTTGAGCGCCTGCTGCATCGTCGCATCGACCCAGGTATGGCGGCCATGATACCACTCCGGCGCGCGAGCGCGATCCTGGTTATCCATGCCCGATCCCAGGCTGGACGTCCAATAGCTGCCGTCCTGCCAGGTGCGCCAATCGCGCAGCCAGTAGTGATAGGCCACCAGCGCCGGGAAAATCTGGCGCAGGCGCGCCTGATCGCCGGTAAGCTGGAAGTCGAGCCACTCGGCCCATGCCAGCAGATTCGGGCCGGTGCTGCGCGGGTCCTGGGGAGTGAAGAGGTCCTGCCCGGTGTAGGTATTGATCTCGCGGCAGATGAAGCCGTCGGCATGCTGCCTGGCATAGAAGTTGTCGAGCGAGTGAATGAAGCGAAAGACCTGCCGCCCATAGCTGCCGAACAGCGTCATGAAGCAGGTATCCCACATGAAGGTATTATCGTTGAAGGCCGTGTCGAGAAAGCTGGCCGCAAACCCCGATCCCGGCTCCGGCAGGCGCAGGTTGCCGAACGCGGTTTGCCAGGCATAGCCATACATCGCTACCCAGTCGGGATGCTCGTCCACCACCAGTTGCGGCAGCCGCTCCAGGTCGAAGGCGGGCAGCGGTTGGGGCGGCTGAATCTGCAGCCCAACGAGATTTTCCCCGGCAGGATGGCGCAGCGGCATGGCGAACTCGGTCCCGCCGCTGCCTGGCTTACGCAGCACACCGGACGCGCCGCGATCGAGCCGGAGATCGAACGCCTGCGCAAAGCGCGTCAGGATGCGCAGATCGCCGGGCACACCATAACCGACCACGCGGCTGTACGCCAGCAGGTTATAGCCTTCCTCGGCCAGCAGGCCGTGCCGCAGCACGTCCAGCGGGGCCTGGATCACCAGATCGGCCCCGGCCACCCCTTCGACCAGGTCGGCCCGGCCATCGTCCAGGCGCAGCGACCAGCGCTCGAAGGCGGGATGGGGAGTGACGAAGCCGATCACGGTAGGGCCATAGTAGCCCGACACGGAAGCAGCAGCGTTGAAACGGGCGAGCAGTTGTTGGAGAAGCTCCGGTAAAGACATAGCGCATACCTTCAGGGGAGAATAAAACGGGCCGGTGAGCAGCCCGATCACGGGTCAGGTCCACCGGCCAGAACGTATCAACAGAGGTCGTCAGCAGGCAAAAAAACCGCTGCGGCGCGCGACCTTAGCCCTTGATCGAGCCGGCCAGGATACCGCGCACAAAGTAGCGTTGGAGCGCCAGGAACACCGCCAGCGGCACCGCCATCGAGACGAAGGCCGCCGCCGTCAGCAGGTGCCAGTCCTGGCCCAGCGAGTTCACCAGACCGCTGAGGGCATACGTCAGCGGGGCATAGCGCCCACCGCCCACGTAGATCAGCGCCACCAGCAGGTCGTTCCACACCCACAGGAACTGGAAGATCACCAGCGAGGCAATCGCCGGGACCGAGAGCGGCAGCGCCAGCCTCAGAAACGCGGTGTGATGCGAGCAGCCGTCCAGGAACGCCGACTCGAAGATCTCACGCGGCAGCCCGCCCATAAAGTTGCGCAGAAGATAGATCGAGTAGGGCAGGCCGTAGGCGGTGTGGGCGATCCAGATTCCCAGGTAGGGCAGGTAGGAGTTGTTGGTGATGCCGAAGGTGTTGAACATGCGCAGCACGGGGATGAACGTGAGCTGCAGCGGCACGACCAGCATCCCGACCAGGATGATGAACAACGTCTCACGCCGCCGAAAACGCATCCAGGAGAACGCATAGGCCGCTGCCGCCGCAAACAACAGCACGAAGAACGTCACCGGCAGGGTGATAATCAGGCTGTTGAGAAACGCCCGGCCCATGTCGTAGTTCGGGTTGTTGATGACGGTATCGTAGTTTTCCAGGGTGAACTGGGTGAAGTCCAGCGGAGTCTTAAACACCGTCCACCACCCGGTTGAGGAGATGTCCTGCTGGTTGCGGAACGAGCTGATGAGCAGGCCAATCGTCGGCAGAATCCAGAGCACGGCCAGCCCGATCAGGCCGAAATGCAAGGGAAGCCGCGCGAAAAAGCGCCGCCAGTTGAAACCAGGTGCTGTCGATCCAGCAGTCATCACGGTTGTACTTGTCACTGGGGAAGTTGTACTTGTCATCGCCGCGCTTCCTGTTGACGGAACTGGTAAATGTTATAGATCATGATCGGGACGATTAGCAGCATGAGCACAACGGCGATCGCGCTGGCGTGCCCAAACTCGCGGTTGCCGCCGTACATCTCCAGATACATCCGGTTGGCAATCACCTCGGTACCAAAGTTGCCCGCCGTCATCACATAGACGATATCGAACACCTTGAGCACATTGATGATCATCGTCGTGGTGACGACGGTGATGGTCGGCATCAGCACCGGGACGATGACGCGGAAGAAGATCTGCACTTCGTTCGCGCCGTCCACGCGCGCCGCCTCAAGCAGCTCGCCGGGGATGCTCTTCAGCGCCGCCGACAGGATGACCATACAGAAGCCGGTCCAGATCCACACGCCGACGAGGATCAGGGCCAGGTTGTTGAGCGGCTGCTCGCGGATCCAGTCCACCGGCTCGATCCCGGTGTCCAGCGTGCTGTTGATCGCGCGCACGTTAACCCCGCTGACCCCGGCGATAATGCCATCCCACCCCGCGACATTGTCCGAGATGGCCTGCCAGCCCTCGCCTGAGGGTTCCTGGCCGTTGCGCACGTAAGCCAGCGCCGTGCTGCGCAGACCATTCAGCATCTCTCTCGCCCGGCCAGGATCAATCTCCTCGGCGGCGACCGCCTCGTCAATCGCATCCTCGGCAGAGGACTCGATCTCGAAGGCGCAGGTAAAGGGAATCGCGTTGCAGATCGCGCGCCCACTGCCTTCGGGCAGCTCGGCCAGCCGGGCGTTGATCGCATCGACGGCGGTGCGCGGCCACTGGCCGAGAGTCTGCCAGCCGTCATCAGGATCGGGCAGCGTGGACTGCATATAGTCGCGCACCGTATCGGGCAGGTCGTCCAGCAGATCGTCGGCCTTGTCACGGCTGAGCGTGCCTTCCTCAACCGCCGCTTCGATCCCGTCGGTTTCGACCGCGATCAGCGCGTTGGCAATGTCGTCGTCCTCAATCGGAATATCCTCGGCCCGGAGCTTATCGACCGCGTCGTAGAGGTTTTCGTCCGGGTCGAGACTGAGCAAGATGGCGTTGAGCACCCCGATCTGGCTGCCGGGCTGGAGCGGTGAGCCGGGCGGGTTGAGGTCGTACACAAATTTCCAGATCACACCCGCACCGACGAAAGAGATCGCCATCGGCATAAAAATGATGGCTTTGGCGAGCGCCTCATAGCGGACGCGATCGGCCAGGGTCGCAATCAGCAGCCCCAGAGCGACCGTTCCAATCGTAAAGAAAATGAGCCATATCAGGTTGTTCCTAAAAGCTTCTTGCATCCGCGTGCTGGTTAAGGCGTACTCGTAATTTTCCAGGCCCACAAACTCTTCGGCATTGCGGTCCATAAAGCTGAGGCGGATGGTATCCAACGAAGGGTAAACCATCAGCGTGAACAGCAGGAAGACGGCGGGGCCTAGATAGACCAGCGGTGTCCATCTAGATTGTTGTGCGGCTTCCATACGGCGATTCTCCTTGCGCTACGGTTGAACCGGGCAGCCGTCGGACGAGATCAGGCTGCCAGTGCGGCGCGGTGAGGCAGTGCCGGACGCGCGCACTGCCAGCGGAAGGACTCTGGGCTTGCGTCCACGATGATCAGAAGTTATCTCTTAATAATAAGGGAACCCCAAAATCGACACAAGCCAGCCGGAAAAACAGGTGGCGACTTGTAAGCCAAGCCGCCACTTTCGATCGGGTGCATTCGCACGACTAACCAGGCTGGAGACTACTCAGCCGCCTACTCGGTCGCACCGTAGGCATCCACCGCCACATCCTCGATGCTCTGCAGGATGCTGTCGATGTCGCCGGGGTTCTGGACAAAGTTGAGCGTGCCCGTCCAGAAAGCCTGGTTCACGTCGCCGGGCATCTGGTCCGAAGCATCGAAGCGGAACGCGTCCACCTGCGCCAGGGCCTCAGCCGCGCGCCGGCTCAGCGGATCGGGATAGGCATCCAGCGGGAATTCCAGGTTGGTGGCGATCCCGCTACCGCCGCCTTCCAGCCAGCCGGCCAGAACGTCGGGCTGGGTCAGGAAGTCCATCAGCGCGCGCGCGCCTTCGGAGTCGTTGAACATCACGAACAGGTCAGCCGAGCCGAGGCCGGGATTGCCGAATTCAGGATCGATTTCGGGGAAGAGGAAGAAGTCGAAGTCCTCACCCGGAACCAGGGCATCGCCACCGGGGCAGTCCGCGATGAAGGACTGGATGAAGCTCGCCTGGCGGTGGAAATAGGCGCTGGGCGGATCGGTGAACAGCGCGCAGACCGACTCGCCGAAGTTGGTGCTCAGCGTACCCGCCGAGCCACCATAGAGATAGTCCCCATTGCCGGCGATCTCGCCAAAGGTCTCCCAGGCGCCGCGAACTTCGTCGCCCGTCCAGGGAATGCCATGGCTGACCCAGTTATCATACGCTTCCAGCGGGGCGGTGCGCAGCATGATATCCTCGACCCAGTCGGTGGCCGGCCAACCGCTGGCCGCGCCGCTCTCCAGGCCGACTGCGAAGCAGGATACACCGTCGTCAAGCATCTGATCGCAGGTTTCCAGCAGCTCGTCCCAGCTCGTCGGCACGGCATAGCCGCCCGCTTCGAGGGCCTTCGGGTTGTACCAGATCAGGCTCTTCAGCGCGGCGCGCGGGAACACACCGTACAGCGTGCCATCAACCGATCCCAGTTCCATCCAGACTTCGCCAAACTGCGACTGCATCCGCTCCACGTCGAGGAAGTCCAGCGGGAACACGTCGCCTTCATCGATGAAGGTCTGGATCGCGCCGAAGCTCGGAATACCGGCCACGTCCGGCGGATTGCCCGCTTCAACGCGGGTCGTTAGCACGGGCACCAGGTCACGGGTGCTCTCAACTTCGATCGTGCAGCCGGTTTCTTCAACGAACGGCTGGACCATGTTTTCCCAGTTGGGCAGCTCGTCCTCGCCGCTCCAGACGGTCAGGAACGAGATCGTGCAGTCTTCGATCTGCTGGGCCGAGATGACGCCCGGTGTCAGGCCCAGGGCAAACACAAGAACTAAGGCCAAAACGGTTAGTTTACGCACCTTTTTCTCCTTTTGAAAGTAGGGAATACCGATTGGGTATCTTGTGGTTGTAGCTGACCGGACTGGTGATGGGGTCGGGCCTCACCTCCTTGGTGTTTACAAACCACTTTAAAATTCAAGGGCAGCGAAGCCCCAAAAGCGGCAGAGGAGTTATCTAAGCTTGTTCTTATACTAAACATAAAGTAGTAAATCCTGTGGTTATTCACCAATATAGAACACATAAGATAGCCTTGCATGGGAAAATATACCTATATTTGAATAGGCTACATGGCCTATTCAGGCGTAGGCTATGTGGCCTATTTAACCGTTTAATCTCATGTCGGGCCTGGTTTTCCTGTAGGTTATCCCTTAACAGGCATGCTGCTTACCACTGCACGAGCATACTTTCCATCGTCAGGCCAGGGCCAAACGCCATCAGCATGCCGTAATCACCCGGCTGCGGTTGGCCCTGGCGCTGTATCGCGTCCAGAATGAACAGAATCGTCGCTGAAGACATATTGCCGTAGTCGTGCAGCACCTCGCGCGAGTAACGCATCTGCTCGTCGGCAAGGGCGAGCTGTTCCTGGACATAATCCAGAATCTTGCCGCTGCCCGGATGCACGCCCCAGAAGCCCACATCACCGCGCGATAGGCCGTTACGCGCCAGCAGGCCGTCGATAAAACCGGAAATCTGCGCGGCCAGCAGGTCGGGCACGTAGGCCGAGAGACGCATCTGGAAGCCGTGATCGGTCAGGCGGAAGGCCATATGCTCAAGCGTGGTATAGTCGCAGTGAGTCGCCGCATCCACCAGGCGCGGCCCCTTGAGCAGCGCGCCGTTGGCGGTCGGCTGTGGCCTGAAACCGTTATCGCGGTCGCCGATCAGGGCCGCTGCTGCACCGTCGGCAAACAGCGCCGCCGACACCATGTTCTCCAGCGAGTCATCAAGCTGCATATGCAGCGAGCACAGTTCCAGTGTCAGGACGAGTGCTACCCCGCCCTGCCGCGCCCGGACCGCTTCGCGCGCCCGCAGCAAGCCGGGAAACGCCGCGTAACAGCCCATCCCCAGCACACCGGTACGCCGCAGATCGGGGCGCATCCCCAACCGGCCCGCCAGCCGCAGATCGAGGCCGGGTGTGTCGATACCGGTGCACGACACGATGATCAGATCGTCCACTTCGGTCGGATCGCACCCGGCGGCATCCAAACAGCGCCGGATCGTCTCCTCGCCAAGTGGGATCGCGGTCGAAAGGTAACACGCGTTGCGCGCCTCGGTCGTCGGGTTAGCGGCAAAGTAATCGCCGTTGACAATCGCATGCCGGTAGCCAACGCCGGCCTTCTCAAACACCTTGCGGGCACGCGGATCACCCGTCAGCTTGAGCGCGTGCATCTGTTCGAAGATTTCGTCCTGGCTGTAGCGCTCGCCGGGCACGTGGGTTGCAATCGAGACAATAGCGGGTGAACTCATTACGGCTCCTTAAACAGCCGGGTCGGGCTGCGGATGGGTTGCAGCCGAACGGCTGATCAGTCGGGTATCACGGGTATGGTTGATCAGATAGCGGCCCAGGGGCGGCACCGCCGCGACCACGTGCAGCAGCGGGGCCAGCAGATAGGGCCGGAACATGATCGGTTGCAGGGCGCGTGCCAGCCGCAGGCGCGATCCGAACACGCGCCGCCAGTCTGCCGCGTAGCTGTCGCCCAGATCGCGCGGCGCGCGCATCCAGGCCAGGAAATCCGCGACGTGCTGCCCGGCCATCTGGCCGCCATAGAGCGCCATCGCAACGCCGTCCCCAGCCAGCGGCGGGATCAAGCCTGCCGCGTCGCCGGCCATCACAAGCTCACGCTCGACCGGCTGCTTATCGACAAATGCCACCTGGGCGATGCTCAGCCAGCGCGGGCTGATCCGTTCCGCCTGGGCCAGCCACGCGCCCAGACGCGGATTTTGCGCTGCCATCCACTCAATGAAGCGCTCGATGTCCGCCGGATCGCCCGCCGCGCGCCGGAAGGTCGATTGGCGGACCAGCAGCGCCATGTTCGCCGCCCCGCCTTCGATCTCCGACAGGCCGCAGTAGCCGCCGGGGAAGCCGTGCAGCTCGATCCGTTCCGGCAGCGGCGGGCCGGAAAAATGCGCCTTGAGCGCGACAAACGATTGGCGGCGCTCCAGAAAGGGCCGCGCCAGCACGCGATCGAGTGCCGAGCGTTTGCCGTGCGCCGCGATCACCACCCGCGCCCGCACCGGCTCCGCGCCGCGCACGGCCAGCGTGAATCCGGTATCCAGACTGCCCTGCACGTCCGTCACAGTGGCCTGCTTGCGCACGTCTACGCCGCTCTGCCGGGCGTGAGCCGCCAGCGCCGCGTCGAGCGCGCCCCGGCTGATACCCCACGCCGTCCCTGGCAGGCTCGACTCCCAGCGTGCGCCGCTGGGCGCAGTCAGCTCGACGGTCGTGATCGGCACCGGGCCGAGCGCGCGAATCGCGTTGGCCGCGCCAAGCTGTTCGAGCAGCGTGATACATTCCGGCGAGAGAAAATCACCGCAGACCTTGTGCGCCGGATAGCCCCCGGCTTCCAGCATAACGACGTGCGCGCCACGTTGGGCAAGCGTGATCGCGGCGCTGCACCCTGCCGGGCCGCCGCCGATGACTGCCGCGTCGAACGGCATCCCGCTCACCGGTCCACCACCAGGGTCATACGCCAGGGCCAATGTGTATGCACGCGCGCCCCGCGCAGCCCGGCAGCTTCGGCCAGCTCGCGCAGCTCGTCGGGCGTATAGGCACGCCGTACCGAGAGCAGGCCGTCATGCCGCGTGAGGTAATGCCGCGCAAAGACCGGCGCGGCCAGCCGGAAAGCCGCCCAGGGCAGCCAGCCGCGCACCAGATCGCTCATGATCATCCCCCGGCGTGCCGTCACGAAGGCGCTGCGCAGCAGGTGGATCACGGCTTCAGGCGCGAAGTGGTGTAGAAAGAGAGTCGAGATCACGTAATCCACGCTTTCAGCCGCCAGCGGCAGCCGGGCGGCATCGGCGCGCAGCAGCGTTACATCGGGGGTCTGCGCCAGCGTGTGGCGGGCCACGTCCAGATGGCGCGCCGCCCAATCCACCGCCACGACGCGCACCGGGTGATCGTGCCGGCGTCCCCACCGGGCAATCGCGCGCGCCGCTTCCCCCGCGCCGGTCCCCAGATCGAGCACGCTGGCTGGATCGGGCATCGTCCCCAGCCGGGGATAAAGATGTGCGGTCAGGGCACGAAACCCGCCCAGATAGCGGTTGATACGCCACATCTCGTCCAGGTTGGCGCGCACATCCTGCGGCGTGCCGTGCCCCAGATCGAGCAGTTCCGGCGTGTCGATGCGCGCGGGAACCAGCCAGGATGCGCGTCCAACTACCGGCGCGGCCAGCAGGTCCCGTTCGGCGAAAGCGTCGTGGCTCGTCATAGATCCGGTTTACCCCACTCTTCGAAGTGCCGGATCACCGGATGACACCTGGCCCACGCGGTGTACTGTCGTCCGGCGCGTGGCCGGGCGTATCGGGCACTACACCGACCTTATGCCGGTAGCTCAGCTCCCCGCCAAGCCAGCCCGTCACCAGCAGGATCAGCGCGACCGCCGCCGAGAGCACGAGTCCCCAGGGCAGCACGGCGTCCGCCGGATCGTCGAGGCGCAGCAGCAGGCTGATCAACGACAGCACCAGCACGACGGCGTTCCCCAGAAAATGAATCCACGCGCTGCTGAACTGGCGGATGCGGTGCCGGGTCAGGAAGTCGACCAGGCCAAAGACTGCTGCCAGCGCGCCGGTTACCAGTCCTGCCCCGACCAGCCAGCGCGCCAGACGCGCCCAGAAGAAATCGTCAGTGCTCCAATACGCAAGATCGGCGGCCAGTGCGCCGACCAGAAACGCGATTGGAAATGGGATCAGCATGGGGTGAATGGGATGGCCGCCGATGGCGGCGGTGCTGGGGATTTCGTCGGTGTAACGTGCCATGGCTGCTCCTGCCTACCTGAGGACAACTCGATCCGGTGCAGCGCGTCAGACCTGGGGCAGCCGTCGCTTATAGCGCGGCCATGCAGCGCATCGATCGAGTTAACCACCAAAGACATACAGAAGGTAAGCTATTTATGGGGTAAGGGCATCGGCTACCTGGGTGATTTCTCTATGGGCTAGGTGGCGGATTTATGCCGCCTGAGGCGGGGGACAGGTGGCCCCCTGCGCGCTGATCTTGCTAAAAACTTAGAGGGCAAGAGAGGCTGTCGCCAGGTGTATAATGAGGGGTTGCGCAGTACAGGCTTGAGAATAAGGGAAACGGGTATATGGCAAACAACACATCTACAACTCGCGGTCAATCACCAGCCACCGCGCACAGCCAACCGCTGGCGGAGCTGGCCACGCTAGGCCAGAGTGTCTGGCTCGACTTCATCACACGCAACATGATCCACAACGGCGAGCTGCACAAGCTGATCCAGGAAGACGGGGTGCGCGGCGTGACCTCGAACCCCAGCATCTTCGAGCAGGCGATCAGCGCGGGCGATGCCTATGACCAGCAGCTCCGCACGCTGGCCGAGCAGGCGTTTGGCGGGCCGGAGCTTTTCGAAGCGCTGGCCGTGCAGGATATCCAGGGCGCCTGCGATCTGTTTCTGCCGCTCTATGAGAGCACCGGCGGCCAGGACGGCTTCGTGTCGATCGAGGTTTCGCCCGGCCAGGCCTACGATACCGAGGCGACGCTGATCGAGGCCCGGCGGCTGTGGCAGGCGGTAGACCGGCCTAATGTGATGGTGAAAGTGCCGGGCACACCCGAAGGTCTGCCCGCCATCGAGCAGCTTCTCAGCGAAGGACTCAACATCAACATCACGCTGCTGTTCTCAATCGACCGCCACGAAGAAGTCATGTGGGCCTACATTCGCGCGCTGGAAGCCCGGCAGGTCGCCGACGAGTCCCTGGACAACATCGCGTCGGTCGCGTCGTTCTTCGTGAGCCGGGTCGATACGCTGGTAGACAGGCTGCTGGAAGAGCAGATTCGGGCCGAGACGCATCCGGCCACGCAGGAGAAGCTGCGTGGGCTGTTAGGCAAGGCCGCCATCGCCAACGCCAAGCTGGCCTATGCGCGCTTCCAGGAAATTTTCGGCGGTGAGCGGTTCGAGCAGCTTCAGGCCGCCGGGGCGCGAGTTCAGCGCCCGCTGTGGGCCAGCACCAGCACCAAGAATCCCGAATACCGCGACGTGCGCTACGTCGAGGAGCTGATCGGGCCCCACACGGTCAACACGATGCCGCTGGCGACGATGACTGCCTTCCAGGATCACGGCGCGATCCGCCGCACGCTCGATGAAGGGCTGGACGATGCCCAGGCCGTTCTGGACGCGCTGCACGAGGTGGGGATCGACTATCACGCCATCACGCAACAGCTTGAGCAGGAAGGCGTCGCGGCCTTTGCGAAGTCCTACGACTCGCTGATCGCGCATGTCGAGCAGAAGGCGGCGGCTATGCGCAGCCGCTAACCGGGGCTAATCCGCCCCGCACTTGCCAGGCGGCAGGGAGCAAGGGACCATGCAGGAGTACGAAGTGCTCGTCATTGGCGGCGGCCCAGCCGGGCTGTCGGCGGCGCTCTACCTGGCGCGTTACGACCGTCACGTGGCCCTGTTCGATGCCGGGCAGGGCCGCTCGACCTGGCACCAGGTGACGCACAACTACCTGGGCTTCCCCGGCGGGATTCCGGCGCGCGAGCTGCGCCGCCTGGGCTATGAGCAGTTGGCCGAGTATCCCCAGGTCGAGATTCTCAGGCACAAGGTCGAGAAGCTGCGGCGCGAGGGGCCGGTATTTATCGCCAGCGGGCAGTCCGACGAGTGGTGTGGCCGGGCCGTGATCCTGTGCACCGGCGTGATCGATCACTATCCGCACTTCGAGGGCTGGGACGAGTACGTGGGCCGCTCGATGTTCTGGTGCATCACATGCGATGGCTACGCCAGCAAGGGTAAGCGCGTGGTCGTCGCGGGCAACGTCAATGCCACCGCTTCGGTCGCGCTCCAGATGCAGCGCTTCACCCCGCACATTACGCTGCTGACCAACAGCGAGGACAATCTGATCGACGAGCGCTTTATGGAGCGGCTGGCCGCCGCCCGCATCTCCGTTTTTCGTGACAAGATCGAGCAGGTCGAAGGCGAAGGCGGCTATCTGCGCGCGCTGCACCTGCGCGGCGGATCACGGCTGGAGCTTGATCACCTGTACTCGCATCACGGCTCGACGCCTCAAACCGAGCTGGCCGAGCAGGTCGGCGTCGCCCTGGCGGAAAACGGCTTCATTCATGTCGATAATGAGCAGAAGACGACGGTGCCGGGTGTCTACGCGGCAGGCGATGTCACGCGGCTGCACGCCCACCAGATTTCGACAGCGGTGCACGAGGGCGGCATGGCGGCTTCGGCGGCCAATTATTACCTGTATACGCCCGATCTCAAAGACGAATAGCCGCCGCGCCCCCAGCGCAAAGCTTGCGCGATTCATCACACAAAATCCCGCGTATCCCACCTTACCTGTGGTATATCTGGGTATTGGGCGGCAGGCGTCCGCGCGACACAGGGCCGCAAAAAGACCGGATATGCTTCAGGGCTGAGTTACGAGACGCCGGGGGCCGCGATGCGAAAGCCGAGGGTCGCGTCGGTGTAATCCGGCCCAACCCCTTCACGATCACTCGCCCGCACCTGGCCCGCCTCGCTGTCCCATGCGCCGCCGCGCACCGTCCGCACGGTTCCATCCGGCGGGCCGGGCGGGTTGTGCGTGCCGGGAGCCAGGGCGTCGTAATAATCGGGGGTGTACCAATCCGCGACCCACTCACGCACGTTACCGATCATGTCCAGCGCATGCACCCACGATGCGCCTGCCTGTCGTCTCTCCAGCCCGACCGGCGCAGTATCGCCCACACACCCGGCGATATTCGCTGCCTCGCACGACGGTTGATCCGCGCCCCAGGCATAGGGCCAGCCCGCCGGACCGCGCGCCGCGTATTCCCACTGGGCCGCGGTCGGGAGCTGCACGCCGAGCCAGGCGGCATAGTGTGCGGCGTCATCCCACGAGACGAACACGACCGGGTGCTCGGCATAGGCTGGATCATCGAAGTAACGCCGGTCGGTGGGTGGACGGCATTCCCCGGCAGCCACGCACAGGGCATACTGCGTGTTGGTGACTTCCGTTTGCCCGATCCAGAATGGGTCCAGGCAGACCTCGCGCGTGGGCCGCTCGTCCGGCTCGCCATCCTCACTGCCGATCACGGTGCAGCCGCCCGGCACCAGGACCATCGACTGCCCGTTGAAATCCGTCACTACCGGCGTCCATTCCGTATTGGCCGCACCCGCCGGAAGCGTACCCAGGGGCGAAGGGCTTCCCTCCTCGCTCAAAGGCTCCGGGCTGGGCGTCCCGGCATCCACCCCGGCAGCCGTGATCAGCGCCGACTCATCATCCTCGTCTGATACGGGAGCCAGGCTGACAGCAGTCTGAGTCGCATGCAGGGCGGTTTGCGTTTCGACCAGGCGGGTCGATTGGATGGCGAACTCGACCCGTGCGGACAGATCGATTTCCTGGCTGCCAGCGCTGGTGTTATTGTCCTCGGGAGCCGGTCGCAGCAGCAGATAGGCGGCCAGCACCAGCGCCCCCAGCGTGAGCGCGCTCAGCACGCCCAGCAGCCACAGCGACCAATGCCCGGCGCGATTATTCTGGGCCGCAGCGGACATCAGCGGTGTGGTGCCGACCGAGCGCAGTACCGGCACCGGCGATGGCGGCAGCGGCATCGTGAAAAACCCGGTCGGCGATTCTTCGCGCTCGTCCGGCGGCGCGTCGTTGATCGCAGCAGCCAGATCGTCGGCCAGCGCCTTGCAGGTCGGATAGCGTTGATCCGCCTCTTTCGCCATCGCGCGCGTGATCACGGCATCCAGCCTTTCAGGCAGCGACGGTTTGTGCTGACGCGGCAACGGAATTGGCTCGTGAATGTGCTGGTAAATCAGGGCATCCTTCGAGTCGGCCTGATAGGGCGGGCGACCAGTCAGCAGGCCAAACAGCATCACGCCCAGCGCGTACACATCGGCCCGCCCGTCGAACGGTTTGCCGAGCGCGACTTCGGGCGCGATATAGGCTGCGGTGCCGATGCCCGCGCCCTGCGTCATAACCGTGCTGCCGACCAGCTTGGCGATCCCGAAGTCGGCAAGATAGGCGTTGCCTTCGTAATCGACCAGCACGTTCCCCGGCTTCACATCGCGGTGAATCACACTCTGGCGGTGGGCGTAGTCGAGCGCGCTGGCAAGCTGCTGATACAGATCACGCGTCTCGCTGAGTGAGGGGATACCGTAGCGCTTCATGCGCTGCGCGAGCGATCCGCCGGGGATCAGGCGCATCGCAACGAAGGTAAAGCCGTTTTCGGTGCCGTAATCGTAAACCGGGACAATATGGGGGTGTTCCAGCCGCGCGATGATCTCGGCTTCGCGGTTGAATCGTTCGAGGTATTCCGGCGACAGGGCCAGGCTCGGCGGCAGGACCTTGATCGCCACTTCGCGCTTCATCGAAGGCTGGTAGGCCCGGTAGACGGTCCCCATACCCCCGGCCCCAATCAGGGCCTGAAGCTCATAGACGCCCAACACCTGCCCGGAAAGATCCGGCCCATTGATACCAGTCGCGCTTTTGACCATCGGCCCCGCACCGCCCTCAAGTAGCCGCCCACACAACCTACCGCTGCGCTCGCAAACGTTTAGCCCAATGCCGGGGCCAGAAACCGGCGGCGGGAAAGGGCCGGATCGAGGCGTTAGCGTGCGCGCAGCAGCAGCATCAACCCGACAACGGCCTGTACAGTAGCCCCCATGCGCAGCAGCAAACTAGGCCAGCCGATAAACCAGTTTACCATAGGGTCGATCTGGTCGGGAAGCAGGGCACGCAGCCAGCGCAGAAAGCTCTTGCCGCTCAGCGCTGTGAGCGTACCATCTACCATAACCAATAACGCCAATCCCCGCTTCAGGATCATATCCCTACTCCACGACCTCGTAGCAAAGCGGCAGGCTTCGACCCGCATAGTACGGGAGAAGCCTGCCGCCATAATAACCATCATTCAAACGGAGGCTCAGACTTGTGCTGTGCCACGTACCGCCTTCAAGATCAGCAGAAGCACAACCGCGCCGATAAAGGCCACGACGATGCTGGCAATGTTCAACCCGCTGACATCACCCCCGATGTCGAGCAGGCCGAGAACCAGGCCGCCGATGAAACCGCCGATGATACCGACCACGATATCTTCGAGCAGGCTTTGACGGCGATTAGTTCCCATGACCAGGCTGGCTAGCCACCCTGCGATGGCCCCGACGATAATCCAGGCGATGATATTTCCAATGTCCATTTGGCTCACTCCTATTGGGCTGGCAAAGTGCCTTCTGGCTTCAACGGACCGCTGGATCACTCCAGCATGTGCTGCAGATTACTACTAATAGTAAACCAAAAACGTCTATAGTTGTATCGGTCACATGGGGGATTTATGCATAGGCTAGCTGATGGGTTTTCTTGAGCGAGCATCATCTCCGCATGCCATCGTGCCGCTATTTATCGACGAAGTTAGTGATCGTAATCCCCTGCACGAAATGGTGCTGAAACAGCACGTAGATCACCAGGACGGGCAGCAGCACGACCAGAGTTACCGCCATGATCCAGTTCCAGGCGGGTGTGCCACCGGCGGCAAACTCGAACTGGCGCAGTCCTAGCTGCAAGGTGTAGAGGTCCTCGCTTTGCGGGTAGAGCAGCGGGCCGAGGAAGTCTTGCCAGGACGCCTGGAACGTGAAGATGGCGATCGTCGCCAGGACCGGCTTGGACAGCGGCAGGATCACGCTCCACCAGATGCGCAGCTCCGATGCGCCATCGATCTTGGCCGCCTCGGACAGCTCCATCGGGATGCCGCGCATAAACTGGCGCAGCAGAAAGATATAGAACGCATTACCGGCAAAGGTCGGCACGGTCAGCGGCAGGAAGGTGTTGATCCACGTTTTCGAGTCCTGGAAGCCAAACGCCGGGAGCTTCGAGAACAGGATAAACTGCGGGATCAGCGTGACCACGCCGGGCAGCATCATCGTCGCCAGCACCACCCCGAACAGGATGTTCCGCCCCGGCCAGCGCAGCCGCGCGAACGAATAGGCGACCAGTGACGACGACAGCACCGTCCCCGCCACACCCACCAAAGTGATAATCAGCGAGTTTTTGGCCCACTGCTCTCACAGCCCGAAGCTGAATGCATACTCGTAGTTTTCCCAGGCCAGCCGCGATGGAATCCACTTGAAGCCGACCAGATCCGACGGCTCCTTAAGCGAGGTCGAGAGCATCCACAGCAGCGGAATGAGGAACAGCAGTGCGAGCGTTGCCAGCAGCAACCACGCTATCAGGCGCGGCACGATACGCTGCCAGGGCAGGTCGCGCAGCAGGGGAAAATTGGATGCAGACATACCATGCTCCTTCGATGACGGGTGCCGTGATGGCGATCAGTTTGTCTCGTAGTACACCCAGCGCCGGGCCAGCCAGAGCTGGAACAGGGTAACCGCCAGGATGATAGCGAACAGAATCCACGCCAGAGCCGAGGCACAGCCCATTTGCAGGCCCAGCGGCCCGACCTTGCCAAACGCCCGGTTATACAGGTAAAACACGTAGAACAGCAGCGATTGGCCTGGCCCACCCCGGTTGGCATCCGGCCCGGCGATAATGAACGCCGTTGTGAAAATCTGGAACGTGGCGATCAGGCTGGTGATGATCTGGAACAGAATCGTTGGAGAGAGCATCGGCAGGGTGATGAAGCGTGTTTTGCCAAGGCTTGACGCGCCATCAATCGCCGCTGCCTCATAGAGCTGTTTGGGGATACCTTTCAGCCCGGCCAGGAAGATCAGCACGTTCGTGCCGATCCACCACGTCCCCATGATCACCATGCCCGGCTTGGTCCATTGGGGCACGGCAAACCACGCCGGCCCATCGATCCCGATCAATTCCAGACCCCGGTTAAACAAGCCATCCGGCGCGAGAATCCAGCGCCACAGAAACACCGCCGCCACCCCGCCGAGGATCGTCGGCAGGTAGATGATCGCGGTGAACAGGCGTCGCCCGCTCAGGTCCATATTCAGCAGCATCGCGATCCCCAGCGACACGATGATCACGATCGGTGTCTTGATCGCCACCATCCAGAACGTGTTCTCCATCGCCTTCCAGAACTAAGGGTCGTTGGTGAAGATGTTGGTGTAATTTTGCAGCCCAACCCACCTCGGCTCGCGGATGATGTTGTAACGCGTGAAGCTCACGTACAGCGAGAACAGCATCGGCCCGGCAGTAAACACCAGGAAGCCAACGATCCAGGGCATGGCAAACAGCCAGCCGTTGATCGCCTCACGGGTGGACAGCGAGAGGCGCAGCCGCGATCGCGCGCCGGCTTGCCCCAAAACTCCACGCTCAAGCCCTATGCCTATCTTCGTCGTTTCTGCCATGATGGTTTTCCTGCATCTGCGTTGAATAACAGAAGAGGCGAGGAGCAGGTTCCCCCGCTTCCCGCCTCTCCAGGGCCGCTAACACATCCTGATCTCGATTACTGGTTCGCTTCAATTGTTTCGTCTACCGCAGCCTGCGCATCTTGCAGTGCCTCGGCGGGGTCCGTGTCGCCCTGCCAGACCGCATCATAGCGCTGGTCGAGCTGCTCTTTCCAGTTGGAATAGCCAGAAACGAACTCACCACTCGTGCTGGTTTCCATCGCCTGGACGAAGAACTCCCACACCGGATCGGCCATCAGGATCGGGTCCTGGGCCGCCTGCTGATCGCTGGGCATGGCATAGGTGTCACGTGCCCACGAAACCTGGGCTGCCGGGCTGGTGGCGCACTTGATGAACTCCCAGGCCGCTTCTGGATTCTCAGCCCCGGTTGGGATCGAGAGCGCAAAGCCGCCGCTGACTGACGAGGGCTGGACGTTGTAGGGGATCGGTGCAGCACCCCACTGTATCCCGGTCTGGCTACCGTCGTCCAGTGTGACACTGGGCCGGTAGAAGCTCAGGATCGAGTTATAGCCGCCGATGTCTACGAACATCGCTACCTTGCCCGACATGAAGTGATCGTTGGGCGGGGCGGCGAATTGGGCGCGGAACTCCTGGATGGCTTCCCAGCCGCCGTAGCGCTCGATCCACTGCCGGATCCAGTCGAGCGTCTCCGCGACTGCGGGATCATCGAGCACGGGCCGGCCATCCTGTACCCAGATATGGCCGTTCGTCTGCGCCCACAGGTCCGGGCCGACATTACCGATTAGCGGGAAGAAGGCGATCCGGTCATAGCTGCCATCCTCGTTCTGCCTGTCCAACTGGTCGGCATAGGCCCACAGTTCTTCCCAGGTTTCGGGCGGATCATCCGGATCGAGGCCAGCCTGTTCGAACAGCGTCTTGTTGTAGAACAGCACGCGCACATCGGTTTCGAACGGGATACCGTAGGATTCACCTTCATAGAGCGTCTGCTCCCAGGTGAAGGGCCAGAAACGCGCCGAGTCGAAGCCGTCCTGCTCGATGAGGGGCTGCAAGTTCTGCTCGATGCCGTCTGCCGCGATGCGCGGAAGCTGCGGGCGGTCCTCGACGATCACATCCGGCATTCCCGATCCCGCGGCCACTGCCGCGATGTTGGCGGTCCAGATGTCGCCGAAAGGCTTGAACACTTCTTCCACGTTGATGTTGGGCAGGGCCTGTTCGCACATGGCGACAATCCGGCGCACGGCAGTACGGCGCACCGGCGATCCCCAGAAGTGCCAGAACTCGACATCACCGGAGACGTCCGCGTTCAGCTCGACGCCCATATCCTGGCCACCCTGGGCCAGCGTGCCATCAGGCGCGGGTAAGCTGATCAGCATCATGACCAAAACAAGTGTGAAGGCTGCGATATGCATTAGATTTTTTTGTAAGGGCTTCATGGCCCTCCTCCTTCGTTTTTTATATCTATTACTCTTACGTGAAGTATAGAAAATAACCATCTCAAACCTATAGGCCAGCTAGCCTATCTTCTCAGGATCCAAACGGGCACCTCTCCTCGGTTGGTAGTGGCGAACAATTGACTGATAGCGGCTGTGCAGCTGCCCCCCGTCCCCCGGCCCCTTCCCCCACTGCTGCGCGGAGGAAGGGGAGCATGGTGGCATTTTTCAAGTCCTTCCCTCATTTTGGGGGAAGGATTTAGGATGGGGGGCAAACAGGCTTCAGTCAAAATCTCACCACTACATCCTCGGTTTACAGGCACAGTTATCCGAGCATCGCTGGGGCATAGAGCGCGCGACATGCCGTCAGGGGATGGGCTGCGGGTCGCGGTACGCGCCTTGCAGGGTGGGGCCATCCGGCCAGGTCAGGCGTATCAGGTTGAGGTCACGATATCCTTCGGCGGTCCAGGCGTGATACAGCAGCCATGTTTCACCGCCATCGTCCAGGACGATATGTAGCGCGTGCCGTCGTCATCGACAAAGGTGCCCGGATCAATCGAGCCGCCCTGTCCCACCTGGCAGATGAACGGCTCGCTGCCCACCGGCTCGAACGGCCCCTCGGGTGCAGCACTGGTGGCCGCGCCGATACACTGCGTGCCGCCCCGTTGAATGGCGAAGCGCGTCACGTAGTGTCTACCGCAGGCGTGGCGCTGGCTTCAGGCAACATGGGCCTCAAGCTCGCGCCGCGCGGGCAGGCGACCGCTTATCTGGCCGCGCGCAGCCTGGTCAACTCGCTGGCCGCCAGCACCGCCCCGATCATCGGCGGCTCGTTCGCAGACTATTTCAAGGGCCGCCAGCTTTCGATCTCGCTCAACTGGAACAGTCCGCTGCACAGTGTTTCGGTCGAGACGCTGGACTTCCAGCACTGGGATTTCTTCTTCTTTGCGTTCCTGATGGGGCTGTTCGCGCTCTACCGCCTGCGTATTGTGCAGGAGAGCGGTGACGTAACCGGCGGCACCGTGATCCATGAATTCGTGGTCGAGGTCAGGCACGGGCTGCGCAGCCTGCCGTCAAATCCAGGGGGTTTCCCAGGCCGTATCTCTGCCGCTGGGGCATCACCGGCGCAGCGCATCACGCCGCAAAGTATCTGCCGGGTTGCCGGGTGTGCCTGGCCGGAAATTGACCCTGAGGCGTGTTCGCATCGGCGGACCATCCGGGCGCGGCTGAGCACAACCCTGGCCCTACATCTCTCCCGGCGCGGGCACTGATCGCGGCCATTACGGCCCGGCACAGGCCCGCGTGACTCCCTCTGCTGGCATTATAGGTCGTCTGACCCAAGCGCTTTTCTATACTATCAATTACAATAAAATCACTTCAGTTAGGTAATTCGTCCAAGATTGAATTGGGCGAAGAGGGAAGGTCCCTGGATGGCACTCAACATGGCACACACAGTGATCGCACTCTACGACCACTTCAACCAGGTGCCCCACGTGATCGAGACTTTGAGCAAGGCCGGTTATTCCGGTCCGAGCATCAGTGTAATCGCCAACGACGCAGCCGGTGAGTATGCCCGCTATGCTCTCAGGCAGGACGTTACGCATAGCGGGAATTTCGCAGCCGGCGAGGGGGCTGGCTTCAACGGGATCGTCGGTGCACTGATCGGCCTGGCCGCGGCTCTGATCCCTGGCGTCGGCCCGGTTCTGGCGGCGGGTCCACTGGCCGCCGCGCTGACAGGCGGAATCGTCGGGGTAATCAACGGGGCAGCCACGCGCGGCATCGTGTCGGCCCTGGTCGATCTGAGCCTGCCGGCTGAGGATGCGGGCTGTTTTGCCGAGGGGGTGCGGCGCGGCGGGACCCTGCTGATCGTCCACGCCCCGAACGAGCTTGCAGCTCAGCAGGCGCTTGAGATCATGGAGCAGTTCGAGCCGGTGGACATCGACGCGCGCGTCGAGCAGTGGCGCGCCGCCGGTTGGGCCGGGTTCGACGCGACCGCATGGCCTTATACCGCCGAGCAGATCGAGCAGGAGCGCCGCTCGTATTCCAGCGGCTAGACGCGCCGCGCGAGGGCTGAAAGATCATGATTTCCCACGCCGCCGACCGCGCTGTGATCCAGCGTATCTGGGGCAGTATCGACCCGATCCTGCTGATCTTCGCCGGATCGGCGGCTGAGTTCGCACTCAGCAAGGCGGTAGACTGGCTGTTCTTTACACGCGCGCTCCCCAACGACCCGATCACGCGCTTTTTCGAGACGGTGCATTTCGCCCAGGCGCTCGCGTTCGAGGATGAAGCGACCGCTTTGGAAACGGTTCGCGCCGTGAACAAGGCTCATGCGTCGGTCGAAGCTGCGCGCGGCGGGCGGATTCCGCAGTGGTCCTACCGCGACACGCTGTTCATGCTGGTCGATTACGGCGAGCGCGCCCACGCGATCGTGTTCGGCCCGATGTCCGAAGCCGACCGGCGGGCGCACTTCGCCTATTCGATGGAAGGGGGCGCGCAATTGGGCATCAAGGGGCTGCCGTCGCGTTATGAGGATTATCAGGGTATGCGCCAGACCCACCTGCGCAACCACCTCAAACGCAGCGCCCTGACCGATGATCTCTACCGGGCATATCGTGCGGCGGTCGGCCCGGCGCGCTATCACGGTCTGCGGGCGGTGCAGGCCAGTCTCGTGCCGGACACCGTAGCCCGCCAGCTTGATCTCCGACGCAATCCGGCGATCGATGCGCTGCTGCGCGGCTATCGCCATGTGCGCCAGCGCTGGCTGCTGCGCCTGTTGTGCCCGATCCTGCTGCCGCGCGGCTACGGACGCCAGCTTGCCGCGCTGGAACGCCGGACTACCCCTCAGCCCACGCGGGTGCGCCCCACCGACGCAAGCAACTGGCGCAGCGATCCCAGACCATAGCGGCCTGCCAGCCGCAGCGGGCGCAGCACGACATACAGAAAGGCCAGCCGCCCAGGGAGATGCCAGAACGCGCGATCCCGGTCGTTGACGTTCGTGCCCCAGTACAGCAAAAAGTGGCGCAGATAGTGCAGCCGGGCTTCTGGCCTGCGTTGGAGCCGGAACTGGAAATAAAGCTGCTGCCAGCGCTCCGCCGTCACCGCCAACACATCGTCGTGCTCGTCAAACAGCCGCTCATAGATCAGAGTCGCCAGGGGGCGCAGTGCCGGATCGAGCAGGACGCGGCGCAATACATCCGGCGGCAGCGGCGCGGCCAGCAGGCTATGTGCCAGCCACAGACCCAACCCCAACATCCGCTCACTTTGCAGCGCGGCAGCCTGCGTCAGCACCCGATCCCAATCGATCTGCGGGCTAGAGCGCAGCAGCGCGGACACGTCGGCCAGCCACTTGAGGTGGCTCCACATATGCTTCGCGCCGTGCGCGCACAGGATCAGCAGCCAGTCTTCCGTCGCCAGACTCTGCACCCGCTGCCCGGCCACCTCGACCGTTTCCAGGCGATCCCACAGCGGGCGGGTATCGAGCGGGAAGGAGAAATGCGCCTGGGCCACCGCCCAATGCAGCTCGACATACGTTTCGGTGGGCGCGTGCACCAGATTGAAATGATGCTTGTAGCCGTTCAGATGCGGCTCGTTCGTCTCCCAGGGCTGGTAGCCTTCCGCGATCAGCAGGTCGCGGGCACGCGCCACCTCGTCTGGCTTGAGCAGCAGGTCCAGGTCCCCGATCTGCCGCAGCGCGAGATCGTGATAGGCGCGCGCCGCCAGGACCGGCCCTTTGTAGGGGATAGCCTTGATCCCGTGCGCGTCCAGCAGCCGTAGAATCTGGAGCATCTGCCCGGTCAGCAGCAGGTTGTGTTGGGCATGATCACGCGCCTCGTCGCGCAGATCGGCCAGCATATCGGGCGGGACCTGCCCGACATCCGCCGCGCTCAGCCCGCAGAACAGCAGGGGCACAACCTGGTGGCGCCGGGCAAGCTGGCGCACATAGCCCCAGTCCTTGACCTGCCCGGCCCATTCTTGAATCCACGCGGCCTGCACGTTATCTTGAGCAGGGCCGCGCGCGCAGGCAAACAGCAGCTCGATTTCGGCCCGGCGCTGTGCCAGCCGATCGCTAACCGGGGACAGCAGTTGAATAGGATTTCCGACAATCATGGGCAGCCTTTACCGGTAATATTGGGCTTGGGTTTCGAACAGGCGCGCATATGCGCCGTCGGCCTTCACCAGATCGTCATGGGTACCGTGCTCGACGATCCGGCCATTCTCCAGCACATAAATACAGTCCGCCAGCCGGACCGTCGAGAGGCGGTGGCTGATCAGGATCGCCGCGCGCCCGTTGATCAGGTGGCGGAACTGCTTGAAGATTTCGTATTCCGCTTTGGGGTCCATCGCGCTGGTCGGCTCGTCCAGCACGATCACCTGGCTGTCACGCAGGAAAGCGCGGGCCAGCGCGATCTTCTGCCACTCGCCAATGCTCAGCTCTTCGCCGTTCTCAAACCACTTACCCAGGACGGTATCGTAGCCGTTTTTCAGGTGCGTGATGATCGGATCCGCGCCGGAATGCTGTGCCGCCGCGACAATACCGTTATCGTTGATCGGCAGCGTCACGTTGCCAAACCAGACGTTCTCGCGCGCCGTAAGCTGGTAATGCGCGTAATCCTGAAAGATTACGCTGATCTCGCGCCGCAGCCCGGTTGTGGTGAACTGCTGGAGCGGCACACCGTCCACCCGGATCGATCCGCTGGTCGGGTCATAGAGGCGGCAGAGCAGCTTGATCAGCGTCGTCTTGCCGGAGCCATTCTCGCCCACCAGCGCGATCACCTTGCCCGGCTCGATTGTCAGGCTGATGTTTTCCAGCACGGGCCGTGTTCCGGTCGGGTACTGGAAGCTGACGTTCTCGACCACGATTCCGGCCTGCATCGGGCGCGGAACCGGTGCGGGCTGCTCCGGCTCGGCCACCTTCTTTTTCAGGTCGAGAAACTCGTACAGATTCGACAGGAACAGGCTGTTCTCATACAGCCCCGCCAGCCCGCCGAGCACGTTGTGCAGATAGCCCTGCGCCCGCTGGAACGCCTGATAGTACATCACCAGATCGCCCAGGGTGACCGCGCCCAGCACCGTGCGGTAGGCGATGAAGCCGTAGGAGATAAAGACGGCCAGCGTCGCGCTGGCCTGGACCGCCAGCTCCTTGAGGTAATAATGCCTTGCCAGCCCGATCCGCTGCTCGCGCAGGTCGCGGCGCAGCTCGTGCGAGCGGCGCATGAACAGCGGCCCCAGGTCGAACAGGCGGTTTTCTTTGGCGTGATCGTCGCCGGTCAGCATCCAGTTGAAATAGTAGGCACGCCGCGCGACCGGCGTCTGCTCGCGCTGCCAGCGGTAGAGGCGTTCGGCATATTGCACGCGCGCGATGATGCTGGGGACCGCCGCCACGAACATCAGCAGCGCGATCGCCCAGTGGAAGGCGAGCAGCAGGCCGGTCATTGCCAGCAGCGAGACGCTGCTCTGCCCGATCTGGATCAGGCCGTTGACGATGGCCGTCGGGCGGAACGGCGCTTCTTCCTGGGCACGGTGCAGCATGTCGTAATAGGCCGCGTTCTCGTAATACTCCAGATCAACCTCAATCGATTTGGCGTGCAGTACGTCGTACATATGATCGGTGACCAGCTCGGCCTGCACCTGGCTTGCCAGCCCGCGAAGCTGGCTCACAAGCGCGATCAGCAGCGTCACGCCGCCCAGCAGCGCGATCAGCGTCGCCACGTGGCCGAACGCCGCTTCGGGATCATCCGCCCGCAGCGCCTCGGTTACGGCGTCGAGCACCAGCTTGGTGAGGTAAAGCGTCAGCAGCGGCAGCAACCCTTCGATCACCAGCAGCGCCAGATTCACAACGGTCCAGCGCGGCGCGCTTTCCCAGACGAAGCCGGCAGCACGCCGGATTTCCAGCTTTGAAAGGCGGCGTAGAAGCAGGGGCGGAAGTTTGCGCATGGTCAGCGTGGGAGTCGGGCGCGCCGGGGCGGCCCGCTAGGTAAGGGACTGCTCAATCAGCGCGACGACATCCGGCAGCCGGGCCAGATCGCGCGGGCGGTTGAGGCGGTAGATCGGCGTGGCATTGACCAGGCGCGTACACTGGCGGAAATGCTCGGACGATGCGCCGGTTTCTTCGAGCAGCAGCGCATCGTGCGAATGGCCCACCAGCTCGATAAACGCCTGCTGGCGAGGGAGCGGATCGATGCCCAGCGCGTCGCTGTCTTCCAGCACATACAGGCAGTGCAGCGGCAGCGGCTCCGGCGAGAAGCCGTCGATCGCGCGGCGCGCCCGCTTATCCATCAGCGGATGCAGCCGCTCCAACTGCTCCGGGCTGTCGCCCAACGAGGTGATCGCTTCCGGCCACAGCTTAAGCTGGGGGAAGCCGGGCATCACCAGCGGGACCTCACCCCGCTCGAAATCGATCACGACCAGATCGTCGGCCACCAGTGGATAGCCGCGCGTATGCAGGGCGGCGGCCATCGTCGATTTGCCCCACCCGGAGCCGCCCAGAAAGCCGATCACGCGCTCGCGCACGGCGACGCCGCTGGCGTGCAGCACCAACAGGCCGCGCTGATGCAGCAGCATCGACAGCGCCGGGCCAAGGATCGCCAGCCGGATGACGCCCGGCTCCGCGTTCTCAGCCGGATCGGCCACGATGTCGGTGCCGTTTCGCACCAGAAACGCGCCAATACCCTGAAAGAAGAGGCATGTCTCCGTGGGAGTCGCGTGCCAGGATTGCCACTGGCTGGCGGCTTCCGCAGGCAAACGGTCAACCTTCCCAAAGCGAACAGTGGCATCGGCAGTACCCTCACCGCCGGCCAGTTCGGGGAGTTCCATCTCGGCATGCAGGTTGATCCCGTACACGCTGTAGGTAAACATGCCTCTTCCCTCGCTTAGTTTGGTAGCAGACGTGCGCGCCGCGAATTAACGCTTGCCGCGCCCGCGCCCATGATCGTCACGCGCCGGCACGCCGTTGCCGCAGCTGCTCGGGCCAAACACGTTGCCGTTGCCGCAGCTCAGGCCATAGGCATTCCCCTTGCCCTTGCCCGGTTTTTGCGTGATCGTCCGAACGTCGCCATAGACGTTCAATTTTGGAGCAACATAGGTTTTCTTCACTGCCTGGAACCTCCCCACAGGTGAAGCGACCAATACAAGGTGACATGCACAAGCGTTAGGATTGAACGTCCCCTGGACGCTGCTAAATGTGTTTTTTCTTCTCCTCCCTTAGTTGTGCTATTCCCCACCCCACTAACCACTTCACCGTATCAGCGTGGAGCCTTCCGGTTCCAGCGCTGGGAGTGCCTGATAACGTGCCAGATCGTCCAGCGCGCCGATCACGACCTGTCCCGCGTGCTCGATCCAGGCGTGGGCCTCAAGCTGCCCGGCAGCCCCACGTGCGACACCGATTTGCAGTGTGGCCGCCACGCCGCGCCGCGCCAGCAGCAGATGGCCAGCCAGCGCGCGCGGCAGACAGGACGTGCTCCCCGGCAGTATGTGGCTGGCGACATCGAGTGCCCACACCACGCGCCGGACAGCATTCTCTTCCGGCATCTGGCCTGCCGGTGCACGGCTGAGGCGGCTTAGCAGGCGGCGCACAGTCTGAAAC
>JAAYCM010000070.1 GCA_012729765.1 Chloroflexota bacterium | reverse complement strand
CCACGCGCCGTCGTCCGCCAGAAAGCGCCCCGCAAACGGCCCGGCATCCACCGGCGCGCTCCACCCCTCGGACCCGCCCGCGCCCGCCAGCACCAGATCGGGCGGCGGATCGCCTGTGCGCGGCACGACGAAGGCCGCGATCTGCTCGTCCTCATAGTCCGGCGCGCCGAGCACCGCCCGCACGTGATCGAGCGCATTGGCGGCATCCGGCATGAACGGCTTGTGCACGATCACGCGGTCCGCTCCTGCCGCCGACAGCAGATAGCGCGCCGTCTCCGGCGTCAGGGTGAAGACCCCGCCCGCCGCATCCGCCCCCGCGACCTGCTCCAGCAGCGCCAACAGCGCCGGATTCTGGGGAGTGCGCCGCAGCGCGTGCCCGGCGATCAGCGGCTTGCCGTGCAGCGTCTGCTGGTAGAGCGCGAATTTGGCCGCGAGATTGTGATTGGCGGGCAGGTTCAGCACGGCGCGCACGTCGTCCTGCCGCGCCAGGTCACGGAAATAGGCCGGTTGGCGCGCGTCGGTGGTCAGGAACGGCCAGAACAGTTGATACTCGACCAGCAGCAGCCCGCCGAGTCCTGCCGCCAGCGCGAGCGCCGCCTCCCGCCGCCGCACCCGCTCCAGCGCCGCCGCCCCGATGCTCACCAGCGCGCTCAGCGCCAGCCCGGTCGCCAGGTTAAAACGGCCCGGCGTGCGTGTCGCGTCCAGCAGCGGGAGTTCCTGCAGCAGCGCCCAGGGCAGCGGCACATACGACTCGTACGCCTCGAACCGGATGATCACCGGCTCGTCGCGCCACTTGAGCAGCGGCCCCAGCGACAGCACCAGCGCCCCCAGCCCGACCAGCGCCCAGATTCGCGCCGTTGTCCGGCGGCGCCAGATTGCGATCGCGGCCAGCGCCAGCGCGATCACGCCCAGGTAGGCCGAGCCTTCCGCCGAGTTGACGCCCAGCACGTCGCGCGTATAGTCCGGCGCGAGCGCGTCCAATGGTCCGAATGGCGACACGCTGACCGGAGCCAGCACGTCCGCGCTGAAAGCGACGCGCCCCGGCTCCGCGATCCCGCGCACCTCGGCCCGGCCTGCGTCGCTCAGCAGCGGCGCGTAGAACGGCACCAGCAGCAGCCCGCCGAGCGCGATCAGCGCCAGCACCCGCAGCCAGGGCTGTTCCGCCCACGCCGCGCCCGGCACGACGATCTGCCGCCGCGCCCACAGCAGCGCCCCCACCCCGATCAGCCCGATCAGTGGCAGCAGCACGAACGTGATCTGCGAGACGTAGGCCAGCGCCGCCAGCGCGAACCACACCCCGCCCGCGATCACGCTCCGCCAGCCCGCCCGCTCGAACAGCACGCGCCACAGCGCCAGCGTAAAAAGCGGCACCGGCCACAATGTCACGATGCCCAGGTGCCCCACGCTGAGATGGCCCTGCACCGCCGGGAACGCCAGGAACACCAGCCCGCCGAGCAGCGCGCCCAGCCGCCGCCCGCCGTTGAGATGCAGCCCCAGCCAATAGGCGCTCAGGCCGTTGAGCACCAGCACGCTCAGCAGCGCCAGGTTGAACGCGACCAGCGGCGAAAAGACCAGCGCCAGCAGCGCCGGGGGCAGATATTGCAGCGGGTGCGACGCCATCAGCCAGCTTGTGAACCCGTCGGGATAGGCCAGCAGCGGTTGGTCGAACGGGTTGTGCCCGTCCAGCAGCGCCTCGCGCGCCCACCACCCGTGCCGGATCACCTCGAAGCTGTCGCCCCAGCCTGCCCCCGCCGCGTGAGTCGTGATCCGCGCCGCCAGCGGCCAGGTGATGATCAGCGCCGCCAGCACATACACGCCCAGCGGCAGCGCCAGCAGGACCAGCGCGCGCCGTATTTTTTCGCTCCGCATCCGTTTTCCGTCCGTTGTCCGAATTCTGTTTTCCGCGCACGCCGCGAAGTGTACCACGATTCCCCCGCCCCGCTTTGCGTCACTCTCCTGGACTTCGTATAATGGCAGCAGGTGTTATCCACAGCAGACTATCGGTGGGAGATAGCCATGAGCTTCAGCGACATCGCCGCCCGTTTGCGCAAGCACGCGGACGATAAAACGCAGACCGAAACCGAGCCGCGCGATCTGGACGAGCTGTATCTGCTGCGCGCGCGGATTCTGGGGGTATTGATCCGCGACGCGCGCCACGCTGCCGGCCTGAGCGAAGCCGAATGCGCCGCGCAGATCGGCGTCTCCCCCGAAACGCTCGGCGCGTGGGAGTTGGGCCGCGAGATGCCCAGCCTCCCCCAGCTAGAGCTGCTGGCCTACCGGCTCAACGTGCCGATCAGCCACTTCTGGGGCACCGAGACGCTGCTCGAACAGGCCAGCCACAGCCCGATCGATTCCGCAGCCTATACCGAGCTGCGCGGGCGACTGGTCGGGGCGCTGCTGCGTGCCGCGCGCGAGGAGGCCAATCTCACCACCGAGCAGCTTGCCACCGCCGCCGGGCTGACTCCGGGCCACATCACGGCCTACGAATTGGGCCAGCGCCCGATCCCGCAGCCGGTGCTCACCACCCTGGCGCAGCTCTGCCGCGTGAATATGTCGCACTTCCTGGAGCACGGCAACCGCATCGGCGATTTTCTGACGCTGCAAGAGGACCTCAAGCAGATCGCGGAGATGCCCAAGCCGATGCGGCGCTTCGTCGCCACGCCGGTCAACCAGTCATATATCGACCTGGCGATGCGCCTCTCGCAGCTTTCCGCCTCCGAGCTGCGCGGCATCGCCGAAGCGATCCTGAATATCACGCTCTAGGGGCTGTTATGCATTTTTGCCCCCCATCCCCCGGCCCCTTCCCCCACGCTGGCGCGGAGGGAAGGGGAGCACGGTGGCGCTTTTCAAGTCCTTCCCTCATTTTGGGGGAAGGATTTAGGATGGGGGGCAGTG
>JAAYCM010000069.1 GCA_012729765.1 Chloroflexota bacterium | reverse complement strand
GCCGCCCCACCCTGCCGCACCGCCATACTCACCGCACCGCCGGAGTCGGTGAACTTGAGGGCATTGTCCAGCAGATTCGTGAGCACGCAGGCCAGTTGATCCGCGCGGCCCCGGACCGCCGGCAGCGTGGCCGGCACATCGACGGTGTAGTCGATGTCGGCCTGTTCTGCGCGCGAGGCAAAGACCTCCGCGACTGGGCGAATCACGGCTAGCAGATCGACCGGCGACAGGGAGGCAGACGGCTGTCCTTCGATGCGCGACAGCTCCAGCAGATCGTCCGTCAGCCGCTGCATCCGAATCACCTGCTCGTGAGCACGGTGCAGGGCCGCTGAAGACGTATCTGAGGATGCCAGCTCCAGATTGGTACGCAGTGCCGTGAGAGGCGTATGGAGTTCGTGGGCAGCATCCGCTACAAAACGCTGAAGCGTCGTCACCGTCTCCTGAATACGGTCCGCCATTTGATTGAACGACGCTGCCAGGATGCCTACTTCGTCGCGCCGGCGCACTTCGGCCCGCGCCGCAAGGTCTCCGGCGGACATGCGCGTCGTCGTCGTGGTCAGAATTCTCAGCGGGCGGGTGATCTCACGACTGACGAACCATCCTGCCGCCGCCGCCAGCAGCACAGCGATGCCCCCGGAGAGCACCCAACCGCGCGCCACGCTGTTCACGATCTCGCTGCCATAGGCTGGGCCGTCAGAAACCAGGACAGTCGCCAGGAGTCGGTGTTCGGAATCAAGGACGGGGAATTCGATCTGCTGGCTGGAACGGCGATCCGGTTCCTGATCGACGACCAGCGATTCCTCATCCGCGTTCAACTCGAAGCCATACAGGGTGCTGGAAAGGGGCATCACCGAGGAAGCCCGCCAGGCGTTCGCGCCGGCGCCGCCCAGGTTCTCATACATTACCAGCGGCTCCGTTCCTAACGCTTCTGCGCTGTCAGCGATGTCGCCCTGGGCGGTGAAACCGCCTGTCGACACTGCCCCTTCAAACTGCGTCACGCCCGGCTGAAGGACGACGAAGCTGCCCGATACCGCGTCTCCGCTGATTGACTCGCCGCCCCCACTACCGCTTGCCATGCCATTCACGGACTGCGCGCCCGAGTAGGCGAAGGTCATGATAACTGGCTCGTCCGGCAGGCCCGAGTCGAACAGCAAGTTTCCCTCGCTGTCGTGCACGCGAATGCGCGTCTTGGAGAAGAACGCCAGGTTGCGAAGCTGGGGCTCAAGCGCTTCCATCGGTACCTGTTGCTCCAGGCCGCTGGCCACCAGCGCCGAGAATCCTGCCGCGTTGCGGTGCAGGTAGATGCGCTCTCTGCCCGTGTAATAGTTGCGCAGAATCGCCAGCAGCACCGCGCCCAACGCGAGTGCCGCCAGACAGGCAATCGCCGCATAACTGAGCGCCAGCCGCCAGCGTATCGAACGAGTGGGCATGCTCACGCCTTCCTCCTCTTTGCCTGATCGTACTGGGAAGGAATTACAGCCGGGTTCCGGCCGGGTTACGGTTTCGTAATCACTCGCTGGCGAAGCGGTAGCCGCTGCCCGGCACCGTCAGGATCAGCTCTGGCGCGCCAGGATCGGTTTCGATCTTCTCGCGCAGGCGGCGAATGTGCACGTTGACTGTGCGCTCGCTTTCCACCTCGGCGCTGTAGCCCCACACTGCGTCCAGAATCTGCTGGCGGCTCAACACCTGTCCCTGGTGCTGGATCAGCACAGCCAGCAGCCGGAACTCCGTGGGGGTCAGGTTGAGCAGCGCTTTGCCACGCCACGCCTGCCCGCTGGTCCGGTCGAGCACGAGATCGTTGGCATAGAGCAGGTCGCCGCCCACTGTCGATAACTCACCATAGGCCCGGCGCAGCAGCGCGCGCACCCGTGCCAGCAGTTCACGCAGGCTATAAGGTTTGGTCAGGTAATCGTCGGCGCCCATTTCCAGGCCGAGCACCCTATCGATCTCGTCACGGCGCACGGTCAGCATCAGGATCGGCTGGCGCAGCTTGAGCTGGCGCAGTTGGCGGCAGACGTCGAAACCTGATCCGTCCGGCAGGCGCACATCGAGGATGATCAAGTGCGGGCTATGCTCGGTGGCATAGGCGATACCCCCCTGTCCGGAGTCGCGCCAGACCACACGATAATTCTCACGCTCCAAGGCATCCCGCAGGCTGGTTGCCACAGCGGGATCGTCTTCGATCAACAGAATCGAGGTCGCGTTGCGTTCCATAGTACCCCAAGTATACCAACCGGGCGGCGCTGCTCGCTATTCCCT
>JAAYCM010000068.1 GCA_012729765.1 Chloroflexota bacterium | reverse complement strand
CGACGCCCTACCGCGTGCAGGCCGTGATCGACGCGGTCGAGGCGGGCGAGCTGGACGAAGCCATCCTGGATCGCGCGGTCGAGCGGCTGCTGGTGATTATCCTGCGCGCGCAGGAGACGCCCAAAGGCCATACTTCCATTGACATCGACGCGCACCACGCCCTGGCCCACCGCATCGCCGCCGAGAGCATCGTCCTGCTGAAGAACGCGGACGGCATCCTGCCGCTGAAGGGCGGCGAAACGCTGGCCGTGATCGGGCAGGCGGCGCAAACGCCCATATTCCAGGGCGGCGGCAGCTCGCATATCAACCCGACGCGCGTCGATGTGCCGCTGGATCTGCTCCAGGCGCGGGCCGAGGTCCAGTACGCGCCGGGAGACAGCGCCGCGCTCGACAGGATCGAGCAGGGCCTGATCAACGAAGCGGTGAATACGGCCCAGGGCGCGGATGCGGCCCTGCTGTTCATCGCGCTCCCGGAGAGCATCGAGTCGGAGAGCTACGATCGTCCGAATCTCGACCTGACGCCGCACCAGGTGGCGCTCATCCAGGCGGTCGCGCAGGCCAACCCGCGCACGGTCGTAATCCTGAACAACGGCTCGGCTATCGACATGCGCGCCTGGATCGGTGGCGTGGCGGCGGTAGTGGAAGCGTGGCTGCCGGGTCAGGCTGGGGCGGGCGCGGTCGTGGACGTGCTGTTTGGCGACGTGAATCCGTCTGGCAAGCTGGCCGAAACGTTCCCGCTGCGGCTGGCCGATACGCCCGCCTATCTCAACTTCCCCGGCGAGCATGACACCGTGCGCTATGGCGAAGGCATCTATGTCGGCTACCGGGCGTATGAGGCGCAGGATCGCGCCGTGCTGTTCCCCTTCGGCTTCGGCCTCAGCTACACGACATTCGAGTACAGCAATTTGACGATCGACGCGACCGCGTTTGGATTGGGCAGCATCCCAACCATCGCGCTTGATGTGACCAATACCGGCCCGGTGGCCGGGAAGGAGATCGTGCAGCTCTACGTGCACGACGTCCGGGCCCGCCTGCCGCGTCCGCCCAAAGAGTTGAAAGCCTTCGCCAAGGTACAGCTTGAGCCGGGCGAGACGAAGCGCGTCAGCTTCACCCTGACCGAGCGCGCCTTCAGCTACTACGATCCTGATCACCAACAGTGGGTGGCCGAGGCGGGCGAGTTCGATATCCTGATCGGCAGCTCGTCGGCAGACATCCGGCTCACGCAGCGGATCACGCTCAGCGAAGGCACGCCGCTGCCGCCCATTCTCCACATGGAGAGCACGGTCGGCGACTGGCTGGCCGATCCACGCGGCGCGAAGCTGCTCCAACCGATGCTCGAAGCGATGATGGCCGCCGTCGGCCAGGAAACTCTCGGTATGGAAGCGGAAGGGTTTATCCGGTATCTGCCGCTGACCGTGCTGCTGGGGTTCCCTGACTTTGCGTCGCAAGAAGCCAGCCCGCCGCAGATCGTCGCGGGCATGCTGGCCCGGTTCCACGCCGAACACGCCTGATTCGTCAGCGTCGCGGCCTGACTCAGCACACCGGCGAGGCGCGCCTGGAATGGACGTGCTTCGCCGGTGTTTCTGTGCCGGTGCCGGGCGCACCAACCCCTACAGAAGCTGGCTTTTGGCCCGGCTTCATCCGTGCAGATTGGTGCGCCCTATAGGTGAGTCGTGAGGTGTGCCTGTTACTGGCTGGTGGTCGAGTAGCGCCGGAACAGGTAGGACGTGATGGGGATGGAGATCACGATCAGCGCGATCGACCAGGCGGCGGACAGCCAGGCGGCATCGCCCATCGGCGTATCAACCAGCCAGGACCGCAGCGCATTGATCGTATGGGTCATGGGCTGATTCTCGGCGAATGCCCGCAGCACACGCGGCATCGTTTCCGTCGGGACGAAGGCGCTGGAGATGAAGGTCAGCGGGAAGATCAGCACGAAGCCGGCCCACTGCGCCGCCTCAAGGCTCTTGACGACCAGCCCCAGGATGGCCGACAACCACGAGATCGCCAGCGTGAACAGCATCGACAGCCCGATTACATACAGCCACTCGATCGCGCTCGCGTTGGGACGGAAGCCCACCGCAAAACCGATCAGGACGATGATGATCCCCGAAATGACGTTGCGCACCATATCCGCCGCGATATGGCCGATCACCAGCGCACCGTCGGACATCGGCAGCGAGCGGAAGCGATCGACAATCCCTTCCTTCATATCAACCGCCAGGTTGATCGTGGTGTAGTTCGCGCCGAACGCGAGCGTCTGGACCAGGATACCGGCCAGCAGGTAGTTGGCGTAGCTGACTTCGCCCGTGTCGATCGCGCCGCCCAGCACATAGCGGTTTAGCAGCATGAACATGATCGGGAAGAGGATCAGCGACAGCACCTGGTCCGCGCTGCGGACGATATGCATGATGCTGCGCTTCGACATGACCCAGGAGTCGGAGATCAGCCAGTACAGGTTAGAACGGCGTTCCGGCTGGACAGGTGCAACCAGCAGATATTCACTCGTCGTCATCGTTCAATCTCCTCTTTCTCGCGGTGCGCCCCATTGGCGCCGTCGCCGGTCAGGAAGAGAAATACATCATCGAGTGTGGGGCGACGCATGGTCAGGCTCTCAACCTCGACCTCAGCGTCTTCGAGGTGCTGCAAGATGCGCTTGAGCGTGACAGCGCCATCATTCGCCGCGATGGTTAGAATCCGTTCTTCGGCGCTGGCCTGAAGCTGGTAGCCATCGACCGCTTGCTGCGCCAGCATAAAGTTGCTGTTGCGCGAGATGATCAGATCGACATGCTCGGAGCCGACCCGCGACTTGAGGGTGTTCGCGTCACCCTCGGCGATCACGCGGCCCTCGTCGATCACGACGATCCAGTCGGCCAGATGATCCGCCTCGTCCATATACTGTGTGGTCAGCAGAATCGTCGCGCCGTTGTTGGCGAGATTCTTGATCATGGCCCACATGCTCAGACGGCTGCGCGGATCAAGGCCGGTCGTCGGCTCGTCCAGGAAGATGATCGGCGGGGCGGCGATCAGGCTCATTGCAAGGTCCAGGCGGCGCTTCATACCGCCGGAATAGGTCTTCACCGGGCGGCGCGCGGCGTCTACCAGGTCCACCTGCTCCAGCAGCTCGCGCGTGCGGCGCTTGGCATCGGCATGGCTCAGCCGGTAGAGCCGGGCGAGCATCATCAGGTTTTCTTCGCCCGTCAGATATCCGTCAACCGCGGCAAACTGCCCGGTCAGGCCGATACTGGCTCGCACGTCGCAATCCTGCTTCACCACGTCATACCCGTTGACATACGCTTCGCCGCCATCGGGGGGCAGCAGCGTGCTCAGAATGCGAATCGTGGTGGTCTTTCCGGCGCCGTTGGGTCCCAGCAGGGCCAGGATCGATCCACGCCTGACGGTGAGATCGATGCCATGCAGCACCTCGACATCCTTGAAGGACTTCTGGAGATTCCTCACGACAATAGCGTTTTCAGCGACGTTTGAGGGATTGCCGTCCATAGAGCGACCTCCGTTAAATTCACAATGGGGTTATTGTACATCTGTTCTGATTAAAAAGAAAGGGTTATTTATTAAAAATTATTTAGCCTGATTGTGAAGTTTGTCACCGAAAAATTACCATTCGAATGGATACCCGACCGGGCGCTTCCGGGCACGATTATTTCACGAATTCTTCACGCCCTCAGGCTGTTTTCGATTGCCCGACGCCCCGACGTGCTGGATAATAAACCTGCATTGACCATCCTCGTACACACGTTTGAACCCAATTGGTTTTTGAGCGCCACGCCTACAGGAGCACCACCGACACCCTTGCTGAATGATGCCAACCCCTTCCGCTTCTATGAAGATCAGGCGCAGGACTACGGCTTGATGATTCTGGCCTGGCTGAGCGAGCAGCCCAAAGGCTCATACCCCGATTCTGACCATGCCCGCGATGAGCTGGGCCTGGATCCGATCCAGTTTGAGATGGGCATGCACTGGTGCCGCAGACGTGGTTACTGGACGTTGTTCTTACCGAATCCGAACGCGTACGGCCCTTTTGACGACGATGAGCCATCGTTCGGGAAGCGCGCACGCAAGCCGGATGCTGAGGAAGATGAGGATGAGGAGCGGTCCGCCTGGAAAGCGATCGGACGGGCGCGGGAAGCATACTTAGACCTGCTGAAGATCCAACTCGATGACGTGGACGAGAAAGCTGAGGATGAGGACGACGAGGCATCCGAGACAGCTAAGGACGATGAGGATGACGAGGACGAAGCGCCGCCGCGATATCAGGACGCACGGCGCTTCCGGCCAGAGTACCGGCGCGAGGACAGCAATCCCTTCCTATCACCAGCCCGTTCCGAGTATCGACGTCGTTTACTGAGCGGGGGATCGAGTCCGGGTGAGTACTGCCGGTTTTCCGAGTTTGATGTCGAGCAAAAATTTATCGACCGGGAACTAAAGATCGCGGTGCTGACGCTGGTGATTTCATTAATGAGCACGTGGCTCATTATCGAGCAGATGGACGGATTAAACTATGAGCAGCGCAGCAGCCTTGCCGTGGTGATTTTCATCGGGACCGGCATGTCGATGTTCCTGGCATCCGTGTTTGTGCTGCTGCGTCCACACCGCGATAAAGACAAGACAGATCAAGAGAACGGGTAAGCCGGGGCGACACGCGGACGGATCATTCCGGATCACGCCGGGTTTTCGGACGCCAGCGGGTAGTAGTGTTCGACGTTGTCGGGGCGCACGAACACATGCTCCTGATACAGCGCGGGCGGGACCTGCTTGCCTTCCAGGATATCGAGCGCCAGCCGGATCAGCGGCTCGCCGTAGTCCTCAGGGCGATAGGCGGTCGTGCCGACGACGAGCGCGGGCTGCGAGCGCATCTCGGCCCGCAGGCGGCGGTCTGCCCCCTGCCCGACCAGCAGCAGATTCTCGGCGTGGCCTGTGTCCTGGGCGGCGTAGAGTGTCCCCATCGCCGCGTCATCATTGAAACAGATCACCGCGATCCGGGTGCCGGTGGGCAGCCCGCGCAGCATCCGCTTGAGCAGCTCGTAGTTGCCCTCGACTGTGTTATCCGAGTCGGCGCGCAGGATTTTTTCGGGCGGGATCGATGGCACAACCTCTAACACGCCGTCGAGCTGCCCTTGAATCCGCATGGCGGGCAGGCTGCCGGCACGCTGCTGCTCAACCACGATCAGATAGTCCAGATCACCCTGCCACCGCACCTGAATCGCCTTACCCAATTCGACCCCGGCCATCTTCCCCGCGACATAGTTATTGACGCCAAAATAGACGCCGCCGACCATTGGAATATCGACCGCGATAATCGGGATATTTGCCTGCTGGAACTTCTGCGCGATCAGGTTGCCGGTCATCTCGTCGATCTGGTACTCGATCACCAGATCGACACCCTGCGCGATCAACTCGTCGGCCACCTGGAGCGCGACCTGCGGATCGAGCCGGTTGTCGGCCACGATCAGATCGACCTGCCCGCTTGTCTGCGCGGCAGCTTCCAGGCTGCGGCGCACGTCGCGGCTGAAGGGCGTGCTCTCGCTCAGGTTGGCGAAGCCGATACGGTATTTATCGCGGCGCGTGCCTTCGGGCGCATAGGAGCGTGTGGTCTGGTCGCCGCAGACGATGACATGTGCCCCAGACTGGCGGATCGTCTCGATTACGGGGCGGGTGATGTTCTCGTCGGTCACGACATAGTTGAAGTCGGCCAGCGCGCCGAACACGGTCAGGCCCACGCGCCCGATCTTGCTCGAATCCAGCAGCGCGACGCGCCGCTGCGCCGCCTGGATCATCAGCGCTTTCATCTGAGCCTCGCGCAGATCGACTTCGAAGAAGCCCTGATCGGGCGTGAAGCCGCTGCACGACACAAAGGCCGTCTGGACGTGGTAGTCCTGCAAAAGCTGCTTGCTGATCTCGCCGGTGATCGAATTGCCATTCGAGCGCAGAATCCCGCCCAGGATGATAACCGTATTCGACGGCTCTTTCGCCAGCAGGCGCGCGACCTCGATCCCGTTGGTAAAGACGGTCAGCTCGCGGCGGTCGCGCAGGAAGGGGGCGATATGAAAGATCGTCGAGCTGGCGTCGAGAATGATAATGTCCCCATCCTCGACCATCCCCGCCGCCCAACGCGCGATCGCCTGCTTCTCTCTGGCGTAGGTCTGCGCCTTTTGGGTGAGATAGGGCGCGGCCTCGCTGCTGTGCTCGCCGGGTTTGGCGATCGCGCCACCGCGCACGCGCACGAGCTGACCCTGCTCGTCCAGCGTTTCGAGATCGGTCCGCACGGTGCTTTCGGAAACGTGGAGATGCTCGGCAAGGTCGGCCACCCGGACACTCTCAAACCGCTCGACCAGTTCCAGGATAATCTGGTGGCGTTCGTAGGCACTGGCTGATTTTTGTGTGTCGTATTTCATCAACTAACATTCCATGCAAGGATGTGTTTTCCTCTATTATCATCAGGATTCGTCAATTTGCAATAAACTTCGAGCAAAAACGCGCGCACTAACTCTCGATAATCCTCGAAAATTATTGAAAGTTGTCGAACCTGCTTGCATGACCTGTGGAATCGTTGTATTCTTTTGTTGTATAGTGTGTTACTGGCAGAGTTTTCTGAAAGAAATTTCTATGGCTGCTCCTGTCTTGGAAATGCGCGAAATCTCCAAGCGCTTTGATGCCACCCAGGCATTGGATCATGTCTCGCTCAAGCTCTACCCCGGACAGGTCCACGCGCTGCTCGGCGAAAACGGCGCGGGCAAATCCACCCTGATCAAGATCATGACCGGCATCCACCCTCCCGACCAGGGTGCAATCCTGCTCGACGGGCGCCCGGTCCAGATCGACAACCCGGCCCAGGCACAGACATATGGCATCGCGGCCATCTACCAGGAGCCGATCATCTTCCCCGATCTGAACGTGGCCGAGAACATCTTCATCGGGCAGCAGGGGCGCGGCGCGCTCGTCAACTGGCGCAGGATGTACCGCGAGGCGGACGCGATCCTCGCCAGCCTGGGCGTGCAGTTCGACGTGCGCAGCCAGGCGCGCGGCCTGACGCTGGCGCAGCAGCAGACGGTCGAGATCGCCAAGGCGCTCTCGATGAAAACGCGCGTCCTGATCATGGACGAGCCAACCGCCTCGCTCTCGCTCCACGAGGTGAACCAGCTTTTCAAGCTGACACGCACGCTGCGCGACCAGGGCGTCGCGATCCTGTTCATCAGCCACCGCCTCGAAGAAATCTTTGAGATCGCCGATCACATCACCATTCTGCGCGACGGCAAGCTGATCTCCTCGGCCCCGGCCAGTGAGGTTACGACCGAGAGCGCGATCCGGGATATGGTCGGGCGCGAGATGGAGTCGTTCTTCGCCAAAGACGCAGCGCATCACAGCGACGACCTGCTGCTCTCGGTGCGCGGGCTGACCAAACACGGCGTTTTTTCCGGCATCAGCTTCGACATCCATCGCGGCGAGGTGCTCGGCTTTGCCGGGTTGGTTGGCTCCGGGCGGACGGATGTCGCGCTGGCGCTGTTCGGAATCACTCCGGCGGACGAGGGCGAGATCATCTACAACGGCCAGCGCGTGACCATTCACTCGCCCGATCAGGCGACCGGCCTGGGGATCGCGTATGTGCCGGAGGACCGGCGCGAGTATGGCCTCGTGCTGCCGATGTCGATCGCGACCAATATCTCGCTGCCGATGCTGCGGCGCTACGTAAACCGGCTGGGGATCGTGGACCGGCGCCGGGAAGATGTAACCGCCGAGGAATACCGCGAGCGCTTCACGATCCGCGCGCCTTCGATCCGGCTGGCGGCCAGCAAGCTTTCCGGCGGCAACCAGCAAAAGGTTGTGCTCAGCAAATGGCTGAACACCGAGCCGCGCCTGCTGATCCTGGATGAGCCGACGCGCGGGATCGACGTGGGCGCGAAGGCCGAAGTGCATCACATCATCAACCAACTCGCCGGGCAGGGGCTGGGGATTCTGCTGATCTCGTCCGATCTGCCCGAAGCCCTGGCGATGAGCGACCGGCTGCTGGTGATGCGCGAGGGGCGGCAGATGGGCATCTTCAGCCGTGCCGAAGCCAATCAGGAAGTCGTTATGACGGCGGCGATGGGGGTTGGGTAGCGTGAGCAGAATTCGACAGTTTTTGCGTCCTGACCAGATCCGCGAGCTGAGCCTGCTGCTGATCATCGTGCTGATCGTGCTGTTCTTCGGGGGCCAGATCGACAATTATTACAGCCCGCGCACCTTCCAGCGCATCTCGTCCGCCGTGATGATCATCCTGGTGGTGGCTGTTGGTGAGACGATGGTCATGATCACGCGCAATATCGATCTGTCGGTCAGCGCGATCGTGGGGGTGACGGCCTATGTCGCCGGCGAGCAGGTGTCACTGCACAAGGATATGACGCCGCTGATGGTGCTGCTGCTGGCGATCGGGCTGGGCGCGGTGCTGGGCCTGATCAACGGCCTGCTGGTAGCCTATGGCAACATCCCGGCAATTGTGAGCACACTCGGCACACTGGCGATCTATCGCGGCGTGCTGGTCGAATATGGCCGGGGCGCGAATGTGCTCGTGCGCGATCTGCCCGACTGGCTGGTCGATCTGCCGCGCGCGAACCTGTTCTCGATTGGGGAGATCGACATCCGGCTGCTGTTCGGCGTGGCGGTGGCAGTGGTGCTCGTGTTTCACCTGGTACTGGTCTTTTTGCCCTATGGCCGCCGCCTGTACGCGATTGGCTCCAACCCCGACGCGGCGCGGATGCTCGGCCTGCCGGCGCGGCGCGTGGTATTAATCGCGTTCGTGCTGTGCGGCGCGCTCTCCGGCCTGGGTGGGTTCATCTACCTGGCGCGCTTCGGAACCATCAGCTTCAACGCGGCGCAGGGCCTGCACATGCAGGTGATCGCGGCGGTGGTGGTCGGCGGCGTGAGCGTCGTGGGCGGCTCCGGAACAATGTTCGGGATGCTGCTGGGGGCGGTGCTGATGGGCATCCTGGAGCAAAGCCTGATCCGGATGCAGATCAACGAGTTCTGGAAAGACGCGATCTTTGGGCTGTTCATTCTGGTGGCGGTGGCAAGCGACGCCCTGGTCATGAATCGCGTGCGCGATATGTGGGCACGCGCGGCGATCCGAATGCGCGAAGCGGCGGTGCCGAAGGAGTAGCGAGTGATAGGGAAGCGCGATTGGCGCGGGCTGCTGCGCTGGGAGACGCTGCTGGCGGTGATCCTGGTGTTGGTCATTGCGGCCAATATCTCGATGTCGGAGCACTACCTGGGCGTCAACAACTTCATCAACCTGTTCCAGCTTTCGATTGAGAAGATCATCCTGGCGCTGATCATGGCCTTTATCATCATCAACGCCGAGATCGATCTATCGGTCGCCTCGCTGATGGGGCTGAGCGCGTGCCTATTCGCGTGGCTGTACGCCAAAGACGTCCCACCCGAAGTGGCAATTCTGGCGGCGCTGGTGATGGGCGCGATCTGCGGCGCGTTCAACGGCTTCTGGATCGCCTACGCCGGGCTGCCCTCGCTGGTGGTGACGCTGGCCTCACTGGTCATGTTTCGCGGCGGCGCGCGCATCCTGCTTGAAGACCGTTCGATTGGCCTGTTTCCGCAGTGGTTCAACAACCTGGGCCAGCCCAACTTCGTCGGCCCCTTCTCCTTCGGGATCATCGTGTTCGCGGTTCTGTTTGTGATCAGCCTGATCGTGCTGCACTTCACGGCGTTTGGGCGCTATGTCTACATCATCGGCAACAACCGCCACGCCGCGCGCTATGCCGGGATCAAAGTGCGCCAGACCAAGATGATCCTGTTCACCGTGTCGGGTCTGGTCGCCAGCCTGGGCGGGCTGCTGCTGGCGGCGCGGCTGGGAACGGTGCGCGCCAACCTGGCCGAGGAGTTCGAGCTGGATGTGATCACGATGGTGCTGCTCGGCGGCGTCAGTATCTTTGGCGGCACAGGCACGCTGATCGGCGTGGGACTGTCGATCCTGGTCGTGCTCAACCTGCGCAACGGGATGTCATTGGCGAACTATTCCGGCAATATTCAGACTGCCGTCGTGGGCGTTTTGCTGATCGCTTCCGTCCTGCTGCCGAACCTGCTGCGCGATGCGCGGCGGTGGCAGCGGCTTGGTTTTCGTTCGCGCGAGGTGCTGAGTGCTGAGGAGGAGGCCCAGGAAACCCAACCCACCGACACCGTCGGAACACCTGCTAATTCTTAAAGCCCTTTGATCGATCACAGGAGGAAATCGTATGAACGCCAGAAAAGTTTTGACCAGCCTGGTATTGATTGTGCTGCTGGCAGCCCCGATTCTCTCGGCCAGCGCGCAAGGCGGCGAGCCGGTCGAGGCGGTCCCCGGCCAGGAAGTAAACCTGATCCTGCTGCCGAAGGACCCCGGCAACCCGGTATTTGTCGAGGCACACAACGGCGCGATGGAAGCGCACGAAGAGTTGGAGAATCCGGGCGAGCTGATCTTCACCGGGCCAACCCCTGAGAACGCGATCCCCGGCCAGATCGAAATCATCACCAGCGGCACGACCGAAGGCGTGGACGCGATCATGATCTCGGCCAATGCCTACGAAGAGCTTGTTCCGGCGACGACAGCGGCCAGGGAAGCCGGTATCGCGGTCGTGACGTGGGACTCCCCGGTCATGCCTGAGGGTGAGGACCTGTTCATCGCGCAGGTAGACTTCAGCGAAACCGGCGTCGTGATGGCCGATATGGCGCTGAGCCTGCTGGGCGACGAGGGCGGCCAGTTTGCAATCCTGTCGGCCACGCCGGACGCCTCGAACCAGAACGCGTGGATCGAAGCGATGCAGGCGGCAATCGAAGCCGACGAGAAGTACGCCAATCTGGAACTCGTCGATATTGTCTATGGGAATGACGTGCCGGAAGACAGCTATAACCAGGCGCTCGGTCTGGTCGACAAATACCCCGATCTCAAGCTGATCATGGCTCCGACGACCGTCGGGTTGGCGGCGGCAGCCAAGGCACTGCAAGACGAAGACCTGTGCGGCGAGGTGCTGTTGAGCGGGCTGGGCCTGCCGTCCGAAATGCAGGCGTTCGTCGAGGACGGCTGATCGCAGGAGTTCGCGCTGTGGAGCTTCCACGATCTCGGCTACCTGGCCTACTATGTGTCGTACCTGCTCGCTACCGATCAGCTCACGGGCGAGATCGGTGAGCAGTTCGTCGCGGGCCGCATGGGCGAGTATACCATCGAGGAAGATCCCAACCGTGAGGGCGGCAAGCGCGTCCTGATGGGGCCGTTCAGCGTCTACAATGCTGACAATCTCGACGAGTGGGCGGTGTCGGACGAGGCCGCCGAAGAAGAAGCTGCCGAGTAACCGAATCCCCGCGCCCATTCCAATTCGCTCGAATCATGCCGCCCTTTGTTCAAGGGCGGCATTCTTTCCAATCCGTTTCCCGCGCGGCGGCTACTGCTCGCGCAGTTGGGCGGCGCGCTGCTGCTGATGCTGGCGCGGAATCTGGATCATCAGCACGAGCATCCCCACCCCGATCGCGATCATCAGCAGAATGGCGGGCCACTGCCACACGTCGGGCAGGTAGAGCGCCAGGAACCAGCTTTTCACTTCATCGATGCCGAACAGCTTGAACACGAGCGGCACCAGTCCCTGGGGTAGCAGCGGCAGCCAGAAGAGGTACCCGCACACGTAGACGACGATTTTCTTGCCTAGGGGCAGCGTCTTCCAGGCGGCATCCGCCGGGCTGGGTTTCGCGTCCTTTTTGGCCTGTGGAGTCGCGCCTTTCAGCATCAGATTGAGCAGCTCCGGGCCGCGCGCCTCAAGCCGCCGGTAGGCCAGATAGCCCAGGCCCCACGCCAGCCCGATCCCGGTGAGCATCCCGACCGGGACGCCCAGCCATTGCAGCAGCAGGTTATCGTCCACCAGGCCCATGATGCTGACCGCCGCCGCCGGGAGCGCCGTTAACCCGGCGAGCCAGGGCATGACGATCGCCCCGGTCACCATTTCGCCGGACGAATCCATTGGATTCTTGCGCATCCGGGGGTCGATCCCCGGCGAGGGGAAGAACACCGAGAAAACAACCATCAGCCCAACTGCCCCACCCAGCAGCGCAGCTTCCAGCGCCAACACCAGCGGCCACGCCCAGTGATGTCCGGTGACGAGGGTAAACACAATCGTCACAGCGAGTGAGACAGGCCCAAAGATCAGCAGCCAAGCCCACTGCCGCCCCCGGATATCGATCCGCTCCGCGCCCGGCGTCAGGATCGTTTGCCATAACGCGCTGCCATCCAATCCCAACAGGTTGCCTGACACCACGCTGCCCATGATCACAATCGTGATACCGGCAAACGGCAGCACCTCGGTGAAGCCCGCCGCCAGCGGTATCGCGCCCATCAGCAGGCCGGACCACAGCGCGATGCGCAGTTCCAGCGCCCGCCAGGGATCGCGCACCCAGGCCCGCAGCTCTCTGGCGACCACCGCGCCAAGCCTGTTCTGGGGCAGCCAGCGATCGAGCGCCGGCCCCACTGGCCCGGCACTCCCGCGCACCGAGCGGCTGGCCGGCTTCAGAGTCAGGCTGCGCGCCAGCAGCGCCGCCCATGCCAGCAGCAGCCCACCGATCAGCCCGCCAAAGGCGAGCAGCGCGCCGATCACAAGTCCCCATTCTCCCTTGAACGCGGCATCTACCGCGACGATGCCCCAGCCGGACGGCAGCACGCGAAAGGCGGTCGAGAGCGCCGGCGGCCAGCCTTCGGTCAAAACTTCCGCCGTCTGGCCGGTCAGCGGCTCGATGGCGAACCAGCCCACGCTCACCATCGCCACGAGCAGCGCGATGTAGAACGCGACCAGTTCCATCCCGATCTGCGTCTGCATGGCCTGGCCCATGACGCCGTGCACCACGCGCGCGAGCAGCACCGCTACGATCAGTTGCAGCAGCGTGACCGCTACGCCGATCAGACCTGGCCCGATCCCGTGCATAAATCCGAAGATTGCCAGTGCCGCGAATGCGATCAGCGCGACTGCCGGCAGAACGCCAACCAGCGCCGCGCCGAGCAGCCCGGCAGCCAGTTTGCGCGGCGGGATCGGCAGCAGGGCGAAGTGCTCGGCACGGATGCCGCCACCGCCACTAAAAACCGGAGCCAGCGCCATGCCCAGAGTCCAGGCAGCACACGCCGACGCCAGCAGATCAACCGCGAGCGGCGGGTTATCGGCGTTGGTCACACCCAGCGCAATCGTGCCCGCCGCCAGCAACAGCCCCACGCTCAACCAAAAGATGCGCGCGCCGCTCCAGGGCTTGCGCTGCATGGCAAGATTCATGCGGATCAGGTTGCTAACCATGACAGCCCTTCCCCGCCCGCAATCTGCGCGCCCACCAGTTCCACAAAGCGATCTTCCAGGCTGTCCCCGCCGCGCACCTCGTCCAGCGGCCCTGCCGCTACAATGCGCCCCCTGGCAATGATCGCTACGTGGTCGCAGATCTGTTCGACCAGCGCCATCACATGACTGGACAAGATCACGGTCCCGCCGGCGGCAACATAGCGCTGCAAAATCACACGCACGGTGGACGCCGAGATCGGATCGACCGCCTCGAACGGCTCGTCCAGGATCAACAGCCGGGGATTGTGCAGCACGGCCATCGCCAACCCGATCTTCTTACGCATGCCCGCCGAATATTCGATCACCAGGGTGTGCTCGTTCCGGTCCAGCTCCAACACATTCAGCAGCTCGCCGGCCCGCTGGCGCACCGTCGCCTCATCCATCCCGCGCAGCAGACCCAGATACATCAGCGCCTCGCGCCCGGTCAGACGTTCCGGCAACGCCATGCCATCCGGCAGAACGCCGATCAATGTCTTGGCCTGGATCGGCTCGTCCCACACGTCCACTCCCAGAATCCGGGCGCGGCCACTATCAGGGCGCAGCAGCCCGACCGCCATCGAGAGCGCGGTCGTCTTGCCCGCGCCATTGGGCCCAACCAGCCCGAAGAACGATCCGCGCGGCACGCTCAGATTGATGTGATCGACGGCGACCGTCTCGCCAAACGTCTTACTCAGATCGATCAGTTCCAGCGCCAGGGGTTGCCCATTGCGCGCCGTAGCGAGCCGGGCATTATCCCGTGTATCCATTTATCGCTCCCTTTCGGCCCTTAGCCTGCGCTTGGCAAAAACTATCATCAATGACACTCAATTTAAAACATATCCATTGACTTTATACAAAAAATGCTGTATTCTGTAGCACATAGGTTCTAATCTCTTCGCCCAGCGGCGCACAATTCCAGTGATGCGGCCAACGCTCAACACAGCCGATGCTGTGTTGATTGCGCGCCCAGAATCAGAGGGATGAACGTGAGAAAAGTAATCTCAGGGTTGTTCATATCACTCGATGGTGTGACAGAAGCCCCGGGCCAATGGCAGTTTGATGTGTTCGATGCTGATATGGGCGCGGCCATGGCGGCGCATCTCGCCGCCGAAGATACGATTCTCCTGGGCCGGCGCACGTACCAGGAATGGGCACCCTACTGGCCGACCTCGACCGACGAGCCGTATGCCAGCCACATCAACAACACACCCAAGTATGTCGTCTCGACCACCCTCGATGACGTGCACTGGGGCGACTATGATACTGTCTCGCTGATCAAAGGCAGCCCCGCCGAAACAATTGCCCGCCTGAAGCAGCAGCCCGGTAAGAATATCGGAATCGCCGGCAGCTCGACGCTGGTGCGCTCCCTGCTGCAAGCCGATCTGATCGATGAGCTGACGCTGATGATTCACCCTGTGATCGTAGGGCACGGCAAGCGGCTCTTTGACGGTGGCGAACTGAAACGCCTGCAACTGGTCGGCTCGATGATGACCGGCAGCGGAGTCGCGTTTCTCACCTACCATCCGCGACGAAACGGGTAATTCCAGCCACACATCCTAGCCCAATATCGAGAAACACCCAAGAGCTTTGGGAGGCGCGAGCATTGGATAAGGCATCCCTGACCCGACTGTTCAGATCCCACTACTGGGCCAACCACCGCCTGTGGCGCGCTGTGATGGCGCTCAGCGAGCAGCAGTTCATCCACATCCCCGACGACGGCACACCGTCCGTCCAGACACAGGTCGTGCGCATGGTCGCCAACGAGAATCTGTGGGTGAACTACCTGTGGCATGACGAGGTCGAGTTTTTGCAGGAAGCGCAGTTCCCGACCCGCGCCAGTATCCAGGTGGAATGGAACGCGCTGGAAGCGGAGATGCACGACTTCATCGACGAGCTGAGTCCCGCCGGGCTGGAGCGCGCGATCATCCCCCCATTCCTGCACACACGCGCGCCGCTCAAGGTCTGGGAAATCCTGCTGCATATCATCCACTATGGCGGCCAGTGCCGCGCACAGCTTCGCCAGCATTTGCAGCGCTTAGGCTCCCCGGCCCCGGATTCCGATCCGATCGACTTCGCAGCGGGCCTGGTGCAGCGTGATCCGCGCGAGACAGAGGCGCTGCTGGTCGCGCTGCGCTCGTTCGGGCGCTGAAGCAGGCGGAAAGGACTGCTATGTTCAATCCCAATTCAGCATTCAGTGGCTTTTCGGTCGATGATCTGGCGCGGGCCAAAGCGTTCTATGCGAACACGTTGGGCCTAACCGTCGAGGAATCAGCCGCCGGGCTAGAGCTGCACCTACCGGGTGGCAGCACCGTATTCGCCTATCCTAAAAACACACACCAGCCGGCGACGTTCACGATCATGAACTTTGTGGTCGATGACATCGACGCCGCCGTCGATGCGCTGGCGGCCAGAGGCGTGCAGTTCCAGCGCTACGACGGTATAGAAGCCGATGAAAAAGGCATTGCGCGCGGGCTGGCCAGCAATCAAGGCCCGGACATCGCCTGGTTCAAGGACCCGGCCGGGAATATCCTGGCCGTGCTTCAGCTCGCTTGATCCAGGGCTGCTACAGTCGAGGAAGCTCTATGTGCCGGAACATCAAACCCCTTTTCAACTTCGAACCACCCGCCAACGACGACGAGATTCGCGCCGCCGCGCTCCAGTTCGTGCGCAAGATCAGCGGCTTCAACAAGCCGTCAAAGGCCAACGAAGCGGCCTTCGAAGCGGCAGTTGACGCGATCGCGGCTGTCTCGCGCCACCTGCTGGCCTCGCTGGAGACGAACGCGCCGCCCAAGAACCGCGAAATCGAAGCCGCCAAGGCGCGCGCCCGCGCCGCGCAACGTTTCTAACACCTCAACGTATTTATTAGAGGCAACCTGGTAGGCAGCCATGACAGGCGCTATTAAAAGCCTGCGTGTGCGGCGTGCCACCTGAGGTGCGGCCCTGTGCCGCCCCAAAGCCTTTCCCATCGTACAGCCCCTCAGGGGCATTCCAGGCGAGGGCCTTGGCATTGATGCTGACAACGTGGTCCTCGGTGAAAGGAGTTGGCAATGTGCACCCTCGGTGAACACTCACGATCTGCGCGCGATTTGTGTGCCGCGCTGTAACCGGCACGCACCAGCTTAATCTGCACCACTCCCGAACGGACTTACACCGGACTAGACAACCTGGACAGATTCAGTCCTAAACAGGAGTATGGTCATGTCACGTGATAACCAGAACGCCACCATCAGCCGCGAAGAACTCTCGATCCCGCAGGTGCGCGCGCTCTTCCAGGGGCAGGTGATTGCGCCGGGCGACCACGGCTATGACAAAGCACGGACGGTCGTTGTCGGCGGAATCGACCGGCACCCGGCGGTGATCATCCGTGTCGCGAATGCCGACGACGTAGCGCGCGCCATCGCCCTCGCCCGCGATACCGGGCTGGAACTGGCGGTGCGCAGCGGCGGGCACAGTGGGCTTGGACACGGCACGACCGAGGGCGGCATTCTGCTCGACCTCTCGCTGATGAAGGCGCTCGAGATCGACGTCGAAGGGCGCACCGCCTGGGCCGAAACGGGCCTGACGGCGGGCGAATACACCGCGGCAGTGAGTGCACACGGCCTCGCAACCGGGTTTGGCGATACCGGCTCGGTCGGTATCGGCGGCATCACGCTGGGCGGCGGAATCGGATACCTCGTGCGCAAGCACGGCATGACAATCGACAACCTGCTCGCCGCCGAGATCGTAACTGCCGACGGCCAACTGCTCTATACGGACGCCGAGAACCATTCCGATCTCTTCTGGGCGATCCGGGGCGGCGGCGGCAACTTCGGCGTCGCAACCCGGTTCAAGTTCCGGCTGCACGAGGTAAACACCATCGTGGGCGGGATGCTGGTCTTGCCGGCGACCGCCGACGTGGTTCGCGGCTTCATGGCCGCCGCGCAAGCTGCCCCTGAGGAGCTGTCCGCGATCGTCAACGTGATGACCGCGCCGCCGATGCCCTTTCTGCCGCCCGAAGCACACGGCAAGCTGATCGTCATGGCGCTGATGGTCTACGTGGGCGATGTCGAAGCCGGGCAGCGGGCGCTGGCACCGTTCCGGGCACTGGCCGAGCCGCTTGCGGATATGCTGCGGCCCATGCCCTACGCCGAGATGTTCCCGCCCGAGGAAGGCGAGTATCACCCAACCACTGTCGGACGTACCCTGTTCCTCAACACGATCGGCCAGGATGAGGCCGAGACGATCATGCACTACCTCGAAACGTCCGATGCACCGTTCAGAGTCGCCCAGCTGCGCGTGCTGGGCGGGGCGATGGCGCGCGTCCCCGTCGAGGCGACCGCGTATGCCCACCGCCACGCGCCGATCATGGCGACTGTAGTTGCGTTCTACACCGGGCCCGAAGAAAGGCAAGTACGCGAAGCCTGGGTGAACGAGTTCGCTGCCGCCCTGAACCCGCCGGACTCCAGCGCGTATGTCAACTTCCTTGGCAACGAAGCCGGGACGAGCACGCGCGACGCCTATCCTGCGGCAACCTGGGAGCGGCTGGCGGCCATCAAGGCCCGCTACGACCCAACCAATCTCTTCCGGCTCAACCATAATATCCCGCCGGCAGGCTAGCCAAGTCGTTTAGGCTGCCGCGTGCCGGAGCACGATCGACACGGGGGCGTTCGGATGAGCGCCCCCAAACCGATCGCGGCGCATCGGGAAGAATTCATGCCGCCCGGTCTTCACATCCCGTGAAGGCCGCACGGTACCAGACATCGAAACCTCAAGGAGACAACGGGTACTATGAACGACAATCGAGGGAGAAATCGCTGGCTTGCCCTGCTGTTTATCTGCCTGTCCCTGCTGATCATCAGCCTGGACAATACGATCCTCAACGTGGCGCTGCCCGCCATCTCGACCGATCTTGGCGCGAGCCAGAGCGAGCTGCAGTGGCTCGTGGATGCCTATATTCTGGTGTTCGCGGCGCTGCTGCTGACGATGGGCGCAATCGGGGACCGGATCGGGCGCAAGCGTATCCTGCAGTTCGGCATCCTGTGGTTCGGAGCGTTCTCGCTGATGGCGGCGCTGTCGAACTCGGTCGAGATGCTGGTTGCGGCGCGGGCGCTGCTTGGGCTGGGCGGCGCGATCATCATGCCGGCCACACTATCGCTGGTGACGGCCAGTTTCCGCGAGCCGGGCGAGCGCGCCCAGGCCATCGCGATCTGGTCGGCAGTGTTCGGCCTGGGCATGGGGATCGGCCCGCTGCTCGGCGGCTACCTGTTGGAGCACTTTGAGTGGAGCGCCCTGTTCTTTGTGAACCTGCCGGTCGTGGCGATCGCGCTGGTGGGTGGGTTCTTCTTCGTGGAAGAATCGCGGGACGAGGCCGCGCCGCCGCCTGACGTGCCCGGCGTGCTGCTGTCGATCGTAGGCCTATTCGCGCTGGTCTACGGCATCATCGAGGCGGGCGTGCACGGCTGGGGCGCAAGCCAGGTCATGATCACGCTGGGGGTGGCGGCGGTCGTGCTGATCGTGTTCTTCGTGTGGGAAAGTCGCGCCAAGAACGCCATGCTGCCGCTGTACCTGTTCCGCAACCGCTCGTTTACCGGGGCGAACGTGGCGATCACGCTGATGTTCTTCGGGATGCTGGGCGTCTTCTTCGCCATCAGCCAGCTTTTCCAGTCGGTGCAGGGGTATAGCGCGCTGGAAACGGGCTATCGGCTGTTTCTGCCCATCTCGCTCACCGTCATGATCACCGCCGGGCTGTCGGCGCGGGTAGCGCAGCGCTTAGGCACGAAATGGACGGTGGGGCTGGGCTTCCTGCTGGCGGGCAGCGGCATGTTTCTTCTGTCGCAGGTGACCGATGCCAATGTGCCCTACGGGACGCTGCTCGGCACGATGCTGCTCACGGCGGCGGGCCTGGGGATCGCCATGAGTCCTGCCACGAACTCGATCATGGGGTCGGTCCCGGCACAGAAAGCCGGCGTCGGGTCGGCCATGAACGACACCACGCGTGAGGTCGGCGGTGCGCTGGGCGTGGCCGTGCTGGGAACTGTCATGAACAACACCTACCTGGATCAGGTGGTCGCGCTCCGCACGCAGCTTCCGGGCGAGGTGTATGACGTGGTGAGCGGCAGCATCCAGGGCGCGCACGTGGTCGCCAGCCAGGTCGGCGGCCCGACCTCGACCGCGCTCCTCGATGTGGCGAATCGCGCCTTCGCGTCCGGCATGGCCGATGCGATGTTCATCGCGGCGATCGTGATGGTCGGTGCGGCGCTGTTCACGCTGAGTGTGCTGCCCTCGGAAATCCGCTGCCTGGAGCCGGAGTGCGAGGACGAGGGCGAGATGGACTTCCGCAGCACCCAGGAACTGGCCCCGGTGTCCGGCGACTGATCGCTCACTGAAGCCGCTAACACAAGCAGGCGGTATCGGGTTTCCCGGTACCGCTTTTTTGATCCGGCGGCAGGCGCGCAGCCCACGCCAAAAGCCAAACGGACCTATAATACAGGGCGGATCATCCTTGCCGGGATCGGAGTGCTCGTGATGTTACTTCAAGTGCCGGAGTCGGCGCTGGGCTTGCGCGTCTTCATCAGCTATTCGCGCCGCAATCAGGCGTTTGTCGAGGCGATGCACGCGCATCTGTCCGCCTGCGGCGCGACGCCCCATGCCGACCGGGCGCTGATCGATCTCTGGTACGACCAGCGCTCGATCCCAATTGGCGAAGACTGGAAAGCGGTGCTGATCGACGGGCTGCTGACCACCGATCTTGTGATGCTGTTCGTCTCGCCCAACTCGATGCAGTCTGAATACGTCCGGCAGGAGATCGCGCTCGCCCGCCAGCACGCGATCCCGGTTGTGCCGGTGGTATACCGAGCCGTTGCCGACGATCCAGCGAGTCTGCCGGGCGAGGCGTGGGACTTTTATACCTCGGTGCGCCGCATTCAGTGGATCGATCTGGACGGGATCGAGCCGCCCTATACTGCCCATACTAACTTTGACCTGCTTGAAGCCGGACTGGAAGAGGCATGGCGCGTGAAGATCGACCGGCTGATCGGCCCCGCCCCCGACGCGAAAACCGAGCAGAGCGTGATCTGCGCGCTGTACAAGACCGATCACCCCTGGGCGGTCCGCTATCTCGACCGGCAGATCGAGACCCTGATGCGTCTCTCTCCCCCCAACCCATTACGCGCGCAGTATTACGCCCACGCCCTGGCCTGCATCCAGGCCCAAAACGGCCCCGCGACGTGGCAGGCGCGGATCAACTGGTGGCGTGCCGAGATTCCGCCAGCCTATACGCAGCTCCTCGAATACGCCGCCCGCCGCCCGATCCCGCCCGGCTGAGTTACCTCTCAGGCTGCCGCACGGCGGAATTTCCCCTCTAGAATTAATTCTATATTTTTATAAGTTATATTACAAAATTGTCAAAGGACTACTTATGGTATACTGATATTTATCTCTTAAGCAGGGGGAGGGCCGCTATGAGATATTTTCTTCGATTTCCGGTCTTTTTGCTGGCTTTGAGTCTGGTGCTGGCGGGCTGGTATGGGCGGCCTGGCCCCTCACTGGCTCAAGATACATACGACCTGGACGCCATTACCGACGGCGTGGGCCGCTACGACTTCCTGACGCCCAACGACGCAGAGCCGCGCGTTTTCCTCGTGCAAGAAAACCATGTGTATGTCAGCGGACAGGTGGAAAGCGCGGTCATGATTCACCGGCTGGTCCGCGACTATGGCTTGAGTCTGATCGGCTCGGAAGGCGCGTTCCCCGTCACCTCGTTTGACACGAGCTGGTTCAACGCCGGGCTGTCGCCCAACCAGGTGCGCAATATAGCGGTCGAGCTGCTCGGAGAAGGTGAGATCAGCCAGGCGGAGCTGGCCGCGATCGTCTATCCCGATTACGCCGACGTCACCGTCGGGGGCGACTTCGCCATATTCGGCATCGACGATCAGTCATACTACGAGTCAGCCGACGTGACGGCCAGATGGGCGGGCGAATTCGATCTGGCGATGCTCTACACCGCGATCGCCCTGCTCGATACGGTTGGACAGGAAGCGGTCCTGGATCACTTCGACGTGATTCCCGACGAAGAAGGCCCCGAAATGGATGCGTGGCGCGAGCAGCTCTACACGCTCACCTATACCAACCATCCCGACCTGGCGATCCGCAACTGGTATGCCGACTCGATCCTCGAGCCGGGGGCGTGCATGATGCGCGGCGTTACGGAAGACCTGAACAGTCTGGATGCGGGATTGGAGATCATCAAAGCGCACCAGACGGACACCGAAGCGGCGTGGGGGCTGTCGCTGGCCGAATCGATCAACTTTGCCGGGCAGGAGCGCGAGTTCTACATCAACGCCCACGAGCGCGAGGTCACGATGGTTTACGAGCTTGGGGGCTGGCTGGCCGATCATCCCGACCGCGCCATCCTGGCGGTGATCGGCGCGGGGCATACCGGCTGGATGGAGCGCACGCTCGAAGACGACGGCTACAGCACGGTTGTGCTTTCCTCGGAGAGTCTGTGCGATCCGAGCGTGGCGATCGAGCTGAGTGACGAAGCCTACGTGAGCAAAATGGAAGGCCAGAGCGTGGATATATTCGGCGGACTGGCCGGGCTGCTAAGCGGCGTCGATCCTGTGTTGAGCATTAAGCCGGGGAACGTGCTCGAACAACCCTGGTTCCAGGTCGACGCTCAGGTGCGCGGGGCGGCGCTGCTGGCGACCGAAGCGCTGCGCGCCAACCCCAACGCCACGCTGTCCGACATCTTCGGCGGCGTGCCCTTGCTGCCGGGCGTGACGGTCGATCTGAACTCGTGGGAGCCGGTAGGCCCGCCAGGTCGCGGCGTCTTCGCCATCAATCTGAATATCGCCGACATCCCGGTGAACACAATCTATGTCGGGATACTGCCCGACATCGACCAGTCGGAGCCGAACGATCTGGACCTGGAAACACTGCTGCTGCGTGAACTGGACCAGCTGCGGGATCGCGGCGAGCCGCAGCACCCGGAGCCAAACTCCGATCTGCCGCCCACCGAGGCCGCGCCGCTGCTCCAGGTCGCGCCCGACATCAAGGGTGCGGTCGGCACCAATCGTGACGCCGTGATCAACACGGTCGAGGCGGCTTAGCCGCATATTGATAGCCAGGTCGGGGGGAAGAATACACTGTGGGAGCACAGCCAGTGGTGTGATTTGATCGGAAACCAGCGCGAGGATAGGGCTTGGCCGTGCGTATCCGCCAGCCCTACCTCGCCCGATACTCACTGCGATACGGCTGCGGCGTCACATCCCCCCACCCTTAACGATCCGAATCACGGTAGACAGGCACAACTGCCCCTGTCGGGCGGCTGGCGCATGGTGACATGATAAACCGAGCTGCTGCATGGATGACATCTTCGCCATTCCCATCGACGACAAATATCTGCTCTACGCGCCGCTGCACCACCTCACGGCCCTGGTCAACCGGCCCGCACTCGCGCAGCTTGAGGCGAGTCTGCAAGCCGACGCCCCGGCGCATCCGGCCCTCCAGCCGCTGGTGGACCGGCTGCGCGCACCCGGCGAACCGGTTCCTATGGCGCGCACCGGGCCGCTGACCGATCCGCTGTTCCTGGGGATCATCCCCACACGCGGCTGTAACATGGCGTGTCGCTACTGCGATTTCGCCGCGCCGAAGCAGTCCAGCCCGGTGATGAGTCTGGACCTGGCGCGCGACGCGGTAGACGCCTATTTCGACCTGCTGGCTGCCGCCGGGCAGACGCGGGGCGAAGTTCACTTCTTCGGCGGGGAGCCGTTCTGCGCCGAGACGGCGGTGCATTTCGTGGTCGAATATGCCGCCCACCGCGCCGCGGAGCACGGGATCGCGATGCGCTTCGAGGCGACCTCGAACGGGCTGTATCCCGCCGCACGCGGCCAGTGGATCGCCGATCATTTCGATACGCTGGTGCTGTCGCTGGACGGTCCCGCCGAGATTCAGAACGCGCACCGCCCCACCCCCAACGGGCACGACAGCTTTGAGATCGTCGCGCGGTCGGCGGCGATCTTCTCCGACGCGCCGATCGAGCTGGTGATCCGCGCCTGCATCACGCAGGAAACCGTTGGCCGGATGCCGGAGATCGCGGCGTGGATCACGCACGAGTTTCTCCCCGGCTCGGTCTGCTTCGAGACGCTGACACTCTCGCCGCTGGCCGAGCAGCACGAAATGCTGCCGCCCGATCCGTGGGAGTTCGCGCTCAACTTCGACCGCGCGGCACAGATTCTCGGCGCGCACGGGATCGAAACCGTCCACTCGACGGCCAGCACGCGTGACTGCCGCGCCACATTTTGCCCGGTCGGGCGCGACGCGCTGATCGTCTCGCCGGACGGTTGGGTCGATGCGTGCTATCTGCTGCACGAGGACTGGGAGCGCAGTGGGCTGAATCTGCGCATCGGGCGGCTGGACAGCGGGCGCTTCGCGATCCATACGGACGCGCTGCAAGACGTCCGGGCGCTGACGGTCCACGCACGGCCCCTGTGTGCCGACTGCTTCTGCCGCTATCACTGCGCTGGGGGCTGCCACGTCAATCACGACACGCGCGGACGCCCCGGCGAATATGACGCGCTGTGCGTGCAGACGCGGCTGATCACGCTGGCCGGGCTGCTGCGCGAGATCGGTCAGGGTGAACTCGCGGCGGCGTGGCTGGAGGATCGGGCCGCGTGTGCCGTCAGTGCCGGGCAGCCGAGCGACCGGCTGAGCAGGATCGAGGCGGTATGATGGCCGGTCATGCGCGTGTCACCCTGGAATGTCCCGAACATCTGCGCTGGGTGCAGGATGCTACCTGCGTGTGGGTGGTCGATGCGCGCAGCGGCGCGGCACACTGCCTGAGCGGGACCGACGCGGCAGTGTGGGGCTGGATGACGATGGCCTACCCGTATGATCGGCTGGTGGAACTCACCGGGCTGCTGCTGAACCTGCCCCCCGCCGAGGCTGAGCAACATCTCGCGGCCCTGCTCCAGGCGTGGATCGCGGCGGGTCTGCTGGAAATCCGGGCGGGGGCGCTATGACGAACATAATCATCTCGACAACCTGTAACATGCGCTGCGCCTACTGCTTCGCCGAGGATCACATGCAGACCGCCATCGGCGACCACGCGCAGACCTTCATCACGCTCGACACATTCGAGGCACGCCTGGACGCACTCGACCGCTCCGGTATCGACGAAATCCGGCTGATCGGCGGCGAGCCGACGCTGCACCCGCAGTTCCCCGCCCTGATCGAGCGGGCGCGGCGGCGCGGCAAGCATCTCGTGGTCTTCACGCACGGGCTGATCAGCGAGCGGGCGCTGGCCGTTCTAGAAGCGATCCCGGTGGACGCGTGCACGATCCTGGTCAACACCAATGCCAGCCGCCACATCGACGGCCCGACTCCGGATGAGCAGGCCCGGCGGCGAGCCGTGCTGCTGCGCCTGGGGGCGCGGGCGCTGCCCGGCTTCACGATCGACACACCGGGCGCAGCGCTCGATTTTCTGCTGTCGCTGGCGCTCGAAACTGGCTGCCAGCCCAAGATCCGCCTGGGGCTGGCCCAGCCGATTCTGAGCGGTCGCAACCGCTACCTGCATCCCAAGCAGTATCCGCTGGTCGGGCAGCCCATCGCCCGCTTCGCGCAGGCCGCCGCCCAGTATGGGATCACGGTCGAGCTGGACTGCGGGTTTGTGCGCTGCATGTTTTCGGAAACCGAACTCGAAATGCTGCACGCCGCCGGAGTCGAGACGGCGTGGCGGTGCAGCCCGATTCTGGATGTGGGCATCGACGGCACGATCATGCACTGTTTCTCGCTGGGCAGCCGGGTCGTGCTGCGGCCCACCGACTCAGCGACAGCCACCGATCTGCGCGCCGCGCTCGCCGACCAGGTGCGGCCCTACCGGGCTGCCGGAATCTACAAGGCGTGTTCATCCTGTTCATTCAAGCTCACCGGCGCGTGCACGGGTGGGTGTCTGTCCGCGACCTTGCAGCGGTTCCGCGCGAGTCCGGCTCCCCGTCTGGTCGTGCCAGAGGAGGTGCTGGGCATATAAACGACAAACAGCGCACGTTCTCCCCCGAACGGGATCGAGCCGCCGCCCACACCCTCCCGCGATCCTGATCGGCCCGCTCTACCTCATCGGTCACAGGTCTTTGTGTATTGGTCCGTAAAGCCCAAGGAGGCTTCCATGACCCACGATCCAAACGTTCCAGAGAACGACGAAGCGCTTGAGAATCCCGGCGACGAGCAGCCGGAAGTCTTTGCCGTCAGCCGCGACGAGAACAAGTTCAAGCTCGATCGGCGGACCTTCCTCGGCGTGACCGGCGTCGCCGCTGCCGGGGCCGCTCTGGCCGCCGCCACCGACTCGACGCTCGCGGGCGCCGACCTGGCGCAGACGCGCACGCCGCGCCCCACGCGCACGCCTGTCGTCTCCCCGACACCGAGCGCGCCCTGCACGGTCAGCACATCCCGGTCGGGCGTGTACGTGTTCGTCGGGCCGGGCCGCCATCGCGGTATCCGGGCCTATATGCCGGTCGATGAGGAGATCGCGGTCCTGGCCAAGGGCAAAGCGCCCGATGGTGTGTTCTGGTGGAAGATCGAGCTGCCAGATGTCGATCAGGCCTGGGTCGATCCCGAAGACGTCGAGATCAGCGGCGACTGCAACGCGGTGATCGACGTGGACGCCCCACCGTTTGTCCCGGCGCGCGACCCACAGCCAACCGCCGCGCCGAGTGGAACCCCGGTGCCGGCAGGCAATCCCGGCTCGGTCGCGCCCGGCCAGACCGGGATCAACTATGTCGGCCCCGGCGGCACGACCTTCACCCTGCCGTGCGGCTCACCGCTCCCGGCGGGCGCGGTCTGCACCTGCAACTGCGTGAGCGTCCCCGCGCCGTGCAGCTGCGATGGGGCCTGCTCCTGCGCGGGTGCGTCGCACTACTGGTATCCGAACTAGGCCGGGCTGCTGCTAACCGGAGTCTTCCCGGCTCCTGATCGTGGGGCCGGGGAGACGATCCACACCGCCGCTGCCAGACAAGGAGACTCGCGTGGATATTCGCATCATCCCCGTCACGAGCGCACCAGACCTCAATACCGTGATCATCTACCGCCCCCTGGCCGGGCGGGCGTTTGTCGGCAACCGGGCGATGGCGAGGCTCGTGCAGGCCCTCACCGACGACATGACCGATCCCAAGCCCCACGCCGGCCCGGATATCCTGGAATTCCTGTTTTCGAGCGGGTTTCTGGACCCCGATCCCCCGCCGCCGATGTGGACGCGGAGCGATTTCAACCCGACGACGGCGGTGCTGCTGCTCACCAACCAGTGCCAGCTCCGCTGCACCTACTGTTATGCTGCTGCCGGTGAAGCGCCGCGCCAGGAATTGACGCCGGAGCTGGGATACGCGGCGATCGATTATGTGTGCGAGCGCGCGATGGCAGCGGGCCTGCCGGAATTCGAAGTCTCGTTTCACGGCGGCGGCGAGCCAACCTATGCCTGGCATGTGCTGCAGCAGTGTACCGATTACGCGCGCCAGAAGCCGCTCAAAGCGAAGGTCACGCTCACCTCGAACGGCGTCTGGAGCGAGGCGCAGTGCGCTTGGATCGCGGCCAACCTGGACGGGCTGAGCCTGTCCGTCGATGGCGCGCCGCCCACCCAGGATCGCCAGCGCCCGCTGCGGACGGGGCGCGGATCGTCGCCCTACGTGCTGCGCACAATCGCCGCGCTGGATCGCCACGCCTTCCCCTATGGCATCCGGCTGACGGCGACCGCCCCCTGGACGCTGGCCGACGACGTGCGCTTTTTGTGCGCGGAAACCGGCTGCCAGTCGATGCAGGTCGAGCCGGCGTTCAATATCAAGCGTGGAGGGCACACCGAGCCGGACACCGCCGAGATCGAAGGGTTTGTCGCGGCGTTCCTGGATGCATTCGAGATCGCGCAGCAGGCCGGACGGCGGCTGCTCTATTCCGGGGCGCGGGTAGGGCTGGCGACGACGATCTTTTGCAGCGCGCCCTACAACGCCCTGATCGTCAACGCCAACGGCGATCTGGTGGCGTGCTACGAGGTCGCCAGCGACGCGCACCCGCTGGCCAAAATGTCGGTGATCGGGCGCGTGGTCGAGGGGCAGGTGGTGATCGATCATGCCGCGCGCGATCATCTCCACCGCCTGATCGACGAGCGGCGCGCCACGTGCACGGACTGTTTCTGTTACTGGTCGTGCGCCGGCGACTGCTACCCGCGCACATTCGAGCCGGGCGAGGCGGGCCATTTGCAGCACAAGGGCCGCTGCACGATCAACCGGCAGATCACCGAGAAGCTCCTGCTGCGGCGGATCGCGGACGGGGGCGGCGTGTGGCGCGCGCCGGATGTCTCGCGCCAGGATGGGCCGTGCCGCCCACCGGCCCAGGATTAGCGCTATGCCGCCTGCGGACGTACACAGCGCCCTGGTCGTGATCTCGTGGTGGTCGAACTGCCTCGGCCTGAGCTGCCTGCACCGGCTGGTGCAGCACACCCACGAGCGCGATCTGATCGTCGTCCAGGTCGGCAAATCCGCCGGGCAGAAGCAGCGCTTCCGCGAGCACGTGCCGCCGGACGTGATCGAGCTGGAATATCCCGACGACGCACCGGGCGAGCACAGCCGCGTGATTCAGGCTGTCGCGCTGCGGCAGATGCGTACGGCAGGCGGGCTGTGGTTCATCGATCACGATGTCTTGATGCACGAGGATTGCACAGCGTGGCTGGCGGCATCGGACGCGATCTTCAGCGAGCGCGACATCTGCCTGGGGCTGCACGCCGCCCCGCCCGCCAGCCCGGCGATCACGCAGCCCGCGTTCTGGATGACGCCCGCGCGCTGGCCGGAGTCGATCCCATCGCTCGACGCGATCCCGTTCGAGCCACAGCCGAGCGCCCGCCGCCCCGATCTGTTCCGGCACGACGGCGCGATGCGAATGCCGCTCAAGGATACGCTGATCGAGGCGCGCGACGAGCTGGACCGCGCCGGGAAGGTGGCGCGTTTTCCGCTGGCCGGCGATCAGGCGGCGGGCGACCTGCCGCCGTTCCCGCGCCATACGCACCTGGGCGGGCTGTTCTTGCTGGCGGGGCCGCTGCTGCCGCCGGAGTTCGCCGGGTGGATGCGCACGACCGTCGCGCAACTTGTCGATTTCTACGCCGGCTGCCCGGCGGCGTGGCGCGCGATCGAGGATGCGGAACTGCTGCGGCGGCTGGCCGAGTTTCAAGGAGTGCTGCATGTCGGATCATGATCAGCAGGAGGAGCGTTACGACTTCGAGAATTTCCCCTACCAGCGGCTCAACTTTGGGCTGACGCGCCGCCAGTTGTGGGCCTTGCTGGCGACGAATGTCCAGGTTTACAGCGGCAAAGCCGAGGGCGGCACCGCGTACAAGCTGGCCGATCTGGGCTGCCTGCCGGAAGAAATCCTGGCGGCGGTGCTCCCGCAGGTCGTGCCCGGCTGCGCGATCACGGTCGGGGATGGGTTCGTGTGGGGCCAGCCGCCCGGCAAGCCGCAAGCCGCCAAGCTGTTTCCGCTAGACTCCCCGGCGCTGACCGCGTTCAACCTGTTCAATGGGCAGACCGCGCTGCTTGAGGTCAGCCGCCAACTGTCCGAAGCGTATGCCTGGGACATGGCGCACAGCTTCGCCTACGCGCGCGGGCTGTTCCTGGTGCTGATCCTGACCGGCATCTGCCTGCCGGCGGGCGGCGCATGATCACCGATCTCGCGCCCGCGTTCCGGCCCATCGACGCGGATCTGTCGGTGTGGCGGCACGATCGCGCCGACGAGACGCTGTTCTATGCGCCGGGCTATGTGGCGGTGGTGGACGCTGGCTGCGTGCCCGAATTCGCCCACGCCCTGGAAACGTCCGCCCTGACGCGCTGGCCGGCGCTGGACGCCCTGCGCGAGCACGCCGCCGCGCAGGACACTTGGCGCGATCTGGTCGCGCGCCCGTTCGCGCCGGTCTGCCTGACGCTGTATCTCAACAACGAGTGCAACCTGCACTGCCGCTACTGCTTCTCCGATCCTGGGCCGCAGCGTGCGTCGCGCCTGGCGCTGCCGGTCGTGCGGTCGGCGGCGGAGATCGTAGCTACCCACTGCCGCGCGCAGAATCGCCCGCTGACGGTCGTGTTTCACGGCGGGGGCGAGCCGCTGCTGGACGCGGCGTATGCCGGGGCGGTGCTGGAGACGGTCGAAGCAGCAGCCGCCGCGCACGGGCTGGGGCTGTTCCGCTATATCGCCACCAACGGCGTGATGTCGCCCGCCCTGGCCGCCTGGATGGCCGCGCACTTCGACCTCATCGGCCTCTCGTGCGACGGTCCGCCCGGCATCCAGGGGATGCAGCGCCCGCTGCGCGATGGCCGGAACAGCGCGCCCTATGTCGAGCAGACCGCGCAGATCGTGCACGCGAGCGGCACCCCGCTGCATGTGCGCGTGACCGTCACCGCCGAGTCCGCACCGCACCAGGACGCGATCGCGGCGTATGTGTGCCAGCAGCTTCGCCCGCAGGAGATTCACGTCGAGCCGGTCTATGGTGTGGGGCGCGCCCGCGACGAGGTACAGGCCCAGGCGGACGCTTTCGTGACCGGCTGGCTGCGCGGGCAGGCGGTTGCGCGGCAGCACGGCATCCCCTGGCGCACATCGGGCAGCCGACCGGGCGAGATACACGGCCCGTACTGCCAGGTCTACCGCGACGTGCTCCACCTCGTGCCACCCGGCACGGCGACAGCCTGCCTCACCACCACGACCGGCGAACAGGCGCGCGCGCGATCGCTGGCGATTGGGGAGCCGGGCGCCGCCGGAACACTGCATCTCGACACGGCCCATATCGAGGCGCTGCGCCACGCCCTGCGCCGCGAAGCGCCGGACTGCGCCGGCTGTTTCAACCGCTTCCACTGCGTGCGCGACTGCCCGGAACGCTGCGCACTGGACGATCTGGCCCTGGCGCACGGCTTCCGGTGCGCGATCAATCGCACCCTGGCGGCAAGCGCGATTCATGATGCGGCGGATTCCCTGCGCGCTCAGTATCCCGACGAGGCCGTATGCGGCGGTGAGGTCCACTTCTGATGCAGCCCGATCCCTTTGACGAATTCTTCCGCCACGCGCCGCCCACCTGGGGCCTGGAGCCAATCCGGGAGGCGTGGTGCGCGCTCGGCCCGCGCTACGACGTCAACCAGTGGCGGCTGCCGCTGCCGCCCTGGGTCCACCGGTCCTACGATTATGGCGGGGCGCAGGCCTGGGACATGCTGCGGCATGATCTGGCGCTGGCCAACGACCGGCAGCCGTTCTGCATTTACCTGCACGTGCCGTTCTGCTCGCGCAAGTGCGGCTTCTGCGACAGCTACTCGTTCAAGCTCGGCGCACACATTCCCGAACGCATCGCGGGGTATGTTGAGCGGCTGTGCTATGAGCTGCAACTGTGGAGCGCGCAGGGCAGCCTGAGCCGACGGCCCGTCTCGACCGTGCATCTCGGCGGCGGCACCCCGACCTATCTCGGTGAGGCGGCATTGGCGCAGGTGATCGCGTGCTGCAAGGCGTGTTTCGCCACGTCGCCCGCGACCGAATGGGCGCTCGAATCGACGGTGGAAGCGCTGACGCCCGGTATGATCGAGACGATGCACGCGCTCGGATTCCGGCGGCTGCATCTCGGCGTGCAAAGCCTGCAAGACGAGGTGCGCACGATCATCGGGCGGCGGCGTCCGGCGGCGGAAGCCCTGGAGCGGATCGCGGCGACGCTGGCACGCGGCTGGATCGTCAGCGTCGATCTGGTGTGCGGCCTGCCCGCCCAGACACTCACCGGCTTCGTAGGCGATATCGAGGCGCTGATCGCGGCGGGGGTCAACGGCTTCTCGCTGTACGAGCTGCTGATCTATCCCCAAAACCGGCGCTGGGCCGAGCGCTGGGGGCTGACGCGGCGCGATCATCTTACCAACTATTTCACCTTCATGGCCGGAGCGCAGACGCTCAGCGCGCACGGCTACACCAAGAACCTGTTCAACCACTGGGCCGACGCGCGCGACGAGAATATCTATTTCACGTTCCCGACGCGCCAGGAAGACCTGCTGGCGGTCGGCACGATTGCCGATGGCGTTTTCGGCGACTTCCACTACCGCCACCCGCCCTACACACCCTATCTCAAGGCGGCGTGCGGCGGACTCCCCGGCCTGGAAGGGGGACTGCGGCGCACGGCATTCGAAAGCTGGCTCCAACCGCTGCGCACGCGCGTGCTGTCGGGGCACTTCGACGCCAGGCAGGTTCCCGCGCTGCTGGACGAGTGGCAGGCACACGGGCTGATCACGTGCGACGCGGGCGGCGCACACCTGACCAACAGCGGATCGTGGTTCGCCGGGAACATGGTGCACGAACTGACGGAGCTTTTGCGGCCTGTGTTCGCCGGGCAGGTATACTCTGGCTGATGACTCCATGTGAGCCGGGAACCCGCCGCGAGGAAATACGATGCCCGATTCCGATCATCCCGCCGTCACCCTGCTGTCATCGATCGCATACCTGGAGAGCCTGGATCGTGTGACGCTCCAGTCCGTCGCCCGCAGCGCCACCCAGCGCAGCTATGAGGCGGACCAGATCGTGTTTCTCGAAGGCGAGGCCAGCAGCGGGTTAGGCGTGGTGCAGTCCGGTTGGCTGAAGGCGGTCAAGAGCGCGCCAGATGGCCGCGAGCAGATTTTGAACTTTCTGGGGCCGGGTGAGGTGATCAACGCGGTCGGCGTCTTCGCCAGCGACGCCAACCCGGCGACCGTGATCGCGCTAGAGCGTTCCACACTCTGGATCATCCGGCGGGAGACGATGCTCGGCCTGCTGGACACGCATCCCGGCCTGGCGCGCGCCGTGATTCAAGACCTGGCCGGGCGAGTCTTACACCTGATCCAACTGGTCGAGGACCTGTCGATCCGCTCGGTGGAAGCGCGCCTGGCCCGCCTGCTGTTGGAGCAGGCCCGCACCGATATTCTGCCCCGCCAGCGCTGGGCTACCCAGGCCGAGATGGCGGCGCGCCTGGGCACTGTCCCCGACGTGATCAACCGGGCGCTGCGCGCGCTGGCCCAGGACGGCCTGATCACGGTCGAACGCCACCAGATTCGGATTCTCGACAAAGCCGGGCTGGCGCGTAAAGCCGATCCCGATCTCTAGCCACCTCTCTTTTTGAGGCTTTCCCCGAAATCCGACAAAAGTCGAAGACAGGGCCGCGTATCTCTGCCAAGATGGATATTCGGAAGCCACCAGCCGGTGAGGGACTGCCCGGCTGCGTTCGTTTCCTGCGTTCGAAAAAACCAGAGCAAGCAGTCTGCTGACTGCGGGGAACCAGCAACGAGTTCCAAGGAGATACATCATCCATGCCTCAAGCAACCCACACTGACCGGCCCGGTTATTCGACCCGCTGGCTCGGCCTGCTGTTCATCGGCATCTCGCTGCTGGTGATCAGCCTGGACAACACGATTCTCAATGTCGCCCTTCCGTCCATCTCGACCGATCTCGGCGCGTCGGCCAGTGACTTGCAGTGGATCGTAGATGCGTATGTGCTCGTCTTCGCCGCGCTGCTGCTGACGATGGGATCGATTGGCGACCGTATTGGGCGCAAGCGCGCACTGCAATTTGGCCTGGTCATGTTCGGGATCGGGTCGTTGTGGGCGGCGCTCGCCACCTCGACCGAGATGCTGATCGCAGCCCGCGCCTTTCTCGGCATCGGCGGCGCGACGATCATGCCCGCCACACTCTCGATCATCAGCGCGACTTTCCCCCGCGAAGAACGCTCACAGGCGATTGCGATCTGGGCCGCCATTTTTGGCCTGGGTGTCGGCGTCGGGCCGGTCGTGGGTGGGCTGCTGCTGGAACAGTTCGAGTGGAACGCGGTCTTTTTCGTCAACCTGCCGGTGGTGGTAATCGCGTTGATCGGCGGCGCATTTTTCCTGGCCGATTCCAAAGACGAGCACGCGCCCAAACCGGACATCGTCGGGGTGCTGCTCTCGGTGCCCGGCCTGTTCGCGCTGATCTACGGCATCATCGAGGCCGGCCTGGGCGAGTGGACCGATCCGCACGTGCTGATCGCCTTCGGGATTGCGACGCTGCTGCTAGCGATCTTCACCTGGTGGGAGAGCCGTATTCCCAACCCGATGCTGCCGCTGCATTTCTTCAGGAACATGTCGTTCACCGGGGCCAACATCGCCATGACGTTCATCATGTTCAGCCTGTTTGGCTCGATCTTCTTCCTCAGCCAGTATCTCCAGACGGTACAGGGCTATACCGCGCTCGAAGCCGGGCTGCGCATGGTGCCCCTGGCGGCCACGCTCGCGGTGGTTTCGGCGTCATCGGCGCGGATCTCGCGGCGGCTGGGCACAAAACGCACGGTCGCGTTCGGCATCCTGATCTCGGCAGGGGGCCTGCTGTTCATGTCGCAGCAGTACGGCGTCGATACGCCCTATTCGACGGTGGTCTGGGGCGAAATCATCCTGGCGGCGGGCATGGGCTTTGCCGTGAGTCCGGCCACCGACTCGATCATGGGGTCCGTACCGGTCAGCAAAGCCGGGATCGGCTCGGCCATGAACGACACCACGCGCCAGTTGGGCGGCGCGCTGGGCGTCGCCGTGCTGGGCACGATCATGAATGGGCGCTATTTGGACGGGATCGAATCGATCAAGGCGGCCCTGCCCCAACTGAAGCCGGAGATTTTCGACGGCATCAGCAGCAGCATCCAGGCGGCGCACATGATCGCCAGCCGGCCCGAAGTGCCCGCGCCGTTCGCCCAGACGATCACCGGCATCGCGGATCAGGCCTTTGTCATGGGGATGAACGACGCGATGCTGTTCGGCGCGGCGGTGATGGTTGTCAACGCGCTGCTGGTCCTGCTGATCCTGCCGTCCCGGATTCGTGCGCCGCGCGAAGAAGCGCACCAGCGCGAGGGTTACGACGAGGAACTGTCACACGCGGCGGTCATGGGCGACTAACCAGGGCCGGCGTTTGTCTCAGCGTGCGGGTAGGAGATCGCGCTGCCCGCACGCTTTTCACGGCCAGTTGATCGGGATCAAGTGCGGGTGTGGCCATCTGCGCTATAGTCTGGCTAGCACTGTTACTGTTATGGGAGCACCGCCAGATGACCGATCGCCGCCAGACGCCGCTGGAGCCGGAGCATATCGAGCCGCAGATGTGCACGATCGATCTGCGGCTGAGCATCCTGCACCAGCTCCCGTTTTTCCAGGGGCTGTCGCACGATGCGATCGCCGCGATCAACCCGCTCTTCCGCGAGCTGGGTTTCGAGGCCGGAGAGACGATCTATTTCACCGGCGACCCGGCGACGCGGCTATATGTCGTCGCGGCGGGCAAAGTCAAGCTGCTGCGCCACGCCCCAGGCGGGCAGGAAGTCCTGCTCGATCTGCTGGTCCCCGGCGACTTCTTCGGCAGCCTGCCGGTGCTGGGCCAGGACACGCACGCCGACACGGCCCAGGCGCATACCATGTGCTGCGCGCTGACCATCACCGGCGCCGACTTCCAGGGCATCTTACAGCAGTATCCGGCGGTCAGCCTGGCGCTGCTGGAGATCGTCAGCGGGCGGCTGCGCGCGGCACACGAAGCGATCCACCAGCTCAGCGCCGCACCGGTCGAGAGCCGCCTGGCGGCTACCCTGCTCAAGCTGGCCGATAAGCTAGGCGAGCAGCGCCAGAACGACGTACTAATCCAGCTCCCCCTCTCGCGCCAGGATTTGGCCGACATGACCGGTGCGACGGTCGAAACCGTCAGCCGCATTATGAGCCAGCTCCGCAAGCAGAAGGTGATCCGCTCCGGGCGCGGCTGGGTTGCGATCGCCGATCGCGAGGCGCTGGCCGCCCTGGTCGAGCAGTAGCGCCCCCGGTCCGTTTCCACACCATTTCCGAATTTCCTCAATATTCGTGCAGTTAATTGCGCCAGATCATTCAATTTGCCCCGCACCCCCGGTATCCTTAGCTCAAATCAGTTAACCAACCGAGTTTAAGGAGCAACCATCATGCAGAAGACAATCCTGCGCAGCCAGGAACTCACGTGCCCGTCGTGCGTTGCCAAGATCGAAAAGGCGCTCGGCGCGCTGGACGGCGTCGAACTGGCGAAGGTCCACTTCAACACCGGGCGGATCGAGGTGCAGCACGACGCGGCCCGCGCCAGCGTGGACGACCTGGTGAAGGCCGTGCGCGGTGCCGGTTACGAGGCCAAGCCCGCTGCATTCTAACCCCTTAAAACAAGGCAGCCGCCTATATAGACCGGCGGCTGCCGTATCAAACTTTATTGAAAACGAGGAGGAGCGTAACGTGAGCACTATCCGACAGTGGTTCGAACACCCCGCCCAGCGCCGCAAGGCGATCACGCTCACCAGCGGGCTGCTGATCGCGGCAGCCCTGTTCAGCGGCGAAGTGCTGGCCCAGACAACCTTACGTCACGCCCTGATGATCGCCGCCGCCGTGATCGCAGGGAGCGACATCGCGGGGCGGGCGTGGAACGCGCTGCGCCACCGTCATGTCAGCATCGAGCTGCTGGTGACGATCGCGACGGTCGGCGCGCTGGCGATTGGGGAGTACTGGGAAGCGGCGGCGGTGACATTCCTGTTCATGCTGGGCGCGTATCTCGAAGCGCGCACTCTGAACCAGACTCGCCGCGCGCTGCAAACCCTGCTCGATCTCGCCCCGGCCAGCGCGGTTGTGCTGCGCGATGGGCAGCAGGTCGAAGTGCTGGCCTATGAGGTCGCGGCGGGCGAAACCGTGCTGGTCAAGCCGGGCGCTAAAATCCCGGTCGATGGTGCGGTGATCGGCGGGCGGGGCATCGTGGACGAGAGCGCGATCACCGGCGAGTCGATCCCGCTCGAAAAGACGGAAGGCGACCGCGTCTTTGCCGGGACGATCAACCAGGATGGGCTGATCAAGGTCGAGGCGCAGGGCGTCGGCGCGGATACGACGCTGGCGCGCATCATCCGGCGCGTGGAAGAGGCCCAGGAAGAAAAAGCGCCCACGCAGCGCTTCATCGAGCGCTTCGCACGCTGGTACACGCCCGCGATCATCGCCCTGAGCGCCGTCTCGTGGCTGCTGAGCGGCGATATCGAGCTGGCGCTCACGCTGCTGGTGATCGGCTGCCCCGGCGCGCTGGTGATCTCCACGCCGGTTTCGGTTGTGGCCGGGATCGGGCAGGCCGCCAAGCGCGGTATCCTGATCAAGGGCGGGGAGTACCTGGAGAACGCGGGCAAGATTTCGGCGGTCGCGCTGGACAAAACCGGCACGATCACGCAGGGCGCGCCGCGCCTGACCGATATCGTGGTCCTGGCGGCGGAGCCGGTGGCCGCCGGGGGCGTCGCCGGGCCGGAGCAGGCAAGCGGCTGGTCCGCGCCACAGCAGGCGATTCTACGCTGGGCGGCAATTGCGGAAGCCGGGTCCGGGCACCCACTGGCGCGCCCGATTATGGCCGAGGCCGAAGCGCTGTTCGACGTGCCGCACGCGGACGCGTTCGAGAATCACACCGGGCGGGGGATTGAGGCGACCTATGGGATGCACCGCATCCAGGTTGGCTCACCCGATCTCATGTCCGCCGCCGGGATCAGCACCGGGCCGGACGCGCAGCGCCAGCTTGAGCAGCTTAGCGCCGCCGGGAAGACCGCCGTCGTCGTGGCGCTGGATGGGGCCGCGATTGGCATCCTGGGGATTGCGGACCGTCCACGCCCGGCTGCCGCCGACATGCTGCGCCGCCTTACGGCAATTGGGGTTGGGCGGGTGGTCATGCTGACCGGCGATAATCCGCGCACGGCTGAGGCCATCGCGCGCGAGGTGGGCATCCACGAGGTGCGCGCGGGGCTGCTGCCGGAGCACAAGCTGGAGCACATCCACCAGCTTCAGCGCGAGGGGCACGTGGTGGCGATGATCGGCGACGGCGTCAACGACGCGCCCGCCCTGGCCGCCGCCGACATCGGGATTGCGATGGGCGCAGCGGGCAGCGACGTGGCAATCGAGACGGCTGACATCGCGCTGATGGCCGACGACCTGCTGAAGATTCCCGAAGCGATTGGCCTCTCGAAAGCAACACTGCGCAACATCCGCCAGAACGTGATGATCGCGCTGCTGACGGTCGGCAGTCTGCTGGCGGGCGTGCTGCTGGGGCGGGTGCACATGGCCGGCGGCATGTTCATTCACGAGCTGTCGGTGCTGGTGGTCGTGCTGAACGGGATGCGCCTGCTGTACATCAAGCCTGGCCGGTGACGGTTGGCCGGCGGGCGCGGAGCATGAATAGAAGCAAAAGGCTGGAGCGCATCCAGCCTTTTATATTGCCCGTGTGCCTGATCAAAAACTGGCCCAGCTAGTTCGGGAAGCTGTCGAGCCAGGCCGTGGCCTCTTCCAGATCGGTAAAAACCATTACGCGCAGGCCCAGCGTGAAGAGGTCCTCAATCGTCGGGCCTAAGGTACCGGCGTCCACAACGGCCTGGGGCACAACATTCGCCCAGTACTTCCAGCCCGCTTCCATCGTGCGGCGGTTCCAGTCCACGAAGCCCCACTCCCGCTCGGCTTCATCGAGCGGCCCATTTTTACGGTCATCGGAGAGCCACTTGCTCGCGCCATATTTGGCGAGCGCGGCAGTGCCGGATTCCAATGCGTCACGCAGGATCTGCCCGCCGACGGGGGCGTGAATGGTGTGGTGGACGATCTTCTTATCCGTCATGTATTCAACGGTGATGCGTTCGTGATCAAACAAAATGATGTTGGACATACTTCCCCTTTTCCCTGGTTAAATAAATTGCCGATCGATACCCAGGCCCCGCTAGAGCGCTTCTGGTATGGCTTAGCTTGCGCCTGCTGTCGTGCGAGCCACCAGCTTACCTCAAGTATAGAAAGGCGGCATCAAAATATTATAAAGCCGAAATTAAAAGTTTAGTTCGTTGCAAGCATATTTTGCATTCGCAGCCAGTTGTGATATCTATCACTATTATGAGATCAACAGCCTACTCTCAAGGCTGTTTGACCGCTAGCGCGAAAGGACAACATCATGAAACTGGTCGACAAAGTCGCCCTGGTAACGGGCGCAGGTTCGGGAATTGGACGCGAAATCTGCAAGCTGTTTATGCAGGAAGGCGCGAAGGTCGTTGCGACAGACATCAACGCCGAGGCGCTGCAATCGCTGGCGCAGGAAATGGAAGCGGCAGGCGGTGCGCTGACCACTGTCGCCGGCAATATCGCCGAGCGCGCCGACGCCGAAAACATGGTCGAGACTGCCGTGCGGACCTACGGCACGCTGGATATTCTGATCAACAACGCCGGGATCATGGATGACTTCACGACCCTCGCCAACACAGACGACGCACTGTGGCGGCAGGTCCTGGGCGTCAATCTGGATGGCCCGATGTATACCTGCCGTAAAGCGCTGGAGATCATGCTGCCCAAAGGCCAGGGCGTGATCGTGAACGTGTCCTCGGTCGGCGGGCTGTTTGGCGGGCGCGCGGGCACGAGCTATACGACGTCCAAGCACGCGTTGTTGGGTCTGACGCGCAGCATCGCCTATCACTACGCGCTGAAGGGGATTCGCTGCAACGCGATCTGCCCCGGCGGGGTTGCGACAAATATCGCTGTTCGCCAGCCCGATCCGCTGGGCTACGAGCGGCTGCAAACGACTCTTCCCGCAACGGTGCGCATGGCCCAACCCGACGAGCTGGCGCGCGTGGCGCTCTTTCTCGCCTCGGACGACTCCTCATTCGTCAACGGCGAAATATTGGTAGCGGACGGCGGCTGGACAGCCGGCTAAGTAACTGCCCACCAGCAGCCGAATGATCAGAAAACGAGCGTTCACACCGCTCGTTTTTTGATTCCCGCCCCACGCGTGATATGGCTGGCAGGCAGCCGAAACCGGCGTTTTGGGTGAATCGCTTGGCATAGTGTTTCAGTTGTGAAATACTATACATACAGCACGTGCTCAAAGCGCCAGATCAATGGGGGCAAATCGATCATGAACAAGATCGTTACGTCAGGGCTGACACCCGCTATAGAGCGTACAGCAGTCGATTACCACACCCGGCACGATCCACACCGCCGGGCATCGGGTCTTTCAGACATCATTCTGGGCGGGCAGGATGGGCTGGTCAACGTGTTGGGCGTGATCCTCGGTGTGGCCGCCGCAACCAGCGACACCCAGATCGTCATGGTGGCAGGGCTGGCGGCGACGGTGGCCGAGTCGATCTCGATGGGCGCGGTCGCCTATACCTCGCGCCTGGCCGAATCAGCCTTTTATGAAAGCGAGCGCGCGCGTGAATACCGGCATATCGCGCGGGTGCCAGAGCTGGAGCGCCAGGAAATCTACGAAATCTACCAGCAGAAGGGCTTCAATGACGAGCTGCTCGAACACATTGTCAACACCATCACCGCCGACGAAGACACCTGGGTCCAGGTCATGATGGCCGAGGAGCACGGCCTTTCACCGATCAACCGCCAGCACGCGTTTCGCGCGGCGCTGGTCGTGGGCATCTCCGCCGTGATCGGCTCGCTCGTCCCACTCATTCCATTCATCTTCCTGTCCGTCAAGACGAGTATTGCGGCTTCAATCGCACTGTCGGCGCTGACGCTGTTCCTGGTCGGTGCCTATAAGGCCCGCGTGATGGTCGGCAGTCCCGGCAAGAGCGGGCTGGAAATGGCGGTCATTGGGACGGTGAGCGCGCTGGCCGGCTATGTCGTGGGCCTGCTCCTCAAGGTGCCGGGCAGCTAGTCACACACTCACACCTGCCACCAGTTTCGGTGTGCCACCCCGACGCGCCGTGGAGGGGCAGCGCACCGCGAAAACCTGTTGCCGCACTCAAACCTCAACTTGAGCGTATAGAATCTATGCGCCATATGCCAACAAGGTAGTGGCGAACAATTGACTGATAGCAGCTGTTCAACTGCCCCCCATCCCCCGGCCCCTTCCCCCACGCTGGCGCGGAGGGAAGGGGAGAATGGGAGCGTTTTTCAAGTCCTTCCCACCTTGTGGGGGAAGGATTTAGGATGGGGGCCGAGCAGGCTTCAGTCAAAACCTCACCACTACCGCCAACAACCAGCCAGGATATGTGGAATTATGGTACAGGATAGGGGATAATTATTATGCTTGATCAGGCACCGGCCATTCTTTCATTGATGCTGGCGGGTTCCCTGGAACGGGACTCCATTAACGAGTGGAACCAGTAGCGACAGGAGCGCTGAGATGCGGACAGCTACCAACACTGAAACCGAGCACGCTGTGATTCACGCTGCAATACCCTGGCAGAAACGGGCCGCCGATCTGTGCACGGCGGCGCGTGGACCGCTCGCTCTGGTCCTGGTGTGGCTGGGCCTTGATCGCGGTAAGGACGGCATCCAACTCGCGTTTGTCCTGCTGCTGGTAGCGGCCACGCTCGATACGCTGGATGGCTATCTGGCGCGCCTGAGCCAGTATCCACACCAGACGTGGATCGGCGGGCACGACCTGACATTCGACATCGGTTTCAGCGCGGCGCTGCTGTTCTACCTGGTGGCCGCCGGCTATCTCTCGCCCTATCTCGGCGCGCTGTATGCCGCGTTCTGGATCGTGATCTTCGGCAGCCAGACAGGGCTGGCAAACACGCCAGCCGTACTGTTCCAGGCCCCAATTTACGCCGGGATCGGGCTGGCGGCGATCTTCCACGACCTGAACCTGATCGTCTGGACAGCCATCTGGGTCGGGCTGATGCTGGCGTTCGCGGGCAAGCGCTTTTTCCAGGTACGGGTGCCGGCCTTCTTTAACGATCTATTTGCCCGTGTGCTGTCCCGCCGGCGCGAGACAGATTCCCGTCGCGCTGATCGGCGGGCACACGAATAGGCCACCTCTACCCGGCGGTTGAGTGAGCTAAGGAGACAAACCATGTCCGGTTATTCGATCAACATCGAGGAAGCAACGCTCGACAACGAGTACTTTCGCAAGGTGCTGTTCACCGGCCCCAAAAGCCAGCTTGTTCTGATGGCGCTCCGCCCCGGTGAAGATATCGGGCTGGAGACACACCCGGATATCGACCAGTTCATCCGGGTGGAAGCGGGCGAAGGGCTGGCAGTGATCGACGGTCAGGAGCTCGCGCTTGAGGATGGAACCGCGATCGTGATCCCGGCGGGCGCAGAGCACAATGTGACCAACGTCTCTGAGAGCGAGCTGCTCCAGTTGTACACGGTCTACACGCCGCCGGAGCATCCCGACGGCACGATTCACCGCACCAAGGCCGAGGCGGACGCCGCGCATCACGAGCACTAGAGGCTGTTATGCACTTTCACCCCCCCCATCCCCCGGCCCCTTCCCCCACGTTTTACGGAGGGCAGGGGAGCAGGGTGGCGTTTTTCAAGTCCTTCCCTCATTTTGGGGGAAGGATTTAGGATGGGGGGCAGGGTCGTTCGCCTCGTTCGGCGTTCCGAAGTACATAACACGCACTAGCAGTCGAGGTGTATCCGTTCACGTCGGGGCATATTCAAGCTGTGATACGCCCCGACGTGATTTCGCTCAAAAATCACCAGATGCCGGGCAGCAGGCGGTAGCGCACCCGCCGGGCGTAGTCGGCATAACCCTCAAGCTCGTCGTGCAGAGTGCGATCCTCACGGGCGGTGCGGATAACAAAGGTGACCGCCGCTAGCGCGCTGGGAATGAGTGCCCACCACGAGCCAAGCACCAGCGGCACCGCAAGCTGGTACACGATCGAACCCGTGTAACCGGGGTGGCGCACCAGGCGGTAGGGTCCCGCCGAGACAACGCAATGCCCCCGCTCGGACTGGATGCGAACGGTGGCCGAAAAGAAGCGGTTCGCCATCATCGCCCACAGGACGATCAGCCCTCCGGCCAGGAACAAGACCGCAGCCGCTACCCACAGGGCCGTTGGGATCGGGCCGGACCATCCGAAGCGCTCGTCCAGGCCGCCGGTGATCCAGGTCAGCAGCGGGAAGACCAGCACCGCCAGTATGACCAGCCACATGTCCCAGGGCTTGGTGCCCGCCTGCCTTTCCGAACGCTCCGCCAGCAGCTCCGGGCTGGACGGGATCAGGGTAGCAGCCGTGAGGGCGATTACCGCGGCTGACAGGCCCAGGCAGACCCAGCCCTCACGCCAGCGCAGCGTGCCCGCCGAGAGAAATAACACGGCGGCCAGGATGATCAGAAAGGCAATCTGTTTGCGCAGCCAGAGCCGCACCCCGCGCCTGATCTCGACCGAAGCACCGGGTGTCTGGATCGGATGAGTCCCCATCGGCCTTCTCCCCTCAAAAACAAGAGTGCGCTTAAAACAGATGCACAATATATCCTAATCCAGAGATTAGATACCCCTAATTTATAGGGGGGGGCAAGCGCGGCGGCATGGGCGCTCGAAGGCAACAAAAAGGCAGGGAGTGAAAACTCCCTGCCAGTCATTTACGGTTCAACCGCACTTAGGCGGGCGTGTCTATTCGGGTGTATTCCACAGGATCACGGAGTCATCTTCCGAGCCGGAAGCGATCAGCGTGCCATCCGGGCTGAAGGCTACGGCGTTCACATAATCGGAATGGCCGCTCAGGACTGCGATCTCGGAGAATGAGCCATCGCCATTATACCGCCAGACGCGCACCGAGGCATCGTCGCTGCCGGAAGCGATCAGCGTGCTGTCCGGGCTGAACGCCACCGCGTTGACCCAGTCGGTATGGCCGGAGAGCACGGCCAGCTCAGCGAACGTGCCATCTGCACCGACCTGCCACACGCGGACTGTCTGATCATCGCTAGCCGTCGCAAACATTGTCCCATCGGGGCTGAAGGCCAGCCCGCGGATGTAGTCGCTGTGGCCTGTCAGTTCGGCCAGTAATTCGCCGGTAGCCATATCCCACACGCGGGCCGTGCCGTCGTCATCGCCGGTAGCCAGCAGTGCGCCATCGGGGCTGAAGGCCAGCCCACGCACCCAGTCGGGGTGTTCGAGGCTGAACCGTGCCGTGTTGTCTGCCACGTCCCAGACCTGCACCATACTGCTATCGGTGCCAATGGCGAGCAGCGTCCCATCCGGGCTGAAGTTCAGCACGCGGATCCCGCCCGTTTCTGGCTCGATCGTTGCCAGCGCTTCGCCGGTGGCCGCATCCCACAGCTTGACCAGGTAATCGTCCGCACCCGACGCCAGGCGAGTCCCGTCTGGGCTGAGGGCCAGACCGTAAATATAGCCGCTGTGCGCTTCGATCACCTGCGCTGCTTCGCCGGTGGCGACATCCCACACCCGCACGGTCCCATCATCGCTGGCGGAGTACAGCAGTGTACCATCCAGGCTGAAGACCACGCCGTTGACCCAGTCCTCGTGCCCCGACAGAATCATGTGCCATACCGGCGCGTACTGAGCCGACTCGGCGATGGCCTCGATGGTCGATTCGAACTGGGCCATCTCGCCCGCCGCCGCAATCGCAGCGACTGTCAGCAGATTGCCATCACCCATATCGACAACCAGGCCCATGACATCGCCCAGGGAGAGCGTAACCGTGATGCTCGCGGCGGCACGATCGCCAAAGCTCAGACTCTTGGGGGCGGGCACTGCTTCCATCTCGCCGGCAGCAAGCGACTCGATCAGAACTGCTACGGTCGCTTCGGGAGTCATGTCTTGCACACTGCCGATAATGCCACCGAGCGCAGACGGTTCGAGTATAATCACGGCGACGACACCCGGCGGCGGTTCATTAGCTTCAAGGGCGGCGACATCGTTGGTGAGCATCACCTGCCCACCTTCCTCCATAACGGTCCAGCCGTCAGGGTAGGAAAACGACAGGCTGCCTGACGATGAGACAAATTCCTCGTCGAGCGAGCCTTGAGCGAGCACGGCCAGCGGCGCAAGGCTCAGGAGCAAAAGGACGACAAGCACGCTGACAGGCGCTAAACGCTTTGAAACCATTCCATTCCTCCAAACAGATGGGGCGCGCTACAGCGCACGCCCTGCTTCACCCCCGCCTAATATCATCAGCATATCACAATAAATTGATAAAAACTATAAAAGGGAAAGGGAAAAACCTTATAATTTGTGAGTCATCAAGTTTTACGGTGAGTCAAGCCAGATTACCGGGCATCCTGTATGACGGTTAGCCGGGCGCGTTTGTTCCAGGCAAGTCGTCGTTGACATCCCCCCCGGCATCCCCTATACTTCGAAGATGCCTCTTCAGATAACCATTCCCTTCACCTGCACACCAATGGGCTGAAAAGACAATGTCCTGGCTCCGGCTGCGGCAGCTCAGGAAGTTTGCGATCGGGCATGGCAGGGGCAGCTTCCAACTAACAGAGACGCTGGCTGCGGCCTTTTGAGCAGGGTCCAGCCGGCTGAGGAACACCTATGGCGACGACAACACACCTGGCCCGCCTATCGGGTACGGTCAAATGGTACAACCCCAAAAAAGGGTTCGGATTCGTCACGCCCGATCAGGGTCGTGAGGATATTTTCGTGCACCGCACCGCGCTGCCGGACGACCCCGCGATCACGCTCGACAGCGGGGATCGCATCACGTTCACGCTCGATCACGGCAAAAAGGGGCCGGTCGCCACGCAGGTTTCGCGCCTGACCGACGCCGCGCCCGTCGATTCCACGCCGGAATCGGCTCCCAGTTTTGCCGATCTCAGCCTGAGTGCGGACCTGCTGCAGGCCGTCACGGAAGCCGGTTATGTCACCCCGACTCCGATCCAGGTCCAGGCGATCCCCTATGTGCTGGCCGGGCGCGATCTGTTGGGCTGTGCCCAGACGGGCACCGGCAAAACGGCGGCGTTCGCCCTGCCGATTCTCCAGCGGCTCGCCGGCAGCACGCCCGCCTCACAACCCCAGCGCGACTCACGGCGCGGGCGGCGCACCCAGGCCGCGCGGGCGGTGCGCGTGCTGATCCTGTCGCCCACCCGCGAGCTTGCGATCCAGATTGCGGACAGCTTCAGCGCCTATGGCCGGCACACCGGGCTGACTAACGCCGTGATTTACGGCGGCGTGGGCCAGAACCCGCAGGTCGAGGCGCTGCGGCACGGCGTCGATATCCTGATCGCCACGCCGGGCCGCCTGCTCGACCTGATGGGACAGGGCGTCGTCCGGCTGGATGATGTCGAGGTGCTGGTCCTGGACGAGGCCGACCGGATGCTCGATATGGGCTTCATCCGCGACGTGCGGCGCATCCTCAAGGCGGTGCCCACGGAGCGGCAAACGCTGCTCTTTTCCGCCACGCTCCCAGCGGAGATCGTCGATCTGGCCGACAGCATCCTGCGCAGCCCGGTCGAGGTGTCCGTCGCGCCGGAGCAGCCAACCGTCGAGGCGATTGAGCAGGCGGTGTACTTCGTGCCCAAGAAACAGAAGCAGGCACTGCTCGAACATGTCCTGCGCGATCAGAGCCTGAAGCGGGTGCTCGTCTTCACGCGGACCAAGCACGGCGCGAACAAGGTGGTCAAGCTCCTGGCGCGTGCCGGAATCCAGGCCGAGCCGATTCATGGAAACAAGTCGCAGACCACGCGCCAGCGCGCCCTGCAAAATTTCCGCGCCGGAACCACGCGCGTATTGGTCGCAACGGATGTGGTGGCGCGCGGGATCGATGTGGAAGATATTTCGCTGGTCGTCCAGTTCGATCTGCCAAGCGAGCCGGAAACCTACATTCACCGCATCGGGCGCACGGGGCGCGCCGGGGCGGCGGGCCTGGCGGTCGCGTTCTGCGCCGAGGACGAGCAGCCCTACCTGCGTGACATCGAGAAGCTGATCCGGATGCGGCTGCCGGTCCAGCGCGATCACCCGTTTAGCGCCTGATCGACACGCAGCCAGCGCCCGCGCCCGGCCTGTGCGACAATTGGGTATAAGCCATGTCGCAGGCAGCGCGCAGGAGAACCGGATGCAGCGTCTTCGAAACAGCGTGATGGTGCTGATCGTGCTGGCGGGCGTGCTGATGGGATGCAGCCCATCTTCAGCCCCGGAGCCGGACGCCGAGCGCCCCCCGACAGCCACGCTTCCCCCGTCAGATTTCCCGGACGTGGATGCCTTCATGGCCGGGCTGCTGGCGCAGTATGACATCCCCGGCGCGGGGCTGGCCGTCGTGCAGAATGGCGCAGTCCGCTACGTTCAGGGCTACGGCGTGCGCTCCACCGCCACGAACGAGCCGGTCACGCCTGAGACACTCTTTGCTGTCGGCTCGGCGACCAAGTCCTTCACCGTGCTGGGCGTCATGCAGCTTGTCGATCAGGGGCGCATCCGGCTGGACGACCCGGTGAGCAGCTATGTGCCGGGCTTTACCCTGGCCGACGCGAGCGCGGCGCAGAATGTCACGGTGCGGCACCTGCTGGCGCAGACAACCGGGCTGGCGGGCGGGGGCGACGCGGCCTGGGTGTCCGGCGCGATCACGACGCTGTCCGAAGCGGTCGCCTATGCCGCCACCCTACCGATCGCGGCTGCGCCCGGCAGCGCTCACATCTACAGCAACTACAACTACGCCATCGCCGGTTACCTGATCGAGCAGGTGACGGGCCAAAGCTGGGAAGCCTACACGCGCGACCACATCCTGGCGCCGCTGGCGATGACCGGCGCGACGTTCGATCTTGAAACGCTCCAGCAAACGCCCAATTATGCCCTGCCCCACCGCCTGGACATCCGCGAGGGGATGCGCCCGGCTGATTTCGTCAGCCTGGCAGGCGTTTCATCAGCGGGGGCGCTGAACCTCAGCGCGCGTGAGATGGCGAATTATCTGCTGTTCCAGCTTGGCGACGGGACATTCGACGGGGAATCGCTGCTCTCGCCTGCGCTGCTGAACGAAATGCACACCCAACAGATCGCCTATCCGCCCATGCCGCCTGTCGGCCCGACCGGGTTTCAGACCACCGGCTACGCGCTGGGCTGGTTCGTGGCGGGATTCAACGGCCTGACGGTGCTGTGGCACAACGGCTCGATCGACGGCTTCTACACGATGGTGATGTTCATCCCATCCGAGAATATCGGCGTGGTGGTGCTGTCGAATGCCGGGTTGGGCACGGGCAGCCTGTTTACACTGGCCGCCAGCCTGGGCCTGCTGGAACGCTTCATGGGTGTGCAGCCGGGGCGGGATGTCGTGGCGGCGCTCAACGAGGAAGCGGCGTTCGATCCGCTCGACCGGCAGACCAAACTGGAAGCGACCCGCAGCTACGAGGCCGATCCCGACGAGTGGGCCGCCATCGTGGGCGATTACCAGGGCGGCTCCGGCAGCGTGCGCGTCGAGGCGCAGGACGACCACCTGTATATCCTGGACGCAGGCTCGCGCCGCCTGGAGTTGGTACCCTTCGCCGCGAACAATTTTGTCGCAGCCAACCGCGCGCGCGACGGATTGACGATCACCTATACCTTCGTGACCAATGGCGGCGCGATCACCCTGCTCCGCGATGGCGTCGTGATCGGGCAGAAAGCATCGTGAGCACCGGTCAGCCGAAGCGTCGTTCCCGGATGCCCGGCACATAATAGTGCTTCAGGTCCCGATAATAGGACAGCGGCTTGTCAGGCTGCTCGTACTCCGCCGGGATCGGCAGCTTCGAGAACGTCTGGAAGTAGAGCAGGCACGCATCCCGCCACCAGCGCGCTTCCTGTTCCTGAATCCGCAGCAGCGCCCTGACATGCTCGAAGCGCGCTTCGTCCACGTGCCCCGCCAGCGACTCCCAGGTACGCTGCATCTGCCGGACCGACGCGACGCCTTCGTTGTACTTGTGGCACAGCTCGTCCCACAGCGTCCGGCCCGACTTCATGACGTGCTGCCAGGGCACGTGATGGAACCACAGCAGCAGCGCTTCCGGGCAGGTGTCGAGATCGGCGACCAGCTCACGGTAGGGCGAGCAGTATTGGCTGACGGCATCGCTGCCGCCCGGTGTGCGGTCGAAGCCGATTCCGTCGGCGTCGGCGCGGTGATAGTAGACCGAGGTCCAGTCGGCGCGGCCACCGTCCACCCAGGGGCCGGGGCCGTAGTGGTGATCGTATGCCATGATATGATGCAGGCCGAGCGGCGTCATATAGTTGACCACCGCCTCGCGCGATTCGAGCATCATATCGCGGGCGGCTGTGACAAAACGCTCGTCGGGGCTAAACGTCATGCGCAGCCAGTCCTCGGCGATGCGTCCCGACGTTTCGCGGTGATCCCATGCCAGCCGCCCAAACGCGAACCAGTTGGCTGCCGCGAAGGGATGCCCGCACCAGTTGCGCTCGCAGCCGATATTCGACACCCCGGCCATCCCCGACAGGGTGTGCCCGTCCAGGCTGCCATCGATCACATGGGCGACCAGCGAGCCAGGCCCGGCGCAGCCGGTGTCGGCATCGAGCGTTTCCTTGAACAGCGGCGCGAGATAGACCAGGTGCGTTGCGCAGCCGAGGTATTCCTGCGTGAGCTGAAGCTCCAGCATCAGCGGGGTGTGGGGCATCGCGCCGAACATGGGATGATATGGCTCGCGCGGCTGGAAGTCAACCGGCCCGTTCTTGACCTGGAGCAGCGCGTTGGGCCGAAAGCGGCCATCCTGCGGCACGAGGTCATCATAGGCCTGTTTGGCGCGGTCGTCGGGAACGTTTTCGTCGTAGACAAACGCGCGCCAGATCACCACCCCGCCATACGGCGCGAGCGCGTCCGCCAGCAGATTCGCGCCTTCGGCGTGCGAGCGGTCATAATCATGCGGGCCGGGCTGGCCTTCGGAATTGGCCTTGACCACGAAGCCGCCGAAGTCGGGGATATGCGCGTAAATCTCGGCGGCTTTGGCCTGCCACCACGCGATCACCGCCGGGTCGAGCGGGTCGGCGGTGGTCAGGCCGCCAATCTCGATTGGCGCGCTGAAGCGGGCGGTCAGAAAGACGCGCAGCCCATAGGGCCGGAAAATATCTGCCAGCGCCGCCGCTTTGACCAGATATTGTTTCGTCAGAATCAGGGCGTTCGCGTTAACATTGGTCAGGACCGTGCCGTTGATCCCAATCGACGCGTTGGCGCGCGCGTAGTCTGTATAGCGCGGCGAGAGATAGTCGGGCAGCTTGTGCCAGTCCCACAGCGAGAACCCGGCATAGCCGCGCTCGACGGTGCGATCCAGGTTGTCCCAGTGATTCAGCATCCGGTATTTGATCCGGGGCGCGCTGATAATATTCAGGTTGTGTACGGGCTGGCGCGTCTGAAGCTGGCGCAGGAAGTGAAACATGCCGTAGAGCACGCCGCGATCGGTGTTGGCCGCGATGGCGGTACAGTCCTTGCCCTGCACGTGCTGGCGGCGGATGACGTAGCCTTCGTCGCCCACTGCGGACAGATCGTGCCGGAGATCGAACGCGGCAAGTTGAGGTAGGCTGGCGGGCATGCCGATCACCAGGGTACCATCGCGCTCAATATGCGTTGCCGGGGGCAGCGGCGCGCCCAGCATACGGCTCAGGGCCAGCGCCAGCTCATCGTGAGCGGCACGCAGCGTGGGTGAAGCAGGCTCCAGCACAACCTGGGCGAAGGCGGCGCGATACTCGTTCAAGCGCGGCCCCGGCGCGACAGGCTCATAGCGCAGCCAAAGCTCATACCCGTCTTCAGGGGTTCGCGGGCCGCCGGAAGTTTGATTCATAGCTCACATCCTTGTGCAAAAACTGGCGCAAAGCCTCGGGTTGCCTGCGCCAGACCCGATCGAACAGGATACACTTTGTTTGATTCGCAACCAGCAGCCGGAGTGTAATCTACCGTGCATCGAGAAGCTAAACGCTCGCTCACACCCACGATCTACGATGTCGCGCGCGAGGCGGGCGTCTCCTATTCAACCGTATCCCGCACACTGTCCGGCTACGAGTTCGTCAAGCCCAGCACGCGCGAAAAGGTGCTGCGCGCGGCGGAGAAGCTGGGATACGTACCCAACCATCAGGCCCGCAGCCTGGCCGGGGGCCGCTCTCACCTGATCGGGGTGCTGGTGCCGGGGCTTAACAACAGCTACATCGGCGAGATTCTGCGCGGCATTGACGAAGCCCTGGCCGAGTCGGAGTACAACCTGCTGCTCTACACCACCCACCGCCGCCAGGGCAAGGAATCGCACTATGCCGCCACGATCATGAACAGCGGGGTAGACGGCCTGCTGCTGGTCGTGCCGCTGATGGCGACGCCCTATCTTGATACGCTCCACGAACGGGACTTTCCCTGCGTCGTGATCGACCAGTCGGAAGAGACGCAGAAAGGCGCAGTGGTCAGCGGGACCAACTGGCAGGGCGCGTTCGAGGCGACCGAATACCTGATTGGGCTGGGACACTGTCGGATCGGCTTTATCTCTGGGCTGGCCGGATTGACCAGCACCACCGAGCGCCTGGCCGGATACTCGGCGGCTCTGGCGCAGCACGGCCTCGCACTGGACGAGCGCCTGATCGCTGAAGGCAGTTTTCTGCAGGAGGGTGGCTACACCGCCGCGCAGCAACTCCTGGCCCTGCCCGACCGCCCGACCGCGATCTTTGCCGCCAACGACCTCTCGGCACTGGGCGCGATGGAAGCAGTCCGCGAGCACGGGCTGCGCATCCCCAAAGATATTTCGCTGGTCGGCTTCGACGACATTCCACAGGCTTCGCTGGGCTATCCCAAGCTCACCACCGTGCGCCAGCCGCTGTCCGAGATGGGGCGCGAGGCGGCCAATATTCTCCTGGAGGAGATCGCCCACCCCGAACAGCCCCGGCGGCGCGTCACGCTGCCCACCAAACTGATCATTCGTGATTCGTGCTGCCCGCCCGCCGGTTAGCTCACGCCGTTTTCCTGGCATCCGGCGGCTCAAGCCAAAACGAATACCATATCTCAGCTTATTTCCACAACTCGATGGAAGACTTCTCGCTGTGGATATTGGCGGTCATCATGGCTTCAAAGAAAATTGGCAGCCAGTAGTCATACGTTTCGGGCGTGGAGCCTTGCGCGGTCATAGTGATCTGGCGCGTGACCGTATAAAAGACACGCGTCCAGCATTTACGCGTTTTGCCCGCGTCGGAGTACACGTAACGGGCCTCAAGCTCCAGCATCTGGCCAGCGACTTTTTGCTCGCGGGTGCCAATCCAGGCGGCGGGAAGCTGCGCGATGGCATCGAAGAAGCCTTCGGCCTCAATCACCAGATCGTCGGGAGTCACCCACGTGCCCAGGTCAGTGAGGCTGATCGAAAAGGTCGTGAAGGGATCATGGGGGTCTGGCCCATAGATTTCGCCCTGGCGGTCATCGGGCCATGCAAAACGATGCCAGTCGAGGGGCAGGAAGAAGGAATAGAATGGGTGGCGGTGCCAGGTAAGGCCCTTGATGGTTGGGTACTGCTTCTGTGCCTTAGCCACGTCATAACCCTTTTTAAAGTCACTATTTTGCAAGCGCTTGTAATCGTTTCCCCACAAAAAGCCAATCGGAAAAAATCCTCTGGCTTTGCAAACGCTTGCAATCAAGAACTAAAAAGATACGTTCTCTGGAAATCGTAAAATTCCTCGGAACCGTTAAAAACAGCATATTACGTTTTTCAAAAGTTGGCAAGGCTGATGCAGCATATTCTACTAAGAGACGAGGTCGCGCCACACGTAGATAATGAAACGTCCTGCACCGGGGACGAGGCGCGGCGCAGGACGGGGACACGTAGGAAGGAGAAGTGGTCAGCCAGACCGGTTGCGCGCAGCGAACTTCGCCTCACTCAATAGTTCGCGCGCAGGACCGGCTGGCAGGCGTCCGATATCAGGTGATCGACCAGATCATGCAGCAGCACGGCGGCGACCGGCTGGAAGGCCAGCGCTTCGAGCACGCCAAACGTCGTCATGATCACGCGGCCCTGCCCATAGCGGAACTGGACCGTATGCGCGGCGGGATGCTGCACCCACCCGGTGATCTGCCCGGCGAGCAGATCGGGCTGGATCGCGGCGTCGGTCAGCGGCAGGCCGAGGATCACGCCGGTCGGCATCACGTCCAGGAACGGCAGGCTGAGCGGGCTACTGACTTGCAAGCGGCGGTAGACGCCGGGCCGCAGCCAGCTAAAGCTCGTGATCCAGTTGCCGCCATAGACTCCACCCCGGCCCTGCTGCCAGAAGAACGGGCTGCCAGCCTTGCGGCTGCTGAGATAGAGCATATCGCCCCCGGCGCGCACCCAGTCCAGCATCTCGGCAGTGGGATGATCCGTGATCAGCAGGCCGGTGTCTGGCGTGAGCGCGGCTGACGCGGCATAACCCAGCGCCTCAAAGAGCGTATGCGGCGGCGGAAACGATCCGGCTTCGCCCAGCTTGGTTGGCTGCATCAGCACTGCCACAGCGCCGCCATAGGCGGCCTGCCGCCACGCCGACGGCAGGACCAGCACCGAGGCTTCGTTCTGCGCCAGGGCCACACCATCCGCCCCGGCATACAGATTCAACACGGCTTCGGTTGCGGACTGCACAGCGGG
>JAAYCM010000067.1 GCA_012729765.1 Chloroflexota bacterium | reverse complement strand
TGCGCGTGTTTGCTGCGGCGACCCGGCCTATCGGGCACCTGCGAATCGAGTTCGTGATGGATGTGAACATTCCTCAGCAAGTCGTGAATGCGCTCTGGCTTGGGGGACTCTACAGCCTGTTTGCGCTCGGCTATGCGTTGATCTTCAGTGTGTTGGGCCTGCTCAATCTCTCTCACAGCGCGGTCTTTGTCTGGGGCGCCTTCATCGGGCTGTATTCGGCCTGCGGCGACCAGGTCCTCACCTCGACCTGCACCGAGCTTCAGCGCCCGATCTGGGTGGCTGTGCCGATGGCGATGATCGGGGCGGGGGTGATCAGTGTGCTGGTGGACCGCGTCGCGTTCTGGCCGCTGCGCCGGCGGGGCGCGCCGCGTATGAACCAGTTGATCAGCAGCATCGGCGCGTCGGTTTTGCTGGTGAGCCTGGCGCAGATCGTCTTCGGAGCGGCGCAGAAACGCTTCCCGATTGGCAGCATCTCGACCGATCCGATTGACAACCTGCCGGTGATCGTGACGCCGATTCAGATCGCCGTGCTGATCATCGCCGTTGTGCTCATGCTGCTGCTGCGCCTGCTGGTGATCAACACCCGCACGGGCCGCGCCATGCGCACCGTCGCCTTCCGCGACCGCGTGGCGAGCCTGCTCGGTGTCAATGTCGATGCGATCTACATGCTGGCGTTCTTCATCTCCGGCGCGCTGGCCGGGGCCGCCGGGATGCTCTATGGCCTGGCCTTCAACTCGATGACGCCGTTCATGGGCGAATCGGTCGCGCTCAAGGGCCTGACCGTGATCGTGCTCGGCGGGCTGGGCAGCATCGAAGGCGCAGTGTTGGGCGGCTTTCTGGTGGCCGGGATCGAGGTGTTCAGCGTGGCGCTGGGGCAGAGCGATATGCGCGACGCCGTTGTATTTCTGTCGCTGTTTCTGATCCTGCTGGTGCGGCCCCAGGGGCTGCTCGGCCAGCGGGTCGATGACCGCGCCTGATGAGGCCGCGATAATGGACATCCTGAATGCAATCGTGGGCCTGCTGCTCGAGATCATCAATACCGTATTGCAGCCAATCCTTGAACAGCTTGCCGTTATTGGCTTTCGTGAGTCCGTCGTCCAGTTCATGCTGATCAACGCCGTGCTCGGCCTCAGCATCTACCTGACGCTGAATACCGGGCTGCTGTCGCTGGCGAACGCCGGATTCATGGCAATCGGCGCGTATGTCAGCGTTGTGCTGACGATGGAAGGCGATCTCAGCTTCGGTCTGGCGCTGATCTGTGGCGCGCTGGCGGCGGGGCTGGTCGCGATCCCGATCGGGCTGCCGGTGCTGCGCCTGCGCAACATCTACCTGGCGATTGCCACGATCGGTTTTGGCGAGATCGTGCGGATCGTGATCCTCAACTTCGACGGGCTGGCGACCTCGCTGCTCGGCCCCGACGAGCCGTATGATTTCACGCACGGCGCGCGCGGCATCAACCGCATCCCCAAGCTGACCGAAACCGCGCACCTTGTCCTGATTCTGCTGCTGCTGGCGTTCTTCATGTACCGCCTGAACCGCTCGCGCATGGGCCGCGCGATGGCCGCCGTCCGCCAGGACGAGAAGGTCGCCGCCACGCTGGGGATCGACGTGGTCTATTACAAGAATCTCGCCTTCATCCTGGGCGCGATTGTCGCCGGGACTGCCGGCGGCCTGAGCGGGCACGCCACACGCGTGATCACGCCCGGCGATTTCGGCTTCGGGCGGGCGGTCGATATCCTGGCCTTCGCGGTGCTGGGCGGCCTCTCGCACTGGTCGGGGCCGGTGCTCGGCGGGATGGCGCTCAAGGCGATCCCGGAGCGGCTGCGCTATCTGGCGGAGTATACCGGCGCGCTGACCGGCGCGATCCTGCTGCTGATCATCGTCTATCTGCCGGGTGGGCTGATCAGCCTGCTGCGGCCTTCCTACTGGCGCGAGGGGGGCCGCTTCGACCTGGCGAAACGGCTGGCGAGCGTCGGCATGGCGCTGGTGGCGCTGGTCAATATCCTGCCCTACCGCGATCTCGGACGGTCGGGTGGGCAGGTGTTGAGTTACGAGCTGTGGGGCCTGATCGGGCTGGCCGCGATTCTGGCCGCGCTCTACTGGATTTCGAGTCGCCAGCCGCAGCCGCAGGGCGGTTATTTTGCGCTGCCGCTGAGCGTGCTGGCCGGGGCGCTGGTCGTCGTCCTGCTGGTAATCGGCATCTTCGGGCTGATCACGGACCTGAGCGACGGCTACTATGCCAACCTGATCGGGCTGGTCCTGGTGGGGATCGCCGGGCTGATCACGTATCCGCCCGAAGCGGTCGGCACGCCGGATCGTCCCGGCAGCGGGGCGGGCGAGCCGCTGAGCCGGGGCGTTTAGAAGGCGAGTGGGGACACGATGCTAGACATACACGCCGTCTCGCGGCATTTCGAAGGGCTGGCCGCCCTGACCTACGTCAATCTGAGCGTGCCAGAAGGGAAGGTTGTCGGGCTGATCGGCCCCAACGGCGCGGGCAAGACCACGCTGCTCAACTGCATCAGCGGGCTGGATCACCCGACCTCAGGCACGATCACCTTCCGGGGCGTGCCGATTCAGCGCGCCGCGCCCCACCGCATCACCGCGCTGGGCATCTCGCGCACCTACCAGAATATCCGGCTGTTCAACGAAATGTCCGCGTTGGAGAACGTGATCATCGGGCAGCACCGGCACGGACGCTCGACGCTGCTGCATTCGCTCTTCGCGTGGCCCTATCACCGGCGCGAAGAGGCCTCAATCAACCGCCAGGCGCACGATCTGCTGGAGCGCTTCCAGCTTGGCGCTGTAGCCAGGGCGCGCGCCGGGACGCTCTCGTATGGCGACCAGCGGCGGCTGGAGATGGCCCGCGCGCTGGCGACCGGCCCTCGCCTGATCCTGCTGGACGAGCCGACCGCCGGGATGAATGCGGTCGAGACGCACGCGCTGGGCGAGCAGATTCTACGCATGCCGCGTGAGGGTATCACCGTCGTGGTCGTCGAGCACGATATGGCGCTGATCGGGCAGGTGTGCGACGAGGTGTACGTGCTCAACTTCGGCGAGGTAATCGCGCACGGCACGCCAGCCGAAGTCCGGCAGAATCCCGAAGTGATCGAAGCCTACCTGGGGAAAGAAGAATATCATGACGCCCCTGCTTGAGGTGAGCGGCCTTTTTGTCAACTACGGCGCAATCGCGGCCCTGCGCGGCATCTCGTTTCAGGTGCACGCCGGGCAGGTCGTGTGCCTGATCGGTGCCAACGGCGCGGGCAAGAGCACGACGATCAACACGCTCAGCGGGCTGATCAAGCCGCGCTACGGCTCGATCCGCTTCGACGGGCGCGCGATCGCCGGGATGCGCGCCGACCGCGTGACCGGCCTGGGGCTGATCCAGGTGCCCGAAGGCCGCCAGATCATCGCCACGCTGTCGGTCGAGGAAAATCTCGAAATGGGTGCGTACCGGCGCAGGGATCGCGCCGCGATCCGGCAGGATATCGAGGCGGTGTTCGAGCGCTTCCCGCGTTTGCAAGAGCGGCGCAGGCAGAAAGCCGGATCGCTGAGCGGCGGCGAGCAGCAGATGCTCGCGGTAGGGCGGGCGCTGCTGGCGCGCCCCAAGCTGCTGATGTTGGATGAGCCGAGCATGGGCCTTGCGCCGTTGCTGGTGAATGAAATCTTCGAGATCATCCGCTCGATCAAGGACGAGGACAAGACGATTCTGCTGGTGGAGCAGAACGCCCGTAAAGCGCTGGACGTGGCCGATTACGCCTTCATCCTGGAGCGCGGCCTGATCGTGCATCACGGCCCGGCGGCCAGCGTGCGCGAGGACACGTCGATTGTCGAGGCGTATCTGGGCTGAGAAGAGTGGAGAGGTGGTAAGCAGCATGGCATCCCCGGCACAGTTCCCCTTCGGCCAGCCGGTCGCGTGGCGGCCCAGCGACGCGCAGATCGCGCAGTCGCGCCTGAAGCAGTTCATGGACCGGCACGGCCTCGCTACCTTTGACGACCTGATGGCGCGCTCGACCGGTGATATCGCGTGGTTCTGGGAAGCGGTGTTCGAGGACCTGGGCATCGAGTTCTACACGCCGTATTCGCAGGTAGTCGATCTTTCGCGCGGCGTGCAGTGGCCGGAGTGGTGTGTCGGCGCACGGATGAACATTGTCCACAACTGCCTGGACAAGTGGATCGGCACGCCCGCGCAGAACCGCGCCGCGATCCACTGGGAAGGCGAGGACGGCACAACACGCATCCTGACCTACGGCGATCTCTACCGCGAGGTGAACCGCGTGGCGACGGCGCTGCGCGCGCACGGGCTGGGGCCGGGCGACGCGATCGGGCTGTATATGCCGATGGTGCCAGAGATCGTGATCGCGCTGTTGGCAATCGCCAAAATCGGCGCGATCATCCTGCCGCTGTTCTCCGGCTTCGGGCCGAGCGCGATTGCCGCCCGGCTGAATGATGCCGCCGCCAAGGCGCTGTTCGTGGCGGATGGGCAGTTCCGCCGGGGCAGGCCGATCCCGATGAAGCCAATTGCGGACGAGGCGCTGGCTGGCGTTCCCACCGTCCGGCAGGTGATCGTCTATCCCCGCGCCGGGCTGGATGTGCCGCTGCAAGCCGGGCGCGACGTGCTGTGGGGCGATTTCGTGGCCGGGCAGCCATCTGACGCGCCGACCGAGCGCACCGCCGCCGAGGACCCGTTGATGATCCTCTATACCAGCGGCACGACCGGGCGGCCCAAGGGCGCGCTGCACACGCACTGCGGCTTTCCGATCAAAGCGGCGCAGGATATGGCACACGGCTTCGACCTGCGCGCGTTTGACACCCTGTTCTGGATGACGGATATGGGCTGGATGATGGGCCCCTGGGAGGTCTTCGGCGTGCTGCTGCTCGGCGCGACGATGCTGCTCTACGACGGCGCGCCCGATTATCCCGACGTGGACCGTGTGTGGAGCCTGATCGAGCGGCACGGCGTGAGCTGCCTGGGCGTCGCGCCGACCTTCATCCGCGTGATCATGGCGCACGGCGCGGAGCCGGTGCAGCGCCACGATCTGCACACGCTGCGGATTCTCGGCTCGACCGGCGAGGCGTGGAATCCCGGCCCCTGGCAGTGGTTCTTCGAGACGGTGGGCGGCGGTCGCCTGCCGATCATCAATTATTCGGGCGGCACGGAGATCAGCGGCGGGATCGTGATGGGCAACCTGCTGCGCCCGCTCAAGCCGTGCGCTTTCTCCGGCCCTGCGCCCGGCATCGCCGCCGACGTGGTAGACGAATCCGGCCAGCCGGTGCGCGGCGTGGTGGGCGAGCTGGTGATCCGCCAGCCCTGGATCGGCATGACGCGCGGCTTCTGGCAGGACCCGGAGCGCTACCTGGACACTTATTGGAGCCGCATCCCGGAGGTGTGGGTGCACGGCGACTTCGCCGCGATTGACGAGGACGGCCTGTTCTACATCCTGGGCCGCTCCGACGACACGATCAAGGTGGCGGGGAAGCGCGTCGGCCCGGCTGAGGTCGAGAGCGTGCTGGTGGCACACGAGGCCGTGACCGAGGCGGCGGCAATCGGCGTGCCGGACGCGATCAAGGGCGAGGCGGTGGTCGCGTTCGTCGTGCTGCATTCCGATTACACCCCCGGCGAGGCACTGCGCGCGGAGCTTAAGGCGTGGGTTGCCAACGAGCTGGGCCGGGCGCTGGCTCCAAAGCAGGTCCATTTCGTGGACGACATCCCGCGCACGCGCAACGCGAAGGTGATGCGGCGGGTGATCCGCGCGGCCTATCTGGGCGAGCCGCCCGGCGACCTGGCCGCACTGGTCAATCCCGACGCGGTCGAGGCGATCCGCGCGCTCAAGGCGTGATTTTTGAAAGGAGACTGCCAACAGGGCTGCATCAGTCGTTTTGGGCCGGGCGCGGATGTTTGCCCGCCCTAAAGATAACCGGCGGCTTAAGCTGACAAGGAGCGTTTTCGTATGCGAGATGTGTATGTCGTCTCCGGCGGGGTGTCCAAGTTTACGAAGGCCCGCCCCGACAAGACCTTTCAGGCCGTGATCAAAGAGGCGTATGACTATGCCATCGACGATCTCGGCCTGACTTTTCCCCAGTTCACCGAGCTGGTCGATGGCTCGGTCGCGTCGTACTTCTCGGACCACTTCGCCCGCCAGCTTATGGCCGGGATCATGGCGCAGGACTACCTCGGCCTGTGCCCCAAACCGTCGCACCGGGTCGAGGGTGGCGGCGCAACGGGTGGCCTGTGCTTTCAGGAAGCGTGGAAGAGCGTCGCCAGCGGCTCGATGGATATCTGCGTCGCCTATGGCTTCGAGACGATGAGCCATGTCAACACCTGGAAGGGGAATGAGTTTATCGCGCTGGCCTCAGACGTGAGTTTCGACTACCCGGTCGGCGGCTTCTATTCCGGCTACTACGCGATGATGGTCACGCGCCACATGAAGGAGTTCGGCACGACAGTCGAGCAGTTGGCGCATGTTTCGGTCAAGAACCATATCAACGCCTACCACAACCCCTACGCCCAGAAGCGCCACCGCTACACGATCGAGGATGTGCGCGCCGCGCCGATGGTCGCCTGGCCGCTGACCCGCCTCGATATCTGCGTCATGAGCGATGGCGCGGCGGCGGTGATCCTCTGCTCCGAAGAGGGGCTGGAGAAGCTCGAAAACGCCAGCGGGCGGCGCTATCCGCGCGTGGTGGTCGAGAGCATCGGGCGCGGCACAGACGCGATGCGTATGGCCGACCGCCCGCACCAGTCGTTCGACGAGTTCATGGCGAAGAACGCTCTGGCCGCCGAGCGCGACGATCCCGATACGCGCGCCTACTATCAGGACTTGTGGGAGCAGGGCTTCCGCTATCCGGGTGTACATTCCTTCCGGGCGGGGCGCATGGCGAGCAAGCAGGCGTATGAGCGCGCCGGGATCACCGATCCGCTGCACGAGATCGACTTCATCGAGCTGCACGACGCCTATACCTCGTCCGAAATCCAGACTTACGAGGACATGGGGCTGTGCCGCTATGGTGAGGGTGGGGCGTTCGCGGTCAGCGGGCAGACCTTCATGCCGGGGCTGGATTATGGGCTGAACCTGCCCGACGCGCCCGTCTGCCCGGTCAACCCGTCCGGCGGGCTGATCGCGTGCGGGCACCCGGTCGGCGCGACGGGGCTGATGCAGGGTGTGTTCGCGCTGTGGCAGCTTCAGGGCACCATCGGCCAGCATTTCCATGATGACACGCTCCAGATCGCCAACGCCCGGCGCGGCGCGATCCACAGCCACGCCGGGACCGGGACCTATGTCACCGTTTCGATTCTGAAGCAGGCAGAGGAGTGATCCATGTCTGAGAACAAACGCCAACTCCCGCGCAAGATCGAGGAAACCGACGCCGGGCAAATTCTGTTCAACGTGCCGTTCCCGGCGGAGCTGGACGCCGAAGCGCTGCAAGCGCTCAAAAAGATGGGGCCGATCGTCCTCAAGCAACCCTACTGCATCGACTATATCCATTCCTACGGGCAGGACTCGCCGTTCTTCGCCGGGCTGGCGAACGGCGTTTTTCTGGGCAGCCGCGAGCCGGATACCGGCTATACCTATGCCACGCCGCGCGGCCACGATATGACCACCGGCGCGGAAACCGATTGGGTCGTGCTGCCCGCCGAAGGAGTAATCCACGCCTTCACGGTGTGCCATTTTGGGTCCGAAGAATTTTTGCCGCAGACGCCGTTTGTGCTGATCCTGGTGCACTTCGAGGGGGCCGATACGCTGTTCCTGTCGCGGCTGATGGGCGTCGATCCCGATGCCGCCTCACTCGACTGGATCGGCATGAAGGTGCGGGCGCGCTACCTGCGCAACAGCAAGTTCCGGCCCACCGATGTGTATTTTGTGCCGGCTGAATCCTAGAGACGGTATCCGGGGCGGTCGCGGGCGCGGCGGCCCCGGTTTTTTCGGGCGGGAGCGTGTGCGATGGATTTTTCGCTAACGGATGAACAGCGCTTGTTTCAGGAAGCGGTGCGCAGTTTTTGCGACCGGGAGTTGAAGCCCTACGCGGCCCAGGTGGACGAAACCGGGCGGCTGCGGATGGAAGCGATTGCCAAAATGCCCGACCTGGGGCTGGTCGGTTTGCAGGTGCCGGAAGCCTACGGCGGCGCGGATTTCGACAGCATCAGCGCGGCCCTGGCAATGATCGAGCTGGGGCGGGCGTGCGGCTCGACCGGGCTGAGCATCGAGGCGCACAACGAGTTGTGCTGCCTGCCGATTGTGCGCTGGGGCACGGACGAGCAGAAAGCGCGTTTTCTGCCGCGCCTGACCAGCGGCGAGGTGCTGGGCAGTATCGCGCTGACCGAGCCGGATGCCGGGTCTGACCTGATGGGCACCCAGACGCGCGCCACCCGTGACGGCGACGAGTGGGTGATCAACGGCAGCAAAGCCTGGATCACCAACGCCAGCCTCGCGCCCGTGATCGTGACGCTCACCCGCACCGATCCGGGAGCGGATACGCACGGTTTCAGCATGATCCTGGTCGAGACGGACCGCGCCGGGCTGACGATTGCGCCGCCGGAGAAGAAGATGGGCACCCGCGCATCCCCGGCCCACGTGCTGACCTTCAACGATGTGCGTGTGCCGCGTGAGAACCTGCTGGGGCAGGAAGGGCGCGGACTCCAGCAGACGCTTGCCACGCTCGACAGCGGGCGGATCGCGGTCGGGGCGCTGTGTGTCGGGCTGGCGCAGGCCGCGCTCGAAACCGCGCTCCACTATGCCCAGGAACGGCGCGCCTTCGGCCAGCGGCTTGCCGATCACCAGGCGATCCAGTTCAAGCTGGCCGATGCCGCCACCCAGCTCGAAGCGGCGCGGCTGCTCGTCCTGCGCGCGGCGTGGTCCAAAGATCGCGGCGAGAACTATACCAAGCTCGCGTCGATGGCGAAGCTGTTCGCGTCCGAGGCGGTCGAGCGGATCGCGTTCGAGGCGTTGCAAATTCACGGCGGCTATGGCTACAGCCGCGAGTTCCCGCTGGAGCGCATCTACCGCGACCAGCGCATCATGTCGATCGGTGAGGGCACGAGCGAGATCAACCGCATCGTGATCGCGCGCCGCCTGCTGGACGAGCACGCGCCACCGGTTTAGAGGCGATCATGCATTTCTTCCCCCATCCCCCGGCCCCTCCCCCCACGTTTCACGGAGGAAAGGGGAGACCAGTGGAAGTTTTGAAGTCCTTCCCTCATTTTGGGGGAAGGATTTAGGATGGGGGCTGATCTTCTACGCGAAAAACGGTATCGCGCGATCCGACGCCCGCTACGACAGCCGGGGCGCGGTGATCGGCTTCAGGCCCGCCTCGATCTGCGCGCGCTTTGGCTCCAGGAAGGGTGGCAGCGCCAGGGATTCGCCTAGCGTCTCCAGGCTTTCGTCCGAGGCGAAGCCGGGACCGTCGGTCGCGATCTCGAACAGGATGCCGCGCGATACCCGGAAGTAGATCGACTGGAAGTAGAAGCGGTCGATGAAGTCCGAGACCGGCAGCCCGGCGCTGGCGATCCGCTCGTGCCAGCCGCGCTGCTCGGCATGATCGGCCACGCGCAGCGCCAGGTGATGCACGCCGCCCGCTCCCAGGAAGGCGACCGGCTTGTCCGGCTCCTCAGCAACCCAAAGCTCCCGACCGGGGCCGCCCGTGCCCATCTCGAAGATCGTCACCGGACCGCCATCAGGATAGAAGCCCGGCTGCTGCTCGATCATGCGGAAGCCGAGCACATCCGTGAGAATCGGCGCGAGATAGTCCAGGCGCGGAGTCGAGAGCAGCTCGGCGTAGAAGCCGCGCAGCGCGTGCTCAGCCGGAATCTCCGTCCGCTCCCACACCTCGCCTTCGAAGGGCGCGCCGCCGTCGCCCATCAGGACGAGCCGCTGGCCTTCGGGGTCCTCAAACGCGAGCATCTCGCGCCCGGCAAAGGTGAGGATGCCGGAGTGCTCGACGTGGTGCGCGTCCAGGCGCGCCTGCCAGTAATCGAGCGCCGCCCGCCCGTTGACGCGAAACGCAGTCGCGACGATGCTGTCCGTCCCGCGCCGGTTCTGCCCGGTCTGCGGCCAGTCGAAGAAGGTGATGTCGGTGCCGGGCGTGCCGAGTTTGTCGGCATAGAAGAGATGGTAGGCCGAAACATCGTCCTGATTGACCGTCTTTTTCACGAGACGTAATCCGAGAAACTGCGTATAGAACTGAAGGTTGAGGCCGGCCTGGCCGGTAACTGCGGTCACATGATGGAGTCCGTTAAGCTGCATAGCGCCGTTCCTTTACCTCATTTGCGGGCTAGAAAGCATGCCGGGTGTGAGCGAAGTAGACAATTAGACTATATAGAACTTGCGGAAACGATGCCTATTTCTTCCTGCCGCGCGGCCCGGTGCACTATCCGGCGCAGCGTTGGCTGTGCAAACCAAACAGCCCGAATGCATCGCGGGCGCGCTCGTGATGCGTTAACCGTCCAACCAGAGCACATAAGGGGAAAGCATCATGATCAGAACGAGAGGCCGCAAAATATTCCGGGATATCTGGTCCCGCAAGGCCCGCACCGCCTTAGTCGCCATCAGCATCTTCATCGGCGTGTTTGGCACGGTGACGCTCTTCTCGATGGGCGACATCGTGGTCCGCCAGATGCGCGAAGAGCTGGAGCAGGACCGGCTGGCGATGATCCGCGCCTACCTGGCCGCACCGCCCGGCGTCGAACCCGACAACGAACAGGTCCTCGAAACGCTGCGCGCGCTGCCGGACGTGACCGCCGTCGAAGGGCGGCTGGTCTATCCCCTGTTCTGGAAGCTGCCCGACGCCGAGGAATTCCAATCGTCCTACCTGTTCAGCGTCTCCGAGCCGCTCGATCAGGTGCAGCTTGAGCCAATGCGCCGCGTCGAAGGGAAGTGGCCGCAGCCCGGCAGCCACGAGCTGATGATCGAACGGCGCTTTGCCGACACGCACGATCTGGGCGTGGGCGATCAGATCGTGGTGCGCGTGCTCGGTCAGTCCGAAGCCGGGATGCCTGCCGAGGAGACGTGGACGATCTCTGGGATCGCTTTCTTCTCCTACGGTTACGGCGGTTTCGCGCCGATCTTCCCGGAAGATATGGTGTTTGCCGGGTTCGAGGACGCCCAATACATCAGCGACTCGGCCAGCTTCAGCGCGATCTATGCGCGCTACGCCAGCTTCGAGGCGGCTGAGGTGCATACCGACGAATTCAACCAGGCTATCGCCGGCTCCGGCAGCTATATCCCGGTCTTTACCTTCGTCGAGGACCCGGCAGAGAACAGCCTGATCCTGTTCGCGCAGACCTCGAACAACATCATGACCGTGCTCGCGCTGCTGGCGTTGATCGTGTCGGGCTTCCTGGTGTTCAATGTGCTGATGGCGATCGTGACCGAGCAGCGCCAGCAGATCGGAATCATGAAGGCGGTCGGCGCGGGCACACCCGATAACTTCCTGATCTACTCCGGCATGGCGTTTATCTACGGCCTGATCGCGGTGATCCCGGCGGTGCTGCTGGGCATCCCGGCGGGTTATCTGGCCGCGCAGGGCTACGCTGCGTCGGCCAACCTGGCCCTGATCGAAGACTTCACGATCTCGGTCCCGGCGATCGTGATCGGCGTCCTGGTTGGGCTGGCGGTGCCGGTGCTGGCCTCGCTGCTGCCGGTCTATAACAGCACGCGCGTCCAGATTCGTGAGGCGCTGACCGATCTCGGTATCGCGGGCGGGTATGGGCACGGGCCGCTGGCGCGCATCGTCGAGCGCCTGCCGCTGCCGCTGAACGTGCGCCAGGGGATCAGCAACACGATCCGCAAAAAGGGGCGCATCGCGCTGACGGTCGTCACGCTGACCTTTGCCGCCGGGGCCTTCATGGGCGTGTTCGCCGTGTTCACCTCGGTGAATGACGTGGTCAACGAGTTCTTCGAGGTCTTCGGCTTCCACTTCACGCTGGACCCGAAAGAGATCGAGCAGCTTGATCAGGCGCGGGCGCTGATGGAAGAACAGTATCCTGACCTGACCTCGCGCGGGCCGTATGTCAGCCAGGAGATCAGGATCGACGGCTACGACAAGGAGTACAACGCGGCAGCCGGTCCGCCGGCCCTCTTCGCCAACGGCTACGATCCGGCCAGTGACGCCTACAATTTCAACTTCCTCTCCGGCGAGAACCTGGAGCCGGGCGATACGGGCGTGATTTTGTCGCGCTCCGTAGCCAATGGCATGAACAGGCAGGTCGGAGACACGATCACGATCCGCGCCGGGGGCAACAGCGGCGAATACACCATCACCGGCATCGTCTCATTTCCCTATGACGGCGTCTGGTTCGACTGGCAGGAGCTGGCGCGGCTGAGCGGATTCGTCACGCCGGATGGCGAGCCGCGCCCGACGTCGTGGCTGTGGGAGATGTCCGGCAGCGATATCACCGCTTCTGAGGTGGACGATAGGACCGACGAAGTGAACGAGCTGCTGCTGGCAAACGGGATCGGCTCAGCCTTCAGCAATATCGAGCTGACCAAGGAGACGATCTCGAACGCGGTGCGTACCTTCCAGGCCGTGTTCAATACGGCGGCGCTGCTGATCGCGCTGGTTGGGGCGGTCGGGCTGCTGACCACGCTGTCGATGAGCGTCTACGAGCGCCAGAAGGAGATCGGCGTGATGCGCTCGATCGGGGCCGGGTCGCTGACGATCATCGGCCAGTTCATGACCGAAGGGTTGGTAGTGGGCCTGCTGGCGTGGCTGCTCGGCCTGCCGCTGAGCTACCTGCTCAATGCCGGGCTGATCAGCGTGCTCGACCTGGGCACCGAGTACCAGCTTGGCTACCCGATCGAGGCGGCGGTGTTCGGGCTGGTCGGCGTCCTGGTGATCACGGCGCTGGCGAGCGTCTGGCCGTCGATCAACGCGGCGCGCAAGACCGTCTCCGACATCCTGCGCTACCAGTAACCACAGCGGCGGGCCGCACGCGATCCGCACCACAGACACAAAGGGCACCGTCTGAGTTAGGCGGTGCCCCCGTGTTCCAACCTGTATGCGATGCCTAGGAAATGATCGGCGCGATGTAGCGCCCCTCGTGCCAGTCGAAGACCAGATCGGGGATGCTGCCGCAGTGCAGCGGCGAGCCTTCTTCGCCGCCGTTGCCGGGCACGAACACGCTGCCGTCGGCCTCGATCTCCCAACTGAGTGGCTGGCCGGGATAGCACCAGTCGTTGATCTCGATCCGCAGCTCGACCGACGGAATCCGCCCGTCCCACGTCAGGATATTCAGCTCCTGCGCTTCGCCCGTTCCGGTGGGAACGCGCAGCGCGACCGCGGTCAGCGGGCCGTCTTCGTCCTCAACCGGGATGACTTCGACTTCCGCTCCAGGCAGGTAGACCAGCGCCTCGTGCGGCTCGTTGACGATCAGCGTGGTGTCGTCCACCATCGCGAACGAGACATGATCGCCGCCCTCGTCCGTCACGAACTCGGTGATCGGCGCGATCACCTGGCCCTGCCAGCCGTCCTCGCTGTCGAAGAAGGCGATGCTCAGACCGCCGCGAATCTGGTAGACAGTGGCCTGCGAGAAGTACGGTACCTGCGTGTGCAGGATCAGCTCGTCGGTCCCATCGCCGTTCAGATCGATGAATTCAGTGTTGGGGGCAAAATCGCTGCTCAGCTCGACCTCGCCGAAGTCGCCACCCACGTCCAGTGTCGCCACCGGGGACTCGATCTTGCTCAGCGCGGCCAGTTCCTCGACCGCCTCGGCCTGCTCGCTCAGCGGCAGATCGGGATCGGTGCAGTTGTTGAGATAGAATTCGCTCGTGCCCACCACGCGCCGCACGATGTTTTCCCAATCGGTGCTGTCCCACGCGATCACACCGTCTTCGATGTTCGCGGTCGTGGCCTCGAATACGTCCGCCGTGAAGCTGCGCACATCGTCAAACGCGCTCGCGCAGCCGTCATCTTGTGCGACCGCCGGCTGGCCTGCCAGCAGCAGACCCGGCAGTAGAACAACCAACCATACAAGCTGCTTCAACATAGGTCCTCCTTTGGAATCTGGATGTTCTAGGGCTAAGCATAGGCAGTGGGGCCGCGCAATGCATCCGCCTTTGGGCGGATTTCCGCCGGCGATCGACCTGCGGAAAGCTGACGCATCGCGGCCCTGAATCGGGCATGCTATACTCTGCGCTTGCCGCAAGGCGCGCTGTGCTTTTGATCCCAATCAGGTGAAATAATATGCCCCAAAAAGTGATTCTGGACGTCGATACCGGCACGGATGACGCCGTCGCGCTGCTGGTCGAGACGTCTGGCCGCACCGCCTGAAGTGGACTTTAACTATTCTGAGGAGTTTACAAACATGGAATTAGCACGCAACGAAACACACACGATTATCGGTCCGGCCCTGCCCAACGTCCCCTGGGAAGATCGCCCGGCGGGCAGCAGCGCCGTCATCTGGCGCTACAGCCAGAACCCGGTCATCCCGCGTGACGCGATCCCCCGCTCCAACAGCATTTTCAACAGCGCCGCCGTGCCGTTTGGTGACGGCTTCGCGGGCGTGTTCCGTGTGGACGACACCCGCCGCTATATGAATCTGCATGCCGGGCGCAGCGCCGACGGCTTCCACTGGGAGCTGGATCCCGATCCAATCGAGTGGCAGTTTAGCGAGGACGAGCTGGCGACGTTTGTCCACCGCTACGATCCGCGCGTGGTGTGGCTGGAGGATCGCTACTATGTGACGTGGTGTAACGGCTATCACGGCCCGACGATTGGCATCGGCTACACCCACGACTTCGAGACGTTCCACTTTCTCGAAAACGCCTATCTGCCCTACAACCGTAACGGCGTGCTGTTCCCGCGCAAGATCAACGGCAAGTTTGCCATGTTCAGCCGTCCCAGCGACACCGGGCACACCCCCTTCGGCGATATTTTCTACAGCGAAAGCCCCGATATGATCCACTGGGGCAAACACCGCTTCGTCATGGGGCCGAAGCCCTGGACGTGGCAGAGCACCAAGATCGGGGCCGGGCCGATTCCAATCGAGACGACCGAGGGCTGGCTGCTGATCTATCACGGCGTGCTGACCTCGTGTAACGGGTTTGTGTACAGCATGGGCGCGGCGCTGCTCGATCTGGACGAACCCTGGCGCGTGATGTACCGTTCCGCGCCCTATCTGCTCGCGCCGAAGACGCTGTATGAGAACGCGGGCGACGTGCCCAACGTCGTCTTTCCGTGTGCGGCCCTGGCCGATTCTGCCACCGGACGGATTGCGATCTACTACGGCGCGGCAGATACCGTCACCGGGCTGGCCTTCGGCATTGTAGACGAGATCATCGACTTCGTGAAGCACAACTCCGAACTGTAAGACGGTGCGCGGCCCACCCGCCACCGCCTGATCCCGTCACTCTTCGCCCCTGGCAGCACGTGCGCAGGGGCGATATTTCTCCCCTTCGCGTAGTCTTGTATCCAAAAAGCTCACCCATTCTTATAGGCCGGGAACGGATCGCGCGCGAGCGGTGTATAAACAAAAAACCGTGCGGTGCTATTCGGAGAGTTCTCTCACATGGAATCCGACCTGATCGACCGCGCTCGCCGGGGCGACTCGGAAGCCTGGGAGACGGTGGTACGCCAGCACCAGACGCCCGCATTCCGGCTGGCCTATCTGCTGCTGGGCGATGCAGACGACGCCGAGGACGTGGCGCAGGAAGCGTTTCTGCGCGCCTTCCAGAAGCTCGATCGCTTCGACACGCGGCGCGCGTTTCGCCCCTGGCTGCTGTCGATTGTGGCCAACCTGGCCCGCAATCACCGCCGGTCAGCCGGGCGCTACCTGGCCGCGCTGCGGCGTTTCTATCACAGCGAGCCGGAGCAGGACCGGACCCCCGGTGTAGAGCAGGGACAGTTACAGCAATGGGAGGCACAGGTGTTGTGGCAGGCTATCCGCCGCTTGCGGCACGACGATCAGCAGATCGTCTATTTGCGCTATTTTCTCGAGCTGCCCGTCGAGGAAGTGGCCGAAGCCCTCAATATTGCGCCGGGCACGGTCAAATCGCGTTTGCACCGGGCGCTGGAACGCTTGCGGGCGGTGATCGCCGCCGAGTTCCCGCTGCTGGCCGAGGAGCGCATCCCATGACGCCGCTCCCGACGACGACCAGCCCGGAATCCGATCGCGGGCAGGATTGGGAAACCACCGTCGCCCGCACGGCCCGCGCGTTCGAGTATCCGCCCACACCCGATCTCACCCGGCGCGCGCTTCCCCAGGCGGCGGCTTCCCGGCGACCGCCTGTCCAGTGGCGGGCGGCGTGGATCGCGATCGCGCTGCTGCTGAGTGCGTTGGCGCTGCTCGCCGTGCCACAGGTGCGCGCTGTCGTGCAGGACGTGCTGCGCCTGGGCGGGATCACGATCGCGCTCGATCCGCAGCCGGAGCCGGTCGAGCCGCCCCCGCTGGTGCTGCCCGATACCCGCTATCGCACGCTGGCCGGCGAAACGACGCTGGATGCCGCCCGCGCCGCCGTTCCGTTCATGATCGATCTGCCCACTTATCCACCCGGCCTGGGCGCACCCGATCGGGTTTTCGTGCAGGACGTAGGCGAGCCGCTGGTGATTCTGGTCTGGATCTCACCGGACGAGCCGGGCGCGATCGAGCTGGCGCTGCACATCCTGGGGCCGGGCGTCGAAGCGCACAAGGGCGAGGTGCAGCGCATAACTTCGACCTTCGTTAATGGGCGGGAAGCGGTGTGGCTGCGCGGCATGCACTTTCTCCAATATCTCGACCCGCGCCTGCCAGAAGCCACGCCGGGCATCGAGCTGCATGATCTGGTCGAGGGGAATGTCCTGCTGTGGGTGGCGGGCGACCTGACCTGCCGTCTCGAAACCAACTGGTCGCTGGAAGAAGCCGTGCGGCTGGCCGAATCGCTGGAATGAGCACCGGATCGGGAACGCCTGACAGCCCGGCGGTGTATATCAGCCAAAGACACGGAACACAGGAGAAAACAACCATGAAAGCACGATCCAGACTGTGGATAATCGGCGTGGTGCTCGTCCTGATCGCCACCGTGACGGCGGTCGCCTCGGCCAAGTCGATCCCCTATGTCGAGCCGCTGGGCGAGGACTGGGGCGGGGTGGCTGATCCGTTCGTCTCGCCGACCGGGGGCTTCTTCGCGTCGTACTTCGGGCGGCTGGACTCCGGCGATGTCGATGCGATCGCGCTCGACTTCGACGCGTCGGTGGACGATATGTCCGTGGAACTGCTGGTGCCGGAATGCGGCGACCTGTTCGTCGATCTGTACCCGGCAGTCGCGGTGATCGGGCCGGGGCTGGATAGGCCGGATGCCGGGCTTCTGGAGTCGCTGCCGTTCGACCTGCCGCCGGGTGCGGGCCTGGCCCTGCTCACCGGCGAGCAGGCCGCCGACGAAACCATCGCAGCGCGGGAGAAGGTCGAGTTCTACGATTGGATGTACTACTGGGATGATGCCGGGCTGAGCGTGGATATCCCCGAAGCGGGCCAGTATTTGATGGTGGTCTGGGCACCGGCAGAACAGATCGGCGCGTATGCGCTCTCGACCGGCGGCACCCATCCCGACGCGGCGGACTTCCCCGATGGCCGCGAGCTGGATCGGACGATGCGGCTGGTCAGTTCCGGGCAGTGGATCGGGCAGGACTGCTGGAATTCCGCCAGCGCCCGCGCGGAATGGAGCGATCTGACGCTGCGCGAAGGCGTTCTCCCGCGCTTCTGGCGCTAAGCCGCCGCAAGTCGATTGATAGGCAGGCCCCTGGCGTTTCCAGGGGTCTTTATTTTTCTATTGGTGCACCTGCTTGACACGCCCGCAAAATGGGCGTAGACTGGAAATGACTTTTTTCACTGAATGATGAAAGTGACGCATGAGCCAGCCACGCCGCGCCAACCGCGACCTGATCAAGGCCCTGAACCGGAATCTGATCCTCAACCTGATCCGGCGGCAGGGGCCGCTCTCGCGCACCCAGCTTACCGAGATTTCCGGGCTGAGCGTCGGCGCGATCTCGCAAATCA
>JAAYCM010000066.1 GCA_012729765.1 Chloroflexota bacterium | reverse complement strand
CTTTCGCCAGATGAACGACGCGCTGCGCACCGCCCAGGCGCTCGGCAACCTGGGGCGCGTCTACGCCAAAATCGACAATACCGAGCAGGCGATCACCAACTACCGCGAAGCCTCGGCCATCTTTGCCGAACTGGGTGACGACGAGAATTATGGCGAGACGGTGCTGGCCATCGCCGATCTGCAAGTGCGCAGCGGCAATGTGATGCAGGCCGCCGCGACATATGAGATCGGCCTGGACTACGTGAAAAAGCCGAGCACCCGCCAGCGCCTCATGAAGAATCTGATCAACGTCCGCAACAAGATGGGCGGCGGGGTTGGCGCACCGCCCAAGAGCCAGGATGACGAGGAGACGGAATAGCCATGCCTGACGAACTGCCTGCCGCCTTTCTCGGCCCAAAGGGTGTGCTGCGGGGGATGATCCACCGCCCCACCCCGGCCACCGGCCCGGCTCCCACCGTCGTGCTGCTGCACGGCTTCACCGGCAACCATGTCGAGCATGATATGCTCTTTGTGCAGTTCGCGCGGCGGCTGGCCCAGGCCGGATTTGTGGCCCTGCGCTTCGATTTCTACGGCTCCGGCGACAGCGAAGGCACCTTCGAAGAGATGACCGTCCTGACCGAGGTCGCCGACGCCGCCGCCGCGCTGGAATGGATCGGCCAGCAGCCCGGCGTCGATCCCAACCGGATCGGCGTGGTGGGCCTGAGCATGGGCGGGTGCGTCACGGCGCTGCTCGCCGGGCAGGACCCGCGCGTCCGGGCGGCGGTCATGTGGAACGCGGTCGGCCAGCCCCAGCGCCATTTCCGCGAGATCGCCATCGACGGCCCCAGCGCCGGGATCGTCGGCGGGCTGCGCGTCGGGCCAGACTTCCTGCCGACGATCTACGCCTGCGATCCGGTCGCCGCCCTGCGTAACTACACCGGCCCCGGCCTGGTGATCCAGTCCACCGCCGATCCGCTCATCAGCCTGGAAGAAGCGGGCGCGCTCAAGGAAGCGCTCGGCGCGCGCGGCCAGCTTAATCACATCCTGCACGGCGATCACACCTTCCGCCATCCCGACTGGCGGCGCGAGGTCTTTGATCTGACCGTCGATTGGCTCAACCGGCAGCTTGCCGCAGCCCATGCATAGAGGATATTATGCTTTTCTACCCCCATCCCCCAGCCCCTTCCCCCACGTTTCACGGAGGGAAGGGGAGAACGGTCATGCCTTTCAAGTCCTTCCCACCTTGTGGGGGAAGGATTTAGGATGGGGGGTGGGTGTGGATACACCTCGTCCAGTACGCCAAAGTGCATGATAGGCTCTAGCGAGGTATGGACTTCGATCCGGTTGGGGCGGTAATCGGGCCATACGAGCTGGGCGACCGGATCGGCGCGGGCGGAACGGCCAGCGTCTACCGCGCCTATGACCGCGCGCAGCGGCGCTTCGTGGCAGTCAAGCTGCTGCCGGCTGGCCAGCGCGAGCGTTTTGAGCACGAGGCACGCCTGGCGTCCCGGCTCGATCACCCCCACATTCTGCCCGTCTACGACTTCGGCCAGCACGCGGGCGCGCCCTATCTGGTCATGCAGCTTGCCAGCGGCGGCACGCTCAAGGAGCGGATCGCGCGCGGCCCGCTGCCCTATCCCGACCTGCTGCGCATCCTGGAGCAGATCGCCAGCGCGCTTGACTACGCCCACCGCCGGGGCGTGATCCACCGCGATCTCAAACCGGCCAACATCCTGTTCGACTCCGAGGGGCGCGCCTTCCTGGCCGATTTCGGGATCGCGCACCTGCGCTCTGCCGGCGATCCGCTGGATGGAGCGAACATTTTCGCGGGCACGGCGGCCTATGCCTCGCCGGAGCAGTGCCGGGGCGAGAGCCTGACTTCCGCCTCGGATATTTACGCGCTCGGCGTCGTGGTCTACGCGATGCTGACCGGTGCGCTGCCCTTCGACGGCCCGACTCCGCTGGCGATCATGCACCGCCACCTGCACGCGCCGCCGCCCGACCCGCGCCGGACCCGCTCCGATCTGCCGCCGGGTGTGACTCCGGTGCTGCGGCGCGCGCTTGCCAAGCCGCCGGACGCCCGCTTCCATACCGCGATGGCGCTCCACGCCGCGCTCTACGATGCGCTCCGCCCACCGCCGCCGCCCGCCCCTGCCGCGCCCGATCCGCCCCCGGTCGAAGCATCCCGGCGCTGGCCCGCCTGGGCGATCTGGGGCCTGCTCGGTTTCCTGATGCTGGCCGCCCTTGCGATAATCTTGATTGCCGCCTTTATGCGCTAGAGCGCGTTATGCGCTTCAGAGCGCCGAAATACCCCCCTCCCTGATTCCCTCCCCCGCAAGGTGGGCGGGACCTGAGAACCATCGCCGATACTCTCCCCTTCCCTCCGCGACAGCGTGGGGGAAGGGGTCAGGGGATGGGGGGAAATGCACAATAGCTGCTAGTTCCGGGAGTCGTTCATGACCCAACGCCTGCGCTACACCATCGAGACGCTGCTTGTCAACGCACTCGTGCTCTCCACGCTCTATCAACTGCTCGTCTACCTCGCCAACCGCCGCTTCTGGCGTCAGACGCCGCTGCCGCCCGCCGAGGATGCGCCGTCGATCAGCGCGATCGTGCCGCTCCAGGGCATCACGCTCAACACCGCCGCCGCGCTGCACGGGCTGGCGACCACCGGCCCCACCGATCGCTACGAGCTGCTCCTGGTGTTGGAGAGCGAGTCCGATCCGGCTTATCCGCTCGCGCAGGAGATCGCCGCCGCCTACCCGGCCACCGCCCGCCTCGTGCTCAGCGGCCCGGTTGGGAGCCACGCGCCCACGCTGCACCAGCTCCACGCGGGCTATCAGGCAGCGCAGGGCGAGCTGATCGCGCTGGTCGAGCCGGATGTGCAGGTGAGCGCCGAGCTGTGGAACGCCGCGCTGGCCGCGCTGACCCGGCCCACGCTCGCGGCGGTCTTCGCGCCACCGCTGATGCTGGAGCCGTCCCCGGCCCCGCCCAACCGCTACCCGACCGGCGGCGAGATGATGCTCGCGCTGCACACCAATCACGCCCGCACCGCCGGGCTGCCCCTGGCCGCGCTCAGCGGGCGCGGCGAGATGCTGGTCAACGGTTTCATGCTCTTCCGGCGCGCGGCGCTGGAACAGGCCGGGGGCTTCTATCACCTGCTGGACGAAAGCTCGCCCGGCAGCAGCCTGGGCCGCGTCCTGCGCGAGAACGGCCAGGCGGTGGCCATGCTGCCGGCGCCGGTCCATATCCTGCCGCCGCGCGCCGACTTTAACCAGGCGACCGCCCACCTGCTGCGCCTGCTGATCGTTGGCCGCGCCTATCACCCGCGCCCCTTCCTGGCGTGGCCCTTCACCAACCCGCTCACCGTCGGCTTCATCCTGGGGCTGATCACCGAGCGCGAAGGGCGCTGGTGGGGCCGCCGGACATGGTGGTTTTTCGCCGTGCTGCGCGTCGCGCTGGCCTACCAGCTAGACCGGATTCGCTTCAGGCGCGGCTTCACCTGGGCGGCCTATGCCCAGTTGTTCATGTACGACACCTTCATCTCGCCGCTGCTCTGGGCGCGGGCCTTGTTCAGCCGCACGATCACCTGGGGCGAACGCACCTATCGCGTCCACCAGGGCGGCAAGGCGACTCCGCTCAACGGCCCAAACGACCGGCGGGCGGTGTAGCCCGTAACGCGTTCCCCCCATCCTGAAGTCCTTCCCCCACAAGGTGGGCAGGACTTCAAAACCGCCGCCGTGCTCCCCTTCCCTCCGCGCAGCAGTGGGGGAAGGGGCCGGGGGATGGGGGGGTAAACAGCCGCCGAATCAAAACAGGGGGCGTATCGCACGATACACCCCCTGCCTGTGTTCTTTTGAGAAACGACGCCCGCGTTAAGCGTCCTCTTCCTTCTGCTTCTCGGCCTTGGCGACGATCTCCTGCTGGATTTGCGCCGGGACGCGCTCGTAGCGCAGGAACTCCATCGTGAACACGCCGCGCCCGGCGGTCATCGAGCGCAGGTCGTTGCTATAGCGCTGGATTTCCGCCAGCGGCACTTCCGCCGTTACGACGCTGCGGCCCGCCTCGGTTTCCATGCCCAGCACGCGCCCGCGCCGGGTGTTCATGTCGCCCATGATGTCGCCCATGTTCTCTTCGGGCACGACCACGCGCACGGTCATGATCGGTTCCAGCAGCACCGGCCCGGCCTGCTCAAACGCCTCGCGGAACGCGCCGCGCCCGGCGATCTGGAACGCGATATCCTTCGAGTCGACCGGGTGCATCTTGCCATCGTAGACCACTGCCTTGACGAACTTGACCGGGTAGCCCGCGATCACGCCCTGGTCGAGCACCTGGCGCACGCCCTTTTCGGTGGACTGGATGAACGGCTGGCTGATCGAGCCGCCAACCACCTCGCTGGTGAACTCGAACTCGCCTGCTTCGGCTTCACCGTCGGCCTGTGCGATCGGCTCGACGCGCAGATGCACTTCCGCGAACTGGCCCGCGCCGCCGGTCTGCTTCTTGTGGCGATAGACCGCCGTCGCCTGCCGGGTCACGGTTTCCTGATAGGGCACCTTGGGCACGCTCATGTCCAGCCCGACGCCCAGCCGTTCGGCCCGGCTGATCGCCACGTCGATATGCGTCCCGCCCATGCCTTCCAGAATCGTCTGCTTGATCGCCGGGTCCTGCCGCCAGTGCAGCGTCGGATCGCTGTTGGCGAGGTCGGTCAGGATGGTGCCCATCTTGGCGCTGTCGCTCTGGGCGCGCGGGTGCAGCGCGACCGAATAGATCGGCATCGAGAAGCGGGGCCGGGTGACAAACTGCTTGATGCCCTTCGCCAGCGTATCGCCGGTGTGCGTGTCGCGCAGCTTGGCCACCACGCCGATATCACCGGCGTGCAGCACTTCCACCGGAATCTGCGTCTCGCCGCGGATGGTCATCAGGTTGCCCATTCGCTCGTCCTGGTCACGACCCAGGTTGCGCAGCGTATCGTTCGGCTTCACCATCCCGGTGAACAGCCGGAAGTAGGTCAGCGTGCCGTACTTGTCGGTGTGGCTGTGGAAGACATACGCCAGCACCGGGCCGTTGTCGGACTGCGGCGGCGCTTTCAGCTCCGGCTCGTCGTCGCGGCTGGCCTGGACCATCACCGGGCGCTCGCTCGGCGGGGCCACGAACGCGATCAGCGCGTCCAGCAGGGGCAGTACCCCGACGCTGTGCGTGCCGCTCGCCACGAAGACCGGCACCACGCGCAGATCGGCATTGCGCGCGGCCTTGCGCAGCCCTTCCTGAATCTCGTCATCCGAGAGCGTCTCGGTTTCAAAGTACTTTTCCAGCAGCGTGTCGTCGGCCTCAGCCGCCGCTTCCATCAGCTCCAGGCGGCCCGTTTCGAGATCGTCGGCCAGATCGCCCGGCACGTCCTGGGCATCCTTGCCCACGCCCATATACGCCTTCTGCGTCAGGACGTTGACCACACCCTTGAAATCGGCCTGCGCGCCGATCGGCAGGATCACCGGCACAAAGCGATAAGTCGGGAAACGCTGGCGCAGCGCGCTCAGGGTATTGGCATAATTGGCGTTCTCACGATCCATCTTATTGATCACGACCAGCACCGGCAGGCCGAATTCCCCGGCAAAGTCGAACGCCAGCTCGGTCCCGACTTCCGGCCCGGCGACCGCATCGACCACCACCAGCGCCGCATCCGAAACGCGCACCGCGTTCTTGGCCTCGCCCTGAAAATCGACGAAGCCCGGCGCATCCAGCAGATTAATCTTATGGTCGTCATACTCAATCGGGAGCAGCGCCGTATAGATCGACAGGGTGCGTGCCTTCTCGTCCTCGTCAAAGTCCGCGACGGTGTTCCCTTCTTCCACCTTCCCCATCCGGGTGATCGCGCCGGTGTTGAACAGCAGGCTCTCGGCCAGGCTGGTCTTGCCGGCGCCCTGGTGGCCGACCAGGGCAACATTCCTCAGTCGATCAGTTGTATATTCCTTCATAACAGAAAGTGCCTCCAAAGCGTGAGTTTCAGCGCGCAAACGAGTTCAAACAGCAGCGGGGTACGCCGCTGGCATCGGCAGCTCGTTCAGCTTGGTCATCGAGATGACAGGATTTTACCTGTGGCCGGGCAAAAGTCAAAGGATGTTGCGCAGGCCGAACGTGAGCCAGGCGTAGGCTAATGGTGCATGGCTAATTCACCCTGGCCGTGCGATATTTGTAGCGTAGCGCGGGCTTTCGACCCTGGCAGACTTGCGCTGAATGCGCTATAGTGCGCGCCTGGGTTACACCGGGAAGCATTCCGGCTGCGCACCGAAACGATACGAGACGTAACTGGAAGTCGGGCCGGCGCAGCGGCCAGCAAGTGGACCGTCTGGCACAACGATCAATCAGCCGGTCAAGGAGTGAAGCAGTTTGGATAAGCGGCATACCACGTCAGAAACACCGCGCGTGCCCTCTAACGTGCCCAACGATCACGACCACCTGCCCGCGCCGGGATCGCTGAATATCCCGCTCGGCGGCAAGGGGCGCAAGGCGCGGCGGCGCGGCGCGCTGCCTGGTTGGGCCAAAGCCCTGCTGGCGGTTGGCACGGCGCTGATCGCGTTTGGCCTGGTCGCGCTGGTGATCGGGATCATCGTGTTCCCGCCCTTCTATCGCAATCTGGAGCCGCGTTACCAGCAGCGTATTCTGGATATTTTCCCGCTGGCGACCTATTTCAAGCCGACCGTCGCGTTCGAGGTGCTGCCCACGCTTGGCGGGGGCGCCGACAGCGACGCCGCGCAGCATCTGCTTGAAATGACCGACGACACCGGCGACTTCCAGACGCCGCAGCCCGCCGCCGCCGGCGTAACCGAAGAGGCGCTGAGCGCGGGCGACGACGAGCCGGCTCCGCCACCGCCCGCCGATACCAGCATCCCGGCCCCGACCGAGGGCGGCATCCCGGTTGGGATGGCCCCCACCCAGGAGCCGACCATGCTGCCGACCTATGCCCCGCCCACCCAGGCCGCCATCGAGCCGACCTGGACGCCCAACCTGGAGCCGACCGCGATCCCGCTGCCCGTCACGCACCGCCTCGACAACATCCGCTACGAGCTTCAGGGCTGGAACAACTGCGGCCCGGCCACGATGACGATGGCGCTCAGCTACTACGGCTGGACCGAGAACCAGTATCCCGCCGCGCGCTGGATGAAGCCCCACACCGAGGATAAAAACGTCAGTCCCTGGCAGATGGTGCGCTTCGTCAACGAGAACACCGGCGTCAAGGCGCTCTATCGCATCGGCGGCACAACGCAGCTGCTCAAGCACCTGGTCGCCGCCGGGTTCCCGGTCATCATCGAAGAAGGCTTCCAGCCGGCGGGCGAGGACTGGATGGGCCATTACCTGCTGCTGATGGGCTATGACGACAACGCCCAGCAGTTCCTGGCCTTCGACAGCTATCTGGGCAGCAACCAGGGCAACGGCAAACCGCATCCCTACAGCGTGTTTGACGAGTGGTGGCGGCACTTCAACCGGATCTTTATCGTGATCTACGAGCCATCGCGCGAAATGGAGCTGCGCGGCGTCCTGGGCGATTACGTCGATCCCGAATACGCCGCCCGCGCTGCGCTCGAAAAGGCGCGCGCCGAGGCCGCCCAGCAAGACGACAAGTGGGCCTGGTTCAATATGGGCACCGCCTACAACGCGCTCGGCATGTATTCCGAAGCGGCGATGGCCTTCGATCTCGCCATGCAGCGCCAGCTTCCCTGGCGGATGCTGTGGTACCAGTTCGGCCCCTACGAAGCCTACTATCACGAAGGGCGCTACAACGACGTGCTGACGCTGGCCGAGACGAATCGCAGCATCACGCCCTACGTCGAGGAAACGCACTACTGGGAAGGTATGGTCCATGCTGCGCAGGGCAACAGCTCGCGCGCCGTTCAGAAGTTCAACGAGGCGCTGAACTATAACCGTAACTTCTTCCCGGCGCAGGAAGCCAAAGCCCAGGTCGAAAACGGCACGTTCCAGCTCGCCAACGTCAACCAGTAGCCCGCTCCCGGCCTTCGACGGAAATCCCGCCGGGCTGCTTGCGGCCCGGCGCTTTGTTTCGAGCATCTGTGCAGCCCAGTGAGTGAACCGCGATGACCGAGCAGACTCCCCCACCGGCCCCGCCCCAGGCCGGCGTCAGCAGCATGGCGCGCAACACCGTAATCCTGATCGTTGCCTTCGGCATCGCCAAGGCGATCAGCCTGGCCCAGACGGTGATCATCGCCAGCGTCTTTGGCGTGGGCGACGAGTGGGACGCCTTCGTGACCGCCAACCGCATCCCGGAGCAGATCGTGCTGCTGATCGGCGGCGGCGCGCTGAGCTATGCCTTCATCCCGATGTTCAGCAGCTTTCTGGCGCACGACGATCGCGCCGGGGCATGGCGGCTCGCCAGCGGCGTGATCAACACCGTCCTGAGCGTGACACTCGTCCTGAGCGTGATCGGCTTCCTGCTCGCGCCCTGGCTGGTCGAGCATGTTGTCGCGCCCGGCTTCGACGCGGCCAAGGTCGAGCAGACCGCCCGGCTGATGCGCATCCTGTTGATCAGCACCATCGTCTTCAGCGTCAGCGGCATGTTCCAGGGCATCCTGCACAGCCACAACCATTTTCTGCTGCCCGCCCTGGCCCCGATCCTGTTCGATGTCGGGATTCTGTTCGGCGTCGCGTTCCTGATCCCACCCTTCGGCGTCTATGGGATCGCGTGGGGAGCGGTGCTCGGCTCGATCATGCATCTCGGCATCCAGGTCCCCGGCCTGGTGCGCTACCGGATGCAGTGGCTCCCGCGCCTCGGCTGGGGCGATCCGGCCCTGCGGCGTGTGATCGTGCTGATGATCCCGCGCGTGCTGGGCCTGGGCGTAATGACGTTCAACACGCTCGTCTTCAACAACATCGCCTCGCGCATGGGCAGCGGCGCGGTCGCGGCCTTCGACTGGGGCTATCGCCTGATGAACATCCCGGAGACGCTGATCGGCAGCGCGATCGGCTTCGTCGTCTTCCCGACGCTGGCCGCCTTCAGCGAGCTGGGCGCGGTCGAGAGCAAACGCCGCGCGATGTCCGGCGCGGTGCGCTTCATCCTGATCGCCACCATCCCCTCGGCAGTCGGCCTGATCCTGGTGGGGCGGCCCCTGATCAGCCTGCTGGAGCGCGGCGCGTTCGATGCGCGCGACAGCGCCCTGGTCTATGGCGCGCTCCAGTTCTTCGCCTTCGGCCTGATCTTCCAGAGCATCCACGAAGTCATCGCGCGCAGCTTCTACGCCGACAAAGATACCTATACCCCGCTGTGGGCCTCGCTGGTCGCCGCCGTTGGCAACCTGCTGATCGTCGGCGGGCTGTACCTGGCCTATACCAACCGGCTCGACGACATTCTGGCCGGTGCGTTCGCCACCTGGGGCGAGCAGTTCACCGCCGGGAACTATCCCGCCGCGCTGGCCGCGCTGCAAAACGCCGCCGGCCAGGTGCACGATCAACTGGCGAGCATCACCGGCGTGGGCGGGCTGGCGCTCGGCTATTCGTCCATCTTCCTGATCGAGCTGACCCTGCTCCTGATCATCCTCAAGCGGCGCTGGGGCAGCATCGACGAGCGCACGCTGATCCTGACCACGCTGCGCACGGCTGCCGCCTCGCTGGTGATGGCCGCCGCCGTCGTGATCGTGGATGCGGCGCTGGGCAGCATCGGCTGGCACGACGCGGGCGTGATCATCACTGCCGTGCGTGTCATGCTGCTGGCGGGCACGGGCGCGGTCGTCTTCCTGGTGGCCGCGATCCTGTTTGGGGTGCGCGAGATTCGCGCCCTGCCGGGGATGCTGCTGCACCGCGAGAAGCCCACTGCCCTGCTGCACGAGGCGTGACCGCCTACCCTGCTCTCGTAGGGGTAGAGCTTGCCCTACCCGTTTCTCACCCGGCGGGCGAGGGAGAAGGGGAGAGTGGGAGCGTTTTTCAAGTCCTTCCCTCATTTTGGGGGAAGGATTTAGGATGGGGGGCCAAGCAGGCTTCAGTCAAAACCTCACCACTACCCGATACCCAAATCTCTGGCCGGGCGCTACTCCACGCGCTCGAAGATGTACTCGGTCAGTCCGCCGCCCAGCGTTATCTGCCAGACGCCCGCGTCATCCTGCTCGAACGTGATGCCAGTTCCGGTCAGCGGCGGATCGTAGAACAGGAAGCTGATCTCCCCGGTATCCCCGGCCTCTTCGGTCGGCTCAACCTCAGCGGTTGGCTCCGCCGCTTCTTCGGTCGGCACCGCGACAGCTTCCGGCCCGGCCCCTTCCAACGGCGCCGCTGCTTCGTCCATAATCTCCTCGCTGGAGACGTAGTGCCACAGCTCCGACTGGAACTCGCTCGAGTCGAAGATCAGCACGCCTTCCTCGTTCACGCTGATCGTCACGTCGCCCAGCGCCTCATTCGTATAGGTGCCGACCAGCGGCTCCACGAGATCGGGCGCGGTGATGCGCTCCGCGTCCTCGGCCAGCTCCAGATATTGATCGCGGAACAGGTTGAAGGTGAATTGCATCTCGTCGTCGGCGGTCGGCGGCTGTTCGAAGATCAGTTCGAGCAGCCGCGCGCTGACAGTGGTGTTCAGCAGCGAGATCCGCTGGTTGGTCAGCACCACGATACCCAGGTCTTGCTCCGGCAGGAAGGCGAACGCCGCCGTAAAGCCGAGTGTGTTACCGTCGTGGCTGAGCAGTTGCAGCCCGTGATAGTCGCTGACGATCCAGCCCAGGCCGTAATCATCCGTGGCCGAGATAGCGACCTGCGGCTGCCAGGTGTGCGCCAGGTTTTCGGCGGAGACGATGCGCGTCCCGTCGGGGGCCACGCCCTCGTTCAGCTCCATGAGCATATACCGCCCCATGTCCAGGACGTTCGACCAGGCCGCGCCCGCCGGGGCAATCGGCTCCAGCCAGTACTCTTCCAGGTCGAATGAGATCGGCTGGAAGGTGAAGTCCAGGAACAGGCCGTAGGGCACGGCATAATCATCGCCGGCCAGCACTTCCTCGAACGAGAACGTGGTGCTGTCCATGCCCAGCGGCGTAAAGACGCGCTCTTCCATCAGGCTCACGTAGTCTTCGTAGAGCGTGCCCAGTTCGCCGCCCGCCGCGATCGTGGTCAGGAAGCCCGCCGCCGATACCATCTGGTTGCTGTACTGGAACGCCTCACCGAAATCGGTGAAGAACTCGAACGTCTCCAGCGATTCGAGCATGCCCTCGGCGGTCAGGTCTTCCGCCTGGATGATCAGTTCCAGGTCGCGGCGCGGCACACCCGTGCACGCGCAGACCAGATTCTCCATCGTGATCGACTGCGTGATGTCCGGCTCGGCAACGGCGAAAGTCGGCAGCACCTCGATCGCGGGCGTCTCCCAGTCGAACACGCCCTCATCTACCATCTGCGCCATCAGCAGGGTGGTCATCGTCTTGGTGGTCGAGCCGATCATCATCAGCGTTTCCGGCGTGACGGGATCGCCTGCCGGATTGCGGACGCCAAACCCATTGGCGTACACGATCTCGCCATCCCGCACGATTGCCACCGCCGCGCCGGGCGTATCATAGGTTTCCAGCGCCGTTTCGATGTACGCCTCGAACTCCGCGAGCAACTCCTCGGTCAGCGGCAGCGGCTCGACCGTCGTCAGATCGGTATCCTCGATGGCGGTGATATCGTAGCCGGTATCGATGATCGCAAGCTGCGACTGGCGGCGCTGCGCTTCTTCCAGGTCAGCCTTGAAGATCAAGACATGGGCCTCATCTCCGTACACGCGCACTTCGATCTGATAGACAAACTCCTCATCCTCGCCCATTTCATAGGTATAGAGGACGAACAGATCGTGTGGGGGGAACGGGATTTCATCGGTCTGCTCGATCGCCCGGTCGAAATCGGGGTCCACGACGGCCCATGCCTCTTCCGCCGCCGCTTCGGGGTCGATGGTATCGACCACTACGATCGACACGTTGAGCAGCTCGTCGGGCGAGTAAAGATAGGTATAGCCCTCGCGCTCCTCGATGCTCCAGTTGGTCGGGATCGGCACGCTGAAGCGCCCATCCGGGTCCTCATAGGTATCCGCCGCGCCCGATGCTGCGCCCTCACCCGCCCCGGCATCTACACCGGCGGGTGCCACTGCCTCGACCGCCGGAATGAACACGGCCTCGTGCAGCGCTTCGTGCTCGTCTGCCAGCGTTTGCAGCAGCACGAGCGTCACCCCGGCTTCGTTTTCGGCGAGCGCCAGATCAACCGTGATGCTCAGCCCGGCCTGCTCAACCTCGATCTCGTACAACGTCCAGTTGTAAGCATCCGTTTCCAGCGTGCCGGCGCTCTCCGGCAGGGCGTCGATGCCAAGCTGCGGCAGCAGCATACCCGCCAGCGCGTCCGCCGTCATGCCGGGCGCGGCCTGGATAATCAGGCTGGCCAGATCGGTCATGCCTGCGCCGCGCGCATAGACTCCCGGCGCGGCCTCATTCCAGCCTTCCGGGATCATGCCTTGAAGGCCAAAGGTTTCATTGGTGAAAGGCACGAGCGTGATCTCGTCTCCCTGCGCCAGCGCCGCGCCCAGGGGTCCAAGCGCCAGCGCCAGCACCAACAAAACTGCCATCGGGTACGTTCTCAACTGCATTTCAAAACCTCCGTAGTGTAGCTCTTAGGTGATTATCGGGCAGCAGCCCCGACAATCCAAGCGAAATCGATCCTATTTCTGGCCGTTGAGTAACCGTCAATTTCACGGCGTACCCTAAAGAGAGGGTGAATGCAACAGCGGTGCAGGCAGGGGAAGCGGATCTTATCAAATTATACGTTTAAAGCGGCTAAAGGGTGCGGAGAAGCGTTGCCGCACCCTAGAGACTTATGCACTTTTGCCCCCCATCTCCCAGCCCCTTCCCCCACATTTCACGGAGGGAAGGGGAGAACGGCGGCGCTTTTCAAGTCCTTCCCTCATTTTGGGGGAAGGATTTAGGATGGGGGCAGGGTCGTTATAACAGCAGCTATTCCAGGCTCTCTGCCAGCGCAAGCAGCGTGTCGCGCATCTGCTCCGGGGAAATATCGGGGGTTTCCTGGGGGATCGTCGCAGCAACCAGCTTGTAGAACATACCGTTGTCGCGCCAGCGCAGTTGATGATAGTAATCCGAGGTCCAGGTGAGAGTCTGCTGCGATGAGGGATCCTCGATTGTCCACTGCCCAAAGACGTATTCACCCGCCACACCCCGTACCTGCACCTGCTCCACCTCTGCCTCTGGCGGGACGGTATCATACGTCGCCAGCTCGACCGGCCCGTCGCCAACCTGAATCTGGGTAAGGGTGACGCCAAAGATGCCCTGATAATGAGGCTGTCCGGTTGCCGTATCATACCGGGCAGCATATTGAATCTGCACGGCTTCGCGGCGTGGGTTGGCAAAAGCCACGTTTTCGATACGGAAATGTTCGGCGGGCAGCTCCAGAATATCGAAGTCGGTTTCCGCCTGGGCGGGCGCGAGGGAGTAGGCGCTCTGGGTAAAGGTTTCATAAGCGAAAGCGACCTGAGTCACGGGCATGGTGCCATCTTCCGCCTGGTCGAAATACTGCCAGATATCCTGGGCCAGCGAGCGCAGTGGGGAAAGGAAGATCGCAACCAGCACGAGGACAACTGCCGCCGCAGTAGCCGCCCATGCCCGACGCAGGTTCCTACGCCGGTAACGGCGGTGCGGACTGGCAGCAGGCGTGAATGTCCGCCGTGCGCTGTCCGTGCTGAAATCTTCGTTGGCCACCAGCCGCGCCACCTGGAGCATCTGCCGGTAATCGTCCGGTACACCGGCGCGTTCCGGAGAATCGGCAGGTGATGGAACCAGTATTCGGTCGATGTCAGCCGTGAGTCGCTCGATTTCCTCGTGCTCGTTCATCGATCATTTCTCCTCATCCGACAAGATGTCCTGAAGCTGGTCGCGCAGGCGGCGCAGGCTGCGATACAGGATGACGCCGACGTTGCTTTCGCTCAGCCCGGTTAGCTGCGCGATCTGGCGATTGGTCAGGCTTGCGGCGAACTTCAACGCCAGCACATCACGCTCGCGGTCCGGCAGTTCGCCGACCGCCGCCAGGAGTCGGGCACGCACCGTGTTTGCCGCGGCGATCTGCTCAGGTGCCGGATCGGGGCTGGCCTGCCGGTGCAATCCATCGAATGAGAGCCAGCGCCGGCGACGTTGGGTGCGAAAATGATCGGTGATGACGTGCCGTGCGATGCTGAACAGCCACGCACCAAATGGGGCGCGATCGGGCCGGTAGGTGTCCAGATGGGCGAGTGTGCGCTCAAAGACATCCGCCGTGAGATCATCCGTCAGGACAGGGTCCTGCACGCGGTAGCGCACATAGTTGTATACACGCGGGAAATAGTGATCGTAGAGTACGGCAAACGCCGCCGCATCGTCTATGGCCCGCGCAACGTGCACCAGCTCATCGGCCAGCGCTGGGCTTCCGTTCATCCTGATTCTTTCCGCTCAACGCGCTGCATGCTGCGACAGTCACTCTTAAATACGCCGGCGGCTCAAATGTATTACACACCCGTCGATGAGGCAGCGCTGCTGCGCGCCAGCGCCCACGACATAGCCCCAAACATAGATTCTCTGGCAAACCTCTTGACATTTGCCCCAAAGTTGATTGTATAATACGGATGTATGCATACGTATGCGGTGTATGCACTGGCATAACCAACGCGCCTAACCGCTCCGCAGTTCTCTTTCACGAACGCCATCTGGCAAGGAGGTGTACCGACTGAGAAGCCGCCCGAAACCGGGGAGAGAACTGCTACCTGCGGCTGCACCCCAGTTCAGTCTCAACCCGCTTCCAGCCGGCTTCCCCACCCAGAAAGTATAGCCGGACAATCCTATCTGGAACAGCTTTAAGCATCTTAAGGAGCAAATAATGTTCAAACGCACGGTCTTAAGCGTTTTGTTCGTCACTATCCTCGTTGCTGCGTTGGCCCTCTCGTTTGCCGTCCCCGGCACCGAAGCGCAAGACGCGACTCCCGCACCGACCGAAACCCCGATTGTTGCCGAGATTGGTTCCGGCGGCACGCATATTTCGTTCTGGAACGGCCTCACCGGCTCGGACGGTGTGACCCTGAACGAGATGCTGGCCCGGTTCGCCGAAGAGAACCCGGACGTTTCGGTTACGGTCGAAATGATCATCTGGAACACGCTGTATCAGAAGCTCCAGACGGCATTCGTGGCGAATGATCCGCCGGATGTCATTCTGCTCCACGCGTCGGAAATCCCGATGTTCGGCAGCTTCGGCGTGCTGCGCGACCTGGGCGATCAGTACACCTCAGGCGGCGGCTGGCTCCCCGATGACGACATCTCGGCAACCACGATGGACGGCATGATCTGGGACGGCGTGATCTACGGTATCCCGCTGGACAATCATGGGCGCGGCCTGTGGATCAACACCGATATGTTCGAGGCGGCTGGCCTGAGCACCGATCCTGCCGACGCCCCGACCACCTACGAGGGCTGGGTCGAGCTGTTCCAGAAGCTCACGCTCGACGCGAACGGCAATAACGCGCTCTCGCCCGATTTCGACCCCGAAAACGTGGTGCAGTGGGGTTACACGGTGGGCGAGTGGCCGAATGTGAACTTCATCGCCGGGCTGTACCAGGAAGGCGGCAGCTTCCTGAGTGAAGATGGCACCGAAGTCCTGGTCAACTCCGAGGCCGGCATCGCCGCGCTGCAGAAGACCGTTGACCTGATCTATGAGTATCATGTCTCGCCGCCGGCGGCTGGCTTCGACACCTGGCAGGGCTTCGGCGCGGGCACGGTAGCCGTGCTGCCCACCGGCACCTGGTTCCTCAACCAGGCCAACCTGTTCACCGATATCAACAGCCGTGCGTGGCCCAACTGGCAGTTTGGCTCCCAGCCGGCGGCCTGGTTTGGCGCGCACACCTTCATGATCCCGGCGGCGACCGAAGGCGAGAAGCTGGACGCCGTGCTGAAGATGATCCAGTGGGTCAGCGAAAACCAGATAGACTGGGCGGCTTCCGGCCAGGTGCCGGCGCGCCTGTCGGCCCAGGCCCAGCTCGACCCGGAGAGCTACTCGTCCAATATCCTGCTGGGTGAAAACTTTGGCGCCTACGGCGTTCAGGACCCGAAGAGCACCGTGACGCAGGAAATGCTCGCCTATCTCGACGCCGAGCTGAGCGCCGCGCTCAACGGCCTGAAGTCGCCTGAGGACGCGCTGAACGACGCCGCCGAGCGGATGCAGGAAGCGCTCGATCGCGGCTAAGACCGGCCCGTAACCGACGACACACGCTGTGGGGTGGATCAGACGATCCGCCCCACAGACTCCTGAGGTGCCGGCCCACCCCGGCACACGCGTTCCCGATGAACCGTTACCAACTGACGACGAGCGCGCTCGCGGCATATCTATAAGACAGATCGTTCGAATCAATCGAATCTCTGTGGCCATTTGTGGAGGACAGGTGAGCGTATGTATCAAACCAATGCACGGGTGGCTAAGCCCGGCCTGCTGTCGCAAATCCTTTCGCCCAGCCTGAAGACACGCGAGGCGATCGCTGCGTACATCTTCCTGGCGCCATTCCTGATCTTCTTCTCCATATTCTTCGTTCGCGCCGTGATCCTCGCGGTTGAATACAGCTTTTACGACTGGCGGCTGCTGCGTCCTACCCGGCCCTATATTGGTTTGGAAAATTACATCGAGCTTTTCGAGGATGAAGTCTGGTGGACGGCGGTCCAAAACACGTTCGTGTTCACGATCATGACCGTGATCGGGACTACGATCGTCGCGCTGGCCGCCGCAATCGCCGTGACGCAGCCCGTTCGCGGCCAGGGCTTCTTCCGCGTGCTGCTCTACATGCCGTCCCTGTTCTCGGTCGGCGCGGTCGGCCTGATCTGGGTCTGGCTGCTCAGCACACAGTTCGGCGTGATCAACTATGGCCTGAGCTTCCTCGGCATCAGGCCGATCAACTGGCTGGGGGACCCCGACCTGGTCTTACCGGCCCTCAGCCTGACGACCATCTGGTGGAGCTTCGGATTCCCGATGCTGATTCTGATCGCCGGGCTGCAAGGCATCCCCGAACAGCTTTATGAAGCGGCGCGCATCGACGGGGCGAATGGACGGCAGCTTTTGTTCAATATCACGCTGCCGCTGCTGCGTCCCGCCATCCTGTTCGTGACCGTAACCGGCGTGATCGCGCATTTTCAGGTGTATGGGCAGACGTATATCATGACCAGCGGCGGGCCGGGGCGCGCCTCGTACTCGGTCGTGTACTACCTGTACCAGATGGCCTGGGTCGCCTTCCGCATGGGCTATGGGGCCGCCGTTGCGGTCGCGATCGCGGTGATCATGGCGCTCCTGACTACCCTCCAGTTCCTCTTTATCAGCCGCCGCGTCGAATATTAAAGGGGAAGAACTACTATGGACCGGCTGAGAAGAAGCTCTTTCTACAAGTATTTTGGGGTCTATCTGTTCCTGTTTGTGCTGGGCGCGATGGTGCTGTTCCCCATGGTCATCGCGGTGTCACAGTCGTTCATGACCAACCAGGAAGTCAACCGCTGGCCGCCCAAAGTCATCCCCACCGAGCCAACGCTTGACGCCTACCGGCAGGTGCTGACACAGCAAGACCTGCGCCTGGACCTGTGGCTGCGCAACAGCCTGTTTGCGGCCAGCGGCCACACGCTCGCCGTGCTGGCGCTGTGCGCGCCGGCAGCCTATGCCTTCGCGCGGCTGCGCTTCCCCGGCAACAAGATTCTGTTCGCCTTTTTGCTGGCGACGATTATGCTCCCGTCGCAGGTGACGCTGATCCCGAACTACCTGCTGATGCGCGATCTCGACTGGCTGGACAGCTTCCGGGCGCTGATCTTCCCCGGCGCGGCGAACGTGTTCGGCGTCTTTCTGCTGCGCCAGTTCTTTATGCAGATCCCGCAAGAACTGGAAGAGGCGGCGGTGCTCGACGGCGCGAGCTACTTCGGGCGCTTCCGGCACGTGATCCTGCCGCTGTCGATGAACGCGATCATGGCGCTGGCGATCTTCGTGTTCCTGGGGCACTATAATGATCTGTTCTGGCCGCTGATCGTTACCAGCAGCCTTGAGACGCGCACCCTGCCCGTTGGGCTGACGATCCTCAACCAGTCTTACGCCGGGCAGTATCGCCCGATGATCCTGGCCGGGGCGGTGCTATCCACACTGCCGATCCTGATCGTCTATATCGTCTTCCAGCGCCGGATCATCAAAGGGGTGACGATGACGGGATTGGCCGGACGCTAGCGATTTCACTAAACGGCCACTTTCAACCAAACGGGCGGACTCGCGCCGCCCCCGCAGCCATCGCACGCACACCAGTTGGAACGTGCAAGAGTGCGTTGTTTGTCTGGACTTGCGTCCAACTAGTATCTCTGACTGGTCAAAAAGGTGAATTACAGACATGACCCAACTGCCCAAAGCTGACGTTTATCTCGATACCAACCGCGTGATCAGCTCGATCTCGCCGCTGCTGTTCAGCGGATTCGCCGAGCACATGGGGCGCTGCATCTATGAAGGTATTTACGATCCCGAATCGCCCCACGCCGACGAACACGGCCTGCGCAAGGATGTTCTCGCCGCGCTGAGCGAAATGCGCCTGGGCGCGATCCGCTATCCCGGCGGCAACTTCCTGAGCGGCTATAACTGGCTGGACGGCATCGGCCCGCGCGACAGGCGCCCGCGCCGCCGCGATATGGCCTGGCAGTCCATCGAAACGAACCAGTTCGGCACGGATGAATTCATGCAGTTCTGCCGCAAGCTCGGCACCGAGCCGATGCTGGCCGTCAACCTGGGGACGGGCACGGTTCAGGACGCGGCCAACCTGGTCGAGTACTGCAACGCGCCGACCGGCACGTCCTACGCCGATCTGCGCGCCGCCAACGGGCATGCCGATCCGTATGGCGTTACGTACTGGTGCCTGGGGAACGAGATGGACGGCCCCTGGCAGATCGGGCACCTTGACGCCGAGGACTATGGCAAGAAGGCGCGCGAAGCAGCCAAGGTGATGCGCTATCAGGACCCGAATCTCAAGCTGGTGCTGGCCGGATCGTCCTCAAGCTGGATGCCCACCTACCCCGATTGGGACCGCGTCACGCTGGAGATGTGCTGGGACCGCGTCGATTACCACTCGATGCACTATTACGCCGTCAACAGCGACGACGACACGCCGAGCTATCTCGCGCTGACCGCCCGGCTCGAAGAATTCGTGGACACGCTCAGCGGCGTGCTGCGCTATGTCAAGGCCAAGACCCGCTCGAAGCACGACGTCTACCTGTCGTGGGACGAGTGGAATGTCTGGTTCAAGGACAGCAGCGGCGACGGGAAGTGGACGGTCGCACCGCACCTCAGCGAAGAGCACTACAACCTGGAAGACGCGCTGGTCGTGGCCCAGTGGATGAACGTCTTCCTGCGCAAAGCCGACGTGATCAAGAGCGCCTGCATTGCCCAGATCGTCAACACCATCTCGCCGATCCACACCACGCGCGACGGCCTGCTCAAGCACACGACCTACTACCCGTTCGTGCTGTTCAGCCAGTTGGCGCGCGGCGCGGCACTCGATGTCGCGGTGAAGGCACCCACCTATGAGACAACGCAGTTTGGCGAGATGCCGCTGCTCGACGTGGGCGCGTCCTATGATGAGGCCAGCGGCTCACACGCGATCTTCCTCGTCAACCGCAGCCTGACCGACAGCCTGCCGGTCGAGCTGCACTGGCAGGATCGCGCGCCGCAGAGCATCCAGACGGTGTACCAGATGGCCGGGACCGATCCGAAGGCGGTCAACACCTTCGAGAACCCGACCAACATCGTGCCGGTTAAGATCGACGCGCCCGCCCTGCAAGACGGTCACGCCACGCTCGTGCTGCCGCCGCTCTCGTTCACCGTCGTGGACGCGTGCTAGGCCCGGCGCAGGGAGAAGAGGTGCGATCATGATCGACCGACTGCGGCGGGGGCAGGTTCTCGCCCGGCTGCTGCTGGTGCTGGTGATGCTGCCGTTGAGCTTCAGCGCCGCGCACGGGCAGTCCGACGAAGGCGAGCCGGGGACGCTGCGCAACCCGTTGAACGTGCACGGGGGCGCTGATCCCTGGCTGCAATACTACGACGGAAACTACTACCTGGCGACGACCACCTGGGCGTCGGGCCTGACGATGCGCAAGTCGCCCACGCTGGCCGGGCTGAAAACCGCCGAGCCGGTGCCGATCTACTTCGAAACCGATCCTTCGCGCTGCTGCAACATGTGGGCGCCGGAATTCTACCTGCTGGATGGTCCCAATGGGCCGCGCTGGTATTTCTACTATACCGCCGGCATCTGGGGCACCTACGACTTTCAGCACACGCACGTGCTGGAGAGCGCCGGCACAGACCCGCTCGGCCCCTACACCTACAAGGCGCGCCTGTTCGATCCACAGAACGACACGTGGGCGATCGATGGCAGTGTCCTGGAGCTGGACGGCGCGCTGTACTTCCTGTTCTCGGCGTTCATCGGCGGGTTCCAGTCGATCTTCATCGCGCCCATGAGCGATCCCTGGACGATCAGTGGCGAGCGCGTTTTGCTCTCGCGGCCTGAGCACGACTGGGAAGCGCAGGGATCGTATGTCAACGAAGGCCCGGTCGCGCTCCAGCACGACGGCCAGACGTTCATCGTCTACTCGGCCAGCGCGTGCTGGACGCCCGACTACAAGCTCGGCCTGCTGACCTATAACGGCGGCGATCCGCTGCAAACCGAGTCGTGGGTCAAGTCGCCGGAGCCGGTCTTCCAGCGCTCGGACGAGAACGGCGTGTTTGCCCCGGCGCACAACGGCTTCTTCAAGTCGCCGGACGGCACCGAAGACTGGATCGTCTACCACGCCAACGACTCGACTGGCGGTGCGTGTGACGGGCGGCGGACGACGCGCGTCCAGCAGTTCACCTGGAACGCCGACGGGACGCCCAATTTCGGCGTGCCGGTTTCGACCGACGAGGTGCTCGCGGCCCCGTCCGGCGACGAGGGGATCGATCCGCTGCCGGAGTTCCCGCCGCTGGAGATCGCGCGCTTCAAGGTCTATGGCCGCGAAAGCGCCTATCTGCGCCACCTGAACTTCTATGCGCTGGTCGAATCGATGGAGAACCCGATCGCGGATTCACAGTTCATCGTCCGGCCAGGGCTGGCCGATCCCGAAGCGGTTTCAATCGAGTCGGTCAACTTCCCCGGCTTCTTCCTGCGCCAGGACCGCAACAGCATCGTGCTCGTGCCGGACGATGGCAGCGCCAGCTACGCGGCGGACGCGACGTGGTGGATCAGGCCGGGGCTGGCCGATCCGGAATGGCTTTCGTTCGAGTCCTATGCCCAGCCCGGCAAGTATATCAGCCGGCAGTTTGGCGTGATCGCGCTGGTCGAGGTGACGGAGTCCACCGGCGACCAGGTGCGCGAGGACGCGACCTTTCGGCAAGAACGCATGACGGCGAGCTAGTCCGGCCCGGAACCAGGCTCTCGCCCAACATTGAAGAGTGGTTTGGTCCCCCGCCGGGATCAAACCACTCGAATAACATCTAAGGGCTGGACGGGGGGACAGCGGCGCAGCAGACTACACCATCACACTCACCACCCCACCCAACGAATTCATGCCTCTGACGCAATCGAAGGCCAGCCGTCCGCATCCCAGGCCAGCGGCGCGATGCGCAGGGTGGCGGAACCTTCGTTCTCGACATCATAGGCGTGGTGGACCAGGTACTCGACGTCGTCTTCCACATAGATCGCGCAGTGGCCGGGGCCGCGCCAGCGCTCGGTCGGGAAGGTGACCTGCGTGCCGCCGCCGTTCAACATCTCGACGCCGTCACGATCGATATAGGGGCCGGTGATATTCTCGGAGCGCCCGACGACGACATAGTAGGTGCTCTGGACGCCCCGGCAGCAGAAGTCGAAGGAGACGAACAGGTAATAGTAGTCTCCCTTGCGGATGACAATCGGGGCTTCGATTGCGCCGTCGTTGATGTGGCGCTGCGCCAGCGGGTAGAGGGTATTGTCCTCGGTGGAGCGCCTGCCGGTGTCGGGATCGAGGCGGATCATCTTGATGCCGGTCCAGAAGCTGCCGAACGCCAGCCAGGGGTTGCCGTCGGCGTCGAGCGCCAGGTTCGGGTCGATACAGTTGTAATTGTCCGAGGCGACCGAGGCGATAATCAGCCCTTCGTCGATCCACTCGAAGTCGTCGGACTCGCGGTTGAGGGTCTTGTTGGTCGCCAGGCCGATCACCGAGGTATTCATCCCGAACAGGGAAACGGAATAGTAGAGGTGGAATTTGTCGTTGTAGTACGAGATGTCGGGCGCCCAGATGTCATTCGTGCCGCCCACATACTCGCGCACCCAGTCTGGCACGCCGACGCGCACAATGGCCGGCACGCTCATCTTCCACCGCAGCATATCAGCCGACTCCCGGACCGGGATGCCGTTGCCGGTGCAGAACAGGTAGTAGGTATCGCCTTCTTTGATCAGGGTCGGATCGTGAACGGGCCGGATATTGCCGGTCAGCTCCAGGTAAGCGGGATCCTGCCGGCGGGCAGGGGCAGCGGGTGAGGTCAGCGGCTTTTGGGCCAGGCTCAGGCCTGGCAGGCCGATCCCCAGACCGGCACCGAACACTAAGCTGGAACTTATAAACTGGCGGCGAGTCAGGTGTTTTGGCATCGCAGGTGCTCCTTCAAAGCTGGCTATAACTGGCACTTTTTTAAGGGCAGTGGTTTAATGCATACGTATGCATGGTACCAGTATACGGCGGCTTGGGATGCCTGTCGAGTTGGGGCGAGCTGCTGGAGGGCCGGGATTTGTCACTACTGACAGTGAAGGTCGGGCAGGAAGGCAATAGATTAAACGCATGCCGCCGTATATACTTCTGTTGATTAAGCTCTGTCAGGCAAAAAGGCACAAGTGATGCCATGTCCGATTCAAATCGTTTATCCAAATCACCTACCATGCGCGACGTGGCGCGGCTGGCAGGGGTATCGCAGCCAACCGTCTCGCGCGTGCTCAACGAAACGACGACGGCGATCTCGATCAGCGAGGAAACGCGCCAGAAGGTGTTCGACGCGGTCCGCGAGCTGCAGTATCGCCCCAACATGACGGCGCGCAGCCTGCGCACGCAGGAAACCAAGATGATCGCGCTGATGATCGCGGATATTTCGAACTCCTTCTATCATCCCATCGTGCGCGTGATTCAGGACGTGGCCCGGCAGCACGACTATGACGTGATCATCGCGGACAGCGATCATCGCCAGGACAACGAGAGGCACTTTATCGAGGCGGTGACCCGCCGTCCGGTCGACGGCGTGATCATGGTCCCGATCCACCTCACCGACGAGGAGATCGATCATTTCATCGCCCAGACGCGCACGCCGGTCGTGGTAATCGGCGTGCAGATCAAGCATCCCCAGGTCGATGTGGTGTGGGCCGACGACGAACAGGCGACCTATGAGGCGGTGCGCTGGCTGCTGACCGAACGCGGCTATGCGCAGGCGGGCTTCGTGGGCGTGCCGGACGACTTCCCGCCGGGGCCGCGCCGCTGGCGGGGCTATCTGCGCGCCATGGAAGAGGCCGGGCTGCCGGTCGAGCCGGATTTCGTCCTGTTCGACGGCGATTTCACGCTAGAAAGCGGGCGGCGCTGTGCCCGGAAAGTGCTCGCCCAGGAGCGCTGGGCCCCGGTGTATTTCGCGGTCAATGACCTAATGGCGATCGGCTTCATCCTGGAAATGCAGGACGCCGGGTATACCGTCCCGGATGACGTGGCGGTGATGGGCTTCGACGACATCCCCGAAGCGTCGATCATCCGCCCGCACCTGACGACGGTCGCCCAGCTCACGCGCGAGCTGGGCGACAAGCTGGCGACCACCCTGCTCGACCGGATCGAGGGGCGCAGCGAAGGCCCCAAGCGCGTGCTGGAGATCGCCTGCAAGCTGATGCCGCGCCAGTCTGCCTAACGGCGCGCGAGCACGGCCCCTAGAAACAGCAACGCCGGAGACAACTCCGGCGTTTTTTGTCAGAGGCGGCGGCCCTACTTGTCACGCGTGAGGGTAAAGCCGCTCATGAACTGCTTTTGCAGCAGGATGAACACGATCACCGGCGGCAGGCTGACGATCACGGCGGCCAGCATCAGCGGGCCGAAGCGCAGCGAGCCACCCCCCAGCCGCAGCGTCCCGATCCCAACCTGGATCGTCTGCATACTCGGATCGGAGATAATCATGTTCGGCCACAGGTACATATTCCAGGCATAGATCGTCTGGACCACCGCCAGCGCCCCGATTGTATTCCAGCTCATCGGCACCAGCACCCGGAACAGGAACTGGAGTGGATTCGCGCCGTCAAGCTGGGCCGCTTCTGACAGTTCGGGCGGGATACTGGCGAAATGCTGGCGGAACAGGAACGTGCCGGTCGCGCTGGCCGTGAAGGGCACGATCAGCGCCAGGAACGTGTTCTGCCACTCCAGATCGTTGATGAAGCGGAACAGGGCGATGATCAGCACCTCGGTCGGCATCATGAGCGTGATCAGCACGAAGCCGAACACGATCCACTTGCCGGGGAACCGGAAGTAGACGAAGGCCAGGCCGCTGAGGAGCGAGAAGATCGTCTTGATGATGGTGATGCCGAGCGTCATGATCACGCTGTTGATCATGTAGGTGTGCAGGTGGCGCTCGTAAAACACCACATCCCAGTTTTCCAACAGGCCAGAGCCGGGCGTGAACTGGTAGCGAAAGACCTCGGCGTTGGTCTGGGTGCTCACCAGCAGCGCGTAGAACAGCGGGATACCGGAAAGGAGACAGGCCCCGATCAGAATGAGATGGGCATACCAGCGCTTGGGGAGCCGCGTCCGCAGCGGTCGGTTACGGCTGGCGACGCCTGCCTGGCCGTGAATGGTGGTCGGTGAGACACTCGACATCGTCTTAGACTCCGTAGGTAACCTGGCGTCCGCCAGTCCGGAACAGCACGAGCGTCAGGCCGATAACCATCATAAACAATACAATCGACTGCGCGGCTGCCTTGCCCATATCGTTGTTGTAGACGCCCAGTTGGATGACCCGGTACATCATGGTGGTGGTCGATTGCAGCGGGCCGCCGCCGGGCGTCAGGTAATCGATCGTGGCGTAGGTTTCGAAGAACGCGTAGGTCACGTTGGTCACGATCAGGAAGAAGGTCGTCGGGGAGAGCAGCGGCCAGACGATATGCCAGAAGCGCCGGACCACCCCCGCCCCGTCGATTGCGCCCGCTTCGATCAGGTCTTTGGGCACATTTTGCAGCCCGGCAATATAAAACAGGATATTGAAGCCCATCGACTTCCACACGCTGGCGAGGATGATCGTCCAGGGCGCGACTTTGGGATCGTTGAGCCAGCCGAGCTTGATTCCGAACCAGTTGCCGCTCAGATAGTTGACCATACCACCCGACGGGTTGAACATCAGCAGGAAAATGATGCCTGCCACCGCCGGAGACATGGCATAGGGCCACACCAGCAGAATCCGGTAGATCGACGCGCCGCGCAGCGGGAGATAGGCCATCGTGGCGATCAGCAGCGAAAGGCCCATGCTCAGCACGACGATGAAGAACGACATATAGAGCGTGCGCCCGATAATATCCAGGTATTCCGGGTCCTCGACCAGGCGCGTGAAATTATCAACGCAGACCGACACCTCGCGCCGCGCACCCAGCCGCGAGAGCATGGTCGAGAGGCGCAGGGTTTCCGCCGAGGGATAGTAAAGGAACAGGGCGAGGATGGTCAGCGTGGGCACCAGCAGTGGCAGGGCGATCCACCAGTGCTTGAAGGTCCCCTGGGTCGGCTGGGATGTCGTTGACACCAGGCTTTCGTGTCGCAGCAGCCGGCCCGCCACCCAACTGATCGGCAGCACCACCAGGGCGATGCCGGCAGCGACCAGCAAAAAACCGAAGATGGCATCAAGCTGCTCACGCTCGGTTTCGAAGGTGCAGTAGCCCAGGGGGGCCACAAACAGAATCGCGCCGAAGCCGCCCGCGACTGCTCCCAGCGGCAGCCCCAGCAGCAGCCATCTCCCGGCGCGCCGGAACACATAGCCCAGGGCGGCAGCTCCGATGACAGCCCCAACCAGCAGCAGGATCACTGGAGAAACGATCATAAAATGACTCTTTCTTTCAGTTGGGAAAAAGTAATCTGATAAGGGGGCAGCGCCGTGTGTGCGCTGCCCCCGGCGTCAACGATTTAACCGCACCGGCTTACGGCGCGTTCAGCAAATTGTACTCTTCGATGATCACGTTCGACGCCTCGGCAGCCGCGTTCAGAACTGCCGCCGGGTCTTCGTCGGTCAGCAGCACGCGGTCAATCGCGGCGGTCACTTCATTACGGATCGACGGGAAACCGCCAACCAGCGCGCCGCTGGTCGCAGGCGTCAGCGTGCTCTGATCGAGCTGCGCGGCGGCAACGGTCTGATTCGGATTTTCCTCGAAGTAGCCTTCTTCTTCCAGCAGCTCATTCGAGCTGTTGCGGATGGCGATATAGCCGGTGACCTTGTGCCAGTCGGCGGCCCACTCGGTATTCGTGAAGTAGAGCAGGAAGGTCAGGGCGCCTTCTTCGACCTCAGGCTCGAGACCGTCCACCAGCCACAGCGTCGCGCCGCCGATCAGGTTGCCGGTCCAGCCGGTGTCGTCATTGTACGGGTAGAACGAGGCAACCGTCTCGAAGCCGCCTTCTTCGCCCATCTGGGTGTAGAGGGTGGTGTCGGAGCTGCTGTAGACCGCCATCGCGACCTGCTGGGTCGAATAGGCCTGGTCAACGGTGGACCAGGACTCGCCGCCCTGCGCGCCGCTGTAGTACAGGTAGCCCTTATTGTACAGATCGTCCAGCCACTCCAGGATCGCAACACCGGCTTCGCTGTTGAAGGCGACTTCGGTGGCGCGGTCACTGCGGCCATTGTCGTTGTTCACAAACAGGGCATCCTGCTGGGCGAGCCACTGCTCAAAGAACCAGCCGTGATTGGGGAAGGTGAAGCAGTATTCCGGCGCATCGTCGAGCGCCATGACCGCTTCGCAGACCGCCTCGACCTCGTCCCAGGTCGCTGGCGGCTCTTCGAACCCGGCAGCGCGCAGGTAGTTCATGTTCGAGAACATGATCGCCGACGAGGTATTCCAGGGCATCGAGGTGAACTCACCATCGGCGGTGTAGTAGGCCACCACCGGCGCGACGTAGTCGCTGAAATCAATCGGCAGCCCGTTGATCTCGGTCCGGTCGCCGATCGCTTCCGAGATCGACTTGAACAGCCCGCTGTCGCGCGCGTCCTGGGTAGCCGCTTCGAAGTAGTGAACGATGGCCGGGAGCTGGCCCTGCTCTGCCGCCACTGCAACCTGGGCGAACATCGTCTCATAGCTGTAGCCGCCGGTGACATTAACCTGATACTGCGGGTACAGCTCGTTGAACTCGGCGGCCACATCCTGCGCCCAGTCCAGGCGGTAGTCCTGGAAGGAAATCCAGACATCGATCTGGATCGGCTCATCCTGCGCGCCGGTAGACGCCAGCGGCACAGCCAGGGCGAGCATCATGACAAGCACGACAGACACGAGAACGATTTTCTTCATTTTGCTGCCTCTCTTGTGAAAAAGCCGGTTACGGTTTACCGCGCAGGCGATGTGCCGTTGTAACACAACAGATAGCCGCGCAGGGTAAAGCCGTGCCAAAACGTAAGTTAAGAATAACTTCTGAACACGCAAAGCTGTGTTGATCGCTTTCTCTGGGATGGCTCCTCCTTTCAGATCGGTGCCGGATAGCTCAAACCGGGCAACCTGGACTCGCTCGAAAAGCCGGGCGATTGCACCTCAGTTTGAAGTGTTACATCTGTCGACATTGTACGATAAAACCCATGCAGATACCAAACGGGCTGCGTCCTAACGCGCCGTCCCGTGCTTTATCTGGTGAGATCGTAAATACCGCGCAGGAAATTTGATGGAATATTCACGGTACATTGATGAGGAATTAATTCGCCCCAGGTAAGATCTTGGAAGTAGAGCAAGGGCCTGGCTGCGGCCAGGGGTCCAGGGGGAAGAGAATATGACTATGACCGTCGAGCGCCTGCCGGGCGAGTCGATCATCCGTGCGACGGCAGCGGAGCCGTTCTCACCAACCTATGATATACCCGCTATGTTTGCCGAAGTTACCCACCTCCGTCTGGAGCTTCAGGGCGATGTAGTGCTGATTATCGACTTCAGAGAAACGGTGAAGGACTCGACTGCTTTTACCAAGCTGGTCACGGCGCTGGCCGAAGCCGGGCGCGGCATCCGGGCCGGGCGAGCCGCCGGGATCGTGCGCCCGCCGATCACGATCTTCGTCGGGAGTGGCCCACTGACGTCGCTGGCGGCCCAGTCCATCGAACAGGCGCAGTATGGGGGCGTCCGGGGGCTGCTGAGCAACTCACCCGAAGAGGCGCTGGTTCTGGCGCGCGAGAAGCTGGCGGAACTGCACGTCGAGTAGCCTTAGACGAACCGGTAGCGAAACAGACATCAGGGGACGGCAAGTCCCCTGATGTGTTTGTGATCAAATGGGTAAGGCGCTTACTGTGCGCAGGCCTGGCTCAGCAGCAGCGGAATGGCCGAATCATTCGGCACTTCCACGAGATCGGCGCTGTACAGCCGCCAGACGTCCTGCTCCGCTGAGATATCCGGCGGGCGCAGGTTCGGGCGGCGCGCGACAAAACAGCCGCTAAACGTAGCCTGCGTGCCGTCGGTCCGCTGCGCGATCAGCACGGTGGGAATCGACGCATACAGGCTGCCTGCCGCGCCCTCATAGCGCATCGGCGGCTCGATGATCACCCGCGCGCTGACCGTATCGGCAAACCCGCTGGCAAACTGATCGAATGGCTCGGCGGGCGTTTCCCAATAGCCATAGGCGCGCTGGTAGTCCTGGCGGTTGATGGCGTTGTAGTATGAGGCCAGCAGACCGACCGGGCTGTCCACATCTTCGAATGGCTCCACCGGCTGCCCGACCTGACCACCGCCGGGCGCGTCCGTGCGCACGAAGTTGAGCCGCTGGCCGTCGTCGTACCAGATCGTGAGCTGATCCCCCACCAGCTCAAAGCGTTGGGCCGATTGCAGCGCCTCGAAGTACACCTGCTCCTGGCGGTTAACCTCAGCATCGGCGCAGGCCATCAGCGTGCTGACGACCTGGCTGAAAGTCAGCGTCACGTCCTCAACGGCATAGCCGCCACTGTAGCCGTTGCAGCCGCCGTGCCCGGTGACCTCGCCGCCGCTCTCGAACGCCAGCGTCACACTGCTGCCGGGCAGCGCCGGTGTTTCTGCGCCGGGTGCGCCATAGGACACAAGCTGCCACTGTGTCCCGGCCAGCGCGTCAGCCTGATCCGTTTGCGCCAGCGCCAGCGGGGCGGTCATGGCGAGCACCACGCCAAGCGCGATAAGTCCTGCGGTCCATACTTTCGCTTTCATCCTCACCTCCGGCAAATTGCCTTCCGGGAACCGAGCGGACGGGTGTGTCGAACTAGTACCCTACATCCATTTGGGAAACAGCGCATGGGCCGATCAGGGGGTTTGGCGGTAGGACAGGTGGCGGGCCGCTCCTTATAACAACTGTTTGCTTGACACCAACAAAAACAGTTCTACAATGAGAATTAGAAATCGTTTTCTCAGTTTGCGAGCCTGATTGAGAGCGCGGCAACATCACCGGACTGTTATACAGTGCATTTTTGAGAAATCGTTATCTGACCGGACATCCAACCACACGCTCGCTCCCATCCGCCCCAGCCAGGGATGCTCTACCGCCCAGGGCCGAGTCACCTACCTTCTCTCCTTGCCCGCACCTTATCAATCTGACGTTTGGTGTACTTAGTCCAGAGAGTTTTTAGTTATGCCGGCTCCTACCCTCAAAGATGTTGCGGATTACGCCCAGGTTTCGCGGGCGACCGTCTCGCGCGTGCTGAACAATAACCCCACCGTCAACGAGAACCTGCGCCTGCGCGTGATCGAGGCCATGCATCAGTTGGGCTACCAGCCTAACCGGGCGGCACGGCGTCTGCGTGGGACGACCAGCGATGTGCTGGGCCTGATCATCTCCGACATCGAAAACCCATTCTTTATCTCGGTCGTGCGCGGGGTCGAAGATGCGGCCTACCAGCAGCGTATGAGCGTCGTGCTGTGCAACTCCGACGAGGACCCGGCCAAGCAGAGCATGTATCTGCGCGTGATGCAGGCCGAGCGCGTCGCCGGGCTGATTATCGCGCCCACGCACGCCGACGAGAGTCAGGAGTTGGCGGAAATGAGCCGGGCCGGAATGCCGATCGTGCTTCTGGACCGGCGCACCAGCAGTCTGAACGCAGACGCGGTTGTCGTGGATAACGTCGGCGGCGCGTTCGCCGCCGTGCGCCATCTGATCGACCTCGGCTATCGCCGCATCGCCACGATCAGCGGATCGCTCAAGCTCACTACCGGGCAAGAGCGTTTCGAAGGCTATCGCCAGGCGTTGGAGAGCGCGGGCCTGCCGCTGGATCGCACGCTGATCCGCACCGGCGATTACAAGATCGAGAGTGGCTACCGCCTGATGCGCGAGCTGCTCAGCGCCCCCCACCCCCCCGAAGCCGTATTCGTCGCCAACAACCTGATGACGCTCGGCAGCCTGCGCGCCGTGCACGAGATGGGCCTGCGTATCCCGCACGACGTGGCGCTGGTCGGCTTCGACGATATGCCCTGGTCCGGGCAGTTGTACCCACCGCTGACCGCCGTCGCCCAGCCGACCTACGAGTTGGGCCGCGAAGCCGTGCGCCTGCTGCTGCGCCGTTCCACCGAGCCGGACGCGTTCTTCCACACCGTCGTGCTCCAGACGCGGCTGGTGGTGCGGGAGTCTTGCGGGGCTGCTATCAGACAGGAGAAAAGCTGAGTTGTCCGAACAACATCCTACCGCCGGGGCGACTCCCAACGGGGCGGATACGCCGGTCATTCTGAGTATGCGCCACATCACCAAGCGCTTTCCGGGCGTGATCGCGCTGGACGACGTCACCTTCGATGTGCACAGCCACGAAGTGCACGGGCTGGTGGGCGAGAACGGTGCCGGCAAGTCTACACTGATGAACATCATGAGCGGCGTGTATACCGACTATGAGGGCGCGCTGGTGCTCAACGGCCATCAGGTCAGATTCCACAACCCGCGCGACGCGCAGGACGCCGGCATCGTCATGATCCACCAGGAGCTAAACCTGGTCCCGGAGCTGACCGTCTACGAGAATATCTTCCTGGGGCGCGAGCACAAGACCCTGCGCGCGCTCGTCAATCGCAGCAGTATGCGGCGGCAGGCGCAAAAACTGATGTCCGACCTGGGTCTGGACATCGACCCCAACCGCCCGATCAACCGCCTGCGCGTCGGCCAGCGACAGCTGGTCGAGATCGCCAAAGCCCTCAACCTCAACTCGCGCATCATCATCATGGACGAGCCGACCTCAGCCCTGAGCGATACCGAGGTCGAATATCTCTTCCAGGTGGTGCGCAACCTGCGCGCGCACGATGTCGCCGTGATCTACATCTCGCACCGGCTGGACGAAATCTTCTCGATTGCCGACCGCATCTCGGTGCTGCGCGACGGCCAGGTTGTCGGCACATCGCTGGCACGCGACATCACGCGGCGCGAGCTGATCAACCTGATGGTCGGGCGCGAACTCGACGTGCTCTACCCGAAGGAAACGGTCGAAACCGGCCCGGTCGTGCTCCAGGTTGAAGACTTGACCCTGCGGCAGGGGCGCATCCACATTCTGGACAGCGTCTCACTCCAGGTGCACCAGGGCGAGATTGTCGGGCTGGCCGGGCTGATGGGGGCCGGGCGCACGCAGCTTCTCGAAGCGATCTTCGGCGTCTACCCGCAGAGCCAGCTCAGCGGCACGATTTACCTTGAGGGCAAGCCGCTTCGGATCAAATCACCGAAGGCCGCGATTCAGCGCGGGATCGGCCTCGTCGCGGAAGACCGCAAGGGGCAGAGCCTGGTCCTGGAGCGCACCGTTACCGAGAATGCCACGCTCGCCGCGCTGAAGCAGTTCCTGTACTTCCTCAACGTCATCAACCAGCGCGCCGAGCGCAACGCCGTTACCGACATCGTGCAGGACCTCAACATCAAGACGCCGACCATCAGCACGATGGTGGCGAATCTGAGCGGCGGCAACCAGCAAAAAGTCGTGATCGCCAAGTTTCTGCTGGCGCATATCAAACTGTTCCTGCTCGACGAGCCGACGCGCGGGATCGACGTGGGCGCGAAAGCCGAGGTCTATAACCTGATCGGCGAGCTGGCCCGGCAGGGAACCGGCTTTCTGCTGGTATCGAGCGAGCTACCGGAGTTGCTGGCGGTGTGCGACCGTATCTATGTGCTGTGCAATGGCCGCATCACCGGCGAATTCGCGCGCGGCGCGTTCGACCAGGCCGCGATCATGGAAGCCGCCACGCAGTTTGAAGATCAGATTAGCGCCAGTACCGATTGAGCAGCAGGCAGGAGCACCTATGGGAACCGTAACCAGCACGTCAGCGCGTTCGAGCACGGCCACCTCTACCCGGCAGATTTTGCGGCGAGCGCTTGGCTACCTGTTTCAGTTTCAGAGCTTTTTTGGGCTGATTATCGTCTTCATTCTGGCCGTCGCATATTCGCCGGTGCGCAACGACGCCAATATCTTTCTGAGCCAGCGCAACCTGAGCAACGTGGCGCGCGACGTTTCCGAAACCGGGATTCTGGCGACCGGGCAGCTGCTCGTGATTCTGATCGCCGGGATCGACCTGTCGGTTGGATCGGTGGTGGCGCTGACCGCGACCGGTACGGCCTACCTGCTGATGCGCGAAGGCTGGCTCGATCTGCCCCTGATTGGCAGCGTGCAGGTGTCGCCGATGGACTCCGTGCCGGCGATCATCACGATCCTGATCATGGGCCTGCTCATCGGCTGGTGGAACGGCTGGACCTCGGAGCGCTTCAAGATACCCTCGTTTGTGACCACCCTGGCGATGCTGAGCATCGCGCGCGGCCTGGCGCATATCTGGTCGGACAATATCGCCGTCCCGATCTCGTACCGCGCCGGGGGGGCCGACCCGTCCTTCGAGATTCTGAGCGAGCGCATCTACAACAACATCATTCCGGTGCCGGCGCTGATCATGCTCGGCGCGGGGATCGTGATGGCGCTCGTGCTGCGCTATACCTCGTTCGGGCGGCACCTCTACGCCATCGGCGGCAACGAAACGGCCTCGCGCCTCTCCGGTATCTCGGTGACACGCATCAAGATTCTGGCGTTCATGCTGTGCAGCTTCTTTGCGGCGATGGCGGGCATCGTCCACGCGGCCCAGCTCAACCAGGGCAGCCCCAATGAGGCGGTCGGCTACGAGCTGAACGCGATCGCGGCAGTGGTCATCGGCGGGGCGAGCCTGATGGGTGGCAAGGGGACGGTCGCCGGGGCCATCGCGGGGGCGTTCATCCTCGGCATTCTCGACAACATGCTCAGCCTCAACAATGTCGACAGTAACACGCAGCTTGTGGTGAAAGGACTCCTGGTCGTGGGCGCGGTCGCCTTACAGCGCTTCCGCCCACGAGATATCGACTAAGCCTGAGAAAGGAGCGTAAGTCACAGCAAGACCGCTGTTCATGCCATTTCTCATTCGCATAACTAGTTTTTAGGAGCGAAATGTATGAAACCCATGAAGTTGCTCGGCTTGCTTTTCGTCCTGGTGGCGGTGACGCTGCTGCCACAAACCACGGCACAGAGGAGTGTTGCTCAGGATGACGGCGGGTGGCAGCCCTACACCGAGGAGATGCTCGGCGGCGGGACGATCCGCGAAGATGCGCGCGCCGAGGGGCCGCTGCCGCCGGGCTGCCCGGTGCCGGAGCTTAAGGACTCATACGTGATCGGGATGTCGCAGGCCAACCGCGCCGAACCCTGGCGCGAGGCGATGGACAGCCAGATCGCTGCCGCCGCCGAGAACTATCCTGACCTGGAAG
>JAAYCM010000065.1 GCA_012729765.1 Chloroflexota bacterium | reverse complement strand
GCTTCACCCACTGGTATAGTTTCTTAGGGTTCATCTGGTGTCTCCTTGTCTGGTTTCACACCCACAAGTATGCCAGATGTTCCCTTCTTTTTTCTACTGTCGCCCCCTCAGCCACGTTTCACGGAGGGAAGGGGTGGCGTACCGCGCCGGGGTGAGGGGGTCTGATCAGTACGGCCCCTAACCACCGTCTGCCGCCAAGCAATCACCGGAACCCGGCGCATCCAACCTGCTGCCGGGTTTTTTGCTGGCGCGGAGACGGGGGCGATCTTGGCGCTGGCCGGGGATCGGCTTAAAACCTGAAAAGGAGCAGCGGTCGGTAGGCAGGAGAGGACCATGCAGAACACAAGTGAGGCTTCCTGGCCGGGGCAGGGCTGGCGCGTGGGATTGGTGTTCGGCGTGCTGGTGCTGGCGGCGCTGGCGTGCAGCCTGGGCACAAACGACGATCCGACGCCGACACCGAATATCACCGCGACGCCGCTGGTCGTGACGGCAACCCCCGACGCACTGACCGTGACACCGGGCGAAGTGATCGTGCTCTCGCCCACACCGGCGCCGACCGATGTAGCGGTGCCGCGCACGCTGGCCCCGCCGACGGTGGTCAACTGTGTGCCGCAGACGACGTGGCCGCTGTATACGGTCGTGCCGGGCGATACGGTCAGCCTGATCGCGCAGCGGACCGGCACAACCACCGAGAATCTGGCGGCGGCAAACTGCCTGGCGAATCCATCGCTGATCTATGTCGGGCAGCGGCTGTACGTCCCGGCGCTGCCCCCGGCTCCTACAGCGGCCCCGCCTGTCACGGCAGCCGCGACGCCCAATCCGAATCTGCCGATCTTCCGGCAAGGGCTGACCGTGCAGCCGTTCTGGCTGGACGCCAGCAGCCGGGCTGTGACGTATTCCGACACGGTGCGGGTGGATGCCGGGGAAGTGCTCGATGCCGACGTGGTGACGTTCTATGTGAACGATCCGGCGGGCGGCGCGGCGATTGCCATCGGGACGGACGAGGACCCGTTCGACGGGGCGTTTGTCGATTATGACTTTCCGGCGGCGGGCAGCTATACTTTTCAGGCGATCGCGGCCAATGATGTGAGCCAGGCCAGCAGCAGCGCGTTTACCATCCGCTTCGATCCGAATTTCGTGCCGGCGGGCGGCCAGCCGAATGTGCTGGCGATCGCGCCGTATGCCGCCGTCAACGCCAACTGGATTATCCTGACGCCCAACACCACCGTCACGCTGCGCTGGGACGACGCGCCGCCAGGGGCGACCCGCATCGACTTCACGCTGACGCCCACCGGCGGCGAGGCGCAGACTATCGGCAGCGACCTGAACGCGGCAGACGGGGCGGTGATCACCTGGAACGTGCCCGCCGGGGTCCTGGGCACCATTCACGGGCGGGCGACGATGCCGGATGGCTCGGTGCAGACGAGCGAGGGGCTGAACGTCGCGGCGGCGAGTTAGAGATTATCAGACAGTTTTTACCCCCCCATCCCCCAACCCCTTCCCCCGCATTTCACGGAGGGAAGGGGAGCGATACGTGAAGTCCTTCCCTCATTTTGGGGGAAGGATTTAGGATGGGGGTGATCTATGGTTGTAGCAGCAGGGGGCGTATGATCTGGATCGCGGTAGGGGTGGCGGCGCTGGCGCTGATCGCCGGGGTGCTGTGGTGGCTGCTGTTCATAACCGAGGGCATCTACCTGGGGCGCGGGGCCGTGATCTGGCTGTACGACCTGTACGCCGGGCGCTACGACAATATCAAGCAGTACGAGCCGGAGCTGGAACACTATTTCCTGGCGCATCCCGTGCTCGACCGGCTGCCGCACGTGGCCGCGCCGCTGGTGCTGGATGTTGCCACCGGGACGGGACGCCTGCCGCTGGCACTGCTGGAGCAGCCGCGCTTCCAGGGGCGGGTGATCGCGCTCGACCTCAGCCGGAAGATGCTGGCGGGGGCGGCGGAGAAGCTCGCGCCGTTCGGGGCGCGCGTCACGCTGCTGCACCATGCCGCCGAATATCTGCCATTCCCCGATGACACCTTCGATCTCGTAACCTGCCTGGAAGCGCTCGAATTTATGATGGAGCCGCGCGCCGTGCTGCCGGAGCTGGTGCGCGTGCTGAGGCCGGGCGGACTGCTGGTGTTGACCAACCGCCAGGGCATCGACGCGAAGCTGATGCCGGGGCGCACCTTTCGTCACGACGACCTGGCGCGGCTGCTGCGCGACGATCTGGGGTTGGACCGGGTCGTGATCGACGCGTGGCAGGTCGATTACCGGATCGTGTGGGCGTACAAGCCCGGCCATGCGCCGCCCTCTGGCCCGCGCGATCTGGCCGAGGTGTGGCGCTGCCCGCACTGCGGCGCGGTCGATCTGATCCCGGTGGCGGGCGGATGGCGCTGCCTGGCGTGCGAGCAGCACGTTGCAGCCGGGCCGGATGGCGTGATCGAGGCACACGCGGTGGCGGAGTCGGGGCGGCCAGGGTAGCGGCCCCCCAACCCGCACTGGCGCAGGCAAAGAAGTACTTGTAGGAGCGATGCTTGCGTCGCCCGTTTTTGAATGTGCCGGACGAATGAAAATGGGTAGGGCAAGCCCTACCTCTACAGAACACCCGGTGAGATGTGATCCCCGGTTGGGCTAGTACTACAGCCGTACTTAGCCAGGTGGAAGGTACAGAGGGCAAAGCTGGTCATACCGCCGAGGACAGGATTGGTAACCGCGCAAACCCGGTTGACATCGTCTAAAACCGATCTATAATAACGATAGGATGCTCTGTGTTGCAGAGTACAGTGTATAACAGAGTATTCTATAGTAAGGAGTGATCAAGATGATCCCGATACCTGATCTCGACCAAATTGAGCGCCGGACATGGACACGCTATGCTGAAAGTGGGCTGACAGATCTTCTCCTCGGCGCCATTCTGTTCGCTTCATCTATGGCGGCTGTCGTGCTACGGACCGACCTGCCGGCTCCGTGGCCGTTGGTGGTCTATTTCGCGCTAGCGGTTCCCTTCTTGCTGGTTTTCCTTGGGCTTCAGCGGATAATCATCGTGCCTCGGTTGGGCCGCATTCGACCTGGTCCGCGAGCTAAGGCCCGTCGCAACAAAGCGAATATTGTAGCCTTTGTGAGCATGGGAGTCACCGTCTTGCTGGCCTTACTGACGGTCGGCTTCCAGGGGCACGGGTTTGATGGGTCACGCTCGGAGGTCGCCCTGGCGCGTGTGGCCAGTCCGATTGTGATGACGGCCAGTATTCTGCTGTTCTTTGGTCTGACGGCCTATATCCTGGATTATCATCGCATGTACCTGATCGGTATCCTATACGCGGTGGGAATCGGCGGGATCATGCTGTATGTCATTGAGGAGTTCGACGCCGGTATCGCTGCAGCTGCAGCCGCGGTCGCCTTCATTCTGATCATGGGGACGGTTACCCTCGTTCGCTGGACGCACAGGCACCCCATACCCGCCATAGGGGAGGAGCGTTATGCCCAATGAGAGTTATATCCAGTCGCTCAACGATCTGGATCGGACGATCCACGAACCTGCGCGGCTGATGCTAATGGCGTTCCTGTACGTGGTCGAGGCAGGTGATTATGCCTACCTAATGAGCGAAACCGGCCTGACGTGGGGGAATCTCGGCGCCCACCTGAACAAACTGGAAGAAGCGGGGTATATCGAAATCGAGAAGGGGTACAAGGGCAAGCGGCCCAACAGTATGGCCCATCTTACCCCGGCGGGACGCGCTGCGTTCCAGGCATACCGCCAGAGTCTCAAGCAGGCACTGGACAGCCTGCCTGAGTAACGCACATGCCCGGCTGGTGAAGTTAGGTATTCTTACTCTAACCCCAGCCTAAGCCTAGCCGATGCTCCAACCATCGCGCCAACCACATCCACCCGAAAGGATGAGCCGTAGCTAGATCTTCAGAGCACTTCGCTTAAGGCCCGAACTCAACACAGACTCCCAAGTGCGGCTGTAGTACTAGGGACGTTTGCCGACCGTCCCCAGGTAGATCGCGAACTGTGATTCCCCATCCAGCGCCAGCGCATCGTTGAGCGCCTGATCGTCGAAGGCGGCGATCGCGCACACCCCACAGCCGATTGACTCGGCGGCGAGATAGAGATTCTGGCAGACGTGGCCCGCATCGAGATGCAGGTAGCGGTAGCCGCGCTGGCTGTAGCGGTAGACCATGCGCTCGGCGACGGCGACCCAGATCAGGGTGACGGCGCTGTGCGCGATCTGCGCCTGATCGAGGCAGGCGTGGGTGATGTCTGCCGCGATGTCGGCGTCCAGCGTCTGCGCGACAAGCTGGTGCAGGCTGGCGACGAAGCGATAGAGGCCGGGCGCGAGATCGGTGACGCGGTTGGCGAGGACGAGCGTCTCGAAGGCGTGGCGCGCCCCGGCGGATGGCACGGTGCGGCTGGTGCGCTCGGCGCGGCTGCCGGGCTTGATCCCCTGGGTGCACCACAGCAGGTAAGACAGCTCGGCCAGGGACAGCGGCGCGTCGGCATAGCGGCGCAGGGTGGCACGCTGCTCGATCAGTTCGCGCAGATCGACGGGCGGCACGGCCAGCGATTCGGGCGCGGGCAGCTCGACGGGGCGCTGCGTGATGTCGTAGGGCAGCTCGACCGGCGGCTGGGGCAGCCCTTGCGACTGGGCCGAGTCCGGCTGCTGATCGTATTGCGTCTGGCGCATGAAGATCGGGCCAATGAGATCGGACATTTCAAAGCATCCTTTGCGGCGGCGCGGACGCCGTGAACGCGCCCGCGGGAGATAAACGTCGCCCCCGATCGCAGATAGGATGGCCGGGGGCGAGAGTGTTCTCAACGATGGTCCAGAGCGGCGATTACTTCTTGCGCTTCGGGAAGCGGCTGAGCACGGTGGCCGCATTGGGTACGACCGTCCGGTCCCCGATGCGCAGCGCGCCGAGCGGCTTATCGAGCTTCGACTTGTCGGCGGCGCTGTAGACCAGCACCGGCGTGCCTTCTTCGGCGTGCGAGAGCTTGAGGTACGCCTGGCCGAGCGAGTAGCCTTCCTGGTCGATGCTGCACGATGTGACCGTGCCGATCACGCGCCCGCGCGCATCCACAATCGGATCGCCGGGGTGCGGCTGGCGCACGCCCTTGCTGTCGAGCCGGAAGCGCGTGACCACGGCGTCGCGCTCGCGCTCGTGGGCGATGAAGGCATCCTTGCCGATGAAGAACGGCTTCCACAGCTTGACGAAGCTGCCGAAGCCCGCATCCGCCGGGTTGAGGTTGAGATCGCCGGCCAGCTCGTGACCGTAGAGCGGCAGGCCCGCCTCGGTGCGCAGGCTGTCGCGCGCGGCCAGGCCGATCGGCGTCGCGCCGCTCTCGACCAGATCCTTGAACAGGGCCGGGGCCTGATCGGGGTCGATGAACAACTCGTAGGCGACCCGCTCGCCGGTGTAGCCGGTGCGTGCCACGATCAGATCGTAGCCGCCGAGATTGGCGCGGGTCACGCCGGCCCAGGGCAGGGCCTTGACGCGCGCCTTGTCCTCAGGGCTGCCGTGCAGGCTGAGCAGGATATCGCGGCTGGCCGGACCTTGCAGCGCGATATCGACGCGGCGCTCGTCGCCCAGAGCCGGATCACGCAAATCGCGCAGGGTGAAATCGCGGCGGCCCGGCAGACGGGTGCCGGGATAGTCGGCGTCGGCCTGATACTCGCCTTCCTTGAGGCCCTGAATCCAGGCCCAGTCTTTGTCGTTGTTGGACGCGTTGACGACCATGATGAAGTAATCGGGCGCGAGGCGGTAGATGAAGATGTCGTCGATCGGGATGCCGTCCACGCCGAGCAGATAGCTGTAGTGCGCGCTGCCGACTTCGAGGACCGAAACATCGTTGGCGGTCAGGGCGTTGAGGAACGCTTCGGCCCCGCTGCCGCTGAACTCGAACACGCCCATGTGCGAAACATCGAACAGGCCCGCACCGGTGCGCGTGGCGTTGTGCTCCGCGCCGACCGAGGTGTACCAGACCGGCATATCGTACCCGGCAAAGGGCACCATCTTCGCGCCCAGCTCACGGTGCAGGCTGTGGAGCGTGGTGGTTTTCAGCGGCGGGTCTTCCGGCTCGGTCCAGCCAAAGGACGGCAGCGGCTCCGGGCGCGGCCCGGTGTAGTTTGGCCCATAGCCGCCGACAAAATAGGCTTTGGCGGGCTGGTAGCCGGTGTCGTCGTCGGCCCAATCCTCGTCGAAGTCGAGGGCATAGGCGTTCAGGTCTGGCGCGTCGGCGGAAAGCCCGACGCTGACCGGGCCGGGCATGCGACCATAGATATCGGTCGGGTCGAAGATCACGAAGCCATCCGAGAGCGCCTGGAGCCACATCGCAAGCTGGGCTGCCTGGCGCGGGACGTGCAGCAGGTAGGTGCCGGTGTGCAGGCGGTGGACGACGCCGTAGGTGATCGGCGTGCCATCGGGCCACAGCGCCCAGGTGGGCTGGTATTCGCCCGTCTCCAGCGAGAGCACGTCGCTGGTCAGCGCGAAGTGCAGAAACTCGCGCGCCTGCGGGCCGTAGATATCGAGCGTGCGCCAGCCATCCTGGGGCAGCGCCGAGTCGGCGGGCGGGACGCGGAAATGCTCGGCAGCGGCTTCGGCTTCTTTGGGATAGCGCGCCAGATCGGGCAGGTCGTAGTCCAGCCCGGCAACGGTGGCGAGATGATCGACTTCACGGCGGGCGGCGGCCAGGGTGTCGTAGTCCAGCTTGGCGCGCAGCGTTTCCTTGCCGCCGCTGCCCAGATAGCTATAGGGGCGGCAGGCCAGCAGCACATCGGCGATGATGTTCGCCAGCCGCTCGACATCCGGCTCGCGGAAGCCGCGCTGGGTGATCCAGGGCGTGCCGAAGCGCAGGCCGGTCGCGCGGAAGGCCGACGTATCGCCGGGGATGGTGTTGCGGTTGCAGACGATCCCGGCCAGATCGAGGATGCGCGCGGCCAGATCGCCGCTGAGCGGTGTGCCGTCTTCCGCCGTGACCGATTTGCAGTCCGCGACGAGCAGATGCGTATCCGTGCCGCCGTGCGGGATGCGGATTCCGCGCGCGGCAAGGCTTGTGGCGAGCTGCTGGGCGTTGCGCACGGTCTGGCGCTGGAGCGCGTGAAACTGCTCGGTGGCGGCCAGCTTGAAGGCGACCGCCATCCCCGCGATGGCATTGACATGCGGGCCACCCTGCTCGCCGGGGAAGACCGCGCGATCCAACTGCTTGCCCAGCTTGGGATCGGTCGTCATCAGGACCGCGCCGCGCGGCCCGGCCATCGTCTTGTGGGTGGTGAAGCTGATCACATCCGCGATGCCGACCGGGGTCGGGAACACGCCCGCGACGATCAGGCCGGAGACGTGCGAGACATCGGCCAGCAGCAGCGCGCCGACTTCGTCCGCGATGGCGCGGAATTTCGCCCAGTCAGGCGCATAGGGATAGGACGTGAAGCCCGCGACGATGATCTTCGGGCGCGCTTCCAGGGCCTGCTGGCGGATGGTGTCGTAGTTGAGCAGCTCGGTGTCGGGATCGACGCTGTAGCTGACGATGTTATAGAGGATGCCGCTGCGGTTGACCGGGCTGCCGTGCGTGAGGTGGCCGCCGTGCAGCAGGTCGAGGCCCATGATCGTATCGCCGGGCTGGAGCAGGGCGCTGTAGACGGCGTTGTTGGCCGGGGCACCGCTGAGCGGCTGGACGTTGACCCACAGCCGGTCCGCGCCGACGCGCTCGGTGGCGAACAGCTCGGCAGCACGGCGGCGGGCCAGGCTCTCGACGATGTCGGCAAACTCGGTGCCCTTGTAGTAGCGGGCATCGGAATAGCGCCGGTATTCGGCCAGGCGCACATCGACCGCCAGGATGTCTTCCAGCTCGAAATCGCGCCACTCGGCGGTGGGGTAGCCTTCGGCGTAGATGTTGTGGAAGGCCGAGCCGACCGCCTGCCGGACCGAGGCGGGTACCGAGGATTCCGAGGGGATCAGGATCAGGCGTTTGGCCTGCCGGATTTCTTCCAGGGCCACAAGCGCCGCGACATCGGGGTCCAGATCAGCGAGGTCGCCGCGAAACAGAAAATCGTCCATTCGACTTAAACTCCAGTTCTTTGAAAGTGCGTAAGGTGCCACGACGCACGGGGCAGCTTCTATTGTAGTTTGGGCGACCGGATTCTAACAAGCCGGCGGGGGATTGGCCACTGATCGGCGGGATCAAGAAACCCCGCCGGGCGGCAGGGCTGGGATGGGTGACAAGGGACTCGAACCCCTAACCTCTTCCTTGTAAGGGAAGCGCTCTAACCAATTGAGCTAGTCACCCCTGGCATACTCAGCATTATAGTCGTGGTCGGCGAACGGCGTCAAGGGCGAGGGGGAAGGGAGCAGATGGCTCAAGCCTATTTGCAACCTGGAGCGGTTATTGGGGGCAAGTTAGTGTAGTAAAACCTCGTGCAGACAACTTATACACTCACAAAGCTTTTTGCGAAATTAGCACGGTTGTTTTACACTGCCTACATGAAACAGAGTAGGAGAACAAGTTGACAGATTCTAGGCAACTCTCACTACCGTTCGGCGATTCTAACAGTAGTAGTCAGCAATACTACTTCGGTCGCGAGATCGGGACCTTTAAAGATAGCCAGCGGGCCCCCATATATGGCTGGTTTCGTTACCCAGCAGGCTACTCCTACAAATTCGTTCGGGAAAGCCTAGATCTGTTCAATGTATCTGGAAGTGATTGGGTATACGATCCTTTTTCTGGCACAGGTACAACTTTGATTTGTGCAAAGCAACATGGGATAAACTCATACGGAGTAGAAGCCCACTCGTTTGTCCATTGGGTCGCAGCAGTAAAACTTTATTGGGAGTTCGATTACGAGCGACTCCGGCAGGAGATCATAGATTTTCTTCAGCGCGCTAAGGAAGCTGTTGAGCAAACACGCGGTGATGTCGATATACAAGATGTGTTTCCTGAGCTTGTTTACAAATGTTATCATCCGCTTGATTTAAAAGTACTTTATCTGTTACGCAAGCTAGTAGCGTCTGTCGATGACCAGCACCTTAGTAACTTACTCAAGTTGGGGCTGACAGACACTTTGCGAGGCGCAGCTGCCGCAGGTACCGGGTGGCCATATATTTCCCCTCGAAAGAACAACGGGGAAAAGCCAGCTAAAGATGCCTTTGCGGTATTCTCAAATACTGTATGGCAAATGTATAAGGATTTGCTCTCAGTTGCAGAGTTAGCTCACGAGTGTGAAACTTACAATGTCCTAGGGGACTCTCGGTTGCAGCAGCCCTTGCCAGACGCTCACTTCCAGCTTGCACTTACCTCGCCACCCTACCTGAACAACTACGATTACGCCGATCGAACACGCTTGGAAACCTACTTTTGGGGTATAGCCGACAGTTGGGGAGACATAACAGAAAAATTTCGTGATAGGCTAATGGTTGCCGCCACTACTCAAGTTACACGGCGCGATTATGAAATTGAATCAGCGTTGAATGAGGAGATACAAGATCTTGCTCCCGAAGTGTACCTTACAGTCCAAAAAGCAGTCCTCGAATTAGCTAAAGTGAGGTTACAAAAAGGAGGGAAGAAGGACTACGATTTGATGACTGCTCTGTATTTTAATGGCATATTTCAAACGCTCAAAGAGACATACCGGTTGCTTAAGCATGATGCTCACTTCTGCCTTGTACTGGGCGACTCCGCGCCTTATG